>CANFLU010000107.1 GCA_947447975.1 Comamonadaceae bacterium | reverse complement strand
GCATGAAAGTGGATTGCGTGAAGGACTCTTTAATGCTGTCAAAGGCTTTATTGAGATGCATGCTTTGCAACCGAAAGGCGTCAAACTGATGCCTGAAGATGTCTTTGCTCGTGCCTCCTTTATTCTGTCCGCCAAAGTCTTGGATCCGCAATTTCAGGGTCAGATTAAAGAGCGACTTAACTCACGTGACGCTGTACGTTTGGTTTCTGGTTATGCAAAATCAGCGCTAGAACTGTGGCTCAATCAACACGTTGACTATGGTCGAAAATTAGCTGACTTGGTTATCAAACAAGCCCAAGCCAGAACTCGTGCTGGTCAAAAGGTTGAGAAGAAAAAATCTTCTGGTGTGGCAGTGCTTCCTGGTAAGTTAACTGACTGTGAGAGCGAAGATATCGCGCAAAACGAAATTTTCTTAGTTGAGGGTGATTCAGCCGGTGGCTCAGCCAAAATGGGGCGCAATAAAGAGTATCAGGCCATCCTACCCCTGCGTGGCAAGGTTTTAAACACCTGGGAAGCTGAGCGCGATCGCTTGTTTGCGAACAATGAAGTACACGATATAGCGGTTGCGATTGGGGTAGACCCCCACGGCGCAAATGACAATCCGGATCTCTCAAACTTGCGCTATGGCAAGGTTTGCATCTTGTCCGACGCGGACGTGGATGGTGCGCATATCCAGGTATTGTTACTCACACTGTTTTATAAACATTTCCCAAAACTCATTGAATTAGGCCATGTGCATATTTCAAGGCCGCCCCTCTTTAGAGTGGATGCACCAGCGCGCGGTAAAAAGCCAGCACAAAAAATCTATGCACTCGATGCCAATGAGCTACAAGCCATTGAAGATAAGTTACGCAAAGATGGTGTCAAAGATTCTGCCTGGCAAATCTCTCGCTTTAAAGGTTTGGGTGAAATGAGTGCAGAACAATTGTGGGATACCACCTTAAATCCTGATACCCGGCGATTACTGCCAGTCACTCTGGGCTCTTGGACTGAAGATGAAACCTTTAAAACTATGGATATGTTGATGGGTAAATCCGAATCTGGTGCACGCCGTGATTGGCTTGAAGAACGCGGTAATGAAGTTGAGGCAGACATTTAATGGCTACTAAGAAGACGCCCGGTAAAAAAACGACTGCTGAGCAGGCTGATTTATTTTCTTCTCCGATTGAAGATATGGAGATTGTTGAGATTGATCAAGCTCCAGTACTAAAGGATCCAAAAGGCCCTAATGGCCCTAAGGATCCCCATGATCCTAAGACCATAGATTTGAATGAAGATAACAAAGACAGTCTGACACTTGCCGTATATGCCGAGCGTGCGTATTTAGATTACGCCATTAGCGTTGTGAAAGGACGCGCACTACCCGATGTAGCAGATGGTCAGAAGCCAGTGCAACGCCGTATTTTGTTTTCGATGAGTGAAATGGGATTACGCGCCGATGCCAAGCCCGTCAAGAGCGCGCGGGTTGTAGGTGATGTGTTGGGTAAGTTCCACCCGCATGGTGACCAATCTGCTTATGACGCTTTAGTCCGTTTAGCGCAAAGTTTCTCATTGCGCTATCCATTGATTGATGGTCAAGGAAACTTTGGCTCACGTGATGGCGATGGTGCAGCGGCAATGCGCTATACCGAGGCACGTTTAACTAAAATTGCTGGCTTGCTCTTGAGTGAAATCGATCAAGGCACTGTCGACTTTGCGCCAAATTACGATGGTTCATTTCAAGAGCCCAAGCTATTGCCTGCGCGCCTACCATTCGTCTTGCTCAATGGGGCCTCTGGTATTGCAGTAGGTATGGCAACAGAAATTCCTTCGCATAATTTACGTGAAGTAGCAGCTGCAGCGATCGCTTTAATGAAATCACCCAAACTCTCTACGGTAGACTTGCTAGAGATCATGCCTGGCCCAGACTATCCTGGTGGCGGACAGATTATTTCTTCAGCAGCAGAAATTGCACAGATCTATGAGGCAGGACGAGGTAGCGTTAAAGTGCGCGCTCGTTGGTCTGTAGAAGAGCTAGCTCGTGGCCAATGGCAAATCGTGGTCAATGAATTGCCACCCTCTGCATCTTCTCAGCGAGTATTGCAAGAGATCGAAGAGATCACTAATCCTAAGGTTAAGGTTGGCAAAAAGACTTTAACTCCAGAGCAAAACAATCTCAAATCCACCATTTTGAATGTATTAGATGGCGTCCGTGATGAGTCTAGTAAGGATGCCGCCGTACGTTTGGTATTTGAGCCTAAGAGTAAAAATATTGATGTAAACGAGTTCGTCAATCTCTTGTTGGCTCACACTTCACTAGAATCCAATGCACCAATGAACTTGGTCATGATTGGCACTGATGGTCGTCCGCGTCAAAAAGGTTTGAAAGAGATTATTTCAGAGTGGGTTGAGTTCAGAGTAGCTACTGTTACTCGCCGCACTCAGTTCCGTTTAGGAAAAGTTAAAGACCGCATGCATATTTTAGAAGGGCGCTTAACGGTTCTTCTGAATATTGATAAAGTGATCAAGATCATTCGCAACAGCGATGAGCCTAAAGCCGATTTGATAAAAGAATTTAAGCTTACTGATCGCCAAGCGGAAGATATTCTAGATATTCGCTTGCGTCAATTGGCAAGACTAGAGGGTATTAAGATTGAGCAAGAGCTTAAAGAGCTGAAATCTGAGCGTGATGATTTAGAAGGCTTGTTACAAAGTGATGCTGTATTGCGTAAACGCATCATCAAAGAAATCGAATCTGATATGAAAGATTTTGGCGACAATCGCCGCACCTTAATTCAAGAAGACAAGCGTGCCATTGCCGAAACAAAAGTGATCGATGAGCCAGTAACGGTGATTGTTTCTCAAAAAGGTTGGGTACGGGTACGTCAAGGTCACGAGCATGATGCTAGCCAATTTAGCTTTAAAGCAGGAGATGCTCTCTATGCCACCTTTGAAGTCCGCACTGTAGATGTCATCCAGGGCTTTGGCAGCGATGGTCGGGTGTACACGATTCCTGTAAGTGAATTACCGGG
>CANFLU010000106.1 GCA_947447975.1 Comamonadaceae bacterium | reverse complement strand
TTGGTTTTCTCATTCACCAAGGTCACCGACACGCCGGGCATGAGCACGGCTTTGCTGCGCAGCAAATGAGTGAGTTCGCCCACAGGCAGGTTGGCCGATTCAAAGTACTTGGCATCGGGCCAGACCCGCACCACCGTGCCTTGTTTACGGTCTGTGCTGTCGGCCTTGCGGATCTTGAGTTTTTCGGTGACGTCACCGGCCTCGAACACCAAATAGGCCACTTGGCCATCGCGGTAAGAAGTGACTTCCATGCGCTTGGCCAAGGCGTTGGTGACGCTCACGCCCACGCCGTGCAAGCCGCCGGAGAAGCTGTAAGCGCCGCCCTTGCCCTTGTCAAACTTGCCACCGGCGTGCAGCCGGGTGAAGACCAGCTCGATGACCGGGGCTTTTTCTTCGGGGTGCATGCCAAAGGGAATGCCGCGTCCATCGTCTTCGATGCCGATGGAGCCATCGGCAAACAGCGAAACACTGATCTTTTTGCCAAACCCCGCCAAAGCTTCGTCGGCGGCGTTGTCGATCACCTCTTGGATGATGTGCAGGGGGTTGTCGGTCCGGGTGTACATGCCCGGGCGTTGCTTGACGGGCTCCAGTCCTTTGAGGACCCGGATGGAGCCTTCGGAGTAGTCGGATTGTTTGGTGGCCATGGGCGGCGATTGTAGACAGACTGCATGACAGTCACTGGACAAAAACACAGTCCTCGGCCTCAAGGCTTGTTTCAATTCAAGATCGTTACAGTTAAGCCATGCAAAGCAACGACAAAACCCTCCCCCTTTGGCAAGTGCTGGTCTGCGGCGCTTTGATCGTGTCGATGGCCATGGGCATACGCCACGGTTTTGGCCTGTGGATGCAGCCCATGACCCAAGACATGGGCTGGGGCCGCGAAGATTTCGCCTTGGCCGTGGGTATTCAAAACATCAGCTGGGGCGTGTTTGGCATCTTCTCGGGCATGCTGGCCGACCGTTTTGGCGCATTTCGGGTCATTCTCATGGGCGGCCTCCTGTATGTGGCTGGTTTGTGGGGCATGGCGCATGCCAGCACCACCTGGGGTTTGATGCTGACCGCTGGCGTGTTGGTGGGTGCGGCCCAAGCCGGCACCACCTTTGCTGTGGTCTTTGGCGTCATTGGCCGCAACATCCCGGCTGAAAAACGCTCTTGGGCCATGGGCGTGGTGTCCTCGGCTGGCTCCTTTGGCCAGTTCGTCATGGTGCCCACGGCTTCTTATTTGATTGGCCACATCGGCTGGCAGCAAGCCTTGGTGTTGCTGGCCACCTTGCTGATCACCATCTTCCCCTTGGCCATGGGCTTGCGTGAACCGGGCTTTGCGGCTGGTGCAGCCCCCAAGCGCGACCAAAGCATTTGGCACGCTTTGCGTGAAGCCTTTGGCTACCGCAGCTTTCAGTTGTTGATGGCCGGTTACTTTGTCTGTGGTTTCCAAGTGGTGTTCATTGGCGTGCACATGCCCAGCTATTTGAAAGACCAAGGCATGGAGCCTCATGTGGCCAGCACCGCTTTGGCGCTGATCGGTTTGTTCAATATTTTTGGCACCTATGCCGCTGGCAGCTTGGGGCAAATTTGGCCCAAGCAAAAAATCTTGTCCGGCATTTACTTGGCACGCGCCATCTTCGTCTTGGGCTTCATCAGTGCGCCGCTGACACCCATGTCGGTTTACATCTTTGCTGCGCTGATGGGTTTGTTGTGGTTGTCAACGGTGCCGGTTACCAGCGCCTTGGTGGCGCAAATTTTTGGCGTGGCGCATTTGTCCATGCTCAGTGGCTTCGTGTTTTTGAGCCACCAATTTGGCAGCTTCTTGGGCGTGTGGTTGGGCGGTTGGGTCTATGACCGCACCGGCAGTTACGACCTGGTTTGGTACCTCACCATCGCCTTGAGTGTGTTTGCCATGCTCATCAATTTGCCGATCAACGACCGCGCCATCGAGCGCCAAGCGGTGCCCGCATGAAGATGGTGGTGCTCGCGCTCACCTACGCCTTGGGAGCTTTCTCTTTGGCGGGCGTGTTTGCCATGTATTTGCAACCCGAGTTTGTCTTCAACCTGGCCAAACAAGTGTGGAGTTGTTTCTAGCATGCCCAACATCATCATCACTGGCGCGTCCGATGGCATCGGGGCCGAGCTGGCCCGCCAACTCTCGCGCCGCCACGGCCTGCAAGCCATGCTGGTGCTGGCGGCTCGCAACGCCTCGGGCTTGCAAGCGGTGGCCGCTGAATGCAATGCCTTGGGTGCCCGCACCCTCATCATGCCCACCGACGTCACCGACGCTTACCAATGCCGCCATTTGGTGGACACCACGGTGCGCCAATTTGGCAGCTTGGACATCTTGATCAACAACGCAGGGGTGTCTGGCCATGCCTTGCTGGAAGACGTGTCCGCCGACAAATTGGCTTGGTATGAAGACATGATGCGGGTGAACTTGTGGGGCAGCGTGTATTGCACACACGCGGCCTTGCCTGCCCTCAAAGAAAGCCATGGCCGCATCGTTGCCGTGTCGTCCTTGGCCGGCCTGGTTGGTGTGCCCGGTCGCACGGCCTATTGCGCCAGCAAATTCGCCATGGCCGGTTTTTTTGAAGCGCTGCGTGCCGAGGTGAAAGACGCCGGTGTGAGCGTCACCATCGCCTACCCCGGCGTGGTGCGGACCAACATTCGCCACCATGGTTTCAATGCGCAAGGCGAAGTGGCCGGCGTCAGTGGTTTGCACGAAGACAAGGCCATGTCCACCCAAGAATGCGCTCGCCAAATCATTTACGGCATGGTGCGCCGTCGCCGCGAAGTGGTGATGACCGCGCCCGGCAAACTGGCCCGCTACTTGAAGTTGGTCGCCCCTTGGCTGGTGGAACACATCGCACAGGCGGCGGTGAAAAAAGAATTCAAACCCAAGACACCATGAACGGGGCCGTGAACAAGTTTCTGGGCTTGCTCAGATGAGCACATCGCTTCACGGCACGGGTGAGCCCTCCCCTTGGGTGCAACGCTGGTCGCACCTCATCCCCGCCTCAGGGCGTGTGCT
>CANFLU010000105.1 GCA_947447975.1 Comamonadaceae bacterium | reverse complement strand
ATTTGTCATTGCTTAATTTCACGACTGTTCTTCTCCATCCTTTTTACCTAACTCAGAGCCGACATGTTCGATAAGATTCTGATTGCCAATCGGGGAGAAATTGCTCTCCGCATCCAACGCGCATGCCGCGAGTTGGGAATTAAAACTGTAGTGGTCTATTCCACTGCTGACAAAGAAGCTAAGTATGTGAAGCTTGCTGATGAGGCCGTGTGCATTGGCCCAGCGCCTTCGCCACTCAGCTATCTCAATATGCCCGCGATTATTTCTGCAGCTGAGGTGACTGATGCGGAAGCCATCCATCCTGGCTATGGCTTTCTCTCTGAGAATGCTGACTTTGCTGAACGTGTTGAGAAATCTGGCTTTGCCTTCATCGGCCCTAAAGCTGAAACAATCCGCTTAATGGGTGATAAGGTCTCCGCTAAACGCGCGATGATTAAAGCAGGCGTTCCTTGTGTTCCTGGATCTGAAGGCGCCTTACCTGATAATCCAAAAGAAATTATTGCTACTGCTAAAAAAGTGGGTTATCCAGTCATCATTAAGGCTGCCGGTGGTGGTGGTGGACGCGGTATGCGGGTTGTGCACACAGAAGCGGCTCTCATTAATGCAGTCAATATGACTCGTGAAGAGGCCGGTCGTGCATTTGGCAACCCAGAAGTTTATATGGAGAAGTTTTTAGAAAAACCTCGCCATGTCGAGATTCAGGTTCTGGCAGATACTCATGGCAATGCCATTTGGTTAGGTGAACGTGATTGCTCTATGCAGCGCCGCCACCAAAAAGTCATTGAAGAAGCACCTGCCCCAGGTATTGATCGCCGCTTGATCGCTAAAGTTGGTGAACGCTGCGCAGAAGCCTGTCGAAAAATGGCTTACCGTGGCGCAGGTACCTTTGAGTTCCTTTATGAGGATGGTGAATTCTTCTTCATTGAGATGAATACCCGTGTTCAAGTTGAACATCCCGTCACTGAAATGATTACCGGCGTTGATATCGTTCAAGAACAAATTCGTATTGCCGCTGGCCTTAAATTGGCTTATCGCCAAAAAGACATCGTTTTCCGCGGTCATGCGATTGAATGCCGTCTCAATGCAGAAGACCCATTTAAGTTCACCCCAAGCCCAGGCAAAATTGGCTCTTTCCATATGCCGGGCGGCCCTGGTATTCGCGTAGACTCCCATGCATATAGTGGCTATGTTGTTCCCTCAAACTACGATTCCATGATTGGCAAGTTGATTTCCTATGGGAATACTCGCGAACAAGCGATCCGCCGGATGCAAATCGCTCTTTCGGAGATGGTGATTGATGGAATTACCACGAATGTACCCCTACACCGTGAACTCATGCTCGACCCGAACTTTATGGAAGGCGGTACCAGCATTCACTACTTAGAGCATCGCTTAGAAGAGCAGGCTGCGAGTCGCGGTAAATCCTAATTCATGCGAGTACCTCATGTCTTATCGTGAACTGGTATTCACGGTAGCCGCTGAAACTGCCGAACCCTTAGGTGATGCCTTACTCGAACTGGGCGCACTCTCTGTCACTGTAGAAGATGATGCTGCGGGTGGTTATGACGAGAACCCTTTATATGGAGAACCTGGTTTATCCCCGGAAGTGCAAGCATGGGAAAGATCTGCTGTCACCGCACTATTCAATCCAGAGATAGATGACTCAGGTAGAGCAGAATTTATTCCTGAACTCATTGCTTCTTTAAAGGAAGCTGGTTTTAAGTTCAATTTGCCGCAAGAAAGAATCGTTGAGGAGCAAGACTGGGTCAGACTTACCCAAAGCCAATTTGCCCCGATTCAAATTGGAAAACGTATCTGGGTTGTTCCCTCATGGCACGATGCCCCAACCGATCCCAATGCAATTTGCTTGGCTGTAGATCCAGGACTTGCATTTGGAACTGGCAGTCATCCCACAACTCACCTGTGTTTGCTCTGGCTGGAAGAGAGTGTCAATTTAAAAAACCAGAGCTTGCTTGATTACGGCTGTGGCTCAGGTATTTTGGCGATTGCAGCTGCAAAACTGGGATGCAATCCAGTGGTTGGCACAGATATTGACCCGCAAGCGATGGTTGCCGCTCGTAGTAACGCCGAAACCAATAACACGATGATTCGCTTTGTTTTACCGAATGAAGGTGCGGCAGAGCTTGATACAGAAACTAAATATGACATCGTGATGGCCAATATTTTGGCAAATCCATTGCAAGTGCTCGCTCCAGCGCTAGTGAATAAAATGCGTCCGGGCGGTCAAATTGTTCTATCAGGAGTCCTGGCCAGACAAGCGGATGAGGTGATTGCAACCTATAGCCAATGGCTTACGCTTTCTGTTTGGAAAGAGAGTGAAGGCTGGGTTTGCTTGCATGGCACCTTAGAGCAGAATCATCAAAAGACTCAGGCCCTTGCTGGTACTGCAACAGGTTTTGCTGCATCTGCTCAAAAAAAAACGCTTAAGCCATTCCTATTTGCCGGCTTGATTATTTTGCTTCTCATTTTTGGAGAGCATTTATCGAGAAATTCTTTGCTACCAAGCTTGGCACCCCGAGTCGATGGAACATCAAATTCACTTTCGGTTGGAGCATTTTCAATATTGCAGCAGATTGATGAAAAATTATGTAGCGCACTAGGATGCTTTAATCGCCCTGTGAGCGATTTTTCCGCGTGGAAAATAACTTCAGTCACACTATCGCCTGAAAACGCGCGAGAGGGCCTTAAAAACCCCGCAAATCAATCAATGTTGCAAGTTGAAATACAAAATCGTCTCTCTATACCAATTTTGCTACCGAATTTAGAAGTTTCTTTAACCGATGCAGAAGAATCAGAATTGAAATCTATTCAGTTCAGTCCAAAAGAATGGTTGCCCCGAGTTTGGCAAGACTCCCATCCGGATTTTTTAAAAATCGGTGCGCCCTCTGGAGAAATTATTCAAACAGAACTACCCATTAACTTGCCACCAAACGCAGCTGGGTACCGAGTGCGCATCTTTTATCCCCAATAAACCAACTTTGATCCCATTTTTATTCCCCTCACACTGACAGAAAGTAATTTATGGCT
>CANFLU010000104.1 GCA_947447975.1 Comamonadaceae bacterium | reverse complement strand
GCCAATGTGGTCGGCAGTTTGCTGGGCACCCGCATGGCCTTGCGGCATGGCACACGCTTTGTGCGTTGGTTGTTCATTGGGGTGGTGGCCGCGCTCACCTTGAAAACCGGCTGGGATGCTTGGGGTCTTTTGCAGACCGCTTCAACGCTCTAAGCTGTCATCCAACACCGGTTCATCCGGCACCGTGGTGGCCTTGGGTGGCCAAGGCATGCTGGCCACTGGGCGTGGCTTGCCCAACGGCCGCGTGGCTTGCCCTTTTTGCACGGCTTCCAAATCTTCTTGTGAGGGGTACAAGCCCATCAACACAAAGTCAAACACACGACGTGCAATGGGTGCCGCACTTTGTGCGCCAAAGCCGGCGTTTTCCACCACCATCGCCAAGGCCACTTTGGGGTCTTCAGCCGGCGCAAAGGCGATGAACAAGGCGTGGTCACGCAAGCGTTCGTCGATTTTGGAAGCGCTGTATTTTTCGTTTTGCTTCACGGTGTAGACCTGCGCCGTGCCCGTTTTGCCCGCGCTGGTGTAAGGCGCATTGATGAAGCTGGCCGCCGAAGTGCCTTCCAAGTTGACGCCGACCATGGCCTTTTTCACCACGTCCAAGTCTTCGAGTTTCAAGCCCAACATTTCAGCGGCTGCCAAACTGTTGGCTTGCTTGTCCTTGGTTTCCACGTCCACCACTTCGCGCACCAAGTGCGGTCGGTTGCGCACACCATTGTTGGCCAAGGTGGCGGTGGCATTGGCCAGTTGCAGCATGGTGAAGCTGTTGTAGCCCTGCCCGATGCCCAATGAAATGGTTTCACCCGAGTACCAACGCTGTTGCTCGGGCCGTTTGTAACTGCTTTGCTTCCAGTCGGTGGAGGGCAGGATGCCGCGCGACTCTCCTTGAATATCGATGCCCGTGATTTGGCCAAACCCCAAGGGTTTCATTTGGTCGTGAATCAGGTCCACGCCCATGGTGCTGGCCAAGGTGTAGTAGTAGGTATCACAGGACTGCACGATCGACTTGTACATGTCCACCGAGCCATGGCCGCCTTCTTTGTCATCGCGAAAACGGTGGTTGCCGAACATGAAATAACCGGGGTCGTAAATGATTTGACTGGCCGAGCGTTTGCCTGTGGCCAAGGCCGCCATGGCCATGAAGGGTTTGTATGTGGAGCCCGGTGGATAGGTGCCGCGCAAGGCGCGGTTCAACAAGGGCTTGTCGGGGGACTCGTTGAGTTTTTTCCAGTTGTCGGCGTCAATGCCCTCGACGAACAAGTTGGGGTCGAAGGTGGGCTTGCTGACAAAGGCCAAGACCTCGCCATTTTTGGGATCGATGGCCACCAAGGCACCACGCCGATTGCCATACAAATCTTCCACCAGCTTTTGCAACTTGATGTCGATCGACAGGACCACGGTGTTGCCAGGCGTGGCGGGGCTGCTGCGCAAGCGGCGCACAGCCCGACCACCGGCCGAGGTTTCCATTTGATGCACACCGGTTTGACCATGCAGTTGGCGCTCAAAACTTTGCTCCACGCCGAGCTTGCCGATGTAATCGGTGCCTCGGTAGTTGCCAACGTTGTCGGACTCTTCGAGTTTTTCTTTTTCAGACTGGTTGATGCGACCGATGTAGCCAATCACATGGCTGGCCAGTTCGTTGTAGGGGTAGTTGCGAAACAAGCGGGCGCGAATTTCAACGCCGGGAAAGCGGTAGCGCTGCGCGGCAAAACGCGCCACTTCTTCGTCCGTCAATCGGGTGCGGATGGGCACCGATTCAAAGCTTTTCGATTCTTCGCGCAGTTTGCGGAAACGGCGTTTATCGCGGCCTTGGATGTCGATCAACTCGCCCAGTTTTTCAATCACTTCATCGAGTGGTGCGGTGACTTTGGAGGGCGTGATCTCCAAGGTGTAGGCCGAGTAGTTGGTGGCCAACACCACACCATTGCGGTCCATGATGACGCCGCGGTTGGGCACGATGGGCACGATGGCCGTGCGGTTGCTTTCGGCTTGGGCGCTGAACTCTTGGTAACGCCACAACTGCAAATAGGCCAAGCGCAAGAACAACAAGCCAAACGCACACAGCACAGCCAATGAAGCCACCACCACCCGCGCACGAAAGCGTCGAAGGTCGTATTCGACGTTGCGCAGCAGACTCATAAGGGGCGGTGTTTGTCGGGGTCAGGGGCGCGGCGTTGCGGTGCCAACAAGAGCACTGTGATGACGGGCCAAAAGCAGGCTTGAATCACCGGCGACAACATCATCGACCAACCCGGAAACAAGCCGCCCACACTGATGCGCACCGTCAGCTCCAACACTTGCGCGGCCAAAAACACGGGGAAAACTTGCAGGGCTTGCGAGGGCACGTCAAACCACAGAATGCGGCGGTGGATCATGGTGGCCAAAAAACCTTGCACTGTGTAGGTGAGGGCGTGCTGGCCCAGCAACGATGTTTGGTGCACATCGGTCAACAGGCCCAACAAAAAGGCAATCCCCACGCCCACTTTGAGCGGCTGATGAATCGCCCAAAACACCAACACCAGCGCCAACCAATCGGGGGCCCAAGCGGCATTGCCCAACCACAACATGCTTTGCAACATGTCCAGCAACAAGGCACACACCAAGCTGAACAGCATGAACATCGGGTTGGCCGGCAACAGCAGTTGGTGGCCGCGCGGCATGATCATCGACGGCCTCCTTTGGGCAGCGGCTGCGGCTCGGGTGGCAACTCTTTGAAGCTGGGCAACGCCGATTTCACCGGCACCAAAACCATCACATGGCGTGCACCTTGGACCCGCGCCAAAGATTCACACAAGATGCGGGCAAACACCGAGTCGGCACGCCGTTCAATCTTCACCACTTTGGCCACCGGAATGCCCGGTGGATAGACGCCATCGACGCCGCTGGTGGTGAGCACGTCATCCACTTCAATGTCGGCATTGGTGGCCATGTAGCGCAACTCGAGCAAGGGTGCGCCACCCGACTCGCCAAAGGCCACGCCACGTGCGCCGGTGCGGGTGTTGAGCACCGGGATGGAATGTTCGCGATCGGTGACCAAGGTGATTTCACTGACCATC
>CANFLU010000103.1 GCA_947447975.1 Comamonadaceae bacterium | reverse complement strand
TATTGAAGCTTCTGACATGTTGCTCAAACCAGATCCAACCGCTGCCTATATCGATCCATTCTATGAAGAGCCAACTTTGGTGTTGACTTGCGATGTGATTGAGCCAGCTGATGGTAAAGGTTACGACCGTGATCCACGCTCTATTGCAAAACGCGCTGAAGCTTATTTGAAGAGCACCGGTTTGGGTGATACAGCTTACTTTGGCCCAGAGCCAGAGTTCTTTATTTTTGATGGCGTTCGTTGGGGTGCCGATATGCAGGGTTGCTTCGTGAAGATTGATTCCGAAGAAGCCCCATGGTCATCTAGTCTCGAAATCGAAGGCGGTAATCCTGGTCACCGTCCAGGTAAAAAGGGCGGATATTTCCCAGTAGCTCCGGTGGATACATTCCAAGATATGCGTTCTGAGATGTGCTTAATCCTCGAATCATTAGGCATTCCAGTAGAAGTGCATCACCATGAAGTTGCTGGTCAAGGACAGAATGAATTAGGCACCAAGTTCAGCACCTTAGTACAACGCGCTGACTGGACGATCTGGCAAAAATATGTTGTTCAAAACGTTGCCCATGCTTATGGCAAAACCGCAACCTTCATGCCTAAGCCAGTGGTTGGCGATAACGGCTCTGGTATGCACGTTCACCAATCTGTTTGGAAAAACGGTGAGAACTTGTTTGCTGGTAATGGTTATGCAGGTTTGTCAGAGTTCGCGCTTTACTATATCGGCGGCATCATTAAGCACGCTAAGGCATTGAATGCGATTACCAACCCAGGCACTAACTCATACAAGCGTTTGGTTCCAGGCTTTGAGGCCCCAGTAAAGTTGGCTTACTCAGCACGTAACCGTTCTGCTTCTATCCGTATTCCACACGTGTCTAGTCCTAAGGGTCGCCGTATTGAAACACGCTTCCCTGATCCATTAGCAAACCCATACTTGGCATTCTCTGCCTTGTTGATGGCTGGCTTGGATGGTGTGCAGAATAAGATTCACCCTGGCGATGCTGCTGACAAGAACTTGTATGACTTGCCACCAGAAGAAGATGCGAAGATCCCAACCGTTTGCGCAAGCTTGGAAGAAGCCTTGGCAGCACTCGAGAAGGATCATGAGTTCTTGACACGCGGTGGTGTGTTCACTGAGTCAATGCTTGATGCCTATATCAATTTGAAGATGGAAGATGTCACACGTTTCCGTATGACGACTCATCCTATCGAATTTGATATGTATTACTCCCTGTAAGCGAAGGAGAGAACTTGAGCGCAGGTTTGTTGCGCAATTCGTTCAAGGGAGCAGCTACGGCTGCTCCTTTTTTTCCGACATTGCTCGATCAGATGCCTAATGCCATCGTGGTATTTGAGGCAGAGAACCAACAATTGGTTTATGTGAACCCGGCTGCTGAATCAGCCTTGGACCTTTCACGTAAATCACTTGAGGGTCAATCTGTATATGATTTATTTGGTGATAACACAGCCCTAAACAGCATGATTTCAGAAGTGAAACATGGGCATGTATTGGCTCAACGCCAAGAGATGGTTTTGCATTCCTTGCCGGGTAGCATTCATCAGGATTCGATTCCGGCCCACGTGGTGATTGCCGCACTGGAAGACCCAGCATTGATCATGATGGAGTGGTTTCCCATTGATCAGCAGTTGCGGAGTGAGCGCGATGAGCGGGTAACGCAGCAAGTGGAGGCCAATAAGCAGTTAATGCGTAATTTAGCGCATGAGATTAAAAACCCATTAGGTGGCATTCGTGGAGCAGCGCAATTATTAGAGTTTGAGTTACCTGAAAAAGGTTTGCGTGAGTACACGCAGGTCATCATCAAAGAATCTGATCGCTTACAAACCTTGGTAGACCGCCTATTGGCGCCTCATCGCAAAGCGCATGTCATGGAGGCCTTCAATGTCCATGAAGCACTTGAGCGAGTGCGGAGTTTAGTGATGGCAGAGTTTCCTAAAGGCTTGAGGATTATCCGTAACTATGACACTAGCTTGCCCGATGTCATGGGTGATCGTGAACAGTTAATTCAGGCAGTACTCAATATTGTCCATAATGCCGCGCAGGCCCTGACTGAAGAGATTAGTCAGGGCATTGCTCAAATCGAATTAAAAACTCGGGTAGCGCGTTCAGTCACCATTGCTAAGCATCGCTATAAGTTGGCGATGGATTTGCATGTAATTGATAACGGCCCTGGCATTCCAGAAGAAATTATTGAACGCATCTTCTTCCCATTAGTTTCTGGGCGAGAGGGTGGCAGTGGCTTAGGTCTTACTTTGGCGCAAACTTTTGTGCAACAACACCGGGGCTTTATTGCTTGTGATAGCCGCCCTGGACGTACCGATTTTCATATACAAATTCCATATCGCACGCAGGAGAAAACATCATGAAACCAATTTGGATTGTTGACGATGACCAATCTATTCGTTGGGTCTTGGAGAAGGCCTTAGCGCGGGAGAAGATCCCTCATAAGAGTTTCTCTAATCCTAACGATGTTCTCAATGCTTTAGAAAAAGAAACTCCACAAGTGTTGATTTCTGATATTCGCATGCCTCGGGGTAATGGCTTGGACTTATTGCAGCACGTTAAAGCAAGCCATCCAAACTTACCGGTCATCATCATGACGGCATATTCGGATTTGGATTCTGCGGTGTCATCATTTCAAGGGGGAGCGTTTGAGTACCTCACTAAACCCTTTGATATTGAAAAGGCAGTGGAACTGATTCATCGTGCGATAGAGCAAGGTATTCGTACTGAATCTGGCGCTAAAGAATCGGCTGGCTGGAGGCCCGAATCTACTGAGATCATTGGCCAAGCTCCTGCAATGCAAGAGATCTTCCGCGCAATTGGTCGTCTCGCTCAATCGCATGCAACGGTGCTGATTACTGGAGAATCCGGTGCAGGCAAAGAGTTGGTAGCGCATGCCCTACATAAGCATAGCCCGAGAGCAAAGGGTCCGTTTGTATCGCTCAGCACCTCTGCGGTTCCTAAAGATTTATTGGAATCAGAGCTCTTTGGTCATGAGCGGGGGGCTTTCCCCGGAGCGCAAACCTTGCGCCGTGGACGTTTTGAGCAAGCCGACGGTGGCACACTCTTTTT
>CANFLU010000102.1 GCA_947447975.1 Comamonadaceae bacterium | reverse complement strand
TGATGTCGCTGCCTGCAGACTTCTGGCCAAAGCATGGCAAAGATATGGAAAGTTGGGCTGACTCTAAATCTGGCACGATGTTTTATAGAGTGACTGGACCTTCTGTACCCAGTATGCTCGTCAATCAATTCGTGTACCAAGAAAACCCAGACGGATCATCACCCTTCTACGCTCATGTCCGAGAAATCAATGGGAGGACTGCTCTCTTGCAGACCTTGCGTGATTTCTCTCACCAAAAGAATAATGTTTGGAGTGTGACTGCCCGTAACCGTGAGCAGAACTTTGCCATGAACCTACTCATGAATCCTGATATTGATTTCGTGACTTTATTAGGGCAGGCTGGTACCGGTAAAACTTTACTAGCCTTAGCAGCTGGTCTTGAACAAGTCTTAGATAGCAAACGTTACAACGAGATCATTATTACTCGTGCAACCGTACCTGTAGGGGAAGATATTGGCTTTCTACCAGGCACTGAAGAAGAAAAAATGCAGCCTTGGATGGGTGCATTTGATGACAACCTGGAAGTTCTCCAACGCAATGATGATGCTGGTGAATGGGGTCGTGCAGCCACTCAAGAGCTCATTCGTTCGCGCATTAAAGTCAAGAGCATGAACTTTATGCGGGGTAGAACCTTTGTCAGTAAGTTTGTCATCATTGATGAAGCGCAAAACTTAACGCCAAAACAAATGAAAACCCTCGTTACTCGTGCGGGCCCTGGAACCAAAATTGTTTGCTTAGGCAATATTGCGCAGATTGACACCCCTTACTTAACAGAGGGATCATCCGGCCTGACTTATGTAGTCGACCGCTTCAAAGGTTGGCGTCATGGCGGTCATGTGACCCTGGCGCGTGGTGAGCGCTCACGTCTTGCGGATCATGCTGCTGACGCCCTCTAAGCAAGTCCTCTCATGCCGCACTCTGATAGGGTGCGGCATTTTTATTTGCACGCTCCTCATGCTATCGGGGTGCGGCACCTTCGGAAGTAAATCAGGCCCTGCTAAAGTTGCCCAATTTAAACAAGATACGAGCGTTGGAACAGAAGATATTTCCATTGCAGCGGTTGGATTAGTAGACGTCCCCTATCGCTTTGGTGGCAATACGCCAAGAGGTGGCTTTGACTGCAGTGGATTGATCGTCTATGTCTATAGCAAAGCTGCCGGCATCAAATTACCACGTACGATTGCTCAAATGAGCACTCAAGGCAGAAGTGTTGAGAATCAAGCACCCGCACCTGGTGACCTCGTATTCTTTAATACGACTGGTGAGAAATACTCCCATGCTGGCATCTATGTTGGACAAGGCAGATTTGTGCATGCCCCCAGCGCAGGGGGAACCGTACGACTTGACTACATCACCACGCCCTATTGGGCCGCTAAATTTACTGAGGCAAGGCGTATAGCAAGCCAGTAACAAAAGGTGGGGCGCTCATTGACTTATGTTTTCCGGATCGATTCACCTGCATTACTGGGAAGTCTGAATAAGCAAACTAGACCCATAAAACTGATGAAGGCGATGAAGGCAAGACTCATCTGAAAATCTTGCAAGCTCAGGGAGCTAGTTTGAGCATCTCCAAGCTTATGCGCAACAACCAATCCTAATGAAGCCAATGCTACCCCAAGCGTGTTACCCAATTGCATAGAGGCACTGGTAATAGCTGATGCAGAACTAATCTGTCCTGGTGCAAGATCGGCAAAGCCAATAGTGTTAATAGAAGTAAATTGCATCGATCTAAAAATACCATTCAAAAACAAGATAGCAACAATGATTGAGATGGGCATATTAGGATCAATAAAAATACAGGCAATAATCGAAAGGATAGATAAAACTCCATTGATGATCATCACTCGCTTAAAGCCGAAGCGATGCAAAATAGGTGAAGTGACGGCTTTCATTGCTAGATTGCCAATAAAAATACTTAGTACCATTAATCCTGCTGCAAAAGGATCCATACCGAATTGCAGTTGAAAGAGCAAGGGCATCAAAAAAGGGATTGCGGCTAAAGTCGACCTAAAGAAAAGCCCTGCCTCAATACTCACTGAAAAAGTGGGAATATCAAGTAATTTCAAATCTACCAAAGGATGGTCGCATTTGCGCAAGTGATGGTAGGCAAAGTAGGTGCTAAATCCAAAAACACCCATGGTGGCCAACACCATGATGTAGTTCTTCTCTAGATGATGGGATAGCTCCAGGCCATATATCAAGGTTGATAAAGCTAATCCACCTAAAATGAATCCAACATAATCAAAGGGCTTGTGTTGGATCTCTTTCTCCGGCTCTAATAAATATAAGCTCATGAGAATGCCAATCAAGCCTAATGGAACATTAATAAAAAATATCCAGTGCCAGCTAGCATAAGTCGTAATAAAGCCACCAATCGCTGGGCCAACGACTGGTGCAACCAAGCCAGGCCAAGTAATCAAGGCAATCGCTCTGATCACGCCCTCTTTTGGAGTTCCACGTAATACAACCGTTCGACCAACCGGAACCATGAGTGCTCCACCTACCCCCTGCAAGACCCTGGCAAAAATAAACATCGGCAGCGAATCACTCAAACCACAGAGAATAGAAGCCCCTGTAAATATTGCAATAGCGAGGGTAAATATACGGCGGGCACCAAATCGGTCAGAAAACCACCCACTCACTGGTATCAAGACTGCCAATGTCAATAAATAGCTAGTCATACCTGAAGCCACATCAACCGCACTGACCCCAAAGTCTTTAGCCATAGATGGCAATGCTGTAGTAATAATGGTGCCATCCAAGTTCTCCATAAAGAAGGTGGCTGCAACCAAGATTATTACGAGATCAACATTTTTTTGGGGCGTCATTTTGAGTAATCATAAAGCCTAAGTCCCAGAGGAGCATTGCCTATATGAACTATCCCGTGAAACTCCAAATAAATGACCTATCTATGAATCAAATAACCTTGCATTGAATCCCCCTCTGTACTGTGCATCTCAAGGACTAGCAGATGCTCCATAATGCTGTTATTGACCGCTTGCCTATCAGCGCTTGCGCCAATACACTAAAATTCATTTAGATTTCATTAACTTTTGTGAGAGAAAACCATGTTTTTTACCTGCAGCCCAATGTGTAGCGATCCCACTCATCAG
>CANFLU010000101.1 GCA_947447975.1 Comamonadaceae bacterium | reverse complement strand
ACTGGCGTGATACCGCAACCGTAAAGGTCATTAACCCTCTAAAGCCACCTTCAAGCAGCGCTGGCAGTTAGTCTCTAACGAGTTTGGAGTAGTGTTTGATATGGGGCCATAGCGCCCCATACGTTTTTAAAGAGAACGGATTGGGCTGCTTTGTTGGGGTGTATGTTGTCAGACTGAAAATAATCTTTGTTTGCAGCAACCCCGGTCAAAAAAAACGGTAAGAGTTCAATATTTTCTTGGTTTGCCAGTCTTGGAAAGATCTCTTTAAATTGCTGGGTATATTGCTGGCCATAATTGGGCGGGATTTGCATTCCAAATAATAGAACCTGAGCGCCAGTTTGTTTGCTCATGACAATCATCTTGCGTAGATTGCTTTGAGTTTGCTCAATGGATAGACCCCTTAAGGCATCATTTGCACCAAGCTCTAACAAAACAATGCCAGGTTTTTTAGTCGCGAGGAGCTTGGGTAAACGTGTCAGGCCGCCAGAACTTGTCTCACCGCTAATGCTGGCATTAAAGACAACCCAAGGACTAGATTGTTGCTGTAATTGGCCCTCTAATAACTTGACCCAGCCAGCCCCTCTGGATAGACCATATTCAGCAGAAAGACTATCGCCCATCACAAGTATGACAGGATTAGCATAAGCTGCTGTGACAATAGCCATTAACAGGCAAAATAGACCTGTCGATACTATTTTTATTTTCCCGCAATTACACCAAGCTTGATTCATTTATGAAGATTCCAACAAAAGTATTGAGCGCCAATCATCTTGGTAAGCAAGTGATTTCCAGTGATGGCCCACTGACTATTTTGCACGACATTAGCTTTGATATTGTTCAAGGTGAAAGTGTAGCTATTACTGGAGCTTCTGGGTCTGGAAAAAGTACCTTATTAGGACTTTTAGCAGGCTTAGATTTACCTAGCTCTGGAAATGTGACTTTAATGGGTCAAGACCTGAATGGCTTGGATGAAGATGGTAGAGCAAAACTACGTGCCGCCCATGTGAGTTTTGTATTTCAGTCCTTCCAGTTATTGTCCCATTTGACTGTCCTGGAGAATGTTCTATTGCCAGCTCAAATGCGTGGTCGCAACGATGCCAAAGAGGAGGCGATAGCTTGGCTCGAAAAAGTTGGCCTACAGGACCGGCTCAATCATTTCCCCAAAACGCTATCTGGGGGAGAACAGCAGCGGGTTGCTCTGGCAAGAGCGTTCATAGCCAAACCCGAACTCCTATTTGCTGATGAGCCCACTGGTAGCCTGGATGAGGCTAGCGGTGAACGGGTCATTCAACTACTTTTTGAGCTAAACCAGGCCAATCATTCCACTCTGGTATTGGTCACCCATGATCCTGCCTTGGCCAGTCGGTGCCAGCGCCAACTTGCCCTTCAGGGTGGTCGCTTGGCATAAGCAAAACCTTATAATCTAGGGATGTCTTTTTTCCACTTTTTGCCCGGCGCTGATGCGCTTTCCCCTTTTCGTCAACAGCGGCTCTTAGCTTCATTATCTGCACAAGGGATAGAGCTTGTCGCCATTGAGGCGCAGTATTTGCACTTGATTTGGTCGGAGGTGCAAGCTAACGCAAAAGATCAAGAGATCCTTGTAAGTCTTCTTACTTACGGCCAACCTTTTTTCTCAAGTATTGCTCTAGGTAAATCCTGGTTTGGTAAAAATTCTGCAGATATAGATGCGGCGATTGTTATTCCTCGTCTAGGCACTGTCTCTCCTTGGGCCAGTAAGGCAACCGATATTGCCCAGCAATGTGGTCTCCATATTTTAAGAATTGAGCGCGCCGTTCAGTTTGCATGGAAGAGTAAACAGCCATTAAGCCCCGAAAAAGAGCAACTCGTTTTAGCCGCTATTCATGATCGGATGACCGAGACTGTTATTCATTCTATTGAAGAAGCGAATGCTTTGTATCAAACCCTCAATGATCGTCCTTTAGAGCGCATTCTAGTTCTGACTGAGGGTAGGGCTGCATTAGATAAAGCCAACCAAGCATTGGGATTAGCATTATCTGATGATGAAGTGGCCTATCTAACTGAAAATTTTGTGCGTCTCCAGCGCAATCCAAGTGATGTAGAGCTCATCATGTTTGCTCAGGCTAATAGTGAGCACTGCCGCCATAAGATTTTTAATTCTAGTTGGACCATTGACGGTGATGATCAAGAGCGTTCTTTGTTCGCCATGATTCGGAACACCCATCAATTACAGCCTGAAGGCACCATCGTTGCCTACTCAGATAATTCAGCAGTGATGGTGGGTTGTGAAGCAGAAACTTGGACGCCTCAAGGCATTAATCAGCGCTACGAAAAAGATACCCGTCTAGTACATACCTTAATGAAGGTAGAGACTCATAATCACCCAACTGCAATAGCACCCTTTCCAGGCGCTTCAACGGGTGCAGGCGGTGAAATCCGTGATGAAGGTGCGACAGGGGTGGGTGGTCGTCCTAAAGCAGGCCTTACTGGTTTTTCAGTCTCAAACCTTAATATCCCCGGCACAGATTTGCCATGGGAAAGTGATCATTACGGTAAGCCTGAACGCATTGCAACTCCTTTGCAGATCATGATTGACGGCCCTCTCGGAGGCGCTGCATTTAATAATGAATTTGGTCGACCAATTCTAGGTGGTTATTTCCGTGTCTTTGAGCAAACCTTAGACGGTACTCGCCGTGGTTATCACAAGCCCATCATGATTGCTGGTGGCATTGGCAGTATCGATGCGATTCATACCGATAAAAAAGCCATTCAATCTGGACATTTATTGATTCAACTGGGTGGACCAGGTATGAGGATTGGTATGGGCGGTGCAACAGGCAGTTCGGTTGCCACCGGAACTAATACTGCAGACCTTGATTTTGATTCAGTCCAACGCGGCAACCCAGAGATGGAGCGTCGTGCACAAGAAGTGATTAATGCCTGTCGTGCTCTAGGTAATAAGAACCCGATTGTTTCTATTCATGATGTCGGTGCTGGAGGTCTATCCAATGCATTCCCCGAATTGGCTGATGGTGCTGGCTTAGGTGCCAAATTCAAACTCCGCAGTATTCCGCTAGAAGAGAGCGGCATGAGTCCTGCAGAAATCTGGTGTAATGAATCTCAGGAGCGCTATGTATTAGCCATTGAGTCAAAAGATCTCGAATTATTAAAGTCTTTCTGTGCACGTGAACGTTGTCCTTTTGCTGTTGTAGGTGAGGCGACTCAAGAGCGTCAGTTACAGTTGGTCGATTCAAAGCAAGCCGATGGAACAGATGCTGCATTGCCCATTGATATGCCGATGGAAGTGTTACTTGGTAAACCCCCACGGATGCACCGGGACGTAAAACGGATTACCCAAGAATTT
>CANFLU010000100.1 GCA_947447975.1 Comamonadaceae bacterium | reverse complement strand
CTTTGGAAAGGACTCTAGAGATTTCACCATGCCATCAAAATCAACCCCGCGCGTCTTGCCATCAAAGTAGCTGTACTCAACGACTTCAAAGCCAGCGGATTCAAAAATACCGCGATGGTTTTCCCAGGTGGGATTGCTGATGGCGCAAGGCGCATTAACATTGAGACGCTTAATAAAGTCAGCGCCAACACGCAAAGCCCCAGTGCCACCCAGGCACTCTGCAGTCACAACGCGACCATCTTGAATCAGTACAGAGTCCGCACCAAACAATAGATTTTGTACTGCGCTGTTATAGGGATTTGGACCTTCAATAGGAATGTAGCTACGTGGTGAATGTTTAGCCACAATTGCTTCTTCTGCTTTGATCACCGCTTTCAGAAGGGGTACCTTGCCCTCGTCGGTGTAATAAACGCCTACACCGAGGTTCACTTTGTCAGGACGCTGATCAGCAACATAGGCTTCTGTGAGGCCAAAAATAGGATCTTTAGGGGCTAATTGAACTGAGGCGAACAGGGTCATTTGAGGTCGAAAATGGTGGTTGAGGGATGGTTTTATCAGTAATGGGCGTTCGATTGAGCTTAATTGTCTGTTTTTGAAGTCAGAATCAACTATTTCTAAATAAAAACGGCAAAATCATTGTTTGTACAAAATTCGCTGTGAAGAATCTCACAGATGAAATGATAGCCGAGATGCCCCCTAAGTTACCCAAAAATGAAGTAATAGAAGCGCCGAAAAAGCCGGTTGCCGACCCCTTGGGTGAGGCTGGTCATGACCTGGATCCAGCAAAGTTTGTCAGCTTTCCAGACTCTCCCTATCAGCTCTATCAGCCTTTTGCCCCCGCAGGGGATCAGCCGGGGGCTATTGACGCTCTCGTTGAGGGGGTTGAGGATGGCCTGACCTTTCAAACGCTTTTAGGGGTGACGGGTTCCGGAAAGACCTTCACGATGGCTAATGTCATTGCTAGAACAGGTCGCCCAGCCATCGTTTTTGCCCCCAATAAGACCCTCGCTGCACAGCTCTATAGTGAATTTAGGGAATTTTTCCCTAAAAATGCGGTTGAGTACTTCGTGAGTTACTACGACTACTATCAGCCAGAGGCCTATGTGCCCCAGCGCGATCTATTTATTGAAAAAGATTCATCCATCAATGAGCATATTGAGCAAATGCGCTTGTCGGCAACTAAGAGTTTATTAGAAAGACGCGACGTCATTATTGTTGCAACTGTCTCTGCAATTTACGGTATTGGTAATCCTGGTGACTATCACAGTATGGTCATGACATTGCGTCCAGGCGATAAGATGAGTCAGCGCGATATTTTGATGCGCTTAATTGCGATGCAGTATGACCGTAATGAAACGGACTTCAAACGCGGCGTGTTTCGAGTGCGTGGCGATACGATCGATATCTTTCCTGCCGAACATAATGAATTGGCAGTACGCGTCGAGTTATTCGATGATGTGGTGGAGAGTCTGCAGTTCTTCGATCCGCTCACCGGAAAAATTCGCCAAAAGATTCCCCGCTTCACTGTGTATCCAAGCTCGCACTATGTGACACCCCGTGACACGGTTCTGAAGGCGATTGAAACCATTAAAGTGGAATTGCGTACTCGTCTCGATGAGTTTGTTAAAGATGGTAAGTTAGTTGAGGCACAACGGATTGAACAACGTACCCGTTTTGATCTAGAAATGCTCAATGAGCTCGGTTTCTGCAAGGGGATTGAGAACTATTCCCGCCATCTCTCCGGTGCCGCTCCAGGAGAGGCTCCGCCTACCTTAGTCGACTATCTCCCCAATGATGCCCTGATGTTTTTAGATGAAAGCCATGTCTTAATTGGACAGCTCAATGCGATGTACAACGGCGATAAATCTCGCAAACATACTTTGGTGGAATTTGGCTTTCGTTTACCTTCGGCCATGGATAACCGTCCGCTTAAATTTACTGAGTTTGAAACGAAGATGCGTCAAACCATTTTTGTTTCTGCAACACCGGCTGATTATGAGAATACCCACCAAGGTCAAGTTGTTGAACAAGTGGCTCGACCAACTGGTTTAGTTGATCCAGAAATTGAGGTATTACCAGCAAGCACTCAAGTAGATAATTTATTGGATCAAATTCATGAGCGCGTTAAAGTGGGTGAACGTGTTTTAGTTACCGTATTAACTAAACGAATGGCGGAGCAACTCACCGATTATCTATCTGATAACGGGGTGAAGGTGCGTTATGTTCACTCTGATATCGATACTGTTGAGCGTGTTGAAATATTGCGTGATCTGCGTTTAGGTGTATTCGATGTTTTGGTGGGCATCAACTTATTGCGCGAAGGTTTGGATATTCCTGAGGTCTCACTTGTGGCGATTTTGGATGCAGATAAAGAGGGCTTCTTGCGTTCGGAACGCTCTTTAATTCAGACTATCGGGCGTGCTGCCCGTAATGTTCGAGGCAAGGCAATTCTCTATGCCGATCGGGTCACTGACTCGATGCGTCGAGCGATGGGGGAGACTGAGAGACGCCGAACCAAGCAAATCGCCTTTAATAAGCTACATGGCATTGAGCCTAAAGGGGTGCAAAAGCGGATAAAGGACATCATTGATGGTGTTTACGATGTCAAAGAGAAGCGTCAGGAGATGCAAGTAGAGCAGGAGCGGGCTCGCTATGAGGACATGGGTGAGAAGGATTTATCTAATGAAATCAAACGATTAGAGAAGCAAATGAACGCTGAAGCCAAGAACCTAGAGTTTGAAAAGGCGGCGAGTACCCGTGATAGGCTGACTAAGGTCAAAGAAATGGCGTTTGGAGCTAGGTCTAGAGACTCAATAAGCTGATTTCCTGCATTCTAGAAGGGTTTTTTGAGATAATTCCTGAGCAGATTGCTAGGGCATATGGTAAAGTTGAGTGGAATGGTCGGGTATTACCCACCTGACATTAAGCTGTCCATAACAATCCATTACCAAGGTGACATATGAGACTTACAACTAAAGGCCGTTTTGCTGTAACCGCAATGATTGATTTAGCCCTGCGTGAAACGCATGGTCCTGTGACTTTGGCTGGAATTAGCCAAAGACAAAAGATTTCCCTTTCTTACCTCGAGCAATTGTTCGGCAAATTGCGCCGTTTCAATATTGTCGAGAGCACCCGCGGCCCTGGTGGCGGATATACATTGGCACGTCCATCTACAGAGATTAGCGTAGCTGACATCATTGTGGCGGTGGATGAACCATTAGATGCTACTCAATGCGGTGGTAAAGGCAATTGTCATACCGAGGAAGAAGGTCATGGTCGTTGTATGACTCATGATCTTTGGAGTAATCTCAACTCGAAAATGGTTGAATACCTCAGCTCAGTCACTTTGCGTGATTTGGTTCAGCAGCAAGAAGGTCGCGGCATCGTGATTCAAGACATGCGCCAG
>CANFLU010000099.1 GCA_947447975.1 Comamonadaceae bacterium | reverse complement strand
GTTCCGTCATGGGCCTGTTGGTTCAAATGGCGCCATTTGGCACCTTTTCCTGTGCCCAGGTCGCGCAACATGGAGTGCACTTTGGTTTTGCTCTCCTCGCTGACCGTCTGGATCCAGGGTTTGCCCATCCAATGGGAGTAGCCGTGGCTGAGCAATTCATCATTGCCAAAGGCGGCATCTTGGATGACACCGTTGACATCCATGACCAGCACCACGTCCGCCGCGGCGGTGATCAACCGGGAGACGGTATCGGCGTCCAGGCGATCAAAATAACGCTGCGCTTGATCAAAACGCCCCGCTTGCTGAGTCGCGGCAGTTTCGAGGGGCTGATTCATAGGGGTTCCAAGTAGGTAAAGGGGGGGGCGGTCTCAATGCAGGGGACCGCTGCTGGCAAGGTGCAATTGCACTAAAGAAGGAGCTTGTTGGGCATCGCTGGCCACCAAGTCGGCGCCAGTGTTAGATGCATATTCGGGGTGCAAAGTAAACAGCGGACCGCCAACCATTATGCACACGCCTTTGTTCTTCGAAGCCTTACGGACTTCTAAGATGGTCTTTTTCAAATTGTCTAAATTGACCGAGGTCGCCAGTGAAAACCCGACCACATCGAAGGCGCGATGCCCGGCCAGTATTTGGGGTGAATCACTCAACTCGTAGGGTCCGCCCACCACGTCCCAGCCCTGCTTGCGGAACAGTTCGGCCACCATGGCCAGTCCAAAAGTATGTTGCTCGCCAGGGGTGGGTACCAACAGAATACTCAGCCCGTTGGCTGTGGGGTTTCTGGACGCTTCAACTTCCGAATTGAGGTCGCGCAGCATTTTTTGCAGGCGCCCCAAACCGAGCGTAACGTCGGTGAAATCACACAAATCCTCTTCCCACAGTTCACCTAGGTAGCGCGCGGCGGGTGCTAACAGATCGAGATAAATGGCCTCAATCGGGGCGCCAGCGGCGCGCATACGCGTAATGCAGGCCACGGCCTGCTCCTCACTGCGGGTCAGGATGAGTTGCCCGAAAGTGGCTACCTCCTCAGCGCTTACCTCCACGGTCGCTAGTTCCGGGGCTACATCGCACTCAATCGGCGTGCGGTGCGCGAGCATCAGGCGGGGGATGATTTCATGTTGAATGGCTTGCGCTAGCACTGCCACCGTATGGTCTGAGGCCTCTAAATGTTGCCGAGCGTCGTTGCGATCCGCAAAATCGCCATGGGCAGAACCCTGCGCGCCCTGCCAGCCGTCGGCCCGGCCACCCTCATGGTGAGCTGCGTCGCTCACAAAGGTGCTCCGCTTGGATGAACCCATGTCTTTTCTCCTCTGTCAAAGGAATTGTCTCGTCTCATTGTTCGGATCGCCGTTTCACGGGCGATGAAAACAGCCATGGATTGCCCAGGCCGCGCAGCGCGCCGACCAACGACGTGATCTCTTGACTCTTTTTAGTGTCAAGCCCGTTTTACGCGCCAAATGGATTCTGGTCAAAGAGTATTTAAATCCCGATAAAAATAGTCGGAAATATTTGAGTGTCAAATTTTAATGACGTAACAAAAAGTTGACATTTATCAAAAGGGGGGATAAATTGGGTCCATGACCGATACGCGATCCCATCTCGCCGGCCCCGCGGCCAGCGCGAGAAAGCCCCGTCCTCCTCTGTACACCCCAGAGGAGCGGGTGCGTCGCGACAACACTTACTGGACATTTGTGCAAGGCATCTTGGCGCCGATCCAGTTTTTTGTTTTTCTGGGTAGCCTCGGTTTGGTGCTGCGCTACCTCGCCACGGGCGAAGGTTTGGAGGTGGCCAATCACTCGGTGGTTGCCAAAACCCTGGTGCTTTACACCATCATGATCACTGGCTGTATTTGGGAAAAAGTGGTCTTTGGGCGCTACCTTTTCGCTCCCTCTTTCTTCTGGGAAGATGTTTTCAGCATGTTGGTGCTGGCCCTGCATAGCGCCTATTTGGTGGCCATGTTCAAGGGCTTGCTGCCCAGCCATGAACTGATGTATTTGGCCCTGGCAGCCTATGCCACCTATGTCATCAACGCCGGCCAATTCATTTTGAAACTGCGCGCCGCGCGCCTGGACCAGGAAGCCCGTCTGCGGGAGGCGGCAGCGTCCCGCACGCATTCTCATTGGCTGGGGGCCGCAGCATGAGCACCGTCGCATTTCCCATACCCGTAAAGGCCGCAGGCGGATGCAGCGATGCCCCGGTGTTGCGGGAGCGTGGCCAGCACGAGGTGTTTTGCGGCCTGACCGGGATCATCTGGCTGCACCGCAAAATCCAAGATGCGTTTTTTCTGGTCGTCGGCTCGCGCACCTGTGCCCACCTCATCCAGTCCGCCGCAGGGGTCATGATTTTTGCCGAGCCGCGCTTTGCCACGGCCATCATCGACGAGCGTGATTTGGCCGGGCTGGCCGATGCCAATACCGAGCTTGACCGCGTAGTGAGCCAACTGCTGGCGCGCCGCCCGGAAATCAAATTGCTGTTTTTGGTGGGTTCCTGCCCCTCCGAAGTCATCAAGCTCGATTTGTCGCGCGCCGCGTCGCGCCTCTCGGCGCAGCATTCGCCTACGGTGCGCGTGCTCAATTACTCGGGCAGCGGCATCGAAACCACGTTCACCCAGGGCGAAGACGCCTGCCTGACCTCCATGGTGCCCGAATTACCAGCGCAAGCGGCCGATGCGCAGCAAGAGCTGATGGTGGTCGGCACCCTGGCCGATGTGGTGGAAGACCAATTTATCCGCCTGTTTACCCACATGGGCGTAGAGCGTGTGCGCTTTTTCCCGCCGCGCCGCGCTGCGGACCAGGCGCCTGTCGGCCCCCATACCCGTTTATTGCTCGCGCAACCCTTTTTGGCCGATACCGCACGTGCCTTGCAAGCGCGCGGCGCGCAGTTATTGTCCGCCCCCTTTCCCCTGGGCATTGAGGGCACTACCGCTTGGCTGCAAGCCGCTGCCACCGCCTTTGGGGTGCCTTCCTCGCGCTTTGAATCCGCCGTCTCTGCACCCACCGCCCGCGCCACTGCCGCCTTGGGCCGCGCCCGATTGCACCTTGAGGGAAAAAGCATTTTCTTCTTTCCTGACTCGCAGCTCGAAATTCCGCTGGCGCGTTTTCTGGCACGTGAGCTGGGTATGCGCTTACTGGAAGTGGGCACGCCGTATTTACACCGCCAGCACATGGCCCAAGAGTTGGCGCTGCTGCCCGAAGGCACATTCCTTTCGGAAGGCCAACATGTGGAAAACCAGTTGGATCGTTGCCGCGCCGCGCACCCGGACTTGGTGGTTTGCGGCCTGGGCCTGGCCAACCCGCTGGAGTCCGAGGGCATGACGACCAAATGGGCCATCGAATTGGTGTTCACACCTATTCAAGGCTTTGACCAGGCCGGCGACTTGGCCGAACTATTTACCCGTCCGCTGGTGCGCCGCATGCGCCTGGCGGCCTAGAGAAAGCGCAGCATGCAACTGACCCTGTGGACTTACGAAGGACCGCCCCACGTGGGCGCCATGCGTATTGCCACGGCCATGGAGGGCGTGCATTACGTGCTGCACGCGCCTCAGGGAGACACCTACGCAGACCTGCTGTTCACCATGATCGAGCGCCTGCAAAAGCGCCCGCCTGTCACCTACACCACCTTCCAGGCGCGTGAC
>CANFLU010000098.1 GCA_947447975.1 Comamonadaceae bacterium | reverse complement strand
TAAGGTGCTGGTTGAGGGGGTTCAGCGTGCAGAAGTAAGTCAAATTGAAGATAGCCTTGGCTACTTTAATTGTGAAGCCACACCAACTGCTTTAAATGCGATTGATGCACATGAAACTGAAGCGCTACGCCGCGCGATCATGGCTCAATTTGATCAGTATGTAAAGCTGAATAAAAAAGTTCCACAAGAAATTCTGTCATCCCTAGGGGGCATTGATGATCCTAGCCGCCTAGCGGATACCATCTGCGCACACTTGCCAGTCAAGCTCGAGCAAAAGCAACGCTTGCTAGAAATGACAGATGTGGTTCAGCGTCTCGAAAGTTTGCTGGCAGATCTCGAAAGTGAGATCGATATTCTTCAGGTTGAAAAACGGATTCGTGGACGCGTGAAGCGCCAGATGGAAAAGAGTCAACGCGAGTACTACCTCAATGAGCAAGTCAAAGCGATTCAAAAAGAATTAGGCGAAGGCGAAGAGGGTGCCGATCTTGAAGAGCTTGAGAAACGTGTAAAAGCTGCCCGCATGCCTAAGGAAGCTTTGAAAAAAGCGGAATCTGAATTGAAGAAGCTCAAGTTAATGTCGCCGATGTCGGCTGAGGCTACTGTGATTCGAAACTTTATTGATACCTTGGTTAATCTTCCTTGGAAGAAAAAAACCAAAATCAATAATGATCTAACCAATGCTGAAAAGGTATTGGATGAAGATCATTACGGGTTAGATAAGGTCAAGGAACGCATTTTGGAGTACCTCGCAGTCCAACAACGCGTAGATCGTGTGAAGGCCCCAATCCTTTGTTTAGTTGGCCCCCCTGGTGTTGGTAAAACATCTTTAGGTCAATCGATTGCGCGCGCCACTAATAGAAAGTTTGTACGGATGGCATTGGGCGGCGTCCGTGACGAGTCTGAAATTCGTGGTCACCGTCGCACTTACATTGGTTCTATGCCGGGTAAGATCCTATCTAGCCTCACGAAGGTGGGTGTGCGTAATCCTCTATTCCTCTTAGATGAAGTAGATAAGATGGGCATGGATTTTCGGGGCGATCCAGCAAGCGCCTTGCTAGAAGTTTTAGATCCTGAACAGAACCATACCTTCCAAGATCACTATGTCGAGGTAGATTTTGATTTGTCTGATGTCATGTTTGTGGCAACGTCAAATTCCTTGAACATTCCTGGCCCATTACTTGATCGCTTGGAAATTATTCGCTTAGCTGGTTATACCGAAGATGAAAAAACCAGTATTGCAGTCAATTATTTAATTCCAAAACAAATCAAAAATAATGGTTTAAAAAAGGATGAATTAAAAATTGAAGAGAGTGCTGTTCGTAACATCATTCGTTACTACACTCGTGAAGCAGGCGTGCGTTCTTTAGAAAGAGATATTAGCAAGATCTGCCGCAAGGTCGTCAAGCTATTGCTTTTGAAGAAAGAAGCTGCACCGATTGTTGTGAATGCAGACAATTTAGAGAAATTCTTATCTGTTCGGATGTATGACTATGGTTTGGCTGGCAAAGAGAACCAGATTGGTCAAGTGACTGGTTTAGCGTGGACTGAAGTTGGCGGCGATCTTCTGACCATTGAGGCAGCAACGATGCCTGGCAAAGGTGTTATCACTCGAACGGGCTCTATTGGTGATGTGATGAAAGAGTCGGTTGAAGCGGCTCGTACTGTTGTTCGCTCCAGATCCAAACGACTCGGGATCGCTGATGAAGCCTTTGAAAAGAAGGATATTCATATTCACTTTCCAGATGGTGCCACCCCAAAAGATGGTCCATCAGCAGGCATTGCGATTACGACAGCATTGGTTTCTGTTTTTACAGGTATTCCGATTCGTGCTGATGTTGCGATGACTGGTGAAATTACCTTACGTGGAGAGGTGCTTCCGATTGGCGGTCTAAAGGAGAAACTTTTAGCAGCCCACCGTGGCGGTATCAAATTGGCTTTGATTCCTGAAGAAAATGTGAAGGATCTGATTGATATTCCTGATAACGTCAAGAATGCCATTGAGATTATTCCAGTTCGTTGGATTGATAAGGTTCTTGAGCTCGCTTTGGAGCGGATGCCTGAGGCTTTGCCCGAGCCCACCCCTGAGGAATTAGCTAAGAAAGCTGCTGAGGCGAGTAAGGCTAAGGAAAGCATTTCTTCTGGAGACGTGTTGAAGCATTAAATAAGTATCGCAATCAACAATGAATAGCTAAGGCTACCCTGCAAAATAGGGCAGCCTTAGCTGTTTTAGCCTTGAAATCAGCCTTTAGGTTACAATCTCACCTGTAATATTTGGGGCGCTTAGCTCAGTTGGTAGAGCGTCTGCCTTACACGCAGAATGTCGGGAGTTCGAGCCTCTCAGCGCCCACCACCCCAAATCCTGTTGGGGTTGGTATTTAAAAGCAAATTGCTTATCAAAATTTCGTTTAACTCTTTATCTAAAGCCATTCGCTGCTTTTTGCTAAAAACCCATAGTGGTGTTTAGTGAAGTAGTATGGGCGATGTTGTATTTCCTCTTAAGGCTATTTAGCTCACTTCCATTAGCCGTTTCCCAAATCATTGGCGCCGGTATTGGTTTATTGGTTTATTGGTTTTCTCCTCGCTATCGAGCTAGATTGAATGCGAACTATCGAAGCGCTGCTACTTTCTTAGGTATTCATTCGGCACCTTGGAAAGTTGCCGCAGAATCGGGAATGATATTTGCCGACACGCTGTGGATTTGGCGGCACCCCAATGCTGCCAAAGATAAAGTGATCGTAGATAACTTAGATCAAATTATTAAGCTTGCTACAAATGGCAAAGGACTAATCATTTTGGCCTCACACTTAGGGGGTTTTGAAATTGTCCCCCGTTTTTTTGCGCAGCATATGAAAGCTACAGTCATGTATAGACCGGCAAGAAAATCTTGGGTGAATGATTTAATGCTGAAATCTCGTGAGCATTCTCAAATAGATTTTGTTATGGCAAATCTAGCAGGGGTTCGTAAAATTAAGAGAGCGTTAAAAAATGGAGAGGTCGTTGGCATCCTGGCTGACCAAGTGCCCAGTGTAGGTGATGGTGTCTGGGCTAAATTCTTTAATCAGTATGCCTATACGACGACATTTCCTGTAAAGCTAACGCGTAAAAATGAAGTGGCAACTATTTTTGTTAGCGCTGAAAGATTGGGTTTTGGGCAAGGCTGGGCAATCAAACACCGTCTCATGACGGAGGAGTATCCAGAATGTCCTATAAAGGCATGCACTCTGATGAATCAATTTTTTGAAGAAAGTATTGCCTCAAAACCTCATCAGTATATGTGGTCCTACAATCGATACAAAAGCCCATTAGGCGCTAAATTAGCCCCTGTAGGATAATTTTTAGGCGCTCAGAAGTATTTCCTTTTGACGATTTTTTCTATAAAGCCGATCTATGACCAACTGGGTAATAGATAATTTGAAGGCTCATTAGAATTAGCTCATTAGAGTTAGGCATCCCAGGACTTGTTTCGATTCTGCCTTGAGCCTGCCATGAACTCTAAATCCCTAGTAAACTCACAAAGTTACCAACATTTTTCCTTCCCGATTACCTATTATTACTAGCGAACCTTTTCATGTTTGATACCGTACGTAAGCATCAAAGATTGCTTCAGTTTGTGCTGATGTTGTTCATCGTTCCATCATTTGCTTTCTTTGGCATTTCAAGTTATTCCAGTTTTATGGACAAAGAGACTGATCTGGTCAAAGTTAATGGCAAGCCGATTACCGGACAAGAGGTTGAGAGTGCTGCAAAACGTCAGGCTGAGCGTGTTGGCGGAAATCTGCAAATTGCCCAAAGTCTTCCATTTAAACAGGCCATCTTGAATGAACTGCTCCAGCAGCGCATTTTAGGATTTGCTGTAAATGATCTGCGTTTACAAGTTGGTAAGGAGGCTTTGGTAAAAAGTTTGCAAGGCATTCCACAAATTCG
>CANFLU010000097.1 GCA_947447975.1 Comamonadaceae bacterium | reverse complement strand
CAACGGCACCAGCACCAGCAACAAAATGGTCTGGCACCACACGGTGGCACCCAATGACATCGTGGTGGTGGACCGCAATTGCCACAAATCCATCTTGCACGCCATCATCATGACCGGCGCGATTCCGGTCTTCCTCAAACCCACGCGCAACCATTTCGGCATCATCGGCCCGATTGCCAAAGAGGAGTTCGAGCCCGCCACCATACGCGCCAAGATCAAAGCCAATCCGCTGGTGAAAGAGCATTTGGGTGATGTGGACGTTAACAAAATCAAGCCGCGCGTGCTGACGCTGACCCAGTCCACCTACGATGGCGTGCTCTACAACACCGAGACGGTGAAAAATATGCTTGACGGCTATGTAGAGAACATCCACTTTGACGAAGCCTGGTTGCCGCATGCAGCTTTTCACCCGTTTTACGGCAGCTACCATGCCATGGGTAAAAAGCGCAAGCGCCCTAAAGAGGCGATGGTGTATTCCACGCAGTCGATTCACAAACTTTTGGCCGGTATCAGCCAGGCCAGCCATGTGCTGGTGCAAGACTCGCAAACCGTCAAGCTGGACAAGCATTTGTTCAACGAGGCCTACCTGATGCACACCAGCACCAGCCCGCAGTACAGCATCATTGCCAGCTGCGACGTAGCCGCCGCCATGATGGAGCCACCCGGCGGCACCGCCCTAGTGGAAGAAAGTATTTTGGAAGCCCTGGATTTCCGCCGTGCCATGCGCAAAGTGGACGAGGAATACGGCCAGGACTGGTGGTTCAAAGTCTGGGGGCCTGACCAAATAGCCGACGAAGGCGTAGGCCGCGCGGACAACTGGAAATTGAAGGGCGAAGCCGCTAAAGCCAAGGCCGGCGTCAACTGGCACGGCTTTGGCAAGATGGCCACCGACTTCAATATGCTGGACCCGATCAAGGCCACCATCGTGACGCCGGGCCTGGACCTTAGCGGCAAGTTCGCCAAGCAAGGCATACCGGCGAGCATCGTGACCAAGTTTTTAGCTGAGCACGGCGTGGTGGTAGAGAAAACCGGCTTGTACAGCTTCTTCATCATGTTCACCATCGGCATTACCAAAGGCCGTTGGAACAGTATGTTGACCGCTTTGCAACAGTTCAAAGACGACTACGCCAAAAACCAACCCATGTGGCGCGTGCTTCCAGAGTTTGTGCAGAAATACCCACGCTACGAAAAAATGGGCCTGGCCGATTTGTGCCAGCACGTACACCAACTTTATGCCAAGTACGACATCGCGCGTCTGACGACCGAGATGTACCTGAGCGACCTCACGCCCGCCATGAAGCCCAGCGACGCGTATGCGCATATTGCTTTGCGTAAAACCGAGCGGGTGGAAATCGATCACTTAGAAGGCCGTATTACCGTAGGTCTGGTAACGCCTTACCCGCCCGGCATTCCGCTGCTGATTCCCGGCGAAGTGTTCAACAAGAAAATTGTGGATTACCTGAAGTTCGCCCGCGAGTTCAATGCCCTATGCCCTGGCTTTGAGACCGACATCCATGGTTTGGTGGAAGAAACCGACGACAACGGCAAGACGCGCTACTACGCCGATTGCGTGAAACCTTGAGCGGCCGCGTCCTTTGGCCGCAAGCGGGCAGTGCGACAGGCTAATCTGAGCCGATTGCTATTCGGTTTGCACACCCATGGTTTTGTTAAAACCGCCATCCACAAACGTAATTTCTGCAGTCACGCCCGAAGCCAAGTCGCTCAGCAAAAACGCCGCCACATTGCCCACGTCTTCTAGCGTGACATTGCGACGGATGGGCGAGGCGTCAGCGACTACTTTGAGCAGTTTGCCGAAGTCTTTGATACCGCTGGCGGCCAGGGTTTTGATAGGGCCGGCGCTGATGCCGTTGACCCGGATACCGCGTGGGCCGACGGCTTCGGCCAAGTAACGCACAGACGCTTCGAGCGAGGCTTTGGCTAAGCCCATGGTGTTGTAGTTGGGGATGATGCGGTCCGCGCCCAGGTAGCTGAGCGTCAGCAGGGCGGAGCCGGGGCGTAGTCGGGGCAGGGCGGCTTTTGCCATGGCCGGGAAGCTGTAGGCGCTGATATCGTGCGCGATCTTGAAAGCCTCACGGCTGATGCCTTCCAGAAAATTGCCGGCAATGGCCTCGCGCGGTGCAAAGCCGATGGCATGGACAAATCCGTCGAACTCGGGCCAGTGCGCGCCCAGGTCCGCAAAGAGTTGGTCGATTTGGGCGTCGTATCCCACATCGCAGTCAAACACCAGCGTGGAATCAAACTCGGCAGCGAATTCGGTGATGCGTTCTTTGAAGCGCTCACCCACATAACTAAAGGCCAGCTCCGCGCCTTGCGCCCGGCAGGCCTTAGCAATGCCGTAGGCAATCGAGCGGTTGGACAGTACGCCGGTAATCAGTAATTTTTTGCCTGCTAAAAATCCCATGTTCGTCGGTGCCCGGAGTTAATGCAGCGGCGATTGTCGCACGCAGCTTTAGCGCATAAAGACGTAGGCGGCCAGGGCCAGCACGACGATGGCGCCGACCACAAGTACGGCCATGCCAGGGCCTTCATTGCCTTCTTGGGCCGGTGCCGGTGCGGCGCTCACATCTTGCGCGGGCTCGGCATAGGCCTCGGGGTAACGGGCTTGCATCGCCAAGTCAAACCGCTTAAAGAAATCTTCGGCCATGGACTTGGCCACGCCGTCAATGAGCCGCTGACCCATTTGCGCCACTTTTCCGCCTACCGAGGCTTGCACTTCGTAACTCAGGGTGTTACCACGGCCATGGGGCGTAAGCAGCACTTTGGCATTGCCTTTACCAAATCCTGCTGGGCCACCATGGCCTTCAAAACTGATGGTGTAGCTGTTGGGTGGATTGATGTCCGACAGCGTGATCTTGCCGGTGAACTTGGCGGAGACCGGGCCGATTTTCAGGGCCATGCCGATAGAAAAAGTATCAGGGCCGCTGGCCTCAACTTTGTCGCAGCCGGGAATACATTGCTTGAGCACGTCGGGATCGTTGAGTGCATCCCAAGCTTGTTGCTGCGTGATGGCCAGGTCGCGGCTTCCTTGCATTTCCATGGTGTTTCCTTTCGTCGGTATTCAAAACGTGGCCGCTATGGCCTTATTGCTTCATCAGTTTGGCCAGGCTGCTGGCCAGGTCTTCCAGTTTGGTCAGGTTATGGATCGCCACCATGCCGTGTGCCACCTCGTTCAAGGCCTGCGCACCTTGGGCCAGTGGCGCGTAACCATCAAAGCGCAGCAAGGGATTGAGCCACAAAATCCGGCGCGTGTGCAACTTCAACCACGCCAGTTCCTGCGCCAGCTCTTGCGGCTCGCCGGTATCCAAACCGTCGGTCACGATCAGCACCATGGTGCGCCGCCCCACCAGCGTACGTGCATGGTGCTCCCGCAAGCTTGCAAGTGACTTACCCAGCTGGGTACCACCAGCAAAGTCTTCAATACAGGCATTGGCATGGTCCAGCATGGCGTCGGTGTCACCCAGCTTGAAGGCGCTGGTCAATTCGGTGAGTTGCGTACCAAAGGCAAACACGGCACGGCGCGGGTGCTTGCGCGTGGCAGCATGCAAAAAGGCCAGCAGCAAGCGCGCATAGCGTTCCATGGAGCCTGATACATCTACCAGTACCAGCAGAGGTAAGGGCTGCTGGCGCCGCTCGCGCTTAGGTAAATGCAGGGTTTCACCACCCAAGCGCACCGCGCTGCGCAGGACGCCGGACCAATGCAATTGGCTGCCCCGCGCGCCCGGGCGCATGCGGCGACTCGCGTGTTGGGGCAGGGGCAGGGCAATGTCACGGGCCAGCCGCTCGACCAAGCGGTATTCGCTGGCGGACAAGGCATTGAAGTCGGCGTGACGCAGGCGGTGGATGTCGCTGGCCGTCATGGCGGCGTCAAAGTCTACCTTTTGGTCTTCGGTTTTGGGTTGGGCTTGCTGGGCGCGTATTTTGGGCGGCGATAAGGCT
>CANFLU010000096.1 GCA_947447975.1 Comamonadaceae bacterium | reverse complement strand
AGTTAAATGATGAAACGGCCAATCTTCTATATGGAGCCGCAACACATGCATTAGTTCAAATGCAATTAGCAAGCAAACCGAATATATTGCCAAACTATGATGAAGCTCTTTTGCAACGAGAATTGGATTTATTCCCAGAATGGTATTTACGGAAACATCTCAATATTGAATTAACTGATTTGCAACAAACACAGCTCAAGAAATCATTTACGCTCATTATTGAAAATAATTTATCTCAGGAAAAAGTGTATGTGCATCGTGACTACCACTCGCGCAATCTTATGGTAACTAACCACAATAATCCTGGTGTATTAGATTTTCAGGATGCGGTATATGGTCCCATTACTTATGATGCTGCTTCTTTATGGCGCGATGCTTATATTGCTTGGCCAGAAGAAAGAGTGATGGATTGGGTGATTAAATTTTGGGAGCAAGGTCGCAAAGTAGGGCTTCCAATGCCAGAAGATTTTGGGCAGTTCTATCGTGACTTCGAGTGGATGGGATTACAACGTCATCTGAAGGTCCTCGGAATCTTTGCCAGACTCTTTCATCGCGATGGCAAAGAGGGTTACCTTAAAGACATTCCCTTGGTCTTGGAATACGCTATTGCTACCGCAAATCGCTACATTGAATTAAAACCATTGGCGCGTATTTTGGAATCTACCCGAACCCACAAAGAATCATCAGCAGACCATGACTAAGGACAATCTTCTTCCTTGCTTTTTATTGGCTGCCGGCAGGGGGGAGCGCATGCGCCCTCTGACAGATGATTTACCCAAACCCTTGCTGGCCATTAAAAATAAATCGCTACTGGCATGGCACTTAGAGGCCCTCTCAAAGGCTGGGATCAAAAATGTGGTTATCAATTACGCTTGGCTAGGCAACAAGATTGAGGCAGCCTTAGGTTCAGGCGAACAGTTTGGCCTACACATCACATATTCCCCAGAGGAAACTGCTCTAGAAACAGCCGGCGGAATTGCTAAAGCACTACCCCTTCTTCGGCCCGAAGATTATTTTCTAGTGATCAATGGAGATGTATTTAGTCCCAATTTACCGATGGGCAAAATCTTAGAGACAGTTTCTCAGTTACGAAATGACTCTAATCAACCTCTGGCCCACCTTCTGATGGTGCCAAACCCTAGCCAGCATCTTGAAGGCGACTTTTATCTCCAAGGCTCAAAACTCAGTTCACTTAACTTAAATGGCGGAGAAAAACTCACCTTTTCTGGGATTGGGATCTATCACAAAGATCTATTTAAAGATCTAGAAATAGGTATTCCTACCAAACTAGCACCACTACTCAAAGTAGCTATGGAGCAAAATAAAGTGTCTGGTGAAAAATATGTCGGTCCGTGGCACGATGTAGGTACGCCACAACGCTTACAAGAACTCAATGTCGCATATGCATAAAACAGACCTTTACCAACTTCGCAGAAATGCATTGGCAAAACATATTTTTAATAAAACTGGGGGTGGCATTGCCGTGATTGCAACTGCACCGGAGCTTGCACGCAATCGCGATAGCGACTTTCCGTACCGCCATGACAGTGATTTTTTCTATCTGACAGGATTTGAAGAGCCTGGAGCAACCTTAGTAATGAAAGTCGGCGCTAGCGGAAAAAGTCATCAAGTCGAATCACATTTATTTTGTAGGCCCAAGGATCTCGAGCGAGAAATTTGGGATGGTATTCGTTTAGGGCCAGATGCCGCTCCAGAGGTATTGGGCATAGAGTTTGCACACAGCAACCATGAGCTTGATCAAAAACTAGGAGAGTTATTGGCAGATCAAGATGCTATTTACGTCCGCTTAGCCGAAAGTGCAGAAGAAGATCGACGGATACGCCATTGGATGAAACAAGTGCGGGGGCAAACTCGTAGTGGTATTAATCCACCATCAGAATTTCATGATGTTGAAGTACTGATTCATGAAATGCGCTTATTTAAGGATGCGCATGAGATTGATATCATGCGTCGCGCTGCTGCTATCTCTGCTCGCGCACATATTCGTGCGATGCACGCCTGTAAACCGGGCATGCGTGAGTATCAACTCGAAGCAGAGTTGCTTCATGAATTCCGCAATAGCGGAGCACAGAGCGTGGCTTACAACAGCATTGTTGCTGGGGGCGCTAACTCATGTATCTTGCACTATCGTGCAGGCTCAACCGAACTACGTAGTGGCGAGCTTTGTTTAATTGATGCTGGTTGCGAATTAGATGGTTATGCATCTGACATTACCCGTGCCTTTCCGGTGAATGGCAAATTTACAGGGCCTCAACGGGCGCTTTATAACATCACGTATGCTGCACAAGAAGCGGCTATTGCAGCCACGAAACCTGGCAATACCTTCATGCAGCCGCATGATGCTGCGCTCAAAGTGCTAACTCAAGGCTTACTCGATGAAAAACTCATCAATCTTTCCGAGGTGGGTTCACTTGAAAACGCCATAGAAACTGGCGCCTATCGTCGCTTTTATATGCACCGCACTTCCCATTGGCTAGGAATGGATGTTCATGACGTAGGCTCTTATCGTGAGCCTATCACTACGCCCGCTGAAGAAAAGTCCTGGCGCATTCTCAAAAGCGGCATGGTCATTACTATCGAGCCAGGCTTATACGTTAGGCCTGCAGATGATGTCAATGAAGCATTTTGGAACATTGGTATCCGCATTGAAGATGATGCAGTCATCAATGATGCTGGTTGCGAATTGATTTCTCGGGGAGTACCAGTCAAAGCCGATGAAATCGAAGCACTCATGAAAAATCGCTAACCAATGCGCTCTCAAGATTGCGACATATTGATTCAGGGTGGCGGGCCTGTTGGTCTTGCCTGTGCGGCATGGCTCTTGCAAAAATTTCCTGAAGCAAAACTGACACTAGTAGACCGTAATTCAATTAACGATGCTGATCTAGCAACGGCCGATAGTAGAGGTATTGCACTTTCCCATGGCAGCAAACTCTTGCTAGACACGATCAAGGCATGGCCAACAGATTGTGCTGATATCCATCGTGTACATGTTTCACAAGCTGGTCGATTTGGTCGAGCATTAATGACACGTGAAGAGCTTAATCAAGCAGCGCTTGGTCACATCATTCGCTATCGCGATATTCATATTGCCATTCGCCAGGCCTTAAGAGAAATACAAGCAAAAAGTCCTCATTTTATTTGGCGACATACTAGCGACAATCACGAGCAAATGAATGCAAAATGTATTGTTCATGCAGAAGGCGGGCTCTTTAAAACACAAGATTGGGTTGAGTCTGGCCGTGACTATGGGCAATCCGCTCTAGTGGGATTGGTTGAAGTCGAAAATGCCTTACCTCATCAAGCTTGGGAACGCTTTACAGCCGAGGGTCCATTGGCAGTCTTACCAAGCCACTACGGTACTAACATTTTGAATCTCGTATGGTGTGGATCACCAGAATCTTCTCAACAACGCTTGCAATTAAATGAGATAGATTTTTTGAAGTCACTGCAGAATGAATTTGGCTCACGCATTGGACGCTTTTTGAAAATTCAGGATCGTCGTGTGTTTGAGCTTGGGTTGAACTATCGGAAACACATTACCAAAGATAATGAAGTGTGGATTGGTAATGCTGCGCAAACTTTACATCCCGTTGCAGGTCAAGGTCTCAATCTTGGCTTACGTGATGCCTTCCTGTTGGCCGAAAAGTTGGCAAGCCTTTTCTCAGGTTCAACCGAAGAGCAAACACCAGCACAAATTCAAAATGCCTTAGAAAGCTATGCACACAGTCGCAAAGCAGACAGAACCACGACGATTGGGTTGACGGACTTAATGGCTAGGGTATTTACTTCAAACCTTGCCCCAATCGTGGTGGCTCGTGGTCTGGCTTTATCAGCCCTTCAGTGGCTTCCCCCAGTGAAAACATCCTTAGCACGCCAGATGATGTTTGGCAGGCGCTAAGAGGCTCAAATAGGCTTCAAAACTAAACGTTTTCTGTTTACACTGAATCAAATGCTTTGCCTAAAAAATAGGCATAATTGAGCGCATCTGTGCTAAAGTGACATGCTTTTCCGCAAGACATCACTACAACACCAAAGCATAAATACCAATAGATGAAAATTGGCCCTCATATCCTTGCAAATAGACTATTTGTCGCTCCGATGGCTGGAGTAACCGATCGCCCATTTAGGCAGCTTTGCAAAAAATTGGGTGCAGGGTACGCCGTATCCGAAATGGTAGCCTCGAATGCTCTTCTCTGGAAAAGTGAGAAAACCCAGCGTCGCGCTAATCACATCGGCGAGTTCAAGCCAATTGCAGTCCAAATCGCAGGTGCAGATCCCGCAATGATGGCTGCAGCAGCAAAAATCAATGTCGACCATGGCGCACAAATTATTGATATCAATATGGGGTGCCCAGCCAAGAAAGTTTGTAATGTTGCCGCAGGCTCAGCCTTGTTGCGCGACGAACCGCTAGTGCAACAAATTTTGGAGGCAGTAGTCAATGCAGT
>CANFLU010000095.1 GCA_947447975.1 Comamonadaceae bacterium | reverse complement strand
AGCTGGAAACGCTGCGCATACCCGTGATTGCGGCATTGCAGGGCGGCGTCATTGGTGGCGCGGTGGACATGGTGACCGCCTGCTGCATTCGCTATGGCAGCAAAGACACATTTTTCTGCATCCAGGAAATCAATATCGGCATGGTGGCCGACGTCGGCACCTTGCAGCGCCTGCCCAAACTCGTGCCGCTGGCGGTCGTCAAAGAGCTGGCCTACACCGGCAGGCGTATGGGCGCCGACAAAGCGCTGGGCTATGGCCTGCTCAATGAAATGTTTGAGACCCACGAGCAAACCGTGGAAGCGGCATTGCAGTGTGCCTCTGAGATCGCCTCCAAACCGCCCGTCGCCATTTGGGGCACCAAACAAGCGGTGCACTATGCGCGTGACCACACCGTGGATGAAGCGCTCAAACAAATGGGCTGGCTACAAGCAGCCATCTGGAGCAACCGCCATGTCGGCGAAGCCGTGACGGCGTTTCAGAGCAAGCGCACTGGCAGTTACCCGGACCTGGCAGAACTCAAGTCCTTCACCGATTTGGCCTGAGCGCGCCTATTGCCTCGCGGTGCGCGTATTGGCCGGGGGTTTTTGCGGATGGCTGGTGCGAAAAGGGTTGATGTCCAGGCCACCGCGCCGGGTGTAGCGGGCATAGACCGATAGCTTGATCGGCTTGCAGCGCGTCCAGATGTCCATAAAAATGCGCTCCACGCATTGCTCATGAAATTCATTGTGGTTGCGAAAGCTCACCAGGTACTGGAGCAGGCCTTCCTGGTCAATGGCGTCGCCGGTATAGCTGATTTGCACGCTGCCCCAATCGGGTTGGCCGGTCACCAGGCAATTGCTTTTGAGCAAATTGCTCACCAAGACTTCGCTCACCGGCGCTTCTCCGTGCGTGACGCGCAGCAAATCCGGCGCGGGGCTGTAGCGGCTGCAGGCGATATCCAGTCGGTCCAGGCTTAAGCCGTCCAACTCGTAAATCGGTTCGCGGTCAAACAGGTCCGGCGCAATCAGGCGCAGCCCCACGCTGCCCTGCACACTCGCACCGCGCCACAAGGCCTCGGACACGTCTTTGCGCATGCAGGCCAAGACCGCCTCGCCATCGGCAAACACGGTGTTGTTGAAGCTATTGAGGTAGAGCTTGAAGGACTTGCTCTCGATGATGTTGGGGCTTTCGCACGGTACTGTGAAATGCGCCAGCGCCAACTGCGGCTTGCCGCGCGGGTTGAGCCAACTCAACTCAAACGCTGTCCACATGTCGGCGCCAAAAAATGGCGGGTCACCGGCGATGCCCAATTCGCTGCGCTTGTCCGCGCGCGGTAGTGGGAACAACAGGCTGGCGTCGTACTGGTCTACGTAGCTGGAGGCTTTACCCAGCGGCGATTGTTCAGGCTTGGCAGAGGCGGATGGGGTGCGCATAACGGTTTAGGCGCCTGCCAGTTTGCGGCGAAATACCAGGCGGTCCGGCGTGGACACTTTGGCTGCGAGGCTATAGCCATCGCCTTTGAACTGCCGTAATTGCTCAACCTTATCCATACGCTGCTCAATGGCAAAACGCATCATGGCGCCACGTGCCCGTTTGGCATTGAAACTGATGATTTTGTACACCCCGTTTTTGTAGTCTTCGAACACACATTCGATCACCCGCGCTTTGAGCAACTTGGGCTTGACGGCCTTGAAATACTCTTGCGAGGCTAGGTTCACCAGCACCGGCTCGGCATCACCATGCAGGCGTTCGTTGAGGTAATCGGTGATGCGGCTGCCCCAGAACTGGTACAAGTCTGTGCCCTGCTCGGTGGGCAAACGCGAGCCCATTTCCAGGCGGTAGGGCTGCATCAAGTCCAAGGGCCTGAGCACGCCGTACAAACCGCTGAGCACACACACATGCGCTTGCGCCCACGCCAAGGCCTCCTCATCCAGAGCCCGGGCGTTCAGGCCGTCATAGACATCGCCATCAAAAGCCAGCAAGGCCTGGCGGGCGTTTTTTTCCGTGGCACGCGATGACCAGGCTTGGTAGCGCGCCACATTGAGGCCAGACAGTGCATCGCTCAAATCCATCAATTCCGCAATTTGCGCTGGCGTGTAGCCACGCAGAACCTTGATCAAGGCTTGCGATTGCTTGACAAACAGCGGCGCCGAATGCGCATGCACCTGGAGCGGTGTTTCGTAATCCAGGGACTTGGCGGGCGAGAGAACAAACAGCATGGTCTTAGACAGGTACACAGGGGAAAACCCGATTGTCGCCGCAAGTGCAGCGGGACGCGCAACGCGCTACGGTAGACGCGCAATCAACCGTTCTTCTTGCAAAGCCGCCGGGCTTGGCCAAGCGGACAAGCAGCAGCACAGCACCCCCGCAGCGCTGAGCTGCTAAGGCATCTCCACCAATTTACCCGTTAGGCGGCGCACGACCGGCAAGACCGCCATCAGCGTAGGAAAGGCGATCAACCAGGAGACGCCCCACGAGCCCAGCCAGAGCTGCAGCACACCAGGCGCAAAACCCACACCGCGCAAGGTGCTGATGGCTGAAATCAAGCAGGTCATGATGCAGGAGAGGAAGAAGGGCAAGACGATGGCGGCATAGCGCGCGGGCAATTTGCGAAAGCCGGGGCTCGGTGGGGCATGATTTTCCATGGGCGCGATAGTAACTGGGAACAGGACCACCGTGCACCTGCACCCGAGCGATGCCGCCGTTGGCATGCGCCTCTGTAAAATCGCGGGTCTTTCCCTTGCGCCGCCGCATCACGGTGGCCGCCACCCACGCCAAAGCCCCATGTCCACACCACCTCCTGACCAGCCCGGATTGCAGTCCCTGTCCAAGTCTTTTGAGCCTGCCGCCCTAGAGGCGCACTGGGGCCCCGAATGGGAAAAACGCGGTTACGGCTTGGCAGGCGTGCGCGGCAGCGGTCAAGCAGATGCCAGCCAACCCGCGTTTGCGATTCAGTTGCCGCCGCCCAATGTGACCGGTACGCTGCACATGGGCCATGCGTTTAACCAAACCATCATGGACAGCCTGACGCGCTACCACCGTATGCTTGGCCATAACACCGCCTGGGTGCCGGGTACCGACCATGCGGGTATCGCCACCCAAATTGTGGTGGAGCGCCAATTGCAAGACAAAGGTATTAGCCGCCACGCCATGGGCGCCACCCCACCCGAAGCGCGCAAAAACTTTATAGCCAAGGTCTGGGAGTGGAAAGAAGCATCGGGCAACACCATTACCCGCCAGATGCGCCGCATGGGCGACAGCGTGGACTGGAGCCGCGAATACTTCACCATGGACGCCAAGCTTTCGGGCGTGGTCACCGAAACCTTTGTGCGACTGTATGAACAAGGCCTGATTTACCGGGGCAAGCGCTTGGTCAACTGGGACCCGGTGCTCATGAGCGCGGTATCGGATCTGGAAGTAGAAGCCACCGAATCGGAAGGCAAGATGCACTACATCTGCTATCCCTTTGCCGACGGCCCGCAGCTGATCGACGGCGTCCTGCAAAAAGGTATGACGATTGCCACCACCCGCCCCGAAACCATGATGGCCGATGGCGCGCTGGCGGTACACCCCGAGGACGCGCGCTACCAACACCTGGTCGGCAAGATGGTAGACCTGCCCTTATGCGAGCGGCAAATTCCCATCATCGCCGACGATTTCGTAGACCGCGCCTTTGGTTCGGGCTGTGTCAAGATCACCGGCGCGCACGATTTCAATGACTACGCGTGCGCGCAAAGGCACGACCTGCCACTCATCACCATCTTCACACTGGACGCCAAGGTCAACGCCAACGGCCCTGCCGCCTACCATGGCCTGGACCGCTTTGACGCCCGCAAAGCGGTCAACCGCGACCTGCAAGCCCAAGGTTTGATGCTGGACATCAAGCCCCACAAAATGATGCTCCCCATTTGTGCGCGCACCGGCCAAGTCGTCGAACCCATGCTGACCGACCAGTGGTTTGTGGCCATGAACAAGGTCAGCGACAAAGACCCCACCGGCAAAAGCATCGCGCAAAAAGCGATCGATGCCGTGCAGTCCGGGGAAGTGAAATTTGTACCTGAGAACTGGGTCAACACTTACAACCAATGGATGAACAACATCCAGGATTGGTGCATCTCGCGCCAACTTTGGTGGGGCCATCAGATTCCAGCTTGGTATGACGAAGAAGGCCATGTTTACGTGGCACGCAATGAAGCAGAGGCCAAAGCACAGGCGCCGGGTAAACAACTTAGGCGCGACGAAGACGTACTCGACACCTGGTACTCCAGCGCGTTAGTGCCGTTCAGTACCATGGGGTGGCCGGACAGCGCTTCTCGGACTGGTGATGGAGCCGGAACCGGTCTTGCTCCCACTCGCTTCGCTCGCAATGTCGCTGCGCCCGGCTCCGGCCCCATCACCAGCGGCGACATTAGCGGCCACACCAATAACCCGCAGGAGAGCGCCGGGCTTGGGCGCAGCGATTTGGCGCGCGAAGCGCGTATGAGCAAGACCGAGTCCGGTGCGCTCCGAAGCGAGAGCCAAAACACCCCAAGTGACTATGACCTCTACCTCCCCAGCAGCGTATTGGTAACCGGCTACGACATCATCT
>CANFLU010000094.1 GCA_947447975.1 Comamonadaceae bacterium | reverse complement strand
GAATTTATTGCTGCAACTGCAAAATGCCATACAACAGAGCCTCTGCAGTCGGCGGACATCCCGGAACATACACATCCACGGGGACGATACGATCGCAACCCCGCACCACTGAGTAGCTGTAGTGGTAGTAGCCGCCACCATTGGCGCAGGAGCCCATGGAAAGGACCCAGCGCGGCTCGGACATCTGGTCATAGACTTTGCGCAGTGCCGGTGCCATCTTGTTGCACAGCGTGCCGGCCACAATCATGAGGTCGGACTGGCGTGGGCTGGCGCGAAACACTTCGGAGCCAAAGCGGCTGATGTCATAACGCGCCGCAGCAGCATGCATCATTTCCACGGCACAGCAGGCCAGACCAAAGGTCATGGGCCAGATCGAGCCGGTCTTGGCCCAGTTGACTACTGCGTCATAGCTGGTAGTGGCAAAGCCTTCTTTGAATACGCCTTCAATCATGGTGTCATTCCCAGTCAAGGGCCCCTTTTTTCCACTCGTAAGCAAAGCCCACCACGAGGATCCCCAAAAACAGCATCACCGACCAAAAGCCCAGGGCGCCGATTTCTTTGAGCGACACCGCCCAGGGAAACAAAAAGGCAATCTCCAGGTCAAACAAAATGAACAAGATGGCGACCAGGTAGTAGCGCACATCGAACTTCATGCGGGCGTCTTCGAAGGCTTCGAAGCCGCATTCGTAGGGGGAATTCTTGGCCTGATCAGGCCGGTTGGGGCCGAGGATGTAACCCAGCACTTGGGGAATGATGCCGATAGCGACACCGACCAGAATGAACAGCAAAACAGGGAGGTATTGGTCCAGATGCATAGCTATGTAAGTATCGCCCGACGATAAGTCTGATTGTTTGCAGCGCCCTTACGGGCACGCAGTGCATTCTTGCTATGGTGCCGTCGGCGAGACTCGAACTCGCACAGCTTTCGCCACTACCACCTCAAGATAGCGTGTCTACCAATTTCACCACGACGGCGGCAATTTCACAAAAAGGCCATGAACATCTTTGCTGCTCTCAAGGCCTTGATTAGCGCACGAGTTTACCCTGATTTACAAAGGCTTCCAGAGGCAAGCACGACAATTTGACCAAGCTCAATTAGCGGGGATTTGGGCGGCACCAGAAGCCGCCGGCGCAGGGGCTGCTGCACTGGCTGGCGCTGTCGGGGCAGCGACACTGGCCGCCTCCAAGACGCTGCCGCTGCTGCTTGGACGTAGGTTGCCGAAATAGGCCAGTGCCAAAGTGGCGGTAAAAAACACCGTGGCCAAAACTGCCGTGGTGCGCGACAAAAAGTTGGCGCTGCCACTAGCGCCAAACAGGCTACCCGAGCCGCCGCTGCCAAAAGCTGCACCCATGTCGGCACCCTTGCCATGCTGGATCAGGATCAATCCGATCATCGAAATTGCTGAAATCATCTGCACTGTCAGGATGATCGTAACCAAATAACTCATCTTCTACTCCTGGGAAAAAACTGCTAAGACCGCTTAGTGCGCGGCCCGGATAATGGATAAAAAGTCTGCCGCCTTTAAGGAAGCACCGCCAATCAGACCGCCGTCAATATCAGGTTGGGCCAGCAAGGACGCGGCATTGCCGGCATTCATGCTGCCGCCGTACAGGATGCGGACCCGGTCTGCACTCGCACTGGCCGCTTGCAATTGCTGGCGCAAAACTAGGTGCACCGCTTGGGCCTGTTCTGGACTGGCGGTTTTGCCGGTGCCAATGGCCCACACCGGCTCGTAAGCCAGCACGATTTCGCTAATGCAATGGCCGTTCAGGTGAACCACTGCCGCCAGTTGGCGCTTGATCACCGCTTCTGTTTCACCCGCTTCACGCTCAGTCAACGTCTCGCCGACGCACACAATGGGCGTGATACCTGCCGCCAAAGCACGCTGCGCCTTGCTCGCCACCAAGGCGTCACTTTCATGATGGTACTGGCGGCGCTCCGAATGGCCTACCAAACAATAGCGCACGCCAAAATCTTTGAGCATGGCCGCCGAGACTTCACCGGTAAAGGCGCCACTGTCCTGTGCCGACACGTCTTGCGCGCCCAGCGCCAAGGTACTGCCCTGGGTCAGCATCCGCACTTGGGCCAGGTAAGGCGCAGGCACACACACCGCCACCTCGCAGCCCCAGGCCTGCTGGTCGTCTGCTAGCAAAGCCTGCACCAGCGCCGCATTGGCCGCCAGCGAGCCGTTCATTTTCCAGTTACCGGCGACCAGCTTTTTCATGCGTCGCTCCACCGCAAGACAATTTTTCCGATGTGTTGGCTCGCCTCCATCTCGGCGTGCGCTTGCGCTGCCTGCGCTGCTGGATAGGCCGCGTGGAGCACCGGCTTGATCGTGCCGCTTTCCAGCAAAGGCCAAATATGGCGCTGCAAAGACTGGGCGATAGCCGCTTTAAAAGCCACGGGGCGGATGCGCAAAGTGGAGCCGGTAATCGTCAAGCGTTTGCGCAAGACTAAACCGGCGTTGAACTCCGCTTTCACCCCGCCTTGCACGGCGATAAATACCAAACGCCCATCTTCGGCCAGGCAATTGACTTCCTTGGCCACATAAGCGCCGGCCACCATATCGAGCACCACATCCACCCCGCGCTTGTTGGTGATGCGGGCCACTTCGGCCTCAAAGTCTTGGGTTTTGTAATTAATCGCGTGGTCCGCGCCCAAGGCCAAGCAGGCTTTGCATTTTTCGTCGTTACCTACGGTGACGATGACGGTAGCGCCCATGGCTTTGGCCATTTGGATGGCCGTGACGCCAATGCCGCTCGAGCCGCCCTGGATCAGCAGGGTTTCACCGGCTTGCAAGCGGCCCCGGTCAAACACATTGCTCCACACGGTAAAAAAGGTTTCGGGCAGCCCCGCCGCATCGGTATCGCTCCAGCCCTTGGGCACCGGCAGGCATTGGCCCACTGGCGCGACGCAGTACTGCGCATAGCCACCCCCGGCGACCAAAGCGCACACCCGGTCACCCAATTTGAAGCCAGCAGCCGCCATAGCTTGCGCGTCACCAGACTCAATCACGCCGGCCACTTCCAGCCCCGGAATGTCCGAGGCGCCGGGAGGCGCCGGGTAATGGCCTAGGCGCTGCAACACGTCAGGCCTATTAATCCCGCTGGCGGCAACCCGGATCAGCACCTCCCCGCTGGCCGCCACAGGCGTAGCCCGGTCGGCCAGACGCAGCACCTCTGGCGCACCGAAACTGGAAATCTCAATGACTTGCATAGGCTAAGACCCTTGGGCGCTGGTAATTCAAAAGGCCGGTCGCCTGACGGCTCCCGGCACCTCTTCGATCAAGACTGCTCGTGATGCACAGGGCGATCGAGCAAGGCCTTCATCGACAATTTGACACGTCCTTTTTCGTCGGTCTCGAGCACTTTGACGCGCACGATTTGGCCTTCGGACAAGTAGTCGGTGACTTTTTCCACACGCTCGTGTGCGATTTGGCTGATGTGCAGCAAGCCGTCTTTGCCGGGCAGCAGGTTGACCAATGCGCCGAAGTCCAAAATCTTGGTGATCGGGCCTTCATAGACCTTGCCGATTTCGACTTCCGCGGTGATCTCCTCGATGCGGCGCTTGGCTTCTTCTGCCTTGGCCGGGTCGCTGGAGGCGATCGTGATGGTGCCGTCTTCCTCGATATTGATCTGGGTGCCGGTTTCTTCGGTCAGCGCGCGGATCACGGCGCCGCCTTTACCGATCACGTCACGGATCTTCTCGGGGTTGATCTTCATGGTGAACAGGCGCGGCGCGAAGTTGGAGACTTCGGCTTTGGCGCCAGCCATGGCTTCTTGCATCTTGCCCAAAATATGCATACGCGCTTCTTTGGCCTGGGCCAATGCTACTTGCATGATTTCTTTGGTAATGCCTTGGATTTTGATGTCCATTTGCAAAGCCGTGATGCCGTGCGTGGTGCCGGCCACTTTGAAGTCCATATCGCCCAGGTGGTCTTCGTCACCCAAGATGTCGGTCAGGACCGCGAAGCGGTTGTCTTCCTTGATCAAGCCCATAGCGATACCGGCCACGTGCGCCTTCATCGGAACACCCGCATCCATCAAGGACAAGCAGCCGCCGCAGACCGAAGCCATGGACGAGGAGCCATTGGACTCGGTAATTTCAGACACCACACGCATGGTGTAGGGAAAGTCTTCTTTGCTCGGCAAGCAGGCTGCTAAGGCGCGCTTGGCCAGACGGCCATGGCCGATTTCGCGGCGCTTGGGCGTACCCACGCGGCCGGTTTCGCCCGTGGCAAACGGAGGCATGTTGTAGTGCAGCATGAAGCGGTCTTCATAGTCGCCGCTCAGTGCATCAATGCGCTGGGCATCACGTTCGGTACCCAGGGTGGTCACTACCAGCGCCTGGGTTTCACCGCGTGTGAACAAGGCCGAACCATGGGTGCGGGGCAGCACGCCGTTGCGGATTTCAATGGCGCGCACGGTGCGCGTGTCACGGCCATCGATACGGGGCTCGCCGGCCAGAATCTGGCTGCGCACAATCTTGGCTTCGATTTCGAACAACAGGCCTTCGACGCCAACACTGTCAAACGCAGCGCCTTCGGCTTTGAGTGCGGCCATCACGTCCGCGTAAGCGGCGCGGCAGGCTTGGGTACGGGCTTGCTTGTTGCGGATT
>CANFLU010000093.1 GCA_947447975.1 Comamonadaceae bacterium | reverse complement strand
GAGAGCAACTTCGCTGGCTACTCGTCCGAGGACCTTATCGGTCGCGTCAAGCACAAACCACTCGTGCACGACCTCAGCGGGTTTTGCGCTGAAAGTTGACATGAGTTTTCTCTTTAAAAAGAAGGTTTGCGGCGGCTCTTTTCCACGGTCGGCGCTCCACTGTCGGGAGCCTCTTAGGTGGGGTGTTCATGCTTCGCCGCGGAGCCACTCAATCGCTGCGAAGCCTTCCATTGTAGCCTGACTCAGGGCATTTCTGCCTATTTTTACCGTTTGCTGGCGGTTAAATGGCGCGTTTTCTGGTGGAAACCGGCCCCTGAGGTGCCCCGATGGCGTCTTGCTGCCTAGAAGCTCAGGCTCAGCCCAACTTGCGTACCATCGACGGTGCAATGCCTACCGAAAGCGGTCTACTCATGAGTTCGATGAGCACCATCACCCGCTTGTCGCCCTCTGCAATCTGGAATACGCCCTCGATGCCGGTAAACGGGCCGTCGGTAATGCGCAGTCGGTCGCCAGGCTCGAACAGCCTGGCAGGACGCTGTTTGTGGCGGGATTCACTAGATTGCAGTTGCGCGATGAGGGCATCGTCAATGCGCGCGGGTTCGGATCCAAAACTCACTAAACGACTTACCCCCGTGGTGTAGCGTATCGGTCCCCAACCTTTGGCAGACAGGTCGTTTCCTAGGCGAATAAACAAATAACGGGGGAAAAGCGCTTCGTCAGCGAGGCTTAGCGAACCGCGACGAATTTTCTCCGTCGGCAACACAGGTAGGTAGCACTGGTAGCCTTGGTGCTCTAAGTTTTCCAACGCTATGCGCTCTTGCCTAGGCTTGCTGTGTACGAGGTACCAATGCATTGTGAATCCAATCTGAATTTATAACAAATGGTAAATTCGTGGAAATCGAAGGCCTGACTAAAGCTGAATGATTGATTCCCCTCTCACAAATAGTAGGTCGGAATGCTTACTTATTTGTTACGCTTTTGCCGGCGGGCTGCTATCGTGGCGCAAAGAAAGCGCCATACCAAGACGGGACCCAAGCGAGGGGTGAATTTGGTGGCCTGGGGCGGAATCGAACCACCGACACAAGGATTTTCAATCCTCTGCTCTACCGACTGAGCTACCGGGCCAGAGCCAGAAATTGTAACACTGCAGAAATCTGCCCAGGGTGATTGCGCTCCTGGGCGGATGCCTAGCGGCAGTGTCCGACCCCAGCCCCATACGCTGTCTGTGCGAAAGCCGATCGCCTTGAATGGCTTTGCCGACTTGGTGAAAACGGCTGTCGCAATTGGAGCGTTCAAGATCGCCGGGTTCAATACACTGTCGGCTTGCCCGGGTGGCCCCCATATGTCCCAAATTCTGTAGGAGCAAGCGCAAAAATGGCCCAATTTCCTGAACGCGCCAAAGTTGTCATCATCGGCCAAGGCGGCATCGTCGGCGCCTCGGTGGCCCATCATCTGATTGAACGGGGCTGGGACAACATCGTCGGTATCGACAAGTCCGCCATTCCGACCGATGTGGGCTCCACGGCCCACGCCTCTGATTTTTGCTTCAACACGATGCACGATCAGATGACGATATTCACTACCAAGTACAGCATCGACTTTTACGAGAAGATGGGCCGCTACGACCGTATCGGCGGTATCGAGGTGGCGCGGGTGGGTGACGACGAGCGCATGCAGGAGCTCAAACGCCGCGTGGCCTCGGGCAAGGCCTTTGGCAACCGGGTTGAACTCATCAGCGCTGCCCAGGCCAAGGCCAAAATGCCGCTCTTGGACGAAAGCATGGTGCAGGGCGCCTTGTGGGACCCGGATGCCGGCCTGGTCAAGCCCCGCTCCCAAATGGTGGCGGGCGAGCTGGTGGATGCAGCTGTTGCGACCGGCAAACTGCAGTCCTTTGCCAATACGGCTTGTACTGGATTGCGCATCGAGAACGGTCGCATCCAGGGCGTGGAAACTACCAAGGGCTTTATTGCTGCCGATTACGTGGTGGTGTGCGCCGGCCTGTGGGGTCGCCTGATCGCCAATATGGCCGGGGAGGACCTGCCCATCATGCCGGTGGACCACCCGCTGACCTTTTTTAAACCCTATTTGGAATTTGCAGGCACCGGCAAGGACATTGGTTACCCGCTGCTGCGCGACCAAGGCAACTCGGCCTACCTGCGCGACACGGGGGACCCCAAAACTCCGGAGGGCGGCCAGATCGAGTGGGGCTATTACGAAGAGAAGAACCCGCGCATGTGCCACCCGCGCGACTTGCTGGAAAAAGAGCAGGCACGCCTGTCGCCGTCGCAACGCGATCTGGAGCTTGACCAAATCATGGCTCCCCTAGAACGCGCCATCGAACTGACGCCCATCCTGGCCGAACTGGGTTATGACGACAAATACTCCTTTAATGGCCTGTTGCAGGTGACTACCGACGGCAACCCGTCGATCGGTGAATCGTCCAAAGTGCGCGGCCTGTGGTACGCCGAAGCGGTGTGGGTCAAAGACGGACCGGGGGTCGGCAAAATCGTGGCCGACTGGATGACCGATGGTTACACGCACATTGACCACGCCCGCATCGACGTGGCCCGCATCTACCCCTACCAGCAGGACGAGCAATACATCCATGACCGCTGCTACGAGGGTGCCTTCAAGATCTACAACCCGCCAGTGCACAACCGCGAGCCTTATAGCGCCGGCCGAGGCATCTTCAAGAGCCCGTTTTACGAGCGTGAAAAAGCGCTAGGCGCTTACTTTATGGAGTTGTCGGGCTGGGAGCGTGCGCATGGCTATGCCAGCAACGAACACCTGCTGGCGGTTTACGGCGACAAAGTACCAGTGCGCGCCAATGAGTGGGACAACCGCCACTTCTGGCGTGTGTCCAACGCCGAGCACCTCAAAATGACCGAGGACGTGGGCATGATCAATATCTCCCACTTTGCGGAAATCGATGTCGAAGGCCCGGATGCCGCCGACCTGCTGGAGTACCTCTGCGTGGCCAAGGTAGGTGGCGACACGCCCGTAGGCAAGGGGGTGTACACCCATTTCCTGGACGCCAAAGGCGGCGTGCGCGCCGACCTGACCGTGTTGCGTTTGGCCCAGGACCATTACCGTGTGATCGATGGCGCTGATGCCGGCCACCGCGACCTGGTGTGGATACAGCGCATGGCACAAGACCGGGGCGCCAAGGTCCAAGTCACCGACACCACCACCGCTTTTGGTTGCCTGGGTGTGTGGGGCCCCAATGCCCGCGCCACTATCCAAAAGATTGCCGACGAGCCTGAAGCTTGGACGCATGAAAACTTTCCGTTCGCCGCGTTTCGCAATCTGAAGATTGCCGGCGTGCCGGTATTGGCATTTCGCATCTCCTACGTGGGCGAGCAGGGCTGGGAGTTGCACTTTCAATACGAGGACGGTTTGGCCCTATGGGACGCACTGTTTGCGCTGGGCGTGACGCCGGTGGGCGTGGAAACCTATGCCAACAGCCGACGTATGGAAAAGAGCCTGCGCCTGCAAAACGGCGACCTGCTAACTGAATACAACCTGATGGAATGCGACTTGGCCCGCCCCAAGGTCAAGGCCGCCGACTTCCACGGCAAAGCCGCACACCTGAAGTTCCGCGAGCGTGAACATCAAACGGCTTACCTGTGCACGCTGACTATGACCCACAACATCGACAGCACCGGTGTGGCCCGCTACCCGCTGGGCAACCTGCCGGTAATGGACCCCGAAACCGGCCACACCCTGATCGACAGCCAAGGCCGCCGCTCCTACACCACCAGCATCGCGTTTGGCCCGACCATCGGCAAGAACATTGCACTGGCGTACCTGCCCTACGGGTATTGCCAGGTGGGGCGCGCGTTGCAGATCCAGTACTTTGACGACGTCTATCCGGTCAAGGTGGAAGCGGTGGGCTATGGCGCGCTGTACGACCCGGAAAACGTCAAACCGCGGTCTTGATCGGCAGGTGCTTGCGTAGCGCGGGCTATTGGACTCGTGAAACTGCGGGACCGCGTTGGTCCCGCCGTCAGGAATCGAACCTGAATTTCACGCTTAGGAGGCATGCGCACTATCCATTGTGCTACGGCGAGGGGTGCGGCATTTTAGGTGCGGCACTTTTTCCATTGACTGGCGGCCGAAAGCCTATTTCGTCAGCATCCGCATCGCATCTTCCAGCCCTTTGAGGGTAAGCGGGTACATGCGCTGCTGCATCAGTTGCTGAATGACGCTGATGCTTTGGCGGTATTGCCAGACGCCGTGGGGCTCGGGGTTGATCCACGCGAATTTGGGGAAGGCGCTTGTCAGGCGTTGTAGCCATTCGGCGCCGGCTTCCTCGTTGTTGTATTCCACGCTGCCGCCGGGCTGTAATATTTCATAGGGGCTCATGGTGGCATCGCCGACAAAGATGAGTTTGTAGTCTTTGTTGTACTTGCGGATGATGTCCCAGGTGGCGAACTTTTCGGCAAAGCGGCGCCGGTTGTTTTTCCACATGAAGTCATACACGCAGTTGTGGAAGTAATAAAACTCCAAGTGCTTGAACTCGGTTTTGGTGGCGCTAAAGAGCTCTTCCACCCGTGCGATATGGTCGTCCATGGTGCCGCCCACGTCCATTAAGAGCAGCACTTTGACGTTGTTGTGCCGCTCCGGGCGCATCTTGATGTCCAAGTAGCCGGCGTTGGCTGCGGTTTTACTAATGGTTTCGTCCAGGTCCAGCTCGTCCTCATGGCCTTCGCGCGCAAATTTGCGCAGGCGGCGCAGTGCCACTT
>CANFLU010000092.1 GCA_947447975.1 Comamonadaceae bacterium | reverse complement strand
TGCGCGGCTTCGGCGTCCATGCCAAATAAAAAGGGGCGTACCAAGCCATAGGGCACCAGAGACATCGGATAATTCCTGTTGATTTTTACTACACGAGTGTGCATTGTCCCCCATGGTTTATATGTCCAATTCCTCCGCCCCTATAAGCCCCAGCCCCCGCGCTTTGACGCAGGACGAACTCAAAACCCTGGTGGGGCAGGCCGCCTTGGACTACGTGGTGCGCGGTCAATGGGTGGGGGTGGGCACTGGCTCCACGGTGAATAAATTTATAGACGCCCTGGGCAGTATCCGCCACGAGATTGCCGGAGCGGTCTCCAGCTCGGTCGCTAGCACCGAGCGCCTGCGCGCTTTGGGCATTGAGGTACGCGATGCCAACGAGGTCGAGCGCCTGGCTGTGTATATCGATGGCGCCGATGAAATTGACGGCAAGGGTTACATGGTCAAAGGTGGCGGCGCGGCGCTTACGCGCGAAAAAATAGTGGCTGCGCAATCGGACCGATTTGTCTGTATTGCCGACGCGTCCAAGCGGGTGCCGGTATTAGGTAAGTTTCCTTTGCCGGTCGAGGTGATACCCATGGCCAGCGCACGCATCATGCGCCAGTTTGCGGCCATGGGTGGCCAAGCCGCCATCCGCATGGCCAATGGGCAGCCCCTGGTAACGGACAATGGCCAGTACCTGATGGATGTGCGGGGTTTGTCGATCAGCGACCCCTTAGCCTTTGAGGCTGAGCTTAGCCAGTGGCCTGGCGTAGTGACTGTGGGTGTATTTGCTTTTCAGCGGGCGCACATTTGTTTGCTAGGCACGGACACTGGCGTACAAACCCTGACATTCGATTAAGCCTTTATCGGCCGCCGCCCTAGCGTCCGTAGCCTTGCCACCAGGCCCGGAGCGACTTTGCCCTTAGATTTTTACGTTCGCAAAGGTGGCGTGCTTGTGTAAATTCATGGCCACCACGACGCGTTTGCCTTCGGTAGCCGGTACTTCGTGGGTCAGGATGCCGGGAAACATGACCAGCATATTGGGTTTGATTTGCAGAGGGTATTTGCCGGCGAACACGATGGGCGCGCTGTTCTCATGGGATTCCAGGTAAATCGAGCAACTGAAGTCGGAGGGGAAATGGTTGTGCGGAATGGTGTAGCTGGCCTCTTCGTAAATAATTCCCCAGCACTCGCTGACAATCATTTCCATATTCAGGGCATCCAAATCAGCCGATAGCAATTTGCTGGCTTCTTTGCTAACTTGCAGCACCACTTGCATCAGCGGGCCAAACTTATCCGTAAGCAAATGGCTGCGCCATGGGCTCATATAGGTCGCTTTGACATTAGAGGTCGGCGACAGTGGATGCGTTTCGCGCAGCTCGTCAATCGCCATGCGCGCCAATTGCAAATGCGCCTGCAAAGGCGAAAGGTCCGCCACAAAAACCGGTAGCTCGGCGTGGGCCATAAAGGGCTGAACAGGAATCATGTCAAAACAACCTCAGCGTTAGGTTTGGGCAGTCACTCGTACTCCATGGTGGGTTGCCCCGGCCGGTGCGGCATGGCCGCGTTAACCGAATCGCCCAAGCGGCGATTCGATTGACGCCTTTGTCAAGAGCGGTCGGATTTTAGGCGCATCGGTGCGGGGCTTGGGGCGCCGACTATGCCGGGCTTTGCCGCTCGTTTGACCTGTGTCAATGGGGGTGGCCTTTTTTCGGCTGCTAAGGGCCAGGGTTTTTCGGTACAGAAGCGCTGGGGCTCCGTCATGGGGAAAAAAAAGCGGCCCGTTGGGGGCCGCTGGTTCGCAATGCGTGTGGCAGTGCTTACTTTTTGGGTGCACGCCCACCGCTTTTAATGCACTCTTCCACGGTTTTGAATGCGGTGAAGTTCTTGGTTTGCTTGAATCCAGGACTGGTTTTGTCGTGGCAAATGCCAGCATTTGACTTCTTCACTTCGGGCTCTGCTTCGACTTTTGCGGCACTGGCCGCCGGTGCGGCGGCTGGAGCAGCTTTGGCTGCAGGTGCGCTCGCCGCTGGTGCTGCCGCTTTGGCAGGACCCGATGCAGCCGTGCTGGTCTGGGCTTGTACGCTCAGTCCGGCAAGCGCGAATAATGCAGCAATCAAAGTAGTTTTCAACATGGTTTTATTCCCAATGCATGGCGAAGTTGCCACTATTGCTTAACGTTCGATGTGCTTGCGGGTTGACCGTGGGCCCACCTTTACTTGCGCGCAACACCAACGTGATGCTCCCGCTCAAATGCGCTGCACGCTGCAAAACATGCCGTCCGATTCTGGGGAATTGGCGTAGAGGCAACCTGGCTCCAAAGCCACCATCGCCAATACACCTGATGCTTGCAAGTCCGCCAGCTTGTCCTTAAAGCCAAAGCTTTCCCACACTTCGAGCTTGACCGTAAACGCAAACGGTGCGCCTGGTGCTAGAACACGCATGATTTCATCTAGGCAGTGGGCGCGCACATGGCCGCTGGTAAAGGTGCCGCAACAAATGGCGCCCTGGTATGCGCTATCGGCCAGAGCAAGCCTTGCGTTCAGGTCCGCGCAGACCAGGTCGCGGTAGCCGCCTTGTTCCCGCGCCACGGCCATCATGTCGGGCGAAATGTCGACGCCGTCGATCACGGCAAAGCCGCGCGCAGCCAGTTCGCGCCCGGCCAGACCGGTGCCACAGCCAATGTCCAGCACCGCGCCGTCGCGCCCAGGCATCCAGGCCGCCAGGCGCTCGGCTATCAGCCTGGGGGATTGGTACTGCAGGCCGTCCAGCATGGTGCGGTCGTAGGTGCTAGCCCAATCGCGGTACAAGGCCAGCGACTCTGTATCGCTCCTCAGGCCGTAGGCGCGGCGCAGCAGTTCTTGATCCTGGTGGGGCAAGGCGCTGGCCGACGGGTCGGGGTGGCTCATAGTGTGAAGGCCTGGTGGGTGCAAAAAAGGGGAAGGTCCAAGCACCGATAATGCCACGCTCGCCTGCGCAGCCAGGCTTTCAATAAGCAAGCTGCCCACAGCTCCGTTGGTAGCGCTTGAAGGACATATCAGATGAAAAGACGCACGCTTTTGCAAACCATGGGCGCCCTGGCCGTGTCGGGCGCGCCCGCATGGGCCGAACCCGGCTTTCCTAGCAAGACCTTACGCTACATCGTGCCGGTGGCGGCCGGGGGCGGCAGCGATATGGTGGGGCGTACCATCACCGAGCGTTGGGGCCGCGTACTCAAACAAAGTTTTGTCGTGGACAACATTGGCGGCGGCGGCGGTGTGCTGGCCTGCCAGGCCACGATGCGCGCGCCAGCCGATGGCTATACCTTGCTGCAAGGCTATGTGGCCACCCACGGCACCAGCCCTGCCACACGCACCTTGCCCTATGACGCGATCAAAGACTTCACCCCGGTGGGCATGATTGGCGGCACGCCCAATGTGCTGGTGGTCAATGCTGCCTTGCCGGTGAAGAACCTGAAAGAATTTTTGGACTATGTGAAAAAGAACCCGGGCCGCCTAAGCTATGGCTCGGCAGGGCAGGGCTCACTGACGCACCTGACCATGGAGTTATTCAAGCAGCAAATTGGCTCCTTCATGGTCCATATTCCTTACCGCGGCGTCGCGCCGGCCTTCACCGATCTGATTGGTGGCCAGACCCAGGCCATGTTTCCCGGGCTTGCCGCAGCCATGCCGCATATCCGCTCAGGCCGGGTGCGCCCCTTGGCGGTCACCGGCCAAAACCGCCACGCCTTGCTCAAAGACACACCTACGCTGGACGAATCCGGCTTCAAGGGCTTTGACGCGCAGCAGTGGTATGGGGTGGTCGGTCCGGCCGGGCTGCCTGCCGATGTGCTCAAAACCCTGAGTGAAACCCTGACGCTGACGCTACAAGCGCCCGACATGGCCGAAAAGCTCTCGGTCGAGGCGATCGAGCCACGCCCGATGACGCCTGATGCTTTTGGCAAATTTATCAAGGCCGATATTGCACGCTGGACCCAACTGGCCAAAGAACGCAACATCCAGCTCGAAGGCTGAATTCCAATCTCACAGAAAGTAAAACATGGCCCGCAATACCCAGGTCAGTGCTGACCACCACGCGCCCCCCGTCACCCAGCTTTTGGCGCAATTGGTCGCCCAACATCCCTCGCGCGGCTGGTCCGATGCGGTGGACCATGCGGCGCACCGCACTTTTCTGAACTGGCTGGGTTGCGCCGTCGGCGCGGCGCAGCATGAGTCGGTCAACGCGGCGCTGGCCGCAGTGCAGATGCTGCAACCTGCACCGCAAGCCAGTGTGCTCGGGCGTACCGAGAAAGTGGACATGGCCAGCGCCGCTTTGCTCAACGGCATCAGTTCGCACACCTTTGACTTTGACGACACCCACCTCAAAACCATCATCCACCCCGCAGGCCCAGTGGCCTCGGCTTTGCTGGCTTTGGCCGAACACCAGGGCAGCAGCGGACGCGCCCTTATCGACGCGTTGGTGCTGGGCATTGACGTCTCCTGCCGCATCGGCAACGCCATGTACCCCGACCATTACGACCGGGGCTGGCATATCACCGGTTCGACCGGCACGGTGGGCGCTGCGGCCGCTTGCGCGCGTTTGCTGGGTTTGAATGTGGACCAAACCGCCATGGCCCTGGGCATCGCCGCTTCGCAGCCCATAGGCATGCGCGAGCAATTTGGCAGCATGACCAAGCCGTTTCATCCGGGTGGCGCAGCGCGGGCCGGGCTGATGTCTGCGCTGCTGGCCCAACAGGGCTTTACTGCCAGCCCGCGCGCCCTCGAAGCGCCGCGCGGCATGATGCAAACCATCTCCACCAAAAACGACTGGTCTGAGATCACCGGCGAGCTCGGGCAACGCTTTGAAATTGCGTTCAACACCTTCAAGCCTTTTGCCTGCGGCATCGTGGTGCATCCGGGCATTGACGGCTGCGCGCAATTGCG
>CANFLU010000091.1 GCA_947447975.1 Comamonadaceae bacterium | reverse complement strand
TTAGATTTTGACGCTGACCAAATGGCAGCGTATGTCGCGGGGTTGAATGAAAAGCCCTTTAGGGCCAAGCAACTCATGCAGTGGATACATCAACGCGGTGTATCGAATATCAATGACATGAGTGATTTAGCCAAAAGCTTTAGAGCTACTTTGCTAGATAAAGCCGAGGTAGTCTCACTTCCTGTGATGAAAGATGAGCGCGCTAGCGATGGCACACGCAAGTGGCTTTTAGATGTAGGCGCCGGCAATGCAGTCGAGTCTGTATTTATCCCTGAGGATGATCGCGGTACATTGTGCATCTCTTCACAGGCTGGTTGTGCAGTCAATTGCCGTTTTTGCTCAACTGGGCATCAAGGTTTCTCACGCAATCTAACCTCCGGAGAAATCATCGGACAACTCTGGTTTGCCGAACATCTTTTGCGTAATGATCCAGAAGCGGTCCGCAGGATTGAAAAGTTTCCCACGCCTGGCTGGGAGCACACGGGTCGAGTGATCTCGAACGTAGTGATGATGGGTATGGGTGAGCCATTACTTAACTACGATAATGTGGTGTCAGCATTACATTTGATGCTTGATGATAGAGCGTATGGTTTATCACGTCGTCGCGTGACAGTTTCGACATCGGGCGTAGTGCCGATGATTGATCGTCTTGCACAAGATTGCCCAGTGGCTTTAGCAGTTTCATTGCATGCGCCAAACGATACCTTACGCGATCAGCTAGTGCCCCTCAATCAAAAATATCCACTACGTGAACTACTGGATGCTTGTGAGCGCTACTTACCCTTTGCGCCACGGGATTTCTTGACCTTTGAATATTGCATGCTCGATGGCGTGAATGATTCCGACATCCAAGCAAAAGAACTAGTGCGCTTACTCAAGAATATTAAGTGCAAGATTAATTTGATTCCCTTTAATCCCTTCCCAGAATCTGGCCTCAAGCGCTCAACAGCGCAGCGTATCCACGCTTTTGCTAGCATTTTGTTAGATGCGGGCATGGTTGCGACAGTGCGCAAGACCCGTGGCGATGACATTGCTGCTGCTTGCGGTCAGTTGGCTGGCGATGTTGTCGACCGTACTCGGGTGCGTGAGCGCGCTGTTCATGATTCTGAGATCATTACTGAAGTGCCATTACAAGAGCAGCCCATTGCATGGCTCAACAAATTAAATTAAAAATGAGATCCTTATGAGCTCAAATAATTCATCATCACAGTTGCCGGAATTGCCAGGGTTACCTTTAGGGCCAGCCCCCAAGAGAGCAACGCGCCAAGCGATCGTTGCTTGGAAAACCAACATCATCACGGTGGGTGGCGATGCGCCAGTTCGCGTCCAGTCCATGACCAATACCGATACCGCAGATGCTGTCGGTACCGCAATTCAGGTGAAAGAGTTGGCGCGTGCTGGTTCAGAGATGGTACGGATTACGGTGAATACGCCTGAAGCCGCCGCCGCTGTTCCCTATATTCGTGAGCAGTTAGATAAGATGGATGTCTTAGTGCCATTGATCGGTGACTTTCATTACAACGGCCACACTTTATTAAACGATTACCCAGAGTGCGCTCAAGCACTCTCGAAATACCGCATCAATCCCGGTAACGTGGGTAAGGGCAGTAAGCGTGATCCACAGTTTGCGCAGATGATTGAAGCAGCTTGTAAATACGATAAGCCGATTCGTATTGGGGTGAACTGGGGAAGCTTGGATCAAGAACTCTTGGCCTCCATCATGGATAGCAATGCTGCACTGGCCAATCCGAAGAGTGCGCAAGAGGTGATGATCGAGGCTTTAATTCAGTCAGCACTGCAATCAGCAGAAAAAGCAGTTGAGATTGGTATGAATCCCAATCAAATTATGCTGTCGTGCAAAGTCAGCAATGTACAAGACTTGGTTGCCGTATATCGCGATCTCTCGCGTCGTTCTGACTACCCCTTGCACTTAGGTTTGACTGAGGCAGGTATGGGTAGCAAAGGGATTGTGTCTTCGACAGCAGCGATGGGCATCTTGTTGCAAGAGGGTATTGGCGACACAATTCGGGTTTCGTTAACACCTGACCCAGGCGCGCCTCGTGAAAACGAAGTGATTGTTGCGCAAGAGATTTTGCAAACTATGGGCTTGCGTAATTTCACGCCCATGGTGATTGCTTGCCCTGGTTGTGGAAGAACAACGAGTACTACTTTCCAAGAATTGGCTGCCAATATTCAATCCTATTTGCGCCAGCAGATGCCAGTTTGGAAGAAATCTCACCCAGGTGCCGAGAATATGAATGTGGCAGTGATGGGTTGCATCGTCAATGGTCCGGGTGAGAGTAAGCATGCCAATATTGGTATTTCCTTGCCAGGCACAGGCGAGACACCTGCAGCCCCCGTCTTTGTAGATGGCGTTAAAGTAAAGACATTACGCGGCGACAATATTGCGCAAGAGTTTCAGGTCATCGTAGATGATTATGTCAAGCAAAACTACGCGGCTAAAGTTGAATAGCTTCCACTAGAAAAATAAGAACAATGACCGATCAAAGTAAGGACTCAAAGTCACTGGCAGATAAAGTGCAAAAGACGCAAAAGACGCAAAAAATTAATGGCGTGCGTGGCATGAATGATTTATTGCCAGCGGATGCTGCGCAATGGTCACATCTTGAGCATGTATTGCGTGATTTAACGCGCGCTTATGGTTATGAGTTTTTGAGAACGCCGATTGTTGAAGCGACTGCAGTGTTTCAACGGGGCATTGGCGAAGTCACCGATATCGTTGAAAAAGAAATGTATTCATTTGAGGATCGTCTCAATGGTGAGCAACTCACCTTGCGACCCGAGGGTACTGCTGCACTTGTGCGCTCTGTGATTGAAAATAATTTGCTCTACGAAGGACCAAAGCGTCTTTGGTATACCGGCCCGATGTTCCGCCACGAGCGACCACAACGTGGTCGTTATCGCCAGTTCCACCAGTTTGGTATTGAGGCACTTGGCTTTGCCGGTCCCGATATTGATGCTGAAATCATTCTGATGGGTCAACGCCTGTGGGATGAGTTGGGTCTAAAAGGTGTGCGCCTAGAGATGAATTCCTTAGGTCAGGCCAATGAGCGTGCCGAGCATCGTGCTGCACTAGTGACATACTTTGAAAAAAATCAATCTCAGTTAGATGAAGATTCACAACGTCGCTTGCTAAGCAATCCATTACGTATTTTGGATTCTAAAAATCCCGAGATGCAAACCTTAATTGAAGGGGCGCCAAAGTTATTAGATTTCTTGGGCACTGAGTCTTTAAACCATTTCAATGCAGTACAAGCTTTGATTAAAGCCAACAATATTCCTTGCAAAATTAATCCCCGTTTAGTACGTGGTCTGGATTACTACAATCTGACTGTATTTGAGTGGGTTACCGATGAGTTAGGGGCGCAAGGTACGATTGCTGGTGGCGGTCGTTATGATCCGTTGATCGAGCGTATGGGCGGTAAAGCGGCGCCTGCTTGTGGTTGGGCAATGGGCATGGAACGTGTTTTGGATCTAATGAAGGTTTCTGGCTCTTTGCCAGAGGCACAAGCCCAATGCGATATTTTCGTATTGCATCAAGGTGGTGAGACTTTAAGTACTGCCATGATTGTTGCTGAGCGTTTGCGTAGCGCAGGGATCGATACCATCCTTTTTTGCCCTCCAGATGGTCAATTGGCCAGCTTTAAGTCTCAAATGAAGAAGGCAGATGCTAGTGGTGCAGCCTTTGCGCTCATTATTGGACCGGATGAATTGGCTAAAAATGAGGCAGGACTCAAAGACTTACGGGGTACAGGTGAACAAAAGTCTATTCCCCTAGAGAGCATGCTGGAAGCGGTAATTGATGCTCTGGTGGGCGCCTCCGAATAGAATGATAGTTGTACCTAATAGTTATGCTCAGGATGGGCATGCATTAAACATTGATTAATTAGCTTGGATTGACATGCCTTTAGATCTAGAAGAACAAGAACAGTTAGACCAATTCAAAGCGTTTTGGCAGAAGTATCGCAACCTGGTTACGGGTGTGGTGACAGTCGCTTTATTTGCCTACGCTGCTTACAGTGGATATCAGTGGTGGCGCAATAGCCAGGCGCTTGAAGCCTCTAAGCTCTACGAAACAATGGTGACTGCGATTGCCAAAGGCGATAAAGAGCAAACCTTACGTGCTGCTGATGATCTACAAAAAGACTATGCACGTACTCCCTATGCGCCTATGTCTAGTTTAGTTGCTGCTCGGATTGCATCAGATGCTGGTGACAATGCTAAAGCATTAGATTATTTGCGTTGGGCCGCAAAGAATGCCAGTAATGATGGCTATCTTGGTTTAGCCAAGATGCGTTTGGTATCTCAATTGATTGAGCTAGGCACTGAAAAAGATTTTTCTGAGGCTGATCAAATACTGAAAGAAAAACCCATTACTGGATTTAACGCATTGTGGCTTGAGCGACGTGGCGATTGGTATTTGGTACAAAAGAAAATGGATCAAGCTAAAGTGAGCTATCAAGATGCTTGGAAAACAGTAGACCAAGCGAAAGAATTTCCTGAGGAGGCGCGTCGTCTCCTGAAAGTGAAGTTAGATGCGGTTGGGGGAGTTGCGCAGTGATGGTTTACATGTGGCGCCCATTAAAGCTTCTGATGAGTAGTCTCACGATTGCTGTAGTTGCTGCAGCCTTAGTAGCCTGTTCAGGTAATTCACGCGTACGCAAGCCAGCCGAATTAGTTCCAGTAACGAATCAGTTTGATTTGCAGCCGGTCTGGTCGACTAGCATTGGTTCATCTGAGACCTTTAACTTTCATCCGGTAGTGGCAGGGGATGCGGTTTATGTAGCATCACACCGTGGCAACTTGGCCAAAATTAATTTGGCCTCTGGCAGCAAGGTATGGGAAATATCCGTGCCTGAGCGCTTAGCTATTGGCCCTGGGTCGGATGGCCGTATCACCGCTGCAGTGAGCATCAAAGGAAATGTGTACGCTTATGACGACACTGGCAAGCCACTCTGGAATGTGAATGTGGGTAGCGAAGTATTAAGTGAGCCTGTGGTTGCTGGCGGTATTGTGGTGATCCGCGCACTAGATAATCGCTTTATAGGTTTAGATGCTCAAACTGGTGTGCGAAAGTGG
>CANFLU010000090.1 GCA_947447975.1 Comamonadaceae bacterium | reverse complement strand
GATCTCATTCATCAAACTGAAAAACGCTTTGGTTCATTGGATATCTTGATTAATAATGCTGGTATTCAGCACACTGCGAACATTGAAGATTTTCCAACCGATAAATGGGATGCCATCATTGCTATTAACTTAAGCTCTGCTTTTCATACTACTCACCATGCACTACCGGGAATGAAGCAACGCAACTGGGGACGCATTATTAATATTGCTTCTGTACATGGTTTGGTCGCTTCAACTCAAAAAGCAGCTTATGTGGCCGCTAAGCATGGCATCGTTGGTCTGACAAAAGTGATTGCACTTGAAAATGCTCATACTGGGATTACTTGTAATGCAATCTGTCCAGGCTGGGTGTTGACACCTTTAGTTCAGAAACAAGTAGATGCGCGCGCTGAACGCGAAGGTATTTCTAATGAAGCTGCTAAGACTGCCCTAGTATCTGAGAAGCAGCCTTCTGGAGAGTTTGTATCTCCAGAACAGTTAGGCGCCCTGGCAATCTTCCTCTGTAGTCAGGATGCCTCAGAAGTTCGTGGCGCAGCGTGGAATATGGATGGTGGTTGGGCTGCTCAGTAATTAAGATTTTACTCAGCAGTTCCCAGTTGCAAACTATGGATGATGGATCACCCTGAATGAGTTACTCATCCGTTATTTTGCGATCAGCAATAATCTTGCCCCAGGTTGTAGACTGGCTTGCAATATATTTTTGCAACTCTTCTCTGCTACCTGGATTTGGCGTTAAACCATGATCAGCTAATTGTTTGTAGGTTACCTTGTCAGTCAAAACGGCTACTAGCGCTTTATTCCATTTTTCTAAAATAATGTCTGGTGTTTTACTTGGTGCTACGAAAGCATACCAATTGCTTGCATCAAATCCTGGGTAGCCTGATTCTGCAATCGTTGGTATGTTAGGAAGGGTAGGCGCTCGCTTTAATCCAGTAGTCGCAAGCGGAATCAACTTACCATTTTTGATGTAGGGATCAGCTGTTGCAAGAGCGGAGTAGTAAGAAGATACTCTGCCGCCTAGAAGATCGACCATCGCTGGACTGCCACCTTTATAAGGTACGTGCACGGTATCAATATCAGCGCGGACATTGAAGAGTTCGCCTTGTAGGTGAGATGCGGAACCGCTACCCGTAGAGGCAAAAGTCAGCTTGCCAGGATTCTTTTTTGCATAAGCGACATATTCTTTAAGGTTCTTAATACCTAACTCTGGAATGACCACTAAAACATTAGGAAAGTTAACGCCCATTGTGAGAGGTGCCAAATCTTTTTGTGGATCATAGGGCAGCTTCATTAGGTGAGGTGCAATCGACAGTGGTCCAATCGATCCGAAGAGAATGACCGATCCATCTGCCGGTGCAGTAGCAGTATAGGCATGGGCAATATTGCCGCCAGCACCAGGCTTGTTATCCACGATAACATTTTGGCCAAGATCTTCGCTCAATTTTTTGGCGATGATTCGGGCAGAGCTGTCAGCAGATCCACCGGGAGCAAAGCCGACCACAATGGTGATCGTTTTCTTGGGCGGAAATTCTTGGGCATTGACGTGGGAGAGGGACCCAAATGCTGCCAGGGTAATCAAAGCTAATACTTGTATAAATGATTGGGCCAGCATATATCGTCTCGCTTAGATTGTTGTTTTGGCTTATTTTGTGCCAAAAATTGGACTAAGTCACTATTTTAAGGGCAACTTTGATTTTTACCTGGCAGAACAAAGCTGACAGAATCGTTTATAGTTACACCGCATTCTTATATATAGGAGATCCTTTTATGGCTTCAATTTTGACCTCATTGGGACGTACAGTATTAGCTGGTTTTGTACTTCTCGTTCTAATTATTCTCGCTTTGGGCGGTAACTTTAGCTCCGCTGAATTGCCATTCATCTTCCGCTGGTTACATGTGATGTTTGGCGTGATGTGGATTGGTTTGCTCTGGTACTTCAATTTTGTGCAAATTCCTTCTATGCCAAAAATTCCAGATGAGCAAAAACCAGCGATTGGTAAAGTGATTGCGCCAGCAGCATTGTTTTGGTTTCGCTATGCAGCACTCTTCACTGTGCTTACTGGTTTGATCGTTGCTGGTTTGAGCGGTTACCTCCACCAGGCATTTACATTGCAAGCCCCATTCCGAGCGATTGGCTTGGGTATGTGGATTGCTGTAGTAATGGCTTTTAACGTTTGGTTCATCATCTGGCCTAATCAGAAACGTGCCCTTGGTATCGTTCCTGCAGAAGCAGATGTGAAAGCTAAATCGGCTCGTGTGGCGATGTTGACATCCCGCTTGAACACATTGCTTTCAGTACCAATGTTGTTCTTGATGGTTGCACAATCTCATAACACTACTTGGTTTGTAATTGTTTCTTAATAACACCTAGTAGAAGTTAAAAAAAGGCCCGCATCGCGGGCCTTTTTATTTGTTGGCATTGCTATTAGGTCAGAATGGCTGGCAATTCTTTCGTGAGGGCGCCGCGTTGTGCGGTAGCTGTGCCCATCAAGACAAAGCCTAAGAGCTTTCCATCAGCAGACTCAAAGCGCGCCTCTAGACCGCCTTCAATAGGCTTATTTTTCCATTCCCCAACAGCGCCTTTAGCGGGTGGTGAAACGATAGTTGCGAGAGCGGGCGTTTTTACCATTACTGGCATTGCAGGGTAAGTGAGGGCTGTGCGTTGACCCGTTAGCGTTACGGCCAATGCTCTAGCTGCTTGCATGATCGGCATGACATAAGGCAGCACCAGTCCTTCGACTTCAGCGCAATCACCCAAGGCATAGATATTGGGTTGATTGGTTTCTAACTCGCGATTGACTTGAATGCCGATACCGGTAGTAATACCAGCTGCTTGAGCAAGATCAACTCGAGGCTTTAATCCCACGGCTGATAGTGCTACATCGCTAGAAATCACAGTACCATTAGCCAAAGTAATGCTCAGTTGTTGGTTAACTCGGTCAATAGATTGCACGGTGGTATTGAAATGCCAACGGACTCCGATAGCACTTAACTTATTTTGTAACTCACTAGCCGCTGTTTCAGGAATAAGCCTTCCTAGAGAGTGAGATGCTAAGTCGATTACATCAACTCCGAAGCCACCTAAGACCAAGTCGTTAGCAAACTCGCATCCAATGAGGCCCGCTCCTAATATTGCTACTTTCTTCTTACCCTGAATGGCCTCACGAAACTTGGCATAGTCTTCAAGGTCATTGACGGTGAACATTTCATGAGCAGCATTACCCTGGACAGAGGGGCAAATTTGATCTGCGCCTAATGCCAAGACAAGCTTGCGGTAAGCAACGTCGCCATGGCTGGTACTGATGATTTGTTTGCTACTATTGATGGCATTGACATCCGTTAGGGCTAGGATATTAATCTCTAGTTGGGATGCCATTCCGTCTGCTGGAGTCGAAACCAATTGTGATGCTTCTTTATTGCCTGCTAGGGCAGTGGAGAGCATTGGTTTGGAGTAAAAGTATCCCGGCTCTTTTGTGACCAAAGTGATCGGGATGGTTTTATCTAGTTTACGAATCTCCCGTATAACGGTATATCCAGCTAATCCGCTACCAATGATGACGATGGCAGATGAGGATGATGTAGTGTTTTGATCCAAGACTGGGCTCCCTAGTAAGGCCTTCAATGTGGTAACGCAATGGGTGGATCAATATCAATTCGCTTAGCCAAGCTCAACCATTTCAAAGTCAGATTTTGATACACCACAGTCTGGACATTCCCAGTTATCAGGGACATCTGCCCAAGCTGTACCAGGCGCGATACCATCTTCTGGCAACCCTTTTTCTTCTTCATAGATAAAGCCGCATACGATACATTGCCAAGATTTCATTTTTACTCCTTTGATAATGAATGAGGAGTTTAAATTTAATTCCACTTTATTTCTTACATAGCCACAATTTCTCTGCAGTAGCTTAGCGATATCGTCCTATTCAATAATGATTATACTATTGATCAAATTAATCGATAAGGAGGCGTGATGGCCTATTTACCGTCATTGAGACAACTGAGTTATTTAGTTGCATTGGCTAAGGAACTCAATTTCACACGGGCAGCTGAAACGTGTTTTGTGGGGCAATCTACCTTAAGCGCAGGTCTAAAAGAATTAGAGGATGGGTTAGGCATTAAGCTCGTCGAGCGCGACCGTCAAAATGTTTCTATTACGCCTGCTGGCTTCGAAGTGCTAGAACGTGCCAAATCAATTTTGACTGCATCCGAAGATTTAGTGGAGTATGCCGGCGCATCCGGCAAGCCGATGACGGCAACGATTCGTTTGGGCGTGATTCCAACCATTGCACCATTTCTACTGCCGACGGTTCTACCTGAAGTTCGCAAAAGATTTCCGGATCTGAGAATTACGCTACGCGAAGATCTCACCGCAAACTTATTGTCCAGACTGACTGAGCATAAATTAGATTTTGCTTTAATTGCCTTGCCTTACGATGTGCGCGGACTGCTGGTAGAGGAATTATTCGATGATCACTTTTGGTTAGTGGCTCGCGAGGGTGATCCAGCGTTAAAGGGTAAGGAGGTGATCTTGCCTGCCAAAATGGCAGAGCGCTTATTACTTCTGGAAGAAGGGCATTGCTTGCGGGAGCATAGTTTGCAGGCTTGTAAAAAGGCTGATATTCGCAAGGATGAAGGTATGGAAGCCACCAGCTTATTAACCTTATTGCAAATGGTTGAATCAGGCTTTGGAATTGCCTTGCTTCCTGAGATGGCAGTAAAAAGCAATCTTCTCAATAACAGCGACTTAGTTGCTAAAGCAATGGCAACGCCGGCGCCTAAAAGAGTCATTGCTTTGGTTGCACGAGCCTCTACTGCCCATCAAGCAGAATTTGCTGCTTTATCATCCTGCATACGTGAGCGATTTGGAGTCGATCTCAAAAAGGTAAAGTAAATTCTGCAAGCGTAGTAAAAATTATCAGAGCTAAGCTCATCATTTCATTATTCAAAAGAAAGTACTGAATGTCCGGAAAAGAAATCATGTTCACCCCAGTCAAATTGGGCTCAATCGCCTTAAAAAATCGTATCGTGATGTCTCCTCTGACCAGGATGCGCGCAGTCGCTGGCGATGTCCCTAATCCACTTGCAAAGACTTACTATGCCCAGCGTGCCAGTGCAGGCCTGATCATTACCGAAGCAACACAAATTTCTCCCTTAGGAATGGGCTATCCGGGAACGCCTGGTATTTATACT
>CANFLU010000089.1 GCA_947447975.1 Comamonadaceae bacterium | reverse complement strand
GAGTCGCAAATCTACTTCGATGAAATCCAAAACTGATTGGGCACGACTGAAGTCCGACGCTGCCGATGTGAAGCCGACGCTGGAACATCCGGAGACTGACGTAAATCACATTGTGCGTAGCATGGTTCGCAAGGGTTTGAAGCCCTTGCCTGCCAAGGCGTCCATTTCGCTGCGCGTGGATCAAGATGTACTTGAATGGTTCAAGGCCCAAGGTGCTGGCTACCAGACGCGGATCAACACAGTTCTGAGAGCGTTCCGTGACGCCTCCGTTTAATTGGCGGTTCGCCTTATCAGTACGTTTTAGCCAAGAGGTCGTGGAGTATTGCAAATCCACCGGCAACGGCCGGCAATCAAGAATGTATGTCGTGCTTCGCCAGTACCTAGAGCGTCAGCGCATGGCCATGTCGTACGGCGCCACACTGGAGTGCGAAGCGCGGAATTAACGCTACTTCTAAGGAACGCATGCATGACACTGGCTGGAGAGTTTATATATTCCCCACTTGAGGAGCGCGATATTCCAGAGTTAGCGAACGCGCTCCATAGCGAACTTGTTTACCAATACATTGGCGGGATGCCCAGTAGGGCTGACTTTGATCTCTGGCTTCATCTCTCGATCGCAGGCCCACCATCAGAGGCCACTGGCGAGCGTTGGCTTAACTTCACGGTACGTTTGGCTGAATCCAGAGAAGTCATTGGTAGGCTTGAAGCCAATATTCACGACCATCTTGCTGAGCTTGCGTTTTTGTACAACCCAAGGCTTTGGGGGTGCGGCTACGCTTCCCAGGGCCTTTTATGGCTGCAAAATCAGCTGCGCGAAAATACAAGCGTCCAATCGTTTTGGGCTACGACGCATCCAGAGAATCAACGCAGTTCAGGCTTGCTTCAACGTCAAGGCTATGTGCGGGTGCCAACGCAGGGTGTGCCCACGCTGTATACCTATGACAGCGGCGATCATGTGTACAAGCGTAGTTTGTGAATAAAACCAAATCTTTACGCGATGCCGCATAGTTTTCAAGTACGCACCGGACAGGCTGGCGATGCTGATCGCTTGGCTGTCTTGGCCGCACAAGTCTGGCTGCATACCTATGCCACCGACGGTATCAGCAATGAGATTGCCCAGTATGTACTTTCGGAACTCACGGCCGAAAAGTTTTCGGAGTACCTGAACGAGCCTCAGGCCACCATCCTTGTAGCCGAACGCGCCCATTACCTTGCCGGCTTTGCCGTCCTCAAATTTGGCGCTACCTGCCCGTCAGGCGCTGGCGCAACAGTGGAGCTGCAAACCCTCTATGTCCAAGCGCATTTCGTCGGCCATGGAATCGGCTGGGCACTTCTTCAGGCAGCGGAGCGCAAGGCGCAAGAACAGTCAAGCTCGCCCTTATGGCTAACGGTAAATAGCAAGAATGCACGAGCCCTCGCCTTTTATGCCCGCCAGGGCTATACCAAGGTCGGCATCACCTACTTTGTCTTGGGTGATGGTCGCCATGAAAACCATGTACTTGTGGGTGGTGGCGCTCATTAGTGGCTCAAAGCGGAGGCCACTATTGGCCTCAAATTGCAATCAAGTGCAAGTTGATAAAAGTACGCTTGCCTGTGGCGCTTAAACCCCTAGACTTGTCTATGCTTCAAGGAATGTAGCGCCCACATAGGGCACCCCCAGCGCCCGCAAGCGCTTAGCCATACACAAAACCGCATGGTCTTTGCTCAGCAGGCCCGCTTGGTGCGCCAGCGCCAGGTCGATAAAACGCTGATCGTCCGGGTCTTTGCAGCGCACCGGGGCGCGCGGAGCTACTTCCATTGGGTGGCTATGCGTGTCGTAGTCGCGCAGCAAGTCATAGGCGCTGCGCTGGTAAAAGTCCATGCGTTTGGCGATATGCGGGTAGCCTAGAACGCGGGCCAGTTCCTCGCGCATGGGCGCGGTGCTGATCCAGCGAATGCGCGCTTGCGCCAAGGCCTCGCGCAGCGGTTGTGCGGTGGGGTCGGCGAATAGAAAAACATCGAGCACGATGTTGGTGTCCAGCACCCACAGCGGGCGCTGCGCGGTATCTGCTGATGTGGGTGGCTGGCTCAACTATGCGCTCGCGGGGTAGGCTCGGGTCGCCGCTGGCGCCGAGGTTTCGGTTTTCGCACTTTGCCCTGACTTGCTTAGGTGGGTTGCCATGCAATAGCGCAGCGCCGTGTCAGGCTTTGCTTTGCGCTTGGCCCGAAGTCGCTGCGGGCTCCATCTTGCTTTTGTCCATACGCCCGGCCACCAGGTCAAATTTGAACAATCGGCATTCAATAGGCCCATTCCACAGCGGCACGCGGCGCGATTCTTTCAGGCGCATCTTGCCTGGCAGTTTCAGGTCTGGCGTCAGCACCCAGGCGCTCCAGCCGCTGAAGTGTTTTTTCCAATGGCTGGCCAGTTGGTTAAAAAACGCGCCGCCTTCGTCCGTTTGAGCTACTTCGCGGGCACCAAAGCGTGCGCCTTCGCCCGCCACGCCGCCCACTTCAATGCGCTCGCCATAGGGAGGGTTGAGCAGCATCACGCCGCCGCCTTCGATAGGCGGCATGCGCTGCAAAGCGTCACCACCGCGAAAACTAATCACCCCTGCCACACCGGCGCGTTGCGCATTGCGCTCGGCAAAATCGACCATACGATGCGATACATCGCTACCGTAAATCAGGGGCGCATCGCCGGGCTCAGGGTGGATGATGCGCGCTTTCGCTTCCTCGCGGATGGCCTGCCACACGTGGGCCTGAAAGGGCAGGTATTTTTCAAAGGCAAACTGGCGCAGCAGGCCCGGCGGAATATTGCAGGCGATTTGCGCTGCTTCAATCGCCACCGTGCCGCTGCCGCAGCAGGGGTCGTACAGGGGTAGCAAATCCGCGTCGCCATCGGCCCAGCCGCTGGCGGCAATCATGGCGGCGGCCAGGGTTTCTTTCAGGGGCGCGTCGCCCGTGTCTTCGCGCCAGCCGCGCTTGAACAGCGCTTCGCCCGAAGTGTCGATATACAGCGCGCACTGGTCGGTCGTCAGGTGCGCAAAGATGCGTACATCGGGCCAGCGGGTGTTCACATCCGGTCGTACGCCATGGGCTTTGTCGCGAAAGCGGTCGCAGACCGCGTCTTTGATTTTCAGGGCCGCAAAATTCAGAGAGGTGAGCGGACTGTGCTGCGCCGTTACTTCCACCTTGATGCTTTGCTTGGGCGTAAACCATATTTCCCAGGCCACGGCAGCGGCGGCGCGGTACAAGTCCTGCTCGCTGCGGTAGTCGGTTTGCGACAGTTGCACCATCACGCGCTGCGCCAATCGGCAATGCAAGTTCAGCAGCAGCACTGCCCGCCACGAGCCTTGCAGCATGACACCGCCACGCCAGCGCTGAATCGACTGCGCCGGCAAGTCGGTAATCGTTTGCACCTCGCCGCACAAGTAGTCTTCCACGCCAGCGGCGCAGGGTAAAAAAATCTGTAACTGGTTCATGCCATGGTGCTGCGCCTAAGCGCGTCGTGGGGAGCGCTCACAGCGCTTTGCGCAAGCTGGCTGGCGCGATCTTCAGGCCTTCGCGGTATTTGGCCACGGTACGGCGCGCGCATTCAATGCCTTGCTCTTTGAGCATCTCGGACAACTGGTTGTCGCTAAGCGGTTTCTTGGTGTTTTCGGCCTGGATAAATTGCTTGATGATGGCGCGCACCGCAGTGCTGGAGGCGCTGCCGCCAGACTCGGTGTCCAAGCCGGAGCCAAAAAAGTATTTCAGCTCATACGTGCCATAGGGCGTGGCCATGTATTTGGCGGTGGTGACGCGGCTAATGGTGGATTCATGCAGGCCCAGCTCTTCGGCGATCTCGCGCAACACCAGCGGACGCATGGCCAGCTCGCCATGGGTAAAAAAGTTTTTTTGTCGCTCCACCACCGCGGTGCTGACGCGCAAGATGGTGTCAAAACGCTGCTGGATGTTTTTGATAAACCAGCGCGCCTCTTGCAAGCGTTGCTGTAAACCGGCGTGGCTGGAGCTGGCTTTGTGGTTGCGCAGCACATTGGCGTAAATATCATGCACCCGCAGGCGCGGCATCACTTCCGGGTTGAGCTGTACCCGAAAGCGCGGCGTCATGCCTTCTTTGTGGATGGCGGTCACCAGCACATCGGGCACGATGATGTTGCGCTCCACATCGACAAAACGTCGGCCCGGCTTGGGCTCTAAGCGGGCGATCAGCGCAATGGCTTCGCGCACCAGGCTGTCGCTACCTACGCCGATTTGCACCAGGCGCTTGATGTCGCGCCGCGCCAGCAAATCTAAAGGCTGCTGGCAAATACGCAGGCCCACTTCCAGCACCTCCACGCGGTGGCGCAAGATGGCAGTCTCTTCGTCGTCATCGGCCGGATCTACCGGGTAGTCGTCCTCGTCCAGCTCGGCGCGGCAGCTGGCCAACAAGGCGGCAATTTGTAATCGCAGGCATTCGCCCAAATCCCGCGCGCCCACGCCCACGGGGTCTAGGCTGTGCAATAGACCAAGTGCCACGGTGAAGTGGTGCACCAGGTCTTCTACTTGCTCATAGTCATCACCGGCCAGGCCCTGGGCCAGGCTTTCTAAAGTGTCTTCCAGGTAGCCGTCGTCGTTGAGCGATTCAATCAAAAAGCGCAGCGCGGCCTGATCGCTATCGCTCAAGCGCAAGCGCAGCGCCTGGCGGTGCAAATGTGCTTGTAAGGACTCTTGCACCCGCGCAAGTTCGGTGCCGTCTTTGTCTTCGTCGTCGCCCAGGTTATTGGATTTGGCTTTGGCGTCCCCGCCCCATTCGCCGTCGTCGGGGGTGGTTTCGGTGGTGCCATCGCCTTCCCAGCTGATGACATCGTCGCCGCCGGGCTCGGCGGACAGCGGCGTGGCTTCTTCGTCGCGCGTGCTGTCGCTGGTCACGGTGTTGCTGTAGTCGCTGACCGTGGGTGTGGGCACCTCGCTGAGCCGATCGCCCTGGCTGACCAGGGCATCAGCCTGCTCTAAGCCGTATTGCTCGCGCTCGGCACGCTCGTGGTCCATTTCCAGAAAAGGATTGGCTTCGAGCATTTGCTCGATTTCCTGCGATAGCTCTAAGGTGGAGAGTTGCAACAGGCGTATCGACTGCTGCAACTGGGGCGTGAGTGCCAGGTGCTGCGAGACGCGAAGCGACAGGCCTTGCTTCATAGCCTCACATCCTGAAGTTCTCGCCCAGATAGACGCGCCGCACCTCGGCGTTCTCGACGATCTCGGACGGCAGTCCCTGGGCCAGCACCCGGCCCTCGCTGATGATGTAGGCGTGGTCGCAAATACCCAGGGTTTCGCGCACGT
>CANFLU010000088.1 GCA_947447975.1 Comamonadaceae bacterium | reverse complement strand
AGGTACCGGGGGCGGGCAGATCCGGTGAAAACCCGGCCAGCAGCGGCATTTGTCCGCCAAACAGGGTCGCAAGCTCGCGTTGGAAGTGGTCTGGGCAGGTATAGCGCTCCGCTGGATTCCAATAAGGCGCGTCCCACAAAGGGGTGGTGTTGGCGTCAATATGGGCAAACGTCTGTTTCAGCAGCTCGACCTGGCGTTCGTGTTTCATCAAGGCTCCGCAAGCGGTAAAGCACGCTGCCATTAGGCCCGCTGTGCAGCGCCCAATGTTTGGGTACCTCTTGGGATTTTAGCCAGCGGGTATGGCGCGACCCGCCAGGGTGTCCCAGGCAATACGGGCGACAAGCCCCAGGCTGCCGCAGGCCATGGCCAGCGTCAGCGCCTGCGGCCCCAGCGGGTAAAACTTCATCTGGGCCGAAAGCCATGGCACGTAGATGGCCAGCAACACCAGCGCGACCGTGCCGATGGCAATCACCACCGCAGCGCGGTTGGCTGGCTTGCCGGTTTGCAGCAGGGGGCTGCCTTGGGCTTTGGCAATAAAGATCAGCCACCCATTGGCCACCACAAAGGCGACCATGACCATGGTGCGCGAATGGCCTAGGGCATCGCCCGTTTGCGGCAAGCGCGTGGATACCCCGTAGGCCAAGGCCGCAGACAACAAAACCCAGAGTCCTTGCACGCTGGCCCGTGCCATGGCGGAGGTACTCAATAGTGGTGCGCGGGTGTCACGCGGCGGGCTTGTCATGGCTGTGGCGCTTTCGGCTTCGTTCTCAAAGGCCAGCGAACACGCGGGGTCAATCACCATTTCTAACAGCGCGATGTGCAGAGGCAAAAAAAGCGGCGGCAGCGCAAACAGCATGGGCACCAGAGCCAGCATAGCAATCGGAATATGGATGGCAAAAATATAGGCCATGGACTTTTGCAAATTGCTATAGATGCGCCGCCCGATGCGTATGCTGCGCACGATGGAGGCGAAGTTGTCGTCTACCAAGACCAGGTCTGCGGCTTCGCGCGCCACATCGGTGCCGCGCGCGCCCATGGCCACGCCCACATGGGCAGCGCGCAAGGCGGGGGCGTCGTTCACACCGTCGCCGGTCATGGTGACGATTTCGCCATTGCGCTTGAGCGCTTGCACGATGCGCAGCTTTTGGTGCGGCGATATGCGTGCGCACACCCGGGCCGAGCGCATCACATCGGCCAGTGCGCTATCGCTGAGCAGTTCGATGGCGTCGCCGGTCAGCAGCGCGCCGGGCGGCATGCCTGCTTGTTGCGCAATTACTTGCGCGGTGGCAGGGTGGTCGCCCGTGACCATGATCACCCGGATGCCAGCGGCCTGGCATTGCGCCATGGCCTGCGGCACTTCCTCGCGCAAGGGGTCTGCCAGACCGATCAGGCCCAGCCATTGAAAATCAAAATCATGCTGCGCCTTGGGCCAAGGGCCACCGGCGTGCTGTCCTCGGGCCACGGCCAGCACACGCAGGCCTTGGGCTGCCAAACTATCGACCTGATGCATGCAAGCGTCTTGCGCAGCGCTTGCCATGTGGCACAAGTGCATGATGGCTTCGGGTGCGCCCTTAGCCGCAATCGCGTAGTCACCGCTGTCTGGGTGTTGCCATACATGGGCCATGGCGCGTAGCGCTGTGCTTAAGGGATAGCTTTGCACCAATACCCATCCGTCATACAAACTCTTGGACGGGTCTAGCGCGTTTAGCGAAAGGGCCGCGAAGGCGTGGAAGGCCGCTTCCATGGGATCCGTCGGCGCCTGGGCACTGGCCAGCACCGCATGCTGCACCAGTGGCGCAAAGTCTGCGGGCAGCGTATCGCTTTGCTTAGGCGTAATCATCGCGCCCGGCACTCCACCTTGGGCCGCCAAAGCCAGGGCCTGCACCGACATGCGGTTGTGGGTCAGTGTGCCGGTTTTGTCGGTACACAAAACACTGGTGGCGCCTAGGGTTTCGATGGCCTTGATATGGCGCGTTAGCACACCTATTTGCGCCAGGCGGTGCGCGCCCAGCGCCGGGATGATGGCAAGTACGACCGGATATTCTTCCGGCAGCATGGCCATTGCGAGCGCAATGCCAGACAACAAGGCAGGCAGCCACTGCCCGGTGCGCCAGCCCAATAACAGCACCATGGCAGTACACAAACCCAAGCCCATCGTGGCGAGCACGCGCACCAGCTGCGCGGTTTGCTTTTGCAGCGGTGTTGCCTCGGACTCTAATGCGCTTAAGCTGCTGCCGATCTTGCCAATTTCGGTGTGGGCGCCAGTTGCAGTGACGCGGAACATGCCATGGCCGCGCACCAGATGGGTACCCGAAAAAATTAGCGCAGTCAGGGCCGCAGGCTCTGCCATTACCGCCTTGGCCACGGGTGTCGATTCGCCCGTGCGCATCGATTCGTCCACCTCGATGTGGTCGGCTTCCAGCAATACGCCATCGGCTGCAAGCCGGTAGCCTTCGGCCACGAGCACCAGATCGCCCACTACGACCTGGCTCGCCGGGATGCGTACCGCCGCGCCATCGCGTAGCACACGCGCCTGGTGTTGGTGCATGGCGCGCAGGGCTTCGATGGAATTGGCCGACTTTCCTTCCTGGTACAGCGTGAGCCCCAGCACCGCGAGCACAAACACCGCCAATACCAGCCCTTCGTTCAAATCGCCCAACACGATGTAGAGCACTGCTGCCACCAGCAGCAACACAAACATAGGCTCGTGCAGCATGTGGCCTATGCGGCCAAGGAAAGAACTCTTTTTGGTCGGGGGCAAGGCATTGGGCCCATCGGCGGCTAGTCGCCGTGCGGCCTGTGCGCTGGACCAACCTTGGAGCGATGGCTTCATCGGGTGCGCAAGCCTAGGCATGCCATTGCAGGCCTATTGCGCCAGCAAGCTGCGCAGTGCGTGCAGGCCTACCGGCGGTTCGGGCTGGAAGGCGATAGCGAATAAGTTGGACGACAGCCCGGCCTCGATACGGCGGATTTGTGCAAGCTCGCCCTGCAGCCGGGCACGCAGCAGCGGATCGCTGGGATGGGCCGCCAGCACTGAGCGATTGAGTACCCAAGCGTAGGGCTCTATCTTGGCGCGCCGCAAGTCCTCTTGCAGTGCTGCGGCCTGCGAGACCGGGGTGCTTTCGGGCAGCGTTACCAAAATAATCTTGGTGTAGTCTCTGTCTTGCATGCGCATCAGGGGCGTGATGAGGCTGAGCGCACCGCCGCCCGTTTGCTGGTAGGTGCTGAGAATTTGCCGGTGGTAGGCGCCGGCAGCGTCCATCAAGAGCAGGGAGTGGCCCGTGGGTGCGGTATCGAGCACCACAAACCCGTGGCGTGCTTGTGCCACGGTGTGCGAGAAGGCATGAAACACCGCCACCTCTTCTGTACAAGGCGACTGCAAGTCCTCGAGGAGCAGTGCTTTTTCATCCGCACTTAAAGCAGCTTTGGATGCCATCATTTTGTCGATATAGCGCTGGGTCTCCACTTTGGGGTCGATGCGGCTGACGCGCAGTCCGGGCACCTCTTGGACTAAGGTTTGCGCCAGATGGGCTGCCGGGTCGGTAGTGCTTAACTGCACGGTTTTGCCCTTGGCCAGCAAGCCCAGGGCTAGGGCTGCGGCAATCGTGGTTTTGCCTACGCCGCCTTTGCCCATGACCATGACCAATCCGTGGTCTTGCAGCGACAAATCTTCGATGAGTGTCGCAATCGACTTTTGCGCATGCACCTCCAATGGGGTTGTGCTTGGTGAATGCGCTGTTTGGCTATCGCATAGCAAGGCTCGCAATGCTGCGATACCGACGCTGTCAAAACTGCGCAGGGGAACCTCGTCACGCGGCAGCAGGGCCAGTGCTTGGGGCAGGGCCTCCGAGGCCTTGACACCTTGGTCTTCGATGGCCCGGGCAATCGGATCCTGCGAATCACTTGCGTGAAATACGCCATTGATGATCAGTCGTTGCTTGGATAAACCTAGCGCCAATAATTCCTGACTGGTACGGGCAGCTTCCTGCAGCGCACGGGTTCGGGGCGGGCCACCAAGATGACCGCAGTGCGTGTCGGGTCGCTCAATGCGGCCAAGGCTTGGTTAAAGCGTGCCTCTTGCATTTTGAGGCCCGAATGCGGGCCTAAGCAGGACGCGCCTTGGTCGTTGTTAGCCAGAAAACCACTCCAGGCTTTGGGCAGGCTGAGTAAACGCAGCGTATGCCCGCTAGGCGCGGTGTCAAACACAATATGGTCATAGCTGCTTTGAGCGTCGGCCAGCAGGCAGGAGAACTCGTCAAAAGAGGCAATTTCTGTGGTGCAGGCACCGGATAACTGCTCGGTGACAGCCGCTTTTTCTGCCGCGCTGGCTGCTGCGCCCATGTGGTCTATGACGCGTTGGCGGTAGGCGAGGGTCGCTACATCGGGGTCGATGTTGATACATGCCAGACCGGGCACGCCCGGCACCAGTACCGGGACGTTTTGTAGCGTGATGCCCAGCATCTCATCGAGGTTGGACGCGGCATCGGTGCTAACCAGCAAGACGCGCTTGCCCGCGTCGGCCAGGGCTATTGCGCTTGCGGCCGACAGGGATGTTTTCCCGACGCCGCCTTTACCGGTAAAGAATAGAAAGCGCTGAGGCTGATCGAGCCAGTGCATAGGGTTCATTTAGTCTTTGGTGGGATAGGGATGTCATCGCGACAGCACGGCTTGAAACTGGCTCAGCTGCATCTTCAGATCGGCAATTTCGCGCAAGTACTGCACCACGATGACCACCGAAAAAAGATCTAAGTCGTAGTCCCGCCGCTGCTTGCAGGCGACCAGTAGATGGCTGAGGCTGGCGCCATCAAAATAGTCCAAGCCTTCGCGGGCAAATGCGCATTGCAGGGCACCGTAATCCACCAAGTCGCGTACCTCACTTAACTGCAAGCCGCATAAATTGGCAAGCTGCAAGCCACTTAGGTGGTCTAGTGTTTCAATGGAATGGACGCTATGAACGATTTGTGCCATGGGTGGCCTCCCTATCAAGTGGTGCTCTGGCGTGAAAGCTGGAGAGGTCCGCCAGCGCCTGGTAATGGGTGCGTTCGGCCTCCGAGATAGCCTTGGGCGTCTTGATCTGAATCACCGCCAGCATGTCGCCGCGTACGCCCTTGGGGCCGGGCAATCCATGGCCTTTTAAGCGCAACTTGTGCCCCGCTTGGCTGCCTGCTGGCACAGTCAGCAGCACCGGGTCTTGCAGGGTGGCGATTTGCACCTCGGCGCCCAACACGGCTTCCCAGGGGGCCAAATCCAAATGAAACAGCAGGTCATGGCCTAGCGGCGTAAACACCGGGTCGGGTGCCAGTACCACTTGCAGGTAATAGTCGCCGGGAGGACCACCATGCCAGCCTTTGCCGCCTTTGCCACGCAGCCGGATTCTTTGGCCCTGGCGCACCCCTGCGGGAATATCCACCATCAGGTCTTTGGTTTGTCCGTCGTCCATCCAGGTGATGGGCACACGCATGCCATTGACCGTGTCGCGCAAGGCCATGCTGATGGTGTCTTCGAAGT
>CANFLU010000087.1 GCA_947447975.1 Comamonadaceae bacterium | reverse complement strand
GTGCGCGTGCACCACGGCGGCACTGAAATGGGCCAGGGCTTGCACACCAAGGTGACGCAAATCGTGGCCGACGAATTAGGCGTGTCACTGGACCGCGTGCTGTGCAGCGCCAGCGACACGCACACCATCCCCAATGCCTCGGCTACGGCGGCCTCGGCGGGTACCGATCTCAATGGCCGCGCAGCCCAGTTTGCGGCGCGCCATGTGCGCGACAACTTGGCAGCGTTTGTGGCCGGGCTCGATGGCTGCGGTGCCGGTGCGGTGGAGTTTTTGGGTGGCCAGGTGCGTTCGCCATCGGCCACGCGCAGCTTTGATGCGGTGGTGCAAATGGCCTATGCCAATCGTATCCAATTGTGGAGCGACGGTTTCTATCGCACACCCAAAATCCATTACGACAAAACGACGCTCACCGGCCGGCCTTTTTTCTACTTCGCCTATGGCGCGGCCTGCACGGAAGTGGTCATTGACACCCTCACCGGCGAAAGCCGGGTGCTCAAAGTGGACATATTGCACGACGTAGGCCGCAGCATCAACCCGGCGCTGGACATCGGCCAGATTGAAGGCGGATTTGTGCAAGGCATGGGCTGGCTCACCAGCGAGCAATTGGTGTGGAACGACAAAGGACTGCTCACCACCCATGCGCCCAGCACCTACAAAATCCCCACCTCGGGCGATGTGCCCGCGCACTTCAAGGTTGCGCTCTGGCCCGAGCCCAATCGCGAGGACAATGTCTTTGGCTCCAAAGCCGTAGGCGAGCCGCCTTTCATGCTGGCCGTCAGCGTGTATGAAGCGCTGCGCCATGCGATCGCGCACACACGCGAAGGAAACGAGGCAGTGCAATTGACGGCACCCGCCACGGCAGAAAATGTGCTGTGGGCCTTGCAATAAGGCCTGAAGTTACATCACCAAAATCGCCCTAAAGTCGTTCACATTGGTGTGCGTCGGGCCGGTGACGACCAGGTCACCTAAGGCAGAGAAAAATCCATAAGCATCATTGCGCTGCTGGTAGCTGCTAAGCGACAAGCCCAGGGCGGTGGCGCGCTGCAAGGTGTCGGGACTGAGGCGGGCGCCAGCGTTGTCTTCCACGCCGTCGATGCCGTCGGTGTCTGCCGCCAAGGCCCACACGCCGCTTTGGCCTTGCAGGGTTTGGGCTAGGCCCATGCAAAACTCGCCGGCGCGCCCGCCACGTCCGCGTGGTTGGCCTGGCGCTTGCGGCGCGATGGTGACCGTGGTTTCGCCGCCGCTCAAAATCACACACGGCTTTTGAAACGGCCCCAGGCCTTTGGCCGCAGCGCGCGCCAGGGCGCCATGCATTTTGGCCACTTCGCGGGATTCGCCTTCAATCTCGTCGCTCAGGATGTAGGCCGCCAGCCCTGCACTGCGCGCCGCTTCGGCGGCGGCCTGTAGGGATTGCTGCGGCGTGGCGATCAGGTGAAACTCATGGCCTGCAAAGGCCGCATCCAGCGGCTTGGGGCTTTCCAGCGCGCCAGCGGCCCAGGCGTCCAGCACCGTTTGCGGCAGCGCAATGCCGTAGCGCTGCACAATCTCTAGCGCCTGCGCGCAGGTGCTGGTATCGCCTACCGTGGGGCCGCTGCCAATGGTGGACGGGTCATCGCCCGGCACATCGCTAATGGCTAGCGTCACCACGCGCGCCGGTGCGCAGGCCGCGCCCAGGCGCCCGCCTTTGATGCGCGAGAGGTGTTTGCGCACGCAATTCATCTCGCCAATATGGGCGCCGCAGCGCAGCAAGTCCTGGTTGATGCGCTGCTTGTCGGCCAGCGTCAGGCCCTGGGCGGGCAGCGTCAGCAGCGCCGATGCGCCGCCGGACATGAGGCACAGCACCAAGTCGTCCGCTGTCAATCCTTGGGTCAGCGCCAAAATGCGCTGCGCCGCTTGTTCGCCCGCGGCGTCCGGCACCGGGTGGGACGCTTCCAGCACCTCTATGCGTTGCGCTAGCCCAGCCGGGCGTGGCGGCGTGTGGCCGTAGCGTGTTACCACCAAGCCCGATAGGGGAGCGTCATGGGGCCACAGCGCCTCCACCGCCTGCGCCATGGCACCGGCAGCCTTGCCCGCGCCCAGCACCAGGGTACGGCCACGCGGCGGCGCAGGTAAAAAAGCGGCCGTTTTGTGCAGGGGCTGGGCGGCTTGTACAGCGGTGTCAAACAAGGTGCGCAGCAGGGCGGCGGGGTCAGCGATGGTAGGCATGCTTGGCATCATAAAGCGAGTGGATGCGCGGGCTGTCTGTAGTGCCTTAGCAGCGCTACGGCACAATGGGCCAATGTCCACCTTGCTCATCCACAACGCCCACACGGTGGCCACGCAAAACGACCAAGGGGACGAACTGCGCGAGACCTCGGTGCTGGTGCGCGATGGCCTGATTGCCGCGATCGGCCCGGTCTCTGACATGCCGCACATGGCCGATGAGGTGATCGATGCGCGCCACTTTCTGCTGGTGCCGGGCATGGTCAACACCCACCACCATATGTACCAGTCGCTCACGCGCGCGATTCCGCGTGTGCAAAACGCCGAGCTTTTTAGCTGGCTGCGCGGCCTCTACCCCATTTGGGCCCGCCTGACGCCGGACATGATTTACACCAGCACCCAATTGGCCATGGCCGAGTTGCTGATGAGTGGTTGCACCACCAGCAGCGACCATTTGTATATCTACCCCAATAGCGTCACCCTAGACGACAGTATTGAGGCAGCACGCGCTATCGGCATGCGCTTTGTGGCTACGCGTGGCAGCATGAGCGTGGGCCAGTCGCAAGGCGGATTGCCACCCGATAACGTGGTCGAGGGCGAAGCGCATATCATCAAAGACACGCAGCGCGTGATCGAGCGCTACCACGACGCAAGCCACGGCGCCATGACGCAAGTGGCGGTGGCGCCGTGCTCGCCCTTTAGTGTGAGCGCAGAACTGATGAAAGATTCGGCCGCCTTGGCGCGCCAGTTTGGCGTGCGCTTGCACACCCACCTGGCCGAGAACGACCACGACGTAGCCTACAGCTTAGAAAAATTTGGCTGCACGCCGGCGCAGTATGCGCAAGACCTGGGCTGGCTCGGCGATGACGTCTGGCATGCGCACTGCGTCAAGTTGGATGAGCATGGCATCAGCTTGTTTGCCGCTACCCGCACCGGCGTGGCGCATTGCCCGTGCAGCAATATGCGCCTGGCCAGCGGCATTGCACCGGTACGACGCATGATGGATGCCGGCGTCCCGGTCGGCCTGGGCGTGGATGGCAGCGCCAGTAATGACGGCGCGCATATGCTGGGCGAGGCACGCCAGGCCCTGCTGCTGGCGCGCTTGCGCAAATCGCTGGAGGCGCCTGCGACCAATGACCAGGGCCATGCGGTTTTTGGCTGCGACAGCGCACCCATGGAAATGACGGCACGCGATGCCTTGCGCCTGGCCACGCGCGGCGGCGCGCAGGTGCTGGGGCGCAGCGACATCGGACAGATCGCCGTGGGGATGTGTGCCGACATGGCTTTGTTTGACTTGCGCACGCTAGCTTTTGCCGGTGGCGCGGTGCACGACCCGGTGGGCAGCTTGCTCCTGTGCGCCAGCCAAGGTGCGGCCTACACCATTGTCGGCGGGCGCGTGCTGGTGCGCCAGGGGCAACTCACCACCCTAGAGCTGGGTCCGCTAGTCGAAGAACACAACCGCATGGCCTTGCGCCTAGCCGGTGCCTGAGACGCGCCACGCACATCTATGCTGAGTTTGCAAACCGGTTTGGCCTTTTTTTCGGTAGCCGTGTTGCTGGCCTTGTCGCCCGGCCCGGACAATGTGTTTGTCTTGGTTCACGCCGCACAGCATGGTGTGCGTGCCGGTTTGCTGGTGGTCTTGGGTTTGTGCACCGGTTTGTTGTTTCACACGGCGGCAGTGGCCCTGGGCTTGGCGGCTGTGCTGTCGGCTTCGCCGCTGGCGTTTGACGCACTCAAAGGGGTGGGCGCGGCCTATTTACTCTGGTTGGCCTGGTTGTCCTGGCGCGCGCCCACCGGTGTGCTCCAAGGCCAGGCCGCCGATGGCCTCAGCGCCCGCCAAACCTATGTGCGCGGCATCATCATGAACGCCAGCAACCCGAAAGTGGCGATTTTCTTTTTGGCCTTTTTGCCCCAGTTTGTAGATCCGGCTATCGGCCCGGTGCAATGGCAAATCGTGCAATTGGGCGCCTGTTTCGGACTGGCCACGTTGCTGGTGTTTGGCAGCATTGCCGCCCTGGCTGGGCGTTTTGGGCAGCGCCTGCGCGCCTCTGCCAAAGCCCAGCAAACACTCAACCGCGCCGCCTCCCTCGTGTTCGCGGCTTTGGCCTTGCGCTTGGTTTGGCTGAGCTAAACATTGGCCTGACCATCCCTGGCGCAGCTTGCGCTTCTGCCTAACACTCGAAATAAAGTAAGGAGAAAGACAGTGACCGAACCCACGATTACCGCCAAGGGCCCAGGGCGGTCAAATGCTTTGGGTTCCTGTGGCAATGGTGCTTGCGCATGAATGGGTATTGCGCACCCGATCAAATCGCCAAATACTGCTGGCGTAATTCGCTGTTTTCGATCACTTCTTTAGCGGTGCCGTCGAATACGACTTCGCCCATGTCCAAAATCAGCGCGCGGTCGGATAAGTGCAAAGCCGCAATGGCGTTTTGCTCCACGATGATGGTGGTAAAGCCCAGTGCTTTGATCTCTTCCAAAATCTTTTCGATTTCGCGCACGATCACCGGTGCCAGGCCTTCGTAGGGCTCATCGAGCAGCAGCAGCTTGACGTCACGCGCCAGCGCACGGGCCACCGCTAGCATTTGCTGTTCGCCGCCGGACATGGTCACCGCTTCTTGCTTGCGTCGCTCAGCCAGGCGCGGGAAGTGTTCGTAAATGCGTTCGATGGACCAGCCGATGGGCTTTTCAATTTGCGCCAGTTGCAGATTTTCCTCAACCGTTAGGCTGGGGATGATGCGTCGATCCTCGGGCACCAAGCCCACGCCCAGTCGTGATGCCTGGTAAGCGCTCATGGTGTGCAACGGCTGGCCGTCTAGCCAAATTTCACCTTGCTGCAGCTTGGGTGCATCCAAGCGGGCAATCGAGCGCAGGGTGGAGGTCTTACCCGCACCATTGCGCCCGAGCAAGGCGACGATTTCACCTTTTTGGATTTGAAAACCCACGCCTTGGACGATATAGCTTTCGCCATAGTAGGAGTGCATATTGCTGCACGAGAAATAAGCGTTGGGTGCGGTCACAGATGCGCTCCTCCGAGATAGGCTTCTTGCACGCGCGGGTCGGTTTTGATGGCCTCAGGCGCGCCTTCTGCAATGATGGCGCCTTGGGCCATCACGCTGATTTTTTCGGCCAGCGAGAAGACCACGTGCATATCGTGTTCGATGATGATTTTGGTGACTTTGCCGTCGCCCAAGCGTTGCAGCAGGTCGATGGTGCTGTTGGTGTCTGCCCGCGACATACCGGCAGTGGGTTCGTCCAACAACAATAGCTTGGGTTCTTGGGCCAGGCACATCGCCTTCTCTAAACGGCGCTTGTCGCCACGCGACAGGCTGTTGGCGATCATGTCCCGCTTGCC
>CANFLU010000086.1 GCA_947447975.1 Comamonadaceae bacterium | reverse complement strand
CTCGACCTGTTGCATCACTGCCCGCGTGCGTTCTTGCGTGGCGCCCGGTGGCAATTGCACATTGACCAGCATGGTGCCCTGGTCTTCATTGGGCAAGAAGGAGCTGGGCAGGCGCACATAAATAAGGGCTACGCCCGCCAAAATCGCCGCGTACACCACCAAGTAGCGCGCTGCTCTGGGCAGCATCCGCGCCACGGCACGTTCATAGCCTTTGGCGGTGCTGGCAAAGCCACGGTTAAACCAGCCGAAAAACCCGCGCTTGGTATGCTGGTGACCGGCCTCTACTGGCTTGAGCAAGGTCGCACACAAAGCCGGCGTGAGCGAGAGCGCAAAGAAAGATGAGAAAGCAATCGAAATACCCATCACCGCCGCAAACTGGCGGTAAATATTGCCCACCGAACCGCTGAAAAACGCCAGCGGCACAAACACCGAAATCAAGACCACGGTTACGCCCACAATCGCGCCCGAAATTTGGCCCATGGCTTTGCGTGTCGCATCGGCGGGCGCTAAGCCCTCTTCGCTCATGATGCGCTCGACGTTTTCCACCACCACAATCGCATCATCGACCACGATGCCGATCACCAGCACCATGCCAAACATGGTCAGCACATTGATAGAAAACCCCAGCGCCAGCAAGCAGGCCATGGTGCCTAACAAAGCGATGGGCACCACAATCGTCGGAATAATGGTGTAACGCCAGTCTTGCAGGAACAAGAACATCACCAAAAACACAAGCGCCACGGCGATGAGCAAAGTCTCAGTCACCTGGCGGATAGAAATATCTACAAAGCGCGAGCTGTCGTAGGGAATCGTCCAGTTCATGCCTTTGGGGAAAAAGCGTTCTAACTCTTGCATGCGCGCACGCACCGCTTTGGCGGTGGCCATGGCATTACCCGTGGGCGAGAGTTGGATGCCAATGCCGGTGGATGGCTTGCCGTTCAGGCGCGCTGAAGTGGCATAGGACTGCGCGCCCAGTTCAATGCGCGCCACATCGCGCAAGCGCACAGTGGAACCATCGGCATTGGCGCGTAACACCACATTGCCAAATTGCGCCGGTGATTCGAGCTGCCCTTTGACGATCACGGTAGCGGCAATGCCCTGGCCTGCGACATTGGGCAGGCTGCCGATTTCACCAGCGGAGACTTGCGCGTTTTGCGCGCGGATGGCGTTGTTGATATCGCCAATGGATAAATTGAATCCGGTCAATTTAGCCGGGTCTATCCATACCCGCATCGCGCGCTCGGTGCCAAACAACTGGGCCTGTCCCACGCCGGGGACGCGCTGCAATTCAGGCAAGATGTTGCGTGAGGCAAAGTCCCCCAGGGCCACCGGCGTCAGGTTGGAGTCATCCGAGTTGATAATGGTAAAGAGCAAAAAGTTGGTACGCGCTTTGTCCACCCGCACGCCTTGTTGCGTGACGCTAGAGGGCAGGCGGGGCGTGGCGCGTGCCAGGCGGTTTTGCACATCGACCTGGGCCAGGTCTGGGTTGGTGCCCGGCTGAAAACTCAAGCTGATATTGCCCGAGCCATCGGCTTGTGCCACGGACTCCATATAAATCAGGCCCGGCGCGCCGTTCATTTCGCGTTCGATGACTGACAGCACCGCATCTTCCAGGGTCTGGGCCGAAGCGCCGGGATAAACCGCCGACACCACAATAGACGGCGGCGCCACCGGCGGGTATTGCGCAATCGGCAATTGGGTGATGGCGACTGCGCCCATCACCATGACAAACAGCGCGATCACCCACGCAAAAATCGGGCGTTGAATAAAAAAGGCAGCCATGGCGCGCCCTTTTAACGGCTAGCTGCTGATGCAGCCGGGGCGGGTACCCCTGATGCGCCAGAGGCTGCAGGTGCTGGCGCCGCGCTGCCGGGCGGCACCCAAGGCACGGCCTTGACCGGCGCATCGCCGCGCAGCTTTTGGAAGCCGTCGACCATGACTTGTTCGCCGGGCTGCAAGCCGCTGGTCACAATCCACTGGTTGCCGCGTTGCCCGCCAATCTTCACCGGGCGGGGCGCCACTTTGCCTTGCGCGTCCACCACTATCACCGTATCGCCCTGGGGCGAGCGGGTGACCGCTTGCTGCGGCAAGGCGATGGAATTGCTGGCCACCGCCTGCTCCAGCCGTACCCGCACATAGAGACCGGGCAGTAAAGCCCCGCTCGGGTTGGGAATTTCGGCGCGCAAGGTAATTTGCCCCGTACCGGCATCGACCGTCAGGTCGGAAAACAACAATCGCCCGGGCATTGCGTATTCGGTGCCGTCCTCCAGCACCAAGCGCACGCTAGCGGCTTGCGCGCCGGCAGCGCGCTTGAGCTGGCCCGACTCCAAGGCCTTGCGCAGCTTCATCACTTCGCCAGCGGACTGGGTGAAGTTGATAAACATCGGGTTGGTCTGCTGGATCAGTGCCAAGGGCGTCGCCTCGCCCTGGCCGACCAGCGCGCCCACGGTGACCAGAGCGCGCCCTACGGAACCGGCAATCGGCGCGGTGACCGAGGCATAGTTCAGGTTGATGCGCGCGCTTTGCAGCGCCGCCGTGGCAATGCCAATGTCTGCCTGGGCCTGCTTTTGTGCGGCTTGCGCAGCCACCCACTCTTGCTGGCTGACCGCTTTGGCTTCTACCAGCGGCTTGTAGCGATCGGCCAGCGCGTTGGCCTGCAAGGCATTGGCTTCGGCTTTGGCTAGATTGGCCAGCGCGCCATCCACACTGGCTTTGTAGGTGCTGGCGTCAATCTCAAACAGGGGTTGACCAGCTTGTACGAAGCTGCCTTCGTTAAACAGCTGCCGCTGCACAATGCCCGCCACCCGCGCCCGCACCTGGGCGACCCGCGAGGCCTCCAGACGCCCGGGAAGCTCGGTGCTCAGGCCCCAATCCCCAGGGTTGACGGTGACCACGCCCACTTGCGCTGGAGGCATGCCGCCGCCCGGTGGCCCGGCGGGTGGCGTAGCGCTGGGGCCGCAAGCGGCTAGCAGGGCTGCGCACGCCAGACCAAGTAGGGGGAGGCCGCGGTGGGGTGAGGTCTTGGGGGTGTGCATGGCTAAGAGTTGGTAAGCGCAAAGTGGGTAAGTGTATGGACTGTTCAACGGCATAGTATGCGGCGCACGCCTTTTGTTCTGTAAAGCGCCTTAAGGGCGCAATGGGGGATGCGCTAGGCACTTATTTTGGTTATTTGAATTCCTCTGATGGGAATGCCAGCTTGCAAGCGCATGTCAAGCACGGTGCTCTAGCGCTTACGCTCTCTGCTGGAGTCGCAAGTCGCCGACCACTGCCGGATCAAGTTTGCTCCAACAAGCGCAAGACCGCATCCGCAAATGCTTGCGGCGCCTCCTGGGGCAGGTTGTGCCCGATGCCGGGCAATAGCGTGCGGGAGAAAGCGGGGCCAAATAAGGGCGCGTGGTCCGCAGAACCTCCGGCGGCGGCCACGTCGTCGTCCAAGCCATCCATGGCAATCGTGGGAACCATGATGCGTGGGCGCTGCGCCAGGGCGGCCTCCCAGCTAGCGAGGGCCGGGTCGCCCGCCACCAGGCCATGGCGGTGGCGGTAGGAATGCAGCACCACTTCCACAAAGTCCGGGTTGTCAGAAGCGCTGGCGCTGCGCGCATAGGTGGCTTCGTCAAATTGCCAGCTGGGAGACCACATCTGCCATAGCAAGCGGCAACATTACTACGCGAAGTCAGTTAGTGTCAAAATTACTACTTCGAAAATAGTAGTAATAGTGACACTCAGATTTCACGCTGGTCCGCCAAACCATTGATTTATAAGGGAAAGCAGGGACCTGCGTTTGTGTCAGAGTTACTACACTTCACGAAAGGCAAAAAACCGCTTTCGCGGCGCATGTCAGCATGCTCGTCGTCGCTGAGCAAGCGCGCCAGCAAATGCGCCGACACCCTGCGCTGCGCTGCGCTGCAGACCCCGGCGGTATAGACTGTTGCTAGCTCAAATGCAGGCGGTAAATCTGCCACCAGTTGCACGCCTGGCGTAATCAAAATCTCTGTCACTTGCGTGCAGCCAATCGGGTGGACGTCGCTGCTGGCAGCCATTGCCGTCATCGCGGCATTGCCATTGGGGTAGGGCCGCACGCGCGCCGCCACGGTGTCCTCAATACCCAATTGTTGCATCACTTTTTTGAAATGGATACCGGCAGTGGCCAATTGCGGATCGGGCATATAGATCGCGTCCGCAGCCAGCAGGGCTGTGCGCAGGCTATCGGCATCATGCACGTCTGGCAACGTGGAACCTTGTTTCACCGCAATGCCAGTTTTTACCGTGCCCAGATCGGTAATGCCATCGGCCCGCACGGTGCCCGCTTGTGCCAATTGCGCAATCAGTGGCCGCGTCAATATCAACAGGTCGCAGGGCGCACCCTCGGCCAGCTTTTTTTGCATCGCACCCACTGCGCCAAAAGTGGCTTGCAAGCGGTCACCGCTGACGCGTTCAAACGCGTCTTGCAGCTTGCGCACCAGGCCTTGCGCGGCGCCGCCACTGAGCACATGAAAGTCAGCCATAGCTTTAGTCCAGCTTGATATTGGCGCTCTTGATAACATTGGCCCATTTGGCAATGTCTTCGTTCAGGTATTTGTCAAACTGCGCCGGGTTCATCACCATAGGCACCGCGCCTTGCTTGCCCCAGGTTTGTTTTATTTCGGCTTGCCCGACGATCTGGCTGATCGCTTCATTGAGCTTATCGACAATCGCCTTGGGCGTGTTCTTGGGCGCCATCACGCCCAGCCAAATAGTGGCCTCGTAGCCGGGCACGCCCGCCTCGCTGACGGTGGGTACATCGGGCATCACTTCGGAGCGTTGCTTGCCCGTAGTCGCCAGCGCCTTCACTTTGCCAGCCTTGGCCTGCTCGGTCATGGTGGTCACCGCGTCAAACATCATTTCTACCTGGCCACCCAGCACATCGGTGCGCGCACCGGCGCTGCCTTTGTAGGGCACATGGGTAATAGACACCTTGGCCATGCTTTTGAACAACTCGCCAGCCATGTGGTAAGGCGTTCCCGGGCCGGATGATGCGTAGTTCAACTTGTCCGGGTCGGCCTTGGCGCGTTTGATCAGGTCGGCAATCGAGTTGATGCCGGCGCCGGGGTTAGCCACCAGCACCAGGTCCGAATAATTGATAGGCGCCACGCCCACAAAATCGCGCCTGAGTGCATACGGTTTGTTGGGGATCAGCGATTTGTTCACGGTTTGCGTGTTGGACATGACCAGCAGCGTGTAGCCGTCTGGCGCTGCTTTGGCGGCCAGGTCGGTGCCAATGACTGAGCCAGCGCCTGGCTTGTTGTCCACCACAAAGTTCTGGCCCAGAATGTCTTGCAGGCGCTGCGCCAAAAAGCGCGCATATAAATCGGCGGGACCACCCGCAGAAAACGGCACCACCAATTTGACGGGGCGTGCGGGGTAGGTTTGCGCTTGCGCGCCCAGGCTGACTAGCAGCAGCGTAGAGAGCAAAACAATGCGTGTAAAGGTATTTTTCATAGTCCGTCCTTATTCCACTTTGCCGATACGTTTAACCACGTCCACCATGCGCCGCACATCGGCTTGAACGTATTTTTCAAAATCCGGCGAGTCCTGGTAGAGCACCGGGCTGCCACTGTTTTGGATCACATCGCGCACCT
>CANFLU010000085.1 GCA_947447975.1 Comamonadaceae bacterium | reverse complement strand
GTGCCGCGAAACTTCTTGCGCTGGGCATGGACCACTCCGCCAGCCGCCGCGCCGATCGGCGCACGCAAGGTGATATCAACGACCTGGCCGGCGAAACGCACAAAATCCGCCTCATGCCGCAGGGGTCGATCAATTCCCGGCGACGACACCTCTAGCCGGCTGTAGGCTGTACCTTCCACCTCCAGCGTAAATTGCAACTGTCGCGTTACCTTTTCGCAATCTTCCACCGTGACGAACTGCTCGACCTGCACCGCGCCTGGCGAGGCTTGCACCCAAGGCAAGTCAATCGTGACGCGCAACAGACCGCCAGCCGAGCGCTCCAGCTCTACCAGGTCGTACCCGAGGCCGACCACAATTTGACGCACGATGTCTTGCCAAGCCACGTTGCTGATGCCCGCTTTCCAAGGTGTCGGACAGCCTCAAAAGACCGCCTCTAAAAACAATCGACCAAAAAAAACGGGCGGTAATTACCCGCCCGTTTGGTCGTGAAGCTGGCATTGTAACGGAAAAAGCCGGTAAAAACCAAGCACTTAGCGCGTTTGAGCCCTGGCTTTTGAGTCAGTCGCTCAATTTTTCTGCAACCGGCCATCAACCGGGCTAAGTTCGCGCGCGCAAGCGCTTGCAAGCACTTGCCTAACACCCGATGCGGGCCATCCATGCAGGAGCCAACGGTACGCACCAATGCCCGCGCTTTGGGGCGACTGCGGTGGGTGTTTAGGCATGAAGCTTATCTGCCACGCAAACCCATGCCACCTGAGAAACCCGTATTGGGCATATCGCTTTTCATTAACGTGATGTTCAAGGGTTTTCACTAGGGTAAGTGGTCTTTTTCAAGGAACATAATGTCCAAGCTATTCGTTCTTACCACCCCTCCCGGAGACACACGTTATGCAGGTTCATTTGAAGGTTAACAACCGCCAGGTTTCAGTAGACGTTCCGCCCCATACCCTGCTGGTGCAAGTGCTGCGCGAGCATTTGCATATGACAGGTACCCATGTGGGTTGCGACACCGCGCAATGCGGCGCCTGCACCGTGATCAAAGACGGCCATGCCGTGAAATCCTGCAACATCCTGGCCGCCCAAGCGGACGGCGCCGAAATCACCACCATCGAAGGCCTCGCAGCGCCGGACGGCACCATGCACCCGATGCAAGCCGCCTTCAAGGATTGTCACGGATTGCAATGCGGTTTCTGCACGCCGGGTATGGTCTTGAGCGCCATCGACCTGTGCGCCAAGCACCCCAATGCCAGCGCCGACGAAGTGCGCACGCACCTCGAAGGCAATCTGTGCCGCTGCACCGGGTACCAAAACATCGTCAAAGCCGTACAGCAGGGTGCTGCTGCCATGGCGTCTGCCTAAACCATTCAAGGAGCAAGCAACATGGGTGCCTCAGATTTTTCCAACCTCCCGCATATTGGCGAATCAGTCCGTCGCAAGGAAGACTACCGCTTCCTGACGGGCGCAGGTCAGTACACCGACGACATCACTATGCAGGCGCAGAGCTACGCCGTTTTCGTGCGCAGCCCACACGCCCACGCCATCATCAAGAGCATTGACATCAGCGCCGCCGCCAGCATGCCTGGCGTGGTGCGCATCTTCATTGGCAAAGACCTCGAAGGCAAGATGGGCGGGCTGCCCTGCGGCTGGCTGATCAACAACCCGGACGGCACACCCATGAATGAGCCGCCCCATCCGGTGCTGGCTTTGGGCAAAGTGCGCCATGTCGGCGACCAATTGGCCATGGTGATCGCCGACACGCTGGAGCAAGCCAAAAACGCGGCTGAAGCCGTGCAAGTCGATTACGAGGTGCTACCTTCTGTAACCGACGTGCGTGATGCCGCCACCGGCCCGCAACTGCACGATGCTGCACCCCATAACAAATGCTACAAATGGGTACTGGGCGACAAGGCGAATGTCGATGCCGCTTTTGCCAACGCGGCCCATGTCACCAAGCTAGACCTTATCAACAACCGCCTGGTGCCCAACGCCATGGAGCCACGGGTAGCGATTGGCAATTACAGCCGCGCCACCGAGGAATACGTGCTCTATGTGTCCAACCAAAATCCGCACGTCGAGCGCCTGCTGATGACGGCCTTTGTGCTGGGCCTGCCCGAGCACAAGGTGCGTGTGATCGCGCCGGACGTAGGTGGCGGCTTTGGTTCAAAAATCTATTTGTATGCCGAAGACGTGGCCCTCACTTGGGCGGCCAAAGAAGTCAACCGCTCCATTAAATGGACCTGCGAGCGCTCGGAGTCTTTCCTGACTGACGCGCACGGCCGTGACCACGTCAGCCACGCTGAAATGGCCATGGACAAAGACGGCAAGTTCCTGGGCATGCGGGTGCATACCCATGCCAACTTGGGCGCTTACCTGTCCACCTTCTCCACTGCCGTGCCGACGATTTTGTACGCCACGCTGCTGGCGGGTCAGTACACCTGCCCGCAAATTTACGTGGAAGTCGACTCGTGGTTTACCAATACCGCGCCGGTCGATGCCTACCGTGGCGCAGGCCGCCCCGAGGCCACTTACTTGCTGGAACGCCTGGTCAGCCGCTGCGGCTGGGAGATGGGTCTGTCACAAGACGAAATCCGCAAGCGCAACTTCATCAACAGCTGGCCCTACCAAACGCCAGTGGCTTTGCAATACGACAGTGGTGACTACATCGGCTGTATGACCAAGGCGCAAGATATGGCCGATGTGGCCGGCTTCCCTGGTCGCAAAGCGGCCAGCGCGGCCAAAGGCTTGTTGCGCGGCATCGGCTACTCCAGCTACATCGAAGCGTGCGGCATTGCACCCAGCAATATCGCAGGCGCTCTGGGCGCACGTGCCGGCCTGTTTGAATGCGGCGAGATTCGCGTGCACCCCACCGGTAGCGTCACGGTGTTCACCGGCTCGCACAGCCATGGCCAAGGCCATGAAACCACTTTTGCCCAAGTGGTTGCGGCCCGTTTGGGCGTGGCGGTCGACGCTGTCGATGTAGTCCATGGCGATACCGGACGGGTGCCCTTTGGTATGGGTACCTATGGTTCGCGCTCCATTTCGGTGGGCGGCGCAGCCATCATGAAGGCGCTGGACAAGATCGAGACCAAGGCCAAGAAAATCGCGGCCCATTTGATGGAGTCCAGCGATGCCGACGTCGAATTTGCCAATGGCGAATTCACCGTGAAAGGTACCGATAAAAAGGTCACCTTCGGCCAGGTCGCGCTTACCGCCTACGTGCCGCACAACTACCCGCTGGACAAGCTGGAGCCCGGCCTGAACGAAACCGCCTTTTACGACCCGACCAACTTCACTTTCCCCGCAGGCACCTATATCTGCGAAGTGGAAATCGACCCGGCTACGGGCGTGACCCGGGTCGAAAAATTCACGGCAGTGGATGACTTTGGCACCATCATCAACCCGATGATTGTGGAAGGCCAGGTCCACGGTGGATTGGTGCAAGGTATTGGCCAGGCCCTGATGGAAAACTGTGTGTATGACCGCGAAACCGGCCAGCTACTCACCGGCTCTTTCATGGACTACGCTATGCCCCGCGCCGACGACTTCCCTGAGTTCAAAATCGGCAATATCTGCACCCCTTGCACCCACAACCCCTTGGGTACCAAAGGCTGCGGCGAAGCCGGCGCCATCGGTTCGCCGCCAGCCGTGATCAATGCCGTGCTCGACGCGCTGCATGGCCTGGGCGTCAAAGAATTTGACATGCCCGCCACGCCTCATCGCGTCTGGGAAGCCATCCAGGCAGCCAAAGCCTAAAGCAGCAAAGGAGTTCACACATGTATGCATTCACACTCGACCGTCCTGCTTCCCTGGCTGATGCGGTAAGCGCAGCGGCCTCTGGCGGCCAGGTTCTGGCCGGCGGCCAAACCCTGCTTCCCTCCATGAAGATGCGACTGTCCCAACCCGGCCGCTTGGTCGATTTGGGCGGCGTCAAAGAACTCGCTGGCATTGAGCCCAACGGCAATGCCGTCGTCATTGGCGCGATGACACGGCACATGGACGTGGCCGGCAGCAACACCGTGCAGGCCATGATCCCGGCGCTGGCCGACCTGGCCTCCCATATCGGTGACCGGCAGGTCCGCGCCATGGGCACTATCGGTGGTTCGGTCGCGAATAACGACCCTTCCGCCTGCTACCCCAGCGCGGTACTAGGCTTAGGTGCAACCGTCCACACCAATAAGCGCCGCATCGAAGCCGACGATTTCTTCCAGGGCATGTTCACCACCGCGCTAGAGCCGGGGGAATTGATCACCGCGATCAGCTTTCCCCAACCTAAATCGGCCGCCTATATGAAGTTCGTGCAAGCGGCCTCGCGCTTTGCCCTGGTGGGCGTGTTCCTGGCGCAAACCGCTGGCGGCGTACGCGTTGCCGTGACGGGTGCAGGCCAGGGCGTTTTCCGCCACAAAGGTCTGGAAGACGCCCTCAACAAGAGCTTTACCGTGGCTGCTGCCGCGGCGGTGCATGTGGATACCGACGGCCTGAACGCCGACATCCATGCCACTGCGGCTTACCGGGCCAACCTGATTAGCGTATTGACGCAGCGGGCTGTGGCACACTGCCTGGCTTGAAGCCACTTTCGGCTTAGGTGCCGGAGCAACAGGCCCCGTGTGCATAACGCGGGGCCATTTTTTTGAGCCAAGCTATGAACTTGTTTCCGTCCATCGACGCACTGATCGAAGCCTTGCGCCAAGCAGGCTATTTCGCGGACCGGCGTCTGGCCACCGCAGTGTATTTGGCGCTCAAGTTAGAGCGCCCCTTGCTGCTGGAGGGCGAGCCCGGCGTCGGCAAAACTGAACTGGCCAAAGCACTGGCCACTGCGCTGCAACGCCAGCTGCTGCGTCTGCAATGCTACGACGGCCTGGAACAACGCGACGCGCTATACGAGTGGAATTACGCCGCGCAATTGCTGCATATGCGGGCAGCGCAAAGCCATTTCGAAAGTGCGCAAGGCGCAGCACCTGCGGTCGACGCCATGGAGCGCGAGGTCTACCAGGACCGTTACCTGATACGCCGACCCTTGCTGCAGGCTTTGCAGGCGCCGGCCCCCGGCGCAGTGCTGCTGATCGACGAGGTGGACCGTGCCGACGAGCCCTTTGAGGCCTTTTTGCTCGAATACTTGGGGGAATACCAGGTCAGTATTCCGGAAATGGGCACGGTACGCGCCGTGGTCAAACCAGTGACCATCCTGACCAGCAACCGCACCCGCGAACTCAATGATGCAGTCAAACGGCGCTGCCTGTACCACTGGCTGGACTACCCAGATCGTGACCGTGAACTGGCCATCATCAGCGCACAGGCGCCTGGCGCATCCGCCCAACTTGCACAACAGGTGGCCGACGTGGTCACCCGTTTGCGCAACCAGCCGTTCTCCAATGCGTTCCAGCGCGCGCCCGGCATCGCCGAAAGCGTGGAATGGGCCAAGGCCTTGGTGGCGCTCGATACGCTAGAACTCGATCCCGAAATCATGAGCGACACCGCAGGCATCATGTTCAAACAGCGCGAGGACGTCGCCGCCCTTACCATGGCGCTAGCGCAGGACGTTTTGGCACCGCCCCCAGAAGCTGACCCTGCCACATGACCCTGGGTGATTCGCGCACCGGCAAACTGGCGGGTAATTTGGCCGCTTTCGGTCGGACGCTGCGCCGGGCCGGTGTGCAGGTAGACAGTGCCCGCATCGGCCTGTGCGCACGAGCGGCCTTGGAAGTCGGTCTGGCAGACCGGCATGACATGAGCGCCGCCCTGGAATCAGTGCTGATCAGCCGGGAACAGGACCGCGCGGTGTTTCGGGAGCTATTTGAGGCCTTTTTCCGCGATCCGAATATGGCGCATAAGCTCTTGTCGCAAATGCTGCCCAG
>CANFLU010000084.1 GCA_947447975.1 Comamonadaceae bacterium | reverse complement strand
AGTCTTTACTGGTTTTTCCCTGCGCTGGTATGAGGCCCTAGTCAAGGACACCAAGATCGTGGAGGGCTTTTGGCTGTCCCTGCAGATAGCACTGGCTACGGGTATTTTGTCGGCGGTACTGGGAACCTTTGCCGCATTTGTGCTGGTGCGCTACCTGCGCTTTACCGGCCGCACAGTGTTCTCGGGCATGGTGAATGCGCCTTTGGTGATGCCCGAGGTGGTGATTGGCCTGTCCCTCTTATTGCTGATGGTTGGTATCCAAAACGTCTTTGGTTGGCCCGAGCGGGGCCTGCTGACGATCGTCCTGGGCCACACGCTATTGGGTATGGCCTATGCCATGGTCGTTGTGCAATCGCGCCTGTTGGAGATGGACCGCTCGATTGAAGAGGCTGCCATGGATTTAGGCGCACGCCCGGCACAGGTGTTTTTTCTGGTGACCTTGCCCAATATCGCTCAGGCCATTGTGGCTGGGTTTTTGTTGTCCTTTACTTTGTCTTTTGATGATGTGGTGATTTCTGAATTTCTCTCCGGCCCGGGGGTCAATACCCTACCGCAGGTGATATTTGGCTATGCCAGAAGAGGGATCAATCCCACGATATACGCGGCTGCAACGTTACTTATCGGCGTCATCACCATTGCCGTTATCGCCTACAGCGTCCAAGTGGCGCGCCAGTCGCGGCGCCTGGCACATGAGGCGCAGCAGGCATTTGCTGAAGTTGCGACGCGGGTTTAGGCTGCATCTGCAAAGCGATTTTTTGGCGTATTCAAGGAGCATTCGCATGGTCGCACGGCACGCAAAAGCGCACGAGATTTGCGGGTACAGCGAGGCATCTGGGACGAGCCCTCGCTGGTAATGAGTGGTGATAGTTGTAAAGGAGATGGTTGTGGCTGTATCACATGATTTCGTATTCGGGCACAAACGGTCCACTACACCCGGGGCATTGCGCTCCAAAGCGGCAGCGGTGGGTGCAGGCAAAGCCTTGGACAATGGTGCGCGCCGGCGTGCGACACGCGCGCATTCTTCTTTCACAATGGGTACTTAAAGCATGCAGCCATCAATGAAGGAGCTAGGCGTGGGACAAACTGAACCGTTGGCGCGCGCGACGCAGGATGCGCCGTTTTTGCAAATTCAGCACATTGTCAAAAAGTTTGATGATGTGTTTGCAGTGGACGATGTCAGCTTAAATATCGACCAGGGCGAGATTTTTGCTTTGCTGGGCTCCTCGGGCTGCGGAAAATCCACCCTGCTGCGCATGCTGGCTGGTTTTGAGATGCCGACATCTGGGCAAATACTATTGGCCGGTCAGGACATCGTGGCGCTGGCCCCCTACGAGCGCCCCATCAATATGATGTTTCAAAGCTACGCGCTGTTTCCGCACCTGACAGTTTGGGACAACGTCGCATTTGGCCTTAAGCGTGACGGCATGCCCAAAGACCAGATCGAAGAGCGCGTTTCGCAAATGCTAGAACTGGTGCAGCTAAAGCAATATGCCAAACGCAAACCCCATCAGCTCTCAGGCGGCCAACAGCAGCGCGTGGCGCTGGCGCGCAGCCTGGCCAAGCGTCCCAAGTTGCTCCTGCTGGACGAGCCACTGGGCGCATTGGATGCCAAGTTGCGCCAACGCACGCAACTGGAACTGGTGGACATCATCGAGCGCGTCGGCGTAACTTGTGTGATGGTCACGCACGACCAGGAAGAGGCTATGACCATGGCGACGCGTATCGGCGTAATGAGCGAAGGTAAGATTTTGCAAATCGGCAAGCCAGCCGAAATTTACGAAACGCCCAACGGCCTTTTCGTCGCCGACTTTATTGGTACCGTCAATATTTTCAAAGGAACCGTGGAGGTGGATGAGGCCGACCATGTGATCATTGGATCGGCCGATTGCAAGCACTATGTCTGCCACGGCATCACCGGCAACCAGGGCATGGAAGTACATGTGGCTGTGCGCCCAGAAAAAATGTCGATTCAAATCGAGCCAGTGACCGACGCGCAACGGGAACTCGCCGCCGAAGTGGGCTTCAACCTGGCGCAGGGCGTGATCACCGAACTGGCCTACCTTGGTAGCCTCACTACCTACCATGTCAAATTGACCAGTGGCCTGGTGGTGAAGGTGACCCATACCAATGACGCCCGCCATGGTAGTTCGTCCCTGACTTGGGGTGACGCGGTCTATGTATGGTGGTCTGGTAGCGACCTGGTCGTGCTGACGCGTTAAAGGCATGGGCGGTTTGGTCGCCCCTTAATTTGGATAGACCTTGTTGCTTTTGGCTAAGGGGCTAGGCGGGCGACAAAATTTCCATCGGCTTGCGTCGACTTGGACAAGCGCTTGCGCCTTAGCCCTTAGCCACCGGCCTTTCCGGATCGCTGCACCATTCACTCCAACTCCCAGCAAACAAGGCCGTGTTCCCGAGCCCGGCGATTTGCATAGCCAGGATATTGGGTATGGCAGTCACGCCGCTGCCGCAGTGGTGGACTACGGTGTCAGTGCCACGCGCACCTAGCAGCGTTTCAAACTCAGCACGCAATTGCGCTGCCGGTTTGAACTTGCCGTCTGCATCCATATTCAGATTGAAAGGCCGATTTAATGCGCCGGGAATATGCCCAGCCACCGGGTCCAGGGGTTCGACCTCCCCCTTAAAGCGCGGCGTAGCCCGTGCATCCACGATGGTTTGCGTGGCGCGGCCCAGGCGGCCCAGCACCTGCTCGGCTTGCACCAGCGTCACCAGCGGTTCGCGCAGCGCAAAGTCGCCAATTTGCTGCACTGGAAGCGACTGCATGGCACCGCTTTCGGTGCTGCCGCCCGCCCTTGTCCAGGCGTTCAGCCCGCCGTCTAACACCGCCACGGCATCGTGTCCCAGCCACTGGAGCATCCACCACAAACGCCCGCAAAAACTTGAGCCTTGGCGGTCATAGACCACGGCCTGCATGCCCGCCCTAAAGCCCGCATCGCGCAGCCACTGCGCCACGGTTTCGCGCTGCGGCAGAGGATGGCGGCCGCCGCTTTGCGCGCCCGTAAGTTGCCGGTCTCCTTTGGCGCTAAGGGTGCGGTCTAGGTCCGCAAACACGGCGCCCGCAACATGGCTTTGCGCAAACATCTCGCCCCCGGCCTCGCTACGAGCCAGGTCGAAGCTGCAATCAAACACCATCAGGGGCGCGTTGGCTTGCTGTAGTTGCATGACTTGTTCAGCGGAAATGAGGGTGGTGTGCATGGGGTCAACGGGATTCGCGGCAGTGGAGGATTCTTGGGATGCTTACTTTCAAATGTATCGCAAGGCATGGGGCCCCCCGGGGGCTCTAATGTTCCTGCGCCGGGGTATCCGGCAGCGCTTGCGCACGCAGGGCAGTGGACAATACGCCGCTGGCCAAAATCATAGCGATGCCGGCCCAGCCCAAGGGCGCGATGTGATCGCCAAAGAGCAGCACGCTGTACAAACTGGCAAACACAATGCCAAAGTATTGCATGCTGGCTACTACCAGCGTGGCACCTTGGCGGTAGGCACGGGTCATGCACCACTGGGCCAGGGCTGCCAGTAAGCCAATGGGAATGAGCCAAGCGGCGTCATGCGCGCTTACCTCGCTCCAGGGCGTCAAGTCGGTGAACAGCATGCCCACCGCGCCCACCAGGGCCGTGCACACGGAGAAATACAACACGGTGCGCTCTTCCGGTTCGCCCGCTTTTCCGAGTGCGGTTACCTGCATATAGGCCAGCGCCGCGCCTATGCCCGAAAGCAGGCCAATCAGCCCAGCAAACAATTGGTCGTGGTCGATGGTGGGTCGCAGCGTCATCACCACGCCAACAAAACCCAACATCACCGTGCCCATCAGTGCACCTTGTTTTTCGGCCGGCCCGTAGAGCAGTGCGCCGCCCAAAATAAAGGCCGCTACCCAGACGCCGCTCATATAGTTCAAGGTCATGGCCGTGGCCAGCGGCAGATGGGCAATCGCATAAAACCAGGAACCCAGGGACAGCACGCCTACGCCGCTGCGCGTCAGGTGCATCATGGGCACGGGGCTGCGCCAAGGGACTCCGCGCGCCCGCACCACCACCGCCATGAAGATGACGCTCACCAGACCGCGGTAAAAAATGATCTCGAAGGTGCTAAAGCTGTGCGAGGCCGACTTCACGCCTACCGCCATGGTCGCAAACAGGAAAGAGGCCAGCACCATCCACAGCGCCTGCCAGGCGCTGCCGCCGCGACGGCCAAAATTCATGCAGCTGCCGTGGTCAAACTGCCCATGCGTTTGCGGTACCACTCATGGAAGTGCTGCATTCCGTCTTCCATCGGGCTTTGGTAGGGGCCCACTTCATTGTCGCCACGGGCCAGCAAGGCTTTGCGCCCGGCGTCCATGCGCTCGGCGATTTCATCGTCCTCAACACAGGTTTCCATATAGGCCGCTTGCTGTGCCTCGACAAACTCCCGCTCAAACGCGGCGATTTCTTCCGGGTAGAAAAACTCCACCATATTGAGGGTTTTGTCCACGCCCAGCGGCTGCAAGGTGGAGACGGTCAGGACATGCGGGTACCACTCGACCATGACGTGCGGATACAAGGTCAGCCAAATGGCCCCATAGGGCGGTGGCACGCCATTGCGATAATTGAGCACTGCGTTTTGCCAACGCTCATACACCGGCGAGCCGCCGCTGGCGTCCGATGAACCCAGACGGCTGCCAGGGCCTACGGTTTGCACCGAATAGTTGTCTTTGAATTCCCAGCGCAAGTCATCGCAGGTCACGAAGTTGCCAAGGCCTGGGTGGAAGGGTCCTACGTGGTAGTCCTCCAAATACACCTCGATAAAGGTCTTCCAGTTGTAGTTGCACACATGCATTTCCACCCGGTCACGCACATAGCCGCCAAAGTCCAAATCGGCGCGTGGCCCCAAGCCGGCCATTTGCTCCGCGATATGGGCGCCACCCGCTTCAAACAACAGGCCGTTCCATTCCTGCAAGGGGTAGTTGTTGAGGTTCAGGCAAGGGTCGGCGGCAAAGTGCGGCGCGCCGATGAGCTTGCCGGCAGGCAGGCCGCCCTGGTGATTGCTGCCGCTATAGGTCCAGCGGTGCAAAGGGCAGACGATATTGCCACCGGCACTGCCCGCACCGTGGAGCAAAGAGCCATGGCCTTTGAGCATGATGGCCTGGCGGTGGCGGCAGACATTGGAGATGAGTTCGATGCCCTGGGCATTGCGCACCAGCGCCCGCCCTTCTTGCTCTTGGGGCAGGGCGTAGTAGTCGCCGACCTCGGGCACGCTCAACGCATGGCCTACGTAGCGGGTTCCCGGTTGAAAAAGGCACTCCATCTCGCGCGCGAAAAGCGACGGATCAAAGTAGCTTGATACAGGGAGTTGGCTCAGGGCCGGCTGCAGTTGAAGACTTAAATCAGACATGGTGGACCTGACCTAAAGACTCCCCACAGGGAGGGTGCGCCCCGAAAGGCGCTGTCAATAAATCCGGGGGCAGCGCAAAAACGGCCTCCGGCGTAAGGGAGGGGGATTGTAGCCTTGTAAATTTCACGAAATTTGGTTTTTGAGGCAGAAGTGCCCTCGCTTAAAATTTGATGACACTTTCCCCATCTAATCAACGCGCACGGAGCTTGCATGCCCAAGGCCACCAGTTCAGTTACCGCAGCCCCAGCCCTTGCGCCTGCGTATGAAGAGGCCATGGCCGAACTAGAGGCGCTCGTAGAACGCATGGAAAGCGGGGGCTTGCCGCTGGACCAGTTGCTCTCGGGCTACCAACGCGGAGCCGAATTACTCCAAGTCTGCCGCGAGCGTCTGCAGGCGGTAGAAGACCAGATTAAGGTCCTGGACCAAGGCGCTATCAAACCCTGGAAGGGCGTTTGAGGCCCATGGCTTT
>CANFLU010000083.1 GCA_947447975.1 Comamonadaceae bacterium | reverse complement strand
TGATCATGATGACCACGCACTTCACCGGCCGTGTACCCTTCAAAGACGTGTACATCCATGGCCTGGTGCGTGACGCACAGGGCAAAAAAATGAGCAAGTCCGAAGGCAATGTGCTCGATCCCGTCGACCTGATCGACGGCATTGCGCTTGCGCCTTTGCTCGACAAACGTAGTCAGGGCTTGCGCAAACCCGAAACCGCGCCCCAAGTGCGCAAGAACACACAGAAAGAATTCCCCGAAGGCATTCCGGCCTATGGCGCAGACGCCTTGCGCTTTACCTTTGCCGCGCTGGCCAGCCTGGGCCGCAATATCAACTTTGATAGCAAGCGTTGCGAAGGCTATCGCAATTTTTGCAACAAGCTGTGGAATGCCACCCGCTTTGTGCTGATGAATTGCGAAGGCCAGGACTGCGGTTTACAAGAGCACACCAAAGAACAATGTGCCCCACCGCGCATGGGTGCGGATGGTCAGGCCATCCCCGCGGGCCCTTTCTACCAATACCTCAAATTCAGCCAAGCCGACCGCTGGATCAGCTCGGTGCTGCAGCAAACCGAAGACCAAGTCGCCAAGGGCTTTACCGAATACCGGCTCGACAACGTGGCCACCGCCCTCTATGAGTTTGTATGGAACGAATACTGCGACTGGTACCTGGAAATTGCCAAAGTGCAAATCCAAAACGGCGACCCTGCGCAGCAGCGCGCTACCCGCCGCACACTCATCCGGACGCTGGAAGCCATCTTGCGTCTGGCACATCCGGTCATTCCGTTTATCACCGAAGAACTCTGGCAAAAAGTCGCACCGGTAGCCGGTATGGCGGGTGCGTCGGTCAGCATTGCGCGCTACCCCGAGGCACAACTGAACAAGGTGGACCCGCAAGCCATTGCCAATGTCAACCAGCTCAAAGCCCTGGTCGATGCCTGCCGCAATTTGCGCGGCGAAATGAATGTGTCCCCGGCCACGAAAATGCCGCTGTTCGCGCTGGGCAATGCGGACTTCATGCGCGCCAATGCCAAGGTCTTGCAAGCGCTAGCCAAGCTGAGCGATGTGAAGGTGTTCGACGACGAAGCCGCCTGGCAAAGTGCAGCGCAAGCCGCGCCGGTAGCCGTGGTGGGTGACATCCGCATGTGTTTGTTTATCGAGGTGGATGTGGCCGCAGAGAAAGCGCGCCTGTCCAAAGAAATCGCGCGCCTGGAAGGCGAAGTCGCCAAGGCCCAGGGCAAACTGTCTAACGAGGCCTTTGTGGCGAAAGCACCGCCTGCGGTGATTACCCAAGAGCGTCAGCGCATGGCGGATTTTGAAAGCACTTTGGACAAAGTGCGGGGGCAATTGGAGCGCTTGGCTTAGACCTGGGTGGCAGCAAGCTGGTGAATGGTTTGCAACAATTCCCCGGTATCCGTCCCCACCTGCAACAGCCCGCGCACGGCGGGGTTCAGAAAACCTTGCGCCACCATGCTGTCCAGCATGGCGATCAGCGGGTCGTAGTAGCCGGCCACATTGAGCAAGCCAAATGGCTTGTGGTGAACGCCTAGTTGGTACCAGGTCCAGATTTCAAACAATTCTTCAAAAGTACCAATGCCACCGGGCAGGGCTACAAACGCATCGGCGCGCTCGAACATCATGGATTTACGCGTATGCATATTGTCCACCACATGCAACTCGGTCAGGCCGGGGTGGCCTACTTCTTTGTCCATGAGGTTTTGTGGAATCACGCCATACACCGTGCCGCCTGCGGACAAGGTGGCGTCGGCCACCATGCCCATCAGCCCCACTTTGCCACCGCCATAAACCAACTCCCAGCCCTGGCTGCCAATCACAGCGCCGGTATCGCGCGCCGATTGTGAAAAACGCGGATCGGCACCCGGGCGTGAACCGCAATAGACACAAATTGAAAAGTTGGCGACGTGTGGCATGGCGATAGCGTTTTCTGGCAATGGGTTCATCGTGGTGACGAGCAGCCTTAGCGCCTGCGCATCAGGTGAATAAATTCCTTGTCCACCGTTTGCTGCTCCAACAAGGTATTGCCGGTTTGCTTGGCAAAGGCCTGGAAGTCGCGCACCGAGCCGGGGTCGGTGGCTATCACTTTGAGTACCTCGCCGCTTTGCATATCGGCCAGCGCGCGTTTGGCTTTGAGTATGGGCAGCGGGCAGTTCAGGCCCCGGCTATCAACTTCTTTGGCAATGGTGTATTCGGTACTCATGGCGGCCTTCGAAAATTAGCTTTCAGCGCGCTGGGCTGCGCTTTCATCGCGCTTAGCCCATTCAATAAATTGCGGTGTGTGCCCGCGCGAGCGCAGCCAATCGGCCAGCGCATAGCCAGTACCGGCAGGCCAGCATTTGAGGTCCTCGGGCGCGTACATCCGGTAGTCCACGAGCTCGGGCGATAGGCGGACCTCGCCTTGGCATACCGCGTGGTAGGCAATGATGATCTGGTTCATGCGCTGAAAGTCATACACACCGATCAGGTTCAGGGCGTCGGTAGTCAGCGCGGTTTCTTCGGCAATTTCGCGCGCGATACCTTCTTGCGGGGTTTCGCCCGCTTCCATAAAGCCGGTAATCAGCGCATACATCTTGCCCGGCCAGGCGGCATTGCGCGCGAGCAACACACGGCCTTCGATTTCAATGACCGCCGCCAGCACCGGCGTGGGGTTGTTCCAATGGGTAAAGTCGCAGGCCGTGCAGCGCAAGCGCGATTTGTCGCCGCCATCCTCGGCTTGCGTCACCCAGGCCAACTCGGTGGCGCAGTGGGGGCAAAATTTAAATGCCTGGGTCATGGTCTGCCATTCATTTCAAGCGGGAAAAACACCGGTGGAAAGGTAACGGTCACCCCGATCGCAGACGATAAAAACAATCGTCGCGTCGCGCACTTCACTGGCGATTTTCTGGGCGATCCAGCAAGCCCCGGCGGCGGAAATTCCAGCAAAAATGCCCTCCTCACGCGCCATACGCCGGGTCATGTCTTCGGCGTCCTGCTGGCTGACCAAACGGATTTCATCGACATAGCTGGCGTCGTAAATTTTGGGCAGGTATTGCGGCGACCATTTGCGGATACCGGGGATGCGCGAGCCTTCAGAGGGCTGCGCACCGATGATGCGGATGGCCGGGTTTTGCTGCTTGAGGTAACGCCCTACGCCGGTAATCGTGCCGGTAGTGCCCATGGCGCTGACAAAGTGGGTAATGCCGCCTGCCGTGTCGCGCCAAATTTCAGGGCCTGTCGTTTCAAAATGGATGCGCGGATTATCGCCATTGGCAAACTGGTCCAGCACCCGGCCTTTGCCTTCGGCCTGCATGCGGTCGGCCAGGTCGCGGGCATGTTCCATGCCGCCGGTCTTGGGCGTGAGAATGAGTTCCGCGCCAAAGGCTTTCATCGTTTGCGCGCGCTCTATGGACAAGTCCTCGGGCATGATGAGCACCATGCGGTAGCCCATGATGGCGGCGGCCATGGCCAGGGCAATACCGGTATTGCCCGAAGTAGCCTCGATCAAGGTGTCGCCGGGGCGGATGTCGCCGCGTTCCTGCGCGCGGCGGATCATGGACACGGCGGCGCGGTCTTTCACCGAACCGGCTGGGTTGTTGCCCTCTAATTTTCCCAAAATAATGTTGTGGCGCTCCTGGTGGCTAGCGGCGCCAATACGCTGCAAGGCCACCAGGGGCGTGTTTCCGATGAGATTTTCAAGTGTGCGGTACGTGCTCATGGGGCTCACTTTGCCACAAAGGCTTTACACCAGGCGCGTGCAAGGACTCGGCGCAGACGAAACGGTTATTACAGCGCAAAAATTTTTCCTGGGTTCAGGATATTGTGCGGGTCTAGTGCCTGCTTGATCGCACGCATCATGGCCACTGCACCAGCGCCAGTTTCATTCACCAAAAAATCCATTTTGTGCAGGCCCACGCCATGCTCGCCGGTGCAGGTGCCGCCCAGGCGCAATGCGCGCGCTACCAGTTGCGCATTGAGTTGTTCGGCGGTTTGACGCTCTTGGGCGTTGTCCGGGTCTATCAGATAGCCCATATGAAAGTTACCATCACCGACGTGGCCGACCATGAAATAGGGGATGCCCGCTGCATTGGCTTCGTCTACCGAATCAAGCAATGCATCAGCCAGTTTGGAAATAGGCACGCAGGTATCGGTGGTTACGCACCGGCAACCGGGCCGCGATTGGATCCCCGCAAAGTAAGCGTTGTGCCGCGCCGTCCACAAGCGGGTACGCTCCTCGGGCGTGTCGGCCCATTGAAAACCATGGCCGTGGTTGTCGTTGACAATCTCTTGCACCGTGGCGATCTGCTCTTGCACACCGGCAGGCGAGCCGTGGAATTCCATCAGCATCATCGGCCCTTCGGCCAAGTCCAACTTGGAATGCTGGTTCACCATGCGCACGGTATTGCCATCGAGCAATTCGCAGCGCGCAATCGGCACGCCCAGTTGAATGATTTGGATCGTAGTGTTGACTGCGTCTGCCAGCGAAGAAAAAGCACAGGTCGCAGCCATCACCGCCTCGGGCAAGGGGTACAGCTTGAGGGTGATTTCGGTGATCACGCCTAGCGTGCCTTCGCTACCCACCATCAAACGCGTCAGGTCGTAACCCGCCGAGGATTTTTTCGCGCCGGTGCCGGTGCGTATGACTTCGCCGCTGGCTGTGACCACTTGCAAGGCCAGCACGTTTTCACGCATGGTGCCGTAGCGCACTGCATTCGTCCCGCTGGCGCGGGTGGCGCACATGCCGCCCAGGCTGGCGTCTGCGCCGGGGTCAATCGGGAAAAACAGGCCTGCCGATTTCACCGCTTCATTGAGCTGTTTGCGGGTGACGCCGGGTTGCAGGGTCACGGTCAAGTCGTCGGCACGAATCGACAGCACCTGGTTCATCCGGCTCACATCCAGGCTGATGCCGCCCTGCACCGCCAACAAATGCCCTTCCAGCGACGAGCCCACCCCAAAAGGAATCACCGGCACGTGGTACTGCGCAGCCAGTTGCACGGCGGCGGCCACGTCTTCGGTGGTTTGTGCGAACACCACGGCTACCGGGGGCGGGGCTTGCATGGCCGATTCGTCCCGCCCATGTTGCTCGCGCACTGCCATGGCGGTGGAACACTGGGTGCCAAAACGCGCCTGTAATTGTTCCAAAAACGCTGGCGCAATGGCGCGCGCTGCGATGGATGGCATGAGCGAAGCGGCAACAAGAGGTGCGTTCATAGCCGGAATCCTTTAAATCTCGGGTCGGTTTAGCCTAGAGTCCCAAGCATAACGCCAGGCCCGTCCGCCCCTGCGGGGGTCGCTAAGATAGCGCCGCGCCAAACTTGCGCCAACCCTTTATTACCCGAGACACCCCCATGACGATTTCCATGTACCACGCCAGCGCGCCGCGCCTGGTCAATGCCCTAACAAATTTATCCGCCCTGCTGACCAAAGCCCAGGCGCATGTACAAGCCAAAAAAATGGACCCGGCCGCCCTCATTGATTTCCGGCTCTACCCCGATATGCTGAGCTTTAAGCGACAGATCCAGATCGCCAGCGACACCTGCAAAGGCGTGATGGCCCGCCTGGCCGGCGTCGACATCCCTGCCTATGAAGACAAAGAGCAAAGCTTTGAAGACTTGCAAGCCCGCATTGCCAAGACCATCGCCTTTATCGAGACCTTTACCCCGGCCCAAATTGACGGTACCGAGGACAAAGACATCGTGACCAAGCGCGGCGATACCGAAACGCATTACAAAGGCATGCAGTTTTTACTCGGCCACGCCTTGCCCAATGTGTATTTCCACGTGTCCATGGCCTATAGCATCCTGCGCCACAATGGCGTGGAAGTCGGCAAGCGCGACTACCTCGGAAAAATCTAAATCGATTCGATTTCGGCCCAGGCACGCGGCCGGGCTGGCTGCACAACACCCACCACAGGAGATACGCCCATGTTCCCCACCGCCATCGCCGGTAGCCTGCCCAAGCCCGATTGGCTGGCCGAGCCGCAAAAGCTCTGGCCCCAATGGCGCGCCAGCGGCGACGCCTTGGCGCAAACCAAGGCCGATGCCACGCTGCTGTGGATCAAGACCCAGGAGGACGCGGGGCTGGACGTGATTGGCGATGGCGAGCAGGCGCGTCAGCACTTTGTGCATGGTTTTGTGG
>CANFLU010000082.1 GCA_947447975.1 Comamonadaceae bacterium | reverse complement strand
GCCATAGGCCGTGCTGAGCAACGCAGCGGCGCACGGATCAGGGCGGGCGCTTGTTTGAGCGTAGCGAGTTTGCGCCCGACCCCGGGCGGCGTGAGTAGCGCAAGGTACCCCGAAGGGGCACGGCCTTTGGCTCGCCTTTTCTTTGGCTACTTTCTTTTGGCGAAGCAAAAGAAAGTAGCTCGGCCTACAGGCCGAAACCGGTATTCAAACCTTCGGCCAGCAGGCCAAAACCCGCATTAAAAACGTCACCAGGAGCAAAAAAATGAGCAATACCACCATAGACATTTCCCAAGTCCGCATCAACGGCGAGCGCCTCTGGGCCTCCCTCATGGAACTGGCCCAAATCGGCGCCACGCCCAAAGGTGGTGTGTGCCGCCTCACTCTCACCGATCTGGATAAACAGGGCCGCGACCTGGTGACCCGCTGGGCGCGTGAAGCCGGTATGAGCGTGACCATCGACAAAATTGGCAATGGCTTTATGCGCCGTCCGGGCCGCAACAACAGCCTGCCGCCCATCATGACCGGCAGCCACATCGACACCCAGCCCACCGGCGGCAAGTTCGATGGCAATTACGGCGTGCTGGCCGGCTTGGAAGTAGTGCGCACGCTCAATGACTTGGGCATAGAAACCGAAGCACCTATTGAGGTGGCCTTCTGGACCAATGAAGAGGGATCGCGTTTTGTGCCGGTGATGATGGGCTCGGGCGTGTTCGCCAAAGCCTTCACGCTGGAGCACGCCTACGCAGCCACCGACACCACCGGCGTGTCAGTCAAAGAAGAGCTCACGCGCATTGGCTACATCGGCGACCAAGAGCCGGGTGACCACCCAATCGGCGCCTACTTTGAAACGCATATTGAACAAGGCCCGGTGCTCGAAGACAACGACGTCACCATCGGTGTGGTGCAAGGCGTGCTGGGCATACGCTGGTTTGACTGCACCGTCACCGGCATGGAGGCACACGCCGGCCCCACGCCCATGGCGCTGCGCCGCGACGCCATGCAAGTGGCCACCTACATCATGCAAGAAGTAGTGGCTTCGGCCCTACGCCACGCGCCACACGGACGCGGCACGGTGGGCATGGTGCAAGTGTTTCCCAATAGCCGCAATGTGATTCCAGGCCGGGTGAAGTTCAGCATCGACTTGCGCAACGCCACCGACGCCCTGGTGGACCAAATGGTCGAGGAAGTCAAAGCCTTTGCCGCACGTAAAGCGACCGAAACCGGCTTGGATGTGAAGATCGAGATGGTCTCGAGCTACTCGGCCATCGGCTTTCATGCCGACTGCATCGACGCAGTAGCCCGCGCTGCCAAAAAACTGGGCTACTCCAATATGCCCGTGGTCTCCGGCGCCGGACACGATGCGGTCTATATGGCCAAGCTGGCTTCTAGCGGCATGATTTTTATTCCCTGCAAAGATGGCATCAGCCACAACGAGGTGGAGGACGCCAAGCCCGAACACATCACCGCCGGTTGTAATGTCCTGCTGCACGCGATGCTGGAGCGCGCAGGAACATAAGGCCGGCCATCGTCCGCACTTTTTTGCATGCTTGATCTCCTCATCCACAACGCCACCCTGCCCGATGGCCGCAGCGGCATGTCGGTCGCGGTGCAAGACGGCCGCATTGTGGAAGTGTCGCCCGGCCTACAAGCCCCGGCGCATGAAACCGTAGACGCACAAGGCCAGTTGCTCAGCCCGCCGTTTATCGATGCGCACTTTCACATGGACGCCACCATGAGCTACGGCCTGCCACGCGTCAATGCCTCGGGCACGCTGCTCGAAGGTATTGCCCTGTGGGGCGAACTCAAGCCCCATCTCACGCACGAGGCCTTGGTAGGCCGCGCCATGGCGTATTGCGATTGGGCCGTCGGCAAAGGCCTGCTGGCTATACGCACGCATGTGGATGTGTGCGACCCACGCTTGTTGGCCGTGGATGCGCTGCTGGAAGTGAAGCGCCGGGTGGCGCCCTATATCGACATGCAGTTGGTGGCCTTTCCGCAAGACGGCGTGTTGCGTGGCAAGCGCGGTCCGCAAGAGCACATGGACACCTTAAAGCGCGCACTGGACAAAGGTGTGGACGTGGTCGGTGGCATTCCCCACTTTGAGCGCACCATGGCCGACGGCGCGCTCAGCGTCAAGCTCTTGTGCGAACTGGCCGCAGAGCGCGGCCTGCGGGTGGACATGCATTGCGACGAGTCGGACGATCCGCATTCGCGCCATGTGGAAACCTTGGCGTTTGAGACCCAACGCCTGGGCCTGCAAGGCCGCGTTACGGGCTCGCACCTTACGTCTATGCACAGCATGGACAACTACTACGTTAGCAAACTCATTGCCTTGATCGCCGAGGCTGGCTTGCATGTGGTGGCCAACCCGCTGATCAACATCACCTTGCAAGGCCGGCACGACAGCTACCCCAAGCGCCGCGGTATGACCCGCGTGCCCGAGTTGCTGGCCGCTGGCGTGAACGTGTCCTTCGGGCAGGACTGCGCCATGGACCCGTGGTACGCGCTGGGCAGCGGCGATATGCTGGAAGTGGCGCACATGGGCTTGCACGTAGGCCAGATGACCAGCCAAGCGGCCATGGCCCAATGCTTTGAAGCCGTCACCTCCCACCCCGCGCGCGCCCTGGGTCTGGAGGGCTATGGCATCGCCGCAGGTTGCTATGCCGACCTGGTTTTGCTACAAGCCAGCGACCCGGTGGAAGCCCTGCGCCTGCGCGCCACGCGATTGCGGGTATACCGGCGTGGCAAACTGGTGGCGCAAGCGCCGGCCAATACCAGCACTTTGCACATTCCGGGCCGCCCGAGCAGCACCGCCTACCGCCATGACTCGATTCCGCGTTTTTGATTAAGACTGTTGCTCCATGACCGCATCCCCCGCGCCCAGCCCTGCTCCGGTTCCTGCCGTAGAAGTGCGCCAAGCCTCGCTGATTTACAACCCCCACCAAGCGCCGGTCCATGCCCTGGCCGACATCGACCTGACGATTGCGCCGGGCGAGTTTGTCTCGCTCATCGGCCCCTCGGGCTGTGGTAAGACCACGCTGCTGCGCGTGATTGCCGACCTGGAGCACATCACCTCGGGTACGGTGCAGGTCAACGGCGTGTCGCCGCACGAAGCGCGGCTGGCGCGGGCTTATGGCTATGTATTTCAGGCGCCGGCGCTGTTTGCCTGGCGCACGGTGCTGGGCAATGTGAAGCTACCCTTGCAAATCCAGGGCAAAAGCGCTGCCCAGTGCGATGCGATCGCCCGCGAACAACTGGCCCGCGTGGGCCTGGCCGGTTTTGAAAACAAATATCCCTGGCAACTCTCGGGCGGCATGCAACAGCGCGCTTCGATTGCGCGCGCGCTGTCCTTTGAGCCGCGCATCCTGATGATGGACGAGCCCTTTGGCGCGCTGGACGAAATCACCCGCGACCGGCTCAACGAGCAACTGCAACAACTCTGGCAGCGCGAGCGGCGCACGGTGGTGTTTGTGACGCACTCGATTGCCGAGGCGGTGTATTTGTCCACCCGCATCGTGGTCATGTCGCCCCGGCCCGGGCGCATCGTGCGCGTCATCGACTCCAGCTTGCCCGACGAGCGGCACCTGGGTCTGCGCGATTCGCCCGAGTTCATGGACATGGCCCACCAAGTACGGGAGGCGCTCGCCGATGGCCACCACGACTAGCGCGCCGCCGCCCTCCTGGGGCCAACGCGTTTCAGAACAAGGCCTGCCGATTGCGGTGGTGCTGCTGTTTACGCTGGCCCTGTGGTATGCGCTGACGGTGTACCTGAACGCGCCCGGCGCGATCGAGCGCGTACTCGAACCCCAAGGCGCCTGGACCTGGCGCGACTTGGTCGCCGCCACCATGGTGGCACAGCGCCCGGTGCTGCCTGCGCCGCATCAGGTGGCCTTGGACCTTTACAGCAGCCTGGTGGACTGGCCTGTCACCTCGCCGCGCAATTTGCTGTTTCATGTGGCGGTGACCGGGGAAAGCACTTTGGTCGGTTTTGTGATGGGCACGTTGCTTGGGCTGGTGCTGTCGGTGTGCATCGTGCATTCGCGCACCCTGGACAAAGCGCTGCTGCCTTGGATCGTGGCTTCGCAGTCCATCCCCGTGCTGGCCATTGCGCCTATCGTGCTGGTGATTTTGGGCACCATGGGTTTTTCGGGTGTGGCGCCCAAAGCAGTCATCGCCATGTATTTGTGTTTCTTCCCGGTCACCGTGGCCATGGTGCAAGGCCTGCGTTCGCCCCAGGTGATTGAAACCGAAATGATGCACACCTACGCCGCCACACCCTGGCAGGCTTTGTGGATGCTGCGCCTGCCCGCGGCATTGCCGTTTTTGTTTCCGGCGCTGCGCGTAGGCATTGCCGCCGGCCTGGTCGGCGCCATGGTGGCTGAGCTGCCCACCGGCGCGCAGGCAGGCCTGGGCGCGCGCTTGCTGACTGGTTCTTACTACGGGCAAACCGTGCAAATTTGGTCCGCGCTGGTGATGTCGGCCTTTGTCGGTCTGGCGCTCACTGCGTCTATGGGCGCCCTCGAAGCCCTGGTGCTTGGAAAGCGCAGGCAGGTATGAATGCACATGCAAAGCAAGCCGATCTGCGCATGAGCGCGCTGGTGGTCCTGGCCGGCATAGTAGGCGCCTGGGCCTTGCTGCTCTCACCGCTGGCAGACCCGGCCACGCCCAAAGACGGCGCTTTCTGGGGCGCTGCGCTGGTCGTGGCGCTGCTGGCCGTCAGCGGCATTCGCCGCTTAGCGGCTATCGACGGGCCACGTATGTACGCCAGTGCCTCGGCGCTGCTGTTTGGTGGCTGGCTGCTGTATTTTTGGCAATTGCTGACCGTCGCGATGGACGTGCCACGTGTGCTGCTGCCCGCGCCCAGCCTGATCGCTGCAGCCTTTGGCGAGCACATGGGCACATTGCAAAGCGACTTTGTACAAACCGTGGTGCGTGCCGTGGCGCTGGGCTGGGTGCTGGGCTCGGGCCTGGGCTTTTGCGTGGGCATTGCCATCGACCGCATGCCGTTCTTGCAACGCGGCCTGCTGCCGCTGGCCTCGCTCACCAGCACGATTCCCCTGGTCGGTGTAGCGCCGATTGCCGTTATGTGGTTTGGCTTTGAATGGCCTTCCAAAGCAGCGGTGGTAGTGCTGATGACCTTCTTTCCGATGCTGGTCTCCACCCTGGCCGGGCTGCGCGCGGCAGACCGCCTAGAGCGCGAGCTGATGTACAGCTACGCCGCCAGCTACTGGCGCACGCTGTGGTCGCTGCGCCTTCCCACGGCGCTGCCTTTTCTGATCTCGGCGCTCAAGGTCAATGCCACGCTCGCGCTGATCGGGGCTATCGTGGCGGAATTTTTCGGCTCGCCCACCTCGGGCCTGGGTTTTCGCATTTCTACCGAGGCCACGCGCATGAATATGGGCCTGGTCTGGGCGGCGGTAGCGGTAGCGGCGGTTACCGGCTCGGCGGTGTACGCGCTGCTGGTGTCCATCGAAAAGCGTGCGGCCTTCTGGCATCCCTCGGTGCGCGGCAAAAAATGAAAGCTGCTAGCCCGCACCGCCCGCATACGCTATGCACTGCGTTAAAGTGTTTCTTTGTCCTGGCGGACAAGATTGCGTCCCCGGCATGCCCTTCTCGGGCGAGCTGTTTTTCCCCTGTGTACTTAACCCTAGGAGTTTTTCTATGAAGATGCGTTTGAAACTAAGCACCACCCTGGCAGCGGCCCTGCTGTCTATAGGTGCGGTCGCAGCCCATGCGGCAGACAAAGTGACGATTCAGCTCAAGTGGCTTCCGCAAGCGCAGTTTGCCGGCTACTACGTGGCGCAGGCCAAGGGCTATTACAAAGACGCAGGCCTGGATGTCACCATCAAGCCGGGCGGCCCCGATATCGCGCCTACGCAAGTGATCGCTGGCAAGCAAGCCGACATCGTGGTGGACTGGATGCCCTCGGCCCTGGCCGCACGCGAAGCCGGTGTACCGCTGGTCAATGTGGCCCAGGTGTTCAACCAGTCGGGCTTGATGCTGACCTGCAAAAAGTCCAGCGGCGTGAGCACACCCAAAGACCTCAAGGGCAAAACCCTGGGCGTCTGGTACGGCGGTAACGAGTACCCCTTCCTCAACTGGATGACCAAGCTGGGCTACAAAACCGACTCGGACATCAAGATCTTGAAGCAAGGCTTTAACGTCGACCCGCTATTGCAAAACCAGGCCGCTTGTATCTCCACCATGATTTACAACGAATACTGGCAAGTGGTGGACGCAGGCGTCAAAGAGAGCGACCTGATCACGTTCTTCTATGAAAAAGAAGGCGT
>CANFLU010000081.1 GCA_947447975.1 Comamonadaceae bacterium | reverse complement strand
TGCGTTGGCCTCTTAGGCGCCTCAGGGTCAGGTAAGTCCACGCTGCTGCGCAGCATCTGCGGTCTGGAATTGCTAGACGGCAAGGACGGCGTCGTGACCCTGTTTGGCCAAACGCTGCAAGCGGGCGGCATGCACAGCCCGCACGTTCGTACCTTGCGACGCCAAACCGGCATCATTTTCCAGCAATTCAATTTGGTGGGACGCATGAGCTTGCTTAGCAATGTGCTGACCGGCTTGTTGCCGCACCTGCCGCTGTGGCGCGTGCTGGCCGGTGCATTTACGCAGGAACAAAAAATGCGCGCGCTGCAGGCCCTGGACTCGGTTGGCCTGGCCGACTATGCCTTGCAACGCGCCTCTACGCTGTCGGGCGGCCAGCAGCAACGCGCCGCCGTGGCGCGCGCCCTACTGCAAGGTGCGCGAATTTTGCTGGCCGACGAACCAGTGGCCTCGCTGGACCCGGAATCGGCGCGCCGCGTGATGTACTTACTCAAGCAGCTCAACCAGCAAAACGGCATGACACTGGTGGTGAGCCTGCACAACGTCGCGATGGCGCGCCAATATTGCACGCGCATTGTCGCGCTGCGCGCAGGGGTCGTGGTGTTTGACGGTCCACCCGCAGATTTGACCGACACCCATCTGCGCGATTTGTACGGCAGCCACAGCGACGAATTGCTCCTGGAAGAAGGGCATGTCCCGTTGCGGGCGGCACATCGCGACATGCCGGTTCCTGTGTAGTTCCCCACCGTTCTTTCTCATTCTATTTTTAGGAGTTTTTATGAAACCAGTGCGCTATGTATTTGCCTTGACCCTGCTGACCGCCAGCCTCATGGCCGCCGCCCAAGAGATTAACTTTGGCATTATTTCTACCGATTCGGCCAGTGTGCAGCGTGAGCGCTGGGAACCGCTGTTTCGCGATATGGAGAAAAAAACCGGCCTCACCGTCAAGGCCTTTTATGCGCCCGACTACGCCGGTGTGGTCGAAGCTATGCGCTTTAACAAAGTGCAAGTGGCCTGGTACGGCAACAAGGCCGCCATTGACGCAGTAGACCGCTCCAATGGGGAAGTATTTGCACAAATCCTGCGTTCTGATGGCTCTTTGGGTTACCACTCTTTGCTGATTACGCAAAAAGACAGCCCTTACAACAACCTCAATGACGTACTCAAAAACAGCAAGTCCATCAACTTTGGGATTGGCGACCCGGGCTCCACCTCGGGCTTCTTAGTCCCTAGCTACTACGTGTTTGCAATGAACAAAGTGGACCCACGTACGGCCTTTAAGACCATACGCAACGCCAGCCATGGCGCCAACATCCAGGCCGTATTGGCCAAGCAGGTCGATGTCGCTACAAACAACACGGAAGAAACGGACAAGCTGGAACAAAGCAAGCCCGAGATGGCCAAAGAACTGAAGATTATTTGGAAGAGCCCGCTCATCCCGAACGACCCCATCGTATGGCGCAAAGACCTGGACCCGGCCGTCAAAGCCAAAGTCAAGAGCTTCCTGATCGGCTACGGGAAGACCGATGCCGATAAAGAAGTACTGAAAAATATTTACAACTACAGCGGCTTCAAAGAGTCCACCAACGACCAACTGATCCCCATCCGTCAGCTGGAGTTGTTCAAAGACCGCGTCAAAATTGAAAACGATGCGCAATACAGTGCCGAAGAAAAAACACGCTTGCTGGCTGACATCGACAAAAAATTGGCTGCATTGGCCAAGTAACAGCAATTCGCTGCGCCCATGAACACCGGTAAAGCACCTGCAAGCCCCAGCGCTGATCGGCTGGAGGCATTGCTGGCGCAGGCTAGTGCGGGGCGGGCTACTTGGGTGACCAGCCTTGTCTGGGCGCTGGTACTGCTTACGCTGGCCTGGGCCTGGCAGGGCGCAGAAATGCGCCCGCTGGACCTGATCCGCGATGCGGACAATATGCGGGTCTATGCACGCGAGTTTTTCCCGCCGAACTTCCACGACTGGCGCATTTACTTGCACGAGATGGTGGTCACCCTGCATATCGCGCTATGGGGCACGGTCTTGGCCATTGTGGCGGCGGTTCCACTGGGCTTGCTCAGCGCGCACAACGTAGCGCCGCCCTGGGTATACCAGCCGGTGCGGCGTTTGATGGACTTGTGCCGCGCCATTAACGAAATGGTGTTTGCGATGTTGTTTATCGTCGCAGTGGGTTTGGGGCCTTTTGCCGGTGTATTGGCCTTATTCGTACACACCACCGGCACACTGGCCAAATTGTTTTCTGAAGCGGTGGAGGCGATCGATGAGCGCCCGGTGGAAGGCATACGCGCCATGGGCGCGCACAAAATGGCCGAAGTGGTCTATGGCATTTTCCCGCAGGTGATGCCCTTGTGGCTGTCCTATTCACTGTACCGTTTTGAGTCCAATGTGCGTTCTGCTTCGGTCGTGGGCATGGTGGGTGCGGGTGGTATCGGGGTGGTCTTGTATGAGGTAATCCGTGGCTTTCAGTACGCACAAACCTGCGCCGTCTTGCTGATGCTGGCGATCACGGTGACTTTGATTGATATGTTCTCCGCATGGCTGCGCAAACGCTTCATTTAGGCTGGCATAACCCGGTACGTATCACTTGGGGCCATGGCGCGCTTCATACGCTGGCCTTGGAACAAGCAACCGTAGTGCTGGCAGACCGGGCTGCACTGAGCCCCGCCCAAGAATCGTTGTTGCGCAAACAGCTTGGCTCCCATTGCGTTGGCTGGGCTTGGTATGAAGGCGGTCTGGCAACAGTGGAGAAAGCTAGGCAACTTTGCCGAGCCCTCTGGCCTGCCATGCAGCGCCAAACAGGCACGACCGTGATGGCCCTAGGTGGTGGCAGCACCTTGGACTTGGCCAAAGCGCTGCGCTACCGACTGGCCGATACCGCGCTGTGTGCCAGAACTTGGCGCAACAACGAACTGCCGCTTGTCTTTGAGCGACACCCTCTTTGGCTACTGCCCACGACGGCGGGCACCGGCAGCGAAGTGACGCGCTGGGCCACGCTGTGGGATACCGAGGTACAGCCTGCAGTCAAGCTGTCCTGGTCGCCGCCGGATGGCTTTGCCGAGCGCGCGCTAGTGGACCCCGACCTGACCCTCAGCTGCCCGTTGCCACAAAGCCGCGATTGCGCACTCGACACCCTGGCGCACGCACTGGAATCCCTGTGGAATAAAAAGCGCAATCCGATGACCGAAGCACTGGCGCTGGAAGCGGCGCGTATCGTGATTGCGCAGCTACCGCTCTTGCTGCAAGCGCAGGACGCGCATGCGCCGCGCATTGCGCTGGCGCGGGCCAGCTTGCTAGCCGGATTGGCGATGTCACAAACCCAAACCGCGCTGGCGCATGCCCTGTCTTATGACTTGACGCTGCACGAAAACATGCCCCACGGCCATGCCTGCGCGGTCTGGCTGCCCATGGTCTGGGAATTGGCCCAAGAAGCGTCTAGCGCCTGCGCTGCATTGCTAGAGCGGGTATTTCAAGACGCTAGCGCACCTGGCGCACGGCAGCTGCACCAATGGCTGCTCGGCCTGGACGTCAGCCCGCGAGACCTACGCACGACCTTGGACGGACGGGAACGGCTCAGCCTGGAACTGGGCTCAGCCCGAGGTCGCAACTTTATTGGCTCGCCCACTACCGCGGGCTAGGTAACGCATCCATTTTTAGGAGTACAAGGCCATGACGAATCCAAAAGACGACGAACTAGTGCACCGCATCCGCATGGACCTGCTGGACAGCTTCGACGAAGAACTCGAAATGGAGGTGGAGGACCGGGCATTTAGCTCCGAGGACGCTGTCAACGCCACCGATGAATCGCGCGCAGCGCGTGCCCATTACTTTCGCGAGCTATTTCGCTTGCAAGGTGAACTGGTCAAGCTGCAAGACTGGGTCGTCGCCAGCGGACACAAAGTGGTGGTGCTATTTGAAGGCCGCGATGCGGCGGGTAAGGGCGGCGCCATCAAGCGTATCACGCAGCGACTGAACCCGCGTGTGGCCAGGGTGGCAGCCCTGCCCGCACCGAATGACCGCGAGCGCACCCAGTGGTATTTCCAACGCTATGTTTCGCATTTGCCAGCCGCTGGAGAAATGGTTTTGTTTGACCGCAGTTGGTACAACCGCGCTGGGGTGGAGCGGGTAATGGGCTTTTGCAGTGATGAACAATATGAGGAGTTCTTTCGTACCGTACCCGAGTTTGAAAAAATGCTGGTGCGCTCAGGGATTCAGCTGATCAAATACTGGTTCTCCATTTCGGACGAGGAACAGCATTCCCGCTTTCTAGGCCGTATCCATGACCCTTTAAAGCAATGGAAGCTCAGCCCCATGGACCTGGAGTCGCGCAAGCGCTGGGAAGACTACACCGTGGCCAAAGAAGTGATGCTCGACCGCACCCATATTGCCGAGGCGCCCTGGTGGATTGTGCAGGCGGTGGACAAGAAAAAAGCGCGGCTCAATTGCATCGCGCACCTTTTGGCCCAAATGCCATACGAGGAAATTCCACACCCCCCCGTGGTCCTACCGGCGCGGGTACGGCACGAGGACTATGTGCGGCAAAAGGTAGCTGCAGAGATGTTCATCCCAGAAATTTACTAAGCCCCAGACTGGCCCCACGGGGCTCAACTCGGGGACAACGATGGCACTGCACGGTTTCCCCCTAGGCGTGCGGACTCGGCGCAAATGCCTGGCCACAGCTGCCTGGCGCTCGAGCCCGCCGGCACGCCTCGTTACCTAATTAGCGATACCCATTCACACTCAGCATTTTTCTAAGCTTCATTGTCATATTTGCTAAACATTTCTTAATTAAGATTTGTTTTTTAATTGGATATTAATATGACATCGCACATAGAAACATCGGCGGGAAGATTGCAGACGGGTCCTGATATCGATAGCCCGCCCGGGCAATGGACACTAGCCTTGTTTCTTGGGCTGCTCGGGTTAGGGCTTTTATACACCGCCTACTCTGCTGGTGTTGACATTCAAAATTCAGGGGCGCCCATTGAGCAATGGATGCCCTACGCTTTACTTGCTATTGCACTGTTGATTGCATTAGGCTTCGAGTTTGTCAATGGGTTCCACGATACCGCGAACGCGGTAGCCACCGTCATCTATACCCACTCGATGCCGCCCAACCTGGCAGTTATGTGGTCTGGATTTTTCAACTTTTTAGGGGTGCTGCTGTCCAGTGGCGCAGTGGCCTTTGGCATTATTTCTTTACTCCCGGTTGAGTTGATTTTGCAGGTCAGCTCAGGCGCCGGGTTCGCCATGGTATTCGCACTGTTGATCGCAGCAATTTTGTGGAATTTGGGAACATGGTGGTTGGGTCTGCCCTCTTCGTCATCCCATACGCTGATCGGCTCTATCATTGGCGTTGGGATGGCGAATGCCTTAATCCACGGTCGCAGTGCGGGGAGCGGTGTTGACTGGGCACAGGCGAGCAAAATCGGCTATTCACTGCTGCTGTCGCCGCTTATCGGTTTTGGCGTTGCGGCCTTGTTACTACTGGCACTGCGAAAACTCGTCCGCAATCCTGCGCTATACCAAGCACCCGAAGGAAAAACGCCCCCGCCCTTTTGGATACGCGCTTTGTTGGTGTTGACATGTACCGGCGTGTCATTTGCCCATGGATCGAATGACGGTCAAAAGGGCATGGGACTCATTATGTTGATCCTGGTGGGGACTGTGCCCATGACCTATGCCCTCAACCGGGCCATTACACCCGATCAGACCGTTCAGTTTGTGGCCCTTGCGCGCGCTACGCAAGAAAGTCTGCAAAGATCGCCACCGACCGATCGGGTCGACGATGCGCGCGCGACGCTCACCACCTTCGTTCGCACGCGCGATCCGGACCCGGCTGTGCTTCCTGCCTTAGCAGCGCATATCGGAACGATCGGTATGCTCGTTGGAAACTATGGCGATTTCTCTAAAGTGCCTGCACCTATGATGTCCAATTTGCGTGGCGATATGTTCCTCGCATCAGAAACCATCCGTCACCTGGAAAAGGCCAAAGACATTCCCTTGGCGGATGCAGACAAAAAGAACTTGACCGCGTTCAAAAAGGAAATTGACAACGCAACAAAATTCATTCCCCTGTGGGTCAAGGTAGCGGTTGCCATTGCCTTGGGGCTGGGCACCATGGTGGGCTGGAAGCGCATTGTTGTTACGGTGGGTGAAAAAATAGGTAAAACCCACCTCAGTTATGGCCAAGGTGCGGCCGCTGAGCTCGTGGCCATGACGACCATCGGTGCTGCGGATGCCTTTGGCTTACCCGTGTCAACCACCCATGTTCTGTCCAGTGGTGTGGCAGGCACTATGGCGGCAAACCGATCGGGCTTGCAGATGGCAACGATCCGTAATTTGGCGGTGGCATGGATACTAACCCTGCCGGCTTCGATTGCCATTTCTGGAACCTTGTACTGGCTTTTCAGTCAATTTCTGTAGCCGATCCTGAGTCATTGGTTCGCAGTGCCGGGCCCGAGTGAATGCGGGGCCGGTTTCAGGATCTTCGTTATGTTGACAAGCGCACCTAATGGCTATGGACTTCAGCACCTTTTTGCTTGACCTGCATCAAGTCGCGCCCTCTTGGGCGTGGCCATCCCAATGTGTTTCCCCTAGATTGAGCACCCAATGCAAGACGCATATTTGTTCTTGCGATTGCACTTAAGGCCTGAATCCCCCTGCGATATTGCGCGGCCTGCTGGCTGCTTCGGTCATCTTGCTTTGACCCAGGAAGGACAAATGCCACCCGAAGGTGGCATTTGTGGATCAAGGCCTAGCTTATGCCAAGGCTTTGTGGGCACCGTCACACAGGGGCTTGGCAGCGCTGTGTTTGCAACCACAAAAGTACACCGTCTTGCTTTCTTCGGCGTGGTATTTCACCGGGGTGAATTCGCTGCCTTTGTGCG
>CANFLU010000080.1 GCA_947447975.1 Comamonadaceae bacterium | reverse complement strand
TAGCCAAGGTGCCTTCGACGCTGGTGGCGCCTACGATGATGACATGGGGGGCGTTGGCGGGCGCGGCTTGGCAGGCATCGACGCTTTTGTTTCCTGCCGCGACCACTACAGTCACCCCTTTGGCCACGAGGGCAGCCACCGCAGCATTCACAGGGGCGGAGGAAATCCCGCCTACCGAGATGTTGGCTACGGCGGGGCCTTGCCTGTTGTTGCCCACCCACTCCAAGGCGCTGATCAGACCGCTGGCCGTCCCCGCGCCCGCGCAGTCCATGACGCGTACCGGCACCAGCAGGACTTGTTTGGCCACACCACGGAGGCGTCCCCCCACAATGCCCGCTACGTGGGTGCCATGTCCATTGCAGTCGGACGTACCGTGGCCATCGTTGATCACGCTAAATCCAGGCAGCACGCGCCCACCGAATTCGCTGTGGTCCGCCCGGATACCGGTATCGATGACGAACACAGTGACTCCGGCACCGGTGCGCTGCAACACCGCATCGGGCTCCAGTGCGCGCCCTGGGGGGGGCACAGGCTCCTCGCGTCCAGCGGCTTGACGCTGCGTCGGCGCAGCGGCACCTAGGGTACCTGCTGAAACTTCATCCGGGGCTGTTATCGCCCTGTCATTCCTGTTCTGAGGGCTTAGTAAAGCTTGCCCGGGCTGTGTTTGCGACCAAGCCCCTGGTACCAAGACGAAGGCCAGGATCGCTGCCGTAAGCACAAGGCGAAATACCTGCATTTGGATACTCCAAACTGTTTAATTATTTTTATTATAAAAATCATTAACTAAAAAGTAAAAATAATTTAAAAATAAAAATTAACGAATTTGCAAGTTAGTCAGGTAGAAAGGCACAAAACATCGCTAAACAATTGATGTGAATGATGTTTAAGTGGTGCCACCATCGGAAAAAGACGATGCAACTCGGCTGCAGGTGTGGCGTTTTGGCAAATGACCGCCCCAATTCGCCCAGTGGGCAGGGGGCTTGCCAATGGGCAGCTGTCAGGCGATCCCCATGTCGGGGGCCCTAGGCAGGGAACGTAGGGGTCGCCGATTGGAGGCTGGGCGCGCTTTGGCAGGCCGGTGCGCTCAGGGCTCCGTGCGAGCCGGTTTGCCGCAGCGGCCCTGGATGCTTGGTGTTCCGATGGGCCAGTTCATTCCCAACTGGCGTATTTATCAATACATAAATAACAACCATTAAACTATTGGAAGCAACTACCAACAGGCCAACATGCGTGCTTCACCCTCCCGGCGCCTCCTACCTGTCCTACTGGCTCTGGTGATCAGTGCTTGCACCAGTACCTTGCCCACGAAGGTGGCAGTAGACCGAAAGCAAAACTTGGTGGTACCGCAGGTCGTCGCCAATACATTGAGCGTCTCGCTCAATTTTGCAGACCGATCTTTGTATGGTGTACAAGGTTTAATAGGCAGCGATGCGGTGCACCATCAAAACGAGCGGGCCAATGCGATATTGCAGCGGCTAAGGCCTCATGCCAACGCCATCAGCCCTGGGGCTTCTGCCTGGCATTGGGAAATTCACGTAGTCGATCAAGGCCTGGTCAATGCCTACACCGTTGGCGCGGGGAAAATATTCGTTTACCGCGGTCTGATCGAGCACTTGGCGCTCAATGAGGACGAACTGGCTGCCATCATTGCCCATGAAATGGCCCATAGTTTGCGCCAGCACGTACGCGAATATTGGAGTAATCGCATCCCTTTGGACTTGGCCAAAATCGCATTGGTCAATGTGATGGCATCAAGCACTAGCGATTTGTTAGTGACCTACGGTGCCGAGCTACCCTTATCCCGGATCAAAGAAGAGGAGGCGGACAGAATTGGGTTGGAATTACTGGTCAGGGCGGGATACCCTTCCGTAGCGGCACAGGCTGTATTGAGAAAACTGTATATCCATGAAATCATGACGCGCGATGCCCTAGCGTATACCCAGATCATTCCACGTTGGACGTTTTTACGCAGCCATCCCCTGCCGGAAGACCGGCATGCTGACCTCAAGGCCCAGTCTAAAAAAGTGATTGAGTTGGCAGCCAATAGCCCTAAAGAGGCGCCATCGGATAGGGCACTGAGTAAAAAGACAAGCGTGAATTTGGACTACATCGATGACTACGAAAAATGGTATTTGATGTCGCGTATCGGCTTAAACAGTGGTGAAGTGCTCTCTACTGCCGATTGGGGCTACGGGTGGATGCTCCGCCGTACCGAACAAGGCGGGCTCAATGCACGCGGCGGCTTGTCCTACCTTATCAATGACCCGCAGCTGAAGGGCTTTGCCGGTGGCGTGCACGGCGAAATCGCCTGGGTTTTTAACCCCCAGTGGCAAACCTACGGGAGAATTTTGTGGGCCCGCGATGTGTCCAATGACCAAAGCCAGTTGCAAAAGTATTCAGCTGGTGTGCGCTGGGGCGATTTCAATCAGGCGCACCTTTACATAGAAACCAGCCTGGCCCGCGCCAGGCCGGATAGCGCGTGGCCATGGCGGGAAAAAGCGCAGTTGGAAATGGGCTACGCCCGGCGCTTTAGCCTCTACTGAGCGTAGCTGCCTTGCGGCTTCAGACGCCTGCCGGCTCGTGCGTCATATCCAGGTGCAGCATCGTGCCCGTATAGGGGTGGGCGCGGGCGACGTCTTCGTCCAACTCCACACCCAGGCCGGGCGCAGTGGGCGGGATGATGTAGCCGTTTTCCCACTGGATGGGCTTTTTCAGGATCTCGGTGTGAAAGCCGCTCCAGTCCAAAATGCTTTCCTGGATCAGGAAATTGGGGCTGCAGGTCGCCAGCTGAATATTGGCTGCGCCCACCACTGGGCCACAGTACAAATGTGGGGCGATTTGCACATGACAGGCTTCGGCCATGGCAGCGATTTTTTTGCCTTCCAAAATACCGCCCACGCGGCCCAGGTTCATTTGCAAAATAGCCGCCGCGCCTTCTTCTAGCACGCGCTGAAACTCCCACTTGGTCGCCAGGCGCTCGCCGCAGGCCACCGGGATGGTGGTGCCGCGTGCCACTTTGCCCATTTCGCGTTGGTTATCCGGCGGCACCGGCTCTTCAAACCACAGGGGGTCGTATTTTTCTAAACGCCGCGCCAAGCGAATGGCGCCAGCCGCCGTCATTTGCCCGTGGGTGCCAAACAGCAGGTCGGCTTTGCTGCCTACGGCTTCGCGCAACATACGGCAAAAGGTCTCGGAGCGATCTAGTTCGGTGAGCGAGAGCTGGCGGCCGTCATAGATGGTGTAGGGGCCGGCTGGGTCAAATTTAAGGGCGGTAAAGCCCATCGCCAGGTACTCTGCAGCCCGCTCAGCGGCCAGCACCGGGTCGGCGTACACATTGGTTTTGTCGCCGTCTTTGGGGTAGATATAGGTGTAGCTACGCAGCTTTTCATGTACCTGTCCGCCCAACAGCTTGTAGACCGGTTTGTTGACGTCTTTGCCGACAATGTCCCAGCAGGCCATATCGATAGCACTCAAGATACCCATGGTGCTGATATCGGGGCGGTGAATAAAGCCGCTGCCATAAACGCTGCGCCAGATGCGCTCGGTGTCGTAGGGGTCTTTGCCTATGACGCAGCGCTCCACGACATCACGCACCATGTGCTCCACCACGCTGGGGTGGTAGGGCAGGTTGTAAACCTCGCCCAGGCCTTCTATGCCTTCGTCGGTGATGAGTTTGATGAACACAAAATAGCGTCCGCCAAAGCCAGGCGGCGGGTTACCGACCACAAAGGTTTTTACATCGGTGATTTTCATGCGATTTCCAACTTTATATTTATTGCCTAGGTCAAGGTGGTGCGTGCTTTAGCTGGCGCAGTTGATGACTTTGTATTCCAAATAGTCCTGCAAACCAAAGCGGCCCCACTCGCGGCCATTGCCGCTTTGTTTGTAGCCGCCAAAGGGCGAGCAGTAGTCCTGCCCCTGGCCGTTGATGGACACCATGCCGGCGCGCAGACGGCGCGCTACACGCTTGGCACGTGTCACGTCGGCGCACTGGATATAGGCGGCCAGACCATACGGCGTGTCATTGGCGATGGCGATGGCTTCTTCTTCGGTGTCAAAAGGAATGACGACCAACACGGGTCCGAAGATTTCTTCGCGCGCAATCCGCATCTGGTTGTTCACATCGCCAAACACCGTGGGGCGGGCGTAATAGCCTTTGTCCATACCCTCGGGCCGGCCCAGGCCGCCGCACAAAAGCTGGGCGCCTTCATCGATGCCGATTTGGATATAGCGCTGCACCGTCTCCCACTGGCGTTTGCTGGCCAAGGGGCCAATGCCCTTGCCTTTGTCCGCGCTGTGGATGACCTGTACTTTGGCTCCGGCTTCTGCCGCGTGTTGTAAGGCCTGTGCATAGACACTGCGCTCGACCAAAAGGCGGGTCGGCGCGTTGCAGCTTTGGCCGGTGTTGCTCATGCACTTGTTCACGCTAAAGCGCACGGCTTTGTCCACCTTGCTGTCGGCAAAAATGATGTTGGGCGATTTGCCGCCCAGTTCTTGCACCACGCGCTTGACGGTGTCGGCAGCATGCTTGGCCACCGAGATGCCCGCCGCGGTGGAGCCGGTGAAGGAAATAAAGTCCACCTCAGGATGGCTGCTCAGCATGGGGCCCATGTGCGGGCCGTCGCCGTACAAGAGATTAAACACGCCCGCCGGGTAACCGGCCTCGTGCACAAACTCGGCTACCAGTTTGCCCGACAAAGGCGCGTATTCGCTGGGCTTGAGCACCACCGTGCAACCGGCCAGCAGCGCAGGGGCTAGTTTGGAGACGATTTGGTTCAGTGGCCAATTCCAGGGCGTAATCAGCACGCACACCCCAATGGCTTCGCAGACCAGATCGGCATTGGCGCCACTGCGGGTTTCCCAAGGGTAGTCTTTGGCGGCGGCTAAGGTCGCCTTGATGTGGCCGGGGCCGCATTCGGCTTGCTGGTCATAGGCCCAGTCCCAGGGGGCGCCCATTTCCAGGCTGATGGCGCGGGCCATTTCCTCGTAGCGGCGCTCAAACACGGCTTGCAGTTTTTCCAGCAGGGCGGTGCGATGGGCCAAGGTGGTTTGGCTAAAGCTGTCAAAGCTGAGCCGCGCGGCCATGACGGCGCGGTTTACATCCTCTTGCCCGCCCATCATCACCTGGCCGACCACCGATTCGTCACCGGGGCTGATGGCAGCGTGGACGGTGTGCGCGCCAGCGGGCTCTACCCACTGGCCATCAATATAAAAATTGCAATGTGTACTCATTGAAAAAACTCCCTTCATTATTCAGCGACCAGTTCGGTCGGGTAACCGGGAGCCCGCAGCTCCAGGCCGCAGGCCGCTTCGATCATGCGCACCACTTCGGGTGATTGCGCTTGGCTGCCATACAGACCACGTGCGCGCCTAAAAATTTGCTGGGCCATAGAGCCCAGCTCCAAAGGCACGCCTATTTTTTCGGCGATGCCGTTGACCAGGCCCAGGTCTTTGCAAGCCAGGTCCATGGTGAACTTGACGTTGTAGCTACCGGAGAGCACCAGCTTGGATTCGGTCTCGTGCACAAAGCTATTGCCCGAGCTGGCGCGGATAGCGCGGTAAGTGGCGTCCGGATCGACACCGTACTTGGCCGGCAGCATCATGGCTTCACCCGCCGCAATCAGATGGATAAAGGCCAGCATATTGGTGACCACTTTGACTACCGAGGCATTGCCCATCTTGCCCATGTAAATGATCTCGCCGCCCATGGTGCCTAGGATGTCCTGCACACGGTCAAAGGTGGATTGCTCTCCACCCACCAGCACCGTGATCTCGCCAGAGTTAGCTAAGTGCACACCGCCAGTGACTGGGCATTCCAGTACCGTAATGCCTTTGGACTTGGCGACTTCGGACAAGCGCAACAGATCTTCCATATCGGTGGTGCTCATCTCGATCCAGGTGCCACCGGATTGGAGGTTCTCAAATACGCCGCCTGCGCCTTCGACCACAGCACGTGATACGGCGGGCGATGGCAACACCGTGATGACCACGTCCGCATCGCGGCAGGTGCCTGCCACATCGTCAGACCAGGTGGCGCCACCGGCCAGCAAGCCTTTGGCCAAGTCTTTGTTTAAGTCGTTCACGGTCACTGGGTAGCCGGCCTTGACCAGGTTGTTGCACAGGCCTTCTCCCAAAGCGCCTAGGCCGATGAAACCGATACGGAGTTTGTTCGCACTCATGAAAAGTCCTTCTATGTAAGTAAGAGTGGGGTTTTGGATAAAGGGCTGAAGTAAGGCCTGAAACGACTTCTGGTTAGAGCTTGCAAAGGCCTAGGGCATCGCAATGCCTTGGCAAGAATTTGTGCAAAGCATGCTTAGCGGTTCACGTCTACGACGACGCGCCCGCGTGAGGTGCCGGCCATAAAGGCGGCAGCCTGGGCCGCTACCTCGCTCAAGCCTACGGTGCGCTGCATATGCGCTTGCACGTCGGAAGGAAATTCAGCAGCCAGGCGTTCCCAGGCTGCATTGCGTTTGTCCAAGGGGCACATCACCGAATCGACGCCCCATAAGCGCACGCCCCGCAGAATAAAGGGCATCACGGTGGTGTCCAGCCCAAAGCCACCGGCCAGGCCGCAAGCGGCCACGGCGCCGCCGTAGTCGATCTCGCTGAGCATGCGTGCCAGCACGGTGCCGCCCACCACGTCGACGGCACCTTGCCAGCGCTGGGTGCCCAGCGGGGCGGGCTTTTCTTTCCATTCGGGGCCGCCAATGACATCATGGGCGCCAAGGCCTTGAAGGTAATCGCGGTTCTCATCGGGCCGTTGGGTAAGGGCTGTCACCTCATAGCCCCTGCGCGCCAACAGACTGATGGCCACGCTACCCACGCCGCCATTGGCGCCAGACACCAAAATCTTGCCGCTCTTGACGCCTGCGTCTTCCAAAGCCATAACGCAGAGCATGGCGGTCAGGCCCGCGGTGCCTATGGCCATGGCGCTC
>CANFLU010000079.1 GCA_947447975.1 Comamonadaceae bacterium | reverse complement strand
TTGGCCAGGACAACCGGCCACGGCCCACTGGGGCTACCCGGATCCCTCAGAAGCCGTCGGCAGCGACGAGGTGAAATTGGAAGCGTTCAAACAAACTCTGATTCAAATAAAAAGGCGTCTGGATCTGTTCACCAGTCTGCCCGTGGCCAGTCTTAGCAAAATGGCGCTGGAAAATTCGGCGCGTGAATTGGCTAAGAAATGAGCAATTTTCGTAAATATGGGGCTGAGCTGGTAGGTACCGCCGCGCTTTTGTGCGCGGTGATCGGATCGGGCATCATGGCCGAAAATCTAGCAGCGGGCAACAACGGGGTGGCATTGATGGCCAACACATTGGCCACGGTATTTGCACTGTATGTGCTGATCGAAGCATTCGGCCCTTTAAGCGGTGCCCATTTCAATCCTGCGGTCTCCCTAGTCATGGCCTACCGCAAGGAACTGCCCTCTGGCTTGCTGCTTGGCTATATCCTGGCACAGTTGATGGGAGCCGCCTTAGGCGCCTGGCTTGCCCATGCCATGTTCGCATTAGAGATTTTGCAATGGTCCACCAAAATACGCAGCGGAGCCAGCCAGTATTTGGCAGAAGCTGTGGCCGCAGCGGGACTGATTTTTGTGATTTTGCGCGCTGAAGCGGGAAAAGCTTCCACGATGGTTGCCAGCTATATCGGTGCCGCCTATTGGTTTACGGCCAGCACTTCATTTGCCAATCCAGCTGCAGTGTTTGGCCGCATGATGAGCAATACCTTTGCAGGTATCCATCCAAGCAATGCGCTTGCATTCATCACGTCGGAGGTCATCGGTGCTTGTTTCGCATTAGCGCTTTTCCAGGTTCTGCGGGCCCAACCCGACATCAACCAGTCCAACCAATAAAAGGCCACGCTTGGATGCGGCGCGGCGCACGCATGCGGCGGCCAGACTTGGGCGTTGATGCACAACGCCGGCCAGCGAGCAGAAATTGCACCGTATGCTGATTAGTGCCCCAGAAAGGCTTGAACCGCAGCGACGGTCGCAGCAGGGTCTTCTTCGTGGCCAACATGTCCCAGCTTTTCAAAAATAATCAGTTGGCTCCCGGCGATATCACGATGAAACTTTTCAGCGTTGTCAGGCGTGATAAGCCGATCCAGGCCTCCCCAGAGGATTAATGTTGGCACTTGTACTAGTTGGATGGCTGATTCATTGTGGCCTGGCTTGTTTTGTACAAATCGTTCAGTGATCGCTTTGCGATTGCCCGCACGTAATGCGAGTTCGTAATAGCGATCCACCAATTGGGGCGTTACCTTGGACGGGTCTGCGTAGACGTTACGAACGCTGGACTCCAGAACAGCGCGTGGCAAGATGCTGCGAAGCAGACTGCTGAGCAGGGGCATTTGTGCGAGTTGGAAGGCGATAGGCACAGACTTGGCGGAGGAAGCGTAACCAGACGCATCCACCAAAATCAGCTTCGAGACGATATCGGGGTAGGTAACAGCGGTTTGCCAGCTGACATCGCCGCCAAATGAATTGCCCGCCAAGACCGCGCGCTTAATTTGCAGGGTCTCCATCAATGTACGCATGAAATGCGTGTAAACAGGCATTTGGTAGTTGCTGTCCGGTGTGGGCCCAGTCAGGCCAAAGCCTGGCAAATCTACCCGGATCACCCGGTGTTGCGCCTTGAGAACCTCGGTCCACGCATCCCAGGTGTGCAAACTGGCGCCCGTGCCGTGCAAAAGAATAATGGGTTCAGGGTCGTCCTTAGGTCCTTCGTCACGCAAATGCACACGCATGCCATCGATCGCAACAAATTGCGAGGGCTGCGGCGCCCAACGGGCAGTCAGGGCCTCTACGGGCCGATCCGGTGCCCACACGGCCACCAGGCCTGCTGCCACAAGAATGGCCATGGCAATCAGAAAATTACGGACAATTTTGTACATGAAGTTCTCGCGTTTGCCAATCGGGAGCTGAAGTGGACAGGCAACAATTAAGTGGGCAAGGGTAGGCTCATTTGGAAGGCTCTTTGACATCTTCCACTTCAATCATGACCTCGTTGCGCCTGAACATGGGTAGCGTCCATGGCGGGTCGTAGCGCGCTAGTTGCGCTTGCCCTAGTGTTTTCAAGTTTTTTTGCCCAACCCAGAGGAGGAGTTCATCGGTTTTTGCTTGCACGCGCGATTGGGTGTTAAAACCCGTAAAGGTGTTGACGGCAAAGATTTTGCCTGGAATTTCCCGCAGCTTTACATCTGGGTTCTTAGGCTTGGGAATCGTGTTCAGGGTGTATTGCGAAGGCATGACGAAATGCACCCGCCATTGCTTGGACGCCCCGATGCTCTCGGTCGGCATCAGCGCGACGGGCGCTGTCATGGCAATTTTTTGGGATTGCGGCTCCATAGTGACTGGTGCGGTCATGGCGATCTTGGCCGAGTTGGCGCCAGTCTGCACTTGGTTGTTGCCAAATATGTAGTCAGCAATCTTTCTAAAGCCGATGCTGCTGGCATCATCCATATCCCCATCAACCAGTGTTTCCGCGACCAGCATGGGCGCGTACTGTCGCAGCTCATAGGTTCCGGACTTGGCTACCACTTTAAAGCTAGGTTCTTCAATAGCCATGGCATTTTGGGATACAAAGATCAGTGCGAGGAATGTGGCCACAAAGCGCAGCAAAGTGTGCTGCACGTCGATGGAGTGAAGTTGGATGTAGGGCATATCGTACCTTTTGCGATGTGTGGTGATTGTCGCGGTATTGGACCAAAACCCTAAAGCTGGGAATGACGGTGCGCGCAGGCATGGTTCGCAATGCTTTCCCGTGTCTGGGCATCGAGTCGTCCCAGGTTTTTGAGCTGCATAGCCATGCGAGGGTTTTGCTTAAGGCTGTCCTCATGGCGCATCAAAAAATCCCAATAAAGCGTAGTGAACGGGCAGGCCTTTGGCCCAGTTGATTGCGCAGGGTCGTAGGGGCACGCTGCGCAGTAGTTACTCATGCGTTGGATGTACTTACCACTGGCTACATAGGGCTTGCTAGCCATCAATCCGCCGTCTCCAAACTGGCCCATGCCCAAGGTGTTTGGTAGTTCTACCCACTCTACCGCATCCACATAGACGCTCAAGTACCAAGTGTGAACCGCTTGGGGCTTGACGCCTAACAGGAGGGCATATAAGCCGGTCACCATCAGACGCTGAATGTGGTGTGCATAACCATGTTCCAGCGTTTGCGTAATGGCGTCTTTCAGACATGCCATGTCGGTTTGTCCGGTCCAATACCAGTCGGGTAGGGCAGCTTGCGCATTGAGCGCATTGCGCTCCAAGTAGTCCGGCATGTGTAGCCAATAGATGCCGCGCACATACTCGCGCCAACCTAGAATCTGGCGGACAAATCCCTCCACCGCCGCCAGTGGCGCGTGGCCCCTGCTGTAGGCATCAACGGCGGCCTGCACGACTTCGCGTGGATTTAATAGCTTGAGGTTCAGGGCGCAGCTCAGGTGCGAATGGTAGAGCCAGACCTCACCCGCCCACATCGCATCTTCGTATTGGCCAAAAAGTGAAAGGCGTTGCTCGACAAAGGTCTGTAATGCCACCAAAGCTTGGGGACGCGTCACAGGCCAAGCGAAGCTGTGCAAACTGCCGGGGTGACTGGCGAAGCGTGCTTCCACGAGTGCCAAAACTCCCTGACTGATGCCATCCGGGGCAAAACGGCTTGGCGGTGGGACACTTTGCGGGCCTGCTTTGCCAAAGGCGTCGCGGTTGTCCGCGTCAAAGTTCCATTTCCCGCCCATCGGGTTTTTGCCTTCCATCAAGATATGGTGCTTGCGACGCAATTCACGGTACCAGTATTCCAGCCGCAGTTGTTTTTTGCCTTGGGCGTAGCTTGCAAATTCGCGCACCGTACTAAAGAAATGGGTGTCGTCACGCAGGTCCATGGCCAACGCATGCTCTTTTGCCGCAGCGCGCAGGCTTTGCAATACCCGCCAATCGCCGGGTGCGCTCATTACCAGCGCGGCGGGTTGATGGCGGGCGATCGCTTTATGCAGTTCTAGCGCCAAGGTGCCGGCGTTACCGGGCGCGTCCAAGCAGGTGTAGTCCAAGGGAAGCCCTTGCGCTCGCAAGCTTTGCGCAAAGTGACGCATGGCGCTTAAAAACACCGCTATACGCTGCTTGGCCGACCAGACATGGGTGGACTCTTGGGCCACCTCGGCCATCCAGACTACATCCTTTGCCGCATCAAAGCCTTGCAAAGCAGAGGACTGAAGGTCGAGTTGATCACCCAAAATGATGACCAGATGCCGAACCTGGGTGGGCCGTGCCGGTGGAAGGCCAAGCGACTCAGTCATGCGGTGCCTTGTTGGGCGCGCCCTGCTTGACGCCGCGACAGGCCTCAGAGCAATACCGTACCGAATCCCAGTTCTTTGCCCATGCCTTGCGCCAGCTCATGGTCCGTCCGCACACTGCACAGAGCTTGCTCGGTAGAGACTGCTTATTGCCTTTGAAGCCGGATTTCATGGATTTTCCATAGCTACCAAGGTATTTCAATACCTTGGTAGTCCACAAAATAGGCCCCCGATGTAGGTGGCATTGCTTGTAACGCAGCAAGCATTCCCGCTACGGATTCGGCTGGCGTCAGCCTTTGGTGGCGACTACCGATAAATGGCTGGGAGAGTTTGGAATGCACTGTTCCCGGTTGAAGGGCTACGACGCGCAGGTCTGGGTTTTTGCGCTGCAGTTCAATGGCCGCGGTTTGCAACAGCATGTTTAAGGCAGCTTTTGAACTGCGGTAACCATACCATCCGCCTTTTTGGTTGTCGGTGATGCTCCCAACCCGTGCAGAAAGCTTTGCGTAGACGGACCCACCCTTTGCCAATAAAGGAGAAAAATAGCGCAGCACCATGGCAGGACCAATCGCATTGACCAAAAACGATTGCATGAGGTGCTCGGGATGAAGGCTGTTAAGTGATTTTTCAGGGCCTAAGCCGTCAATGGTGAGTGCGCCGGTGGCGTCAATCATGATGGAGTAAGGACCCTGGGCACTGGACAATTCGGCCTGCGTACGGATGGATGCTTGGTCTGTGAGGTCAAAGTCACTGTCCAAACCGCGAGCAACGAGCTCGACGTGGGTGCACCGAGGATCTGCTGCAAAAGCCTGGACGAAGGCGCCTCCAATGGCCCCGCTAGAGCCAATCACAAGCGCCTTATATTGGCCCGTGGCGAAATGTGGGGAGGTGTCCATCTTGGTTGAAGAGTAGCTTACCTGCGCTTTGCCTCACATGTGCGCCGCGTGCGTGAACTTCGCCAAATCAAAGACCCAACTGGGAGCCAAAGGCGGGCCAGACGGGCGCAAGGGCTTCAAATGAAAGGCCGTGTGCAAGGAACGCGATTGGATGTCCCCCGCATCCACGGATGGTAGATGTGCCAGCACGTCGATCAATCGGTAAGCCTGCAAATGCTGGCGCACCGCTTCATCCATTTGATTGGCCAGCGCCCAGGCAGTTTCCATCTCGGGGCTGGCTTGGTCAGTTCGCGCCGGCAGTTCGGTGTTTCCGAAGCAGGAGACTACATCCCAAACACTGAGGTCCTTGATGGGGATGTGGAGTTGGTACCCTCCACCCGGGCCGCGGTGGGATCGAATGAGGCCACCGTTTTTTAAATGCTTCACGATGATTTCTGTACTGGACAAGCACAGACCGATGTGCCGGGCTAATCGGGTCGTGGGAACCGGTTCTTGTCGCATGGAGCTTGCGATAACTGCGATGGCTTGGAGGCCCTGCATGGCGTGACTATTGATAAGCATAGGCTATGAGTAGAGTTTTGAGCCATCAATGTAGCATTGAATAGTATTTTTCTATACAATAACGTAAAATATCCTTATAATTCTACTCATTACCTATTCAAATTATGAAAAATCAATCAAATTCAGTCACCGCAGTGCACAAAATTGGCGCGGTTTCTAGTTTGAGTGGTGTTCCGATCCCCACCCTTCGGGTGTGGGAGTTGCGCTACGGTACTTTTACCCCGCAAAAGTCTCAAGGCCAGCATCGCCTTTACACCGATGACGATGTCCTGAGGGCAGGCTTGCTCAAGCGCCTCACGGAGCGGGGGCATGCGATCAGCAGCCTGGCCGGCTATGCATCGCATGAACTCAACGCCTTGCTTTTGCAAGGGCAGGATGCGAGCCGATGGCGCACTGGCGCGCGCATGGGCGGTCAGTCAGCATCAATGGCTATCGTCGGCGTAGCCCTAGCAAGCCGTATCGAATCTAAGAAATTTACTCTGGGCTTCATTGACCAGCACATCAAGGTGACCAACCTCTTCGACGATATGACGCATGCCTTAGGCCATACGTTTGAACGGCCGGTTCCGTTTTTACTGGTGAAAGCCAACTCCTTGCACGCCGGTATTCAAGATGACATTCATCGGTTGGCAAAAAACTGCAAAGCGATTCAAGTGATGGTGGTGTACCGCTTTGGCCAAGAGAGTGTGATTCAAATGATGAAGCGATCTGGCATGATGGTTCGTAAAGAACCCGCATCTGATAGTGACTTGGCCGATTTGATCAACTCAGCCTTGCTAATGGGCACTGAAAAGGAGTCTAGCGGCTTGGTCGTGGGTAACGTCATACCACCCAGGAAATATAGCGAGCTGACGCTAAACCGAGTAGCTAATACCTCCACCAATGTGCTTTGCGAATGCCCTCGGCATGTAGCGGAAATTATCGCGCAACTAGCGAGTTTTGAGCAATACAGCCATGAGTGTTTGAATAAATCTGCAGAAGATGCGCACCTGCACGCCTACTTGAGCTCAGTCTCCGGCTCTGCCCGCGCACTCTTTGAAAGTGCATTGGAAATGGTGGCCAAGCATGAGGGTATTACCCTGGAAGCCCGTGCGCAATGGCGCTGGCGAGGCGTGGACCGCCCACCGTTCGCCGAAACTCCCGCGCCCGGACAAGTTTCCGTGTGGGATTTTCCGCGCCCGCCAGCGCTCGTTCCGGAGTCGCGCGAGATTTTGGTGCATTGGGGCGAGACCT
>CANFLU010000078.1 GCA_947447975.1 Comamonadaceae bacterium | reverse complement strand
CCCTGCGCTAGATGCCAACTGGGGTACAACTTGTACCCCCCTTGCGCTGCAAGCCCCTGACGGCAAACAGCGCGAGACCAATTGCGCCAATACCGAAGGCCTATTCCGCATCATCCAATCCATCCCGTCGCCCAAGGCCGAGCCGTTCAAACGCTGGCTGGCGCAGGTGGGTTACGAGCGCGTCAAAGAAATAGAAAACCCCGAACTGGCCAGCGCCCGCGCCCGTGAGCTGTATCAGGCCAAGGGCTATCCACAGGCGTGGATCGAGAAGCGGCTGCGCTCTATCTCTGTGCGTGGGGAACTGACCGATGAATGGAAAGCACGCGGCGTGGCCGAGGGGAAGGAGTACTCCATCCTGACTGCAGAAATCGCCCGCGCCACTTTTGGCGTGACGCCCGGCGAGCACAGCCAGCTCAAGGGCCTGGATGAGGTGAAGACCGGCAACAAGCTGCGCGACCACATGACCGACTTGGAGTTGATTTTCACCATGCTGGGCGAAGCCAGCACCACCGAGATTGCCCGCCGCAGCGACGCCCTGGGTTTTGATGAGAACCGCACTTCCGCCAAAGAGGGCGGGAAGATTGCTGGCAACGCCCGTAAAGCGCTAGAGGCCAAGACGGGAAAGAAGGTGGTGAGCAAAGCCAACTACCTGACCACAGCACCTTCACCCGGTTTGCTGGATGCACCCAAACCGGCATCGCCGAGCCAGCCTAAAGTGCGGGCGAAGTCAATGGTGCCCAAGGGCTTATAAATTAAGCCGCAATTAGTGCCGTGCGCGGGTCGTGCCCACGCGTGCGGCCACATCGCCTTGCGTCAGGCCCGCTCTCACACGTGCTGCAGTCAGTTCACGGGCCAGCTCAAACTCGGGCGTTTGTGCGTCATAGGTCGAAACTGACAACTACAGACGTCAAGCAGCGCGCTCCCTGCGAGCTTGCTCCCTCAGCACGAACAGGTACAGGCTCTCCACCTTTTCACGCGCCCAAGGTGTTTTGCGCAGGAATTTCAAGCTTGAACTGACGCTCGGGTCGTGCGAAAAGCAGCGGATAGGGATCTTGCGGGCCAACTCTTCCCAACCGTAGTGCGCTTCGAGGGCGCGCACAATCGCCTCGAGCGTCACACCATGCAGGAGGTTACGCGGTTGTTCGGTGCGAGCAGTCGGGTCATTCATGCCTAGATTGTCCCTCGCTATCGCCAAAGTTTTTAGCGTAAGCGTCGGCTGGATGCGCTGATGGCCGCCATTGCGGACAACCCGTTACCCGACAACTTTTTGTCGGAGGCCAGCCGACAAAATCTTCCACCTAAAAAACCGTTTGCGACCTGGGTTACGAGGGCCAAACGCAGCGCCAAATGACAAACGCCGCCGCACTATTGATTTGCTGCTCAATGAGTTGCCCGTTTTGCCATGGACGCTGGAGGCCGCAGACCGATATGGAGAAATTGCCGCCCACCTACAGCACGCCGGGCAGCCCATTGGCAAGATGGACACCCAAATCGCCGCGCATGCATTGGCGCTGGGCTTGAGACTTGAAGACTGGATGACTTGAAATACGAATGGCTAAAAGTAAGCCTCATCAGCCGACCAAATAAAGCTCCACCCGGTCCGAAGTCCAAGTCGCAACCCCTGCGCCAAAGAAGTCCGCGTCCTCCGTCCACACTGGGCAGCCTATCGCCATGGCGCAAGCCAAAACGGGCCAGTCATCAGCATCTCGCGTCGCGATTCTTTGAAGTGCCTGCATTTTGAAGCTCGCATAGGCACCAAGTTCAAGAGGCCAGACAATGGTTTCTAGGGGATCCAAAACTGCCATCGCTGACTCACTTCGAACGCCTCTTTTTTCCAGCAGTGCGGGTAGGTACTTTCGGGCGTCAGAGTAGGCGACATCGGGTGAAAAAAATTGAACCCTGTCTGCGTTGTCAATAATGAGTTCGCGAACACGCTTGCCAAGCACCGCGCGGATCAGGATGTTGGCATCCAGAACGATCGCTCTATCGCTCATTTTTCTTTGGATGTGGTCTTCTTGGGTGGATGCGTGCGTTGACGAGTCGATTTGAAATCAGAAACTACGGCTTCAACATCAACACTTTTAGCCGCAAGCAGGCGATCTAAGGTTTTGCTCGCTTTTTGAAGCGAGGCCACATCTGCCTCGGCATGGCCATGGGTAGGAATAAAGTAGCCAATAGTTTGACCATGACGTGTCACAGCAACCGGTTTGCTGGACGCTATGAATTCGGCCATTCCGGCGCGAAATTCCCGAATGCCCACTTTAGTAGCTTCCATGTTTTTCCTTTACAGCCAAAGCCATTTTGTGGATCACAGTGTACACAATATCCGATTTGAGGCATGTGACTGAATGCGGAAATCTGCTTTAGTGTCCATCACAGATTCAGGCCTGCTTGTCCACCTCACGCGCTGTGCACCCCGGTTCGGGCCTTGCTGCCATGGGCCAACTCGACCAAGGTCTGCCAGCTGCCGTCGGGCTTGATGACCTTGATATTGGTCGGGCTGACGCCTTTGGGCGGGTGCGCGATGGGGGGCAATTGGCCCAGCGCATCGGCATGCTGGGTGTCAGTTTTGCCTGCGTATTCACCGTGCACCCGTGCGCCGGGCACGGGCGCTGCGCCCTTACTGGTGCTGAAGCGACTGGCTGTAATCCACGACTCTTTTCTGGTGCTCTTGTCTTTGTGGTGACCCTCCATGGCAATTCCCACGCACCGATGGAAAGCACCGCGCAAGTCAACCCAATAGCCAATTAGGCGTTTATCACCCGCCTGATTTCGTGCGCCACTTCCATAGGCGTGAGTCCTACCGGCCCCACGCCCTGCGCCACCAAGCGGTCAGCGGCCAGCGCGTGGGCTTGCACGGCCAGGCAGCTCGCTTCCCATAGGCTTAAGTGGTGCCGCACACCTTGGGCCGCCAGCGCGGCCAGGCAGCCGGTCAGCACGTCGCCCATGCCGCCTACGGCCATGCCAGGGTTGCCGTCCTTGCATTGCTGCGGTATCTGGCCGGGTGCGCCGAGCAGGCTGTGTTGGCCTTTGAGTACGACGATGGATTGGGTATGTGCCACCAGGGCCTGCAGGGCGGCGGTGCGGTCGGCCTGGATATCATGGTTGCTGCAACCGAGCAGGCGCGCGGCTTCGCCGGGGTGCGGCGTGAGGGTGCTGGCTTGTGGGCGTTTGCGCAAGGCCTCTAGCAGGCGCGTATGTGTGGCCAGCAGGGCGAGTGCGTCGGCGTCGATCACCAGCGGCCCGTCCCAGGCCAGGGCGGCTTGCAGCCAACTTTGTGCCAGGCTGTCCAAGCCCAGGCCGGGGCCTATGGCGATCACGTCAGGCGCGATGACTGCGATGGCCTGCGCTGGATCGCTGTAACGCGTCGCTGCATGCACCATGAGTTCGGGCTGCTCGGGCACTACGTGCGCACTGGCTGCTTCCAGCATCAACAACACGGTATAGCCAGCGCCGCTGTACAGCGATGCCCGACCCGCCAGCACCAGCGCCCCGGCCATGGTGGGTGCGCCGCCTATCAGCAGCACTTTGCCGCTATCGCCTTTGTGGGCGTCTGACCGTCGCAGTAGGCGGTGGGTTAGGGGGAGGGCGTTGAGGGTGATCAAAGGTGTTTGGAAATAGTGCGGGGGATACCGGCTATTGTCGCTATGCCGCGCACGAAATCCCTAAAGCCTGTTTTGGATCTGCGATCGGCTAAGGTCGCACGAGAAATTCTTTTGCGCGGGGGGTGATTTTTCAGGCCTAGCGCTAGGGAAGCGCTTCGCAATCGGCCTGCCGCAAAACCCGACTCTTGCCGGTGCGTACCTGCACGATCCTGCATACACCATCGACCCAGCGTAACTGAAACACCTCGGGCAATTCACGATCCGCGCCTTGCATGATCACCCCGTTGGCGTCTTTTCTGCCCATCCGTTCTAACGTTAACGTCGCGGACTGGGTTAATTGGCCTGCATCAATCCATAGCTGCGAAACACCCGATAAGTCCTTGATCGCTTGCGTAAGCTCATCCTGTACCGCCGTATTCACGCTGCGCAAGCGGGCAAGCGGTCCCTGCGGCGTACCGCCTGATTGGCAAGCGCTGAGCAAGAGGACGAGTGCCAGCATCACACTGGGCACAAGATGCCGGGGGCTCATGGGTGCACTTGGGTGGGGATCATCAAAGCACGCGCGCGCTTGGGATCCACCACAGAAGGGGACTGCTCCGCCGTACCCAAAGCCTTGATACTCGCGGTCGGGGTATTCGTGCATTGCCCTGATTTGAGGTATTGCAGTGCCTCCGCGAGCCGTGGTTCCGCTAAGTCGCCCAACTGAAAATTCAAATCGTCCTTGACCGCGCAGGTCGGTGCAAAACCAGCGTCGAAAGACGAAAACCCTTTGTGGTTTTCACCTTTGAATTCCACCGCATAGTAGTAACGCCCGCAATTGCCTTCCGGCGAAAAACCGTAGGGCTTGCCATAGGTGGCGGAACCGATCAAATTGACGGTGACGTCGATACCCATCAAACCATTGATGACGGCCTCGCTGGCCGATGCCGTGCCGTGGTCTACCAGCAGGGTTACGCGCTTGAGGTTGAGGCTTGGAAGTGGCCTGGCGTAATCGTAATAATAGTTGGTGTTCAGGGCATACGGAATAAAGTTGTAGGTGTAGTTGTCGCTGCTTCGCTTGTCGTTGTACACCAGTTTGTTGAATGTCTTACCGTTGCTTGCGCTAGAGCCGGCAACCATGTAAGCGAGTTGACTGGAGATGTACAACAGGCCACCGCCGTTGTAGCGCATATCGAGTATCAATTCTTTAGCGCCCTGTTTTTGAAAGTCGGCAAATGCGGCAATCAATTGATCCTGGGACTTGGCGATAAAGCTGTCGAAATACAGATAAGCGACCTTGGTGCCGTTATCGTTGATCACCTTAGCGCCGCGTACCGGGGTGTTGGCGTACTGACCCGCTTGGAGCGTCCGCTTAAGGGTGGATGTGCCCCGTTGAAATTCGAACGCGTGCGCCGCTTGGTCTTGCGGAAACACTCCGTTGTTGAGCCCGGCGACATCGGTGCCGTTAATGAAGTCGATCCCATCGACCTTCATCAGCTTATCACCGCGCTGCACGCCTGCCAGGCCCGCTGCACTTTGTGGCTCCACGTTGTAGACCACATAGTTGCGCGGCGCAGAATTGGAGATGCGCGACCAGTCTATGCCGTAATCGACCGAGATGCCGTTGGTGTACTGTTCGTATTGCTCCTTGGTCTCAGACCAATGGAATCGATCCAAGTCGCCTCCGGCGGTGTTCTTCGCAGGTGTCTTTAAGACATCGAAATAGCTTGCGGCAGTGGCAAAGTTGGAGGCATCCACGGTCGGAACCTCTTGGTACCAAAGGTAGCGCTCATCGACAAAAGAACGCACCCAGGCTTTTTCATCGTTCACAGTGCCTTGTTTTTCACCGGATGCTGGCGAGACGCAGGTATTGGCCAGTTGCGCTGCTGGCAGCAAATTTGGCTTTATCGGCCGATCCGTGCTGGTACCAGAGCCGCCGCCACAAGCTGCGAGCAAAGCCGCGGCTGCTAGCCACACCCACCCGTTGCGAATGCGATAGCCCTGGCTGGGCTGGTTTAATGTGTTTACTGGTGTAGCGAATGAACGTGCGCCTGCTTTCTTAGCTAGCATGGTGTGTTGCTTTCTGGGCCCCGTGTTGGCCGGTTGAGCGACCGGGGCAGCATGCCCCATGGACACGCCGGTCATGCGTTCAAACCAGGTCTGCTTGGCACCCCCGGTCCATTTTGACCATTGCCATCGTGCGACTGAAGCCCAACACCCAGCGCATGCCATTGCATTTTTGGCAATGGTACCCGATACGCATATAAATGGAAACTTTCCCGTTCCAATCTGTTTACGGGACAGGAGCAAGCCCGCCATCCCAGACATGATTGCAATGAAGGCAGCCATCTAACGACCCTCGCCGCTGGCCGACTCGCCACCCAGGCTGTTACGCCAAGCTGCGCCAGGCCCGGTGGCTGTCGCCTAGCAGCGCGTCCGCTGCGGCAGGCCCTTCGGAGCCTGCGGCGTAGTGGGCCAGGGGGGCTTTCGGGTCTGCCCAATATTCCTGCAAGGGGCGCACAATGTCCCAACCGGCCATGACACTGTCCGAGCGCTGGAAGAGCGTGGCATCGCCGATCATGCAGTCGTAAATCAGGGTTTCATAGCCGGTGCTGGGAGCGTTTTGGAAGTAGTCCTTGTAGTGGAAGTCCATGTGCACCTGGCCAATTTGTATTTTGGGCCCGGGGATTTTGGCGCCAAAGGTCAGCATCGCGCCTTCGTCCGGTTGCAGCTTGATGACCAGTGCATTGGGCGTGAGGGCTTCGGTGGCGGTGTCTCGGAACAGGGAGAACGGCGGGCGTTTGAACTGAATAACGATTTCGCTTTGCCGCTTGGCCATGGCTTTGCCAGTGCGCAGATAAAAAGGCACGCCGGCCCAGCGCCAATTGTCTATGCCGAGTTTGAGCGCCACATAGGTCTCGGTTTTGCTGCCGGGGTTGACGCCGTCTTCCTTCAGGTAACCGGCCAGGGCCTGGCCGTCGCGGTTGCCCGCGCTGTACTGGCCGCGCACGCTGTCGGTGACCGCGTCGACGCGGTGCACGGATTGCAGTACCTTGGTCTTTTCATTGCGCACCGCGTCCGCATCAAACGAGGCGGGGGACTCCATGGCCGTCAGGGCCAGCAGTTGGAACACATGGTTGGGCATCATGTCGCGCATAGCGCCCGTGGTCTCGTAAAACGCGGCGCGCTTTTCCACGCCTACGGTTTCGGCCACGGTGATTTGGACGTGGTCGATGTGGTCGCGGTTCCACAGTGGCTCGAAGATGCCATTGGCAAAGCGCATCAGCATGATGTTTTGCACAGTTTCCTTGCCCAGGAAGTGGTCCATGCGGTAGATCTGCGACTCGGCCAGGCTGTGGCGCAATTGGGTGTTGAGCGCTTGCGCTGAGGCCAGGTCGCTGCCAAAGGGCTTTTCGACCACCACGCGGCGCCAGTGCTGGTTGGTCTCAGTGACCAAACCGGCGGCGCCCAGCTGATCGACGATGCCGCCGAAAAAGCGCGCACCGACGGCCAGGTAAAACATCACGTTGTCATTGACTTGGTGGCTGCTCT
>CANFLU010000077.1 GCA_947447975.1 Comamonadaceae bacterium | reverse complement strand
CAATATCTGTTGAATTCTTAAACTTCTTTGATCATCTATGGTTTTATTCATTAATAATTTTTTACCTATAAAATATTTATGATTCTGATAAATGAGTTGGCAAGATATTTTTATAAACTAGTTAACTCATTTAATGCTATATGTTTCATTGGAACACCGACCAATCCGTAGCAAACGGCGCTTGCATGTACTCTAACTATCAGACTATCATGCAACCATTGGTGCTGGACATGATTTTCTTGCGATCCTTCCGCGATCGCTACCGCCACGCTGTAATCTCCGGTAGGAAGCACCGGAAGTCGAAATTCGAATCTAGCCATTGCCTCATTACCTCGGTTTACCTTTATAGGCTTATAAAGATTTGTTAAGTAAGTGTTATCCGAGAAGATGACTTGTCCTAGCCTGTCTTTGAATTGAAAGCCGACGATGGGCGAAAAAATGTACTTTTTAGCAATAAACCGAATTTCAAGAATGATGTATTCTCCGCCTACAACCCAAGATAATGGCGTGCCACTTTGCTCCAGAATTCGAACGGAATTTATAACTGCATCTCCAGTGCCAAAACTCAATTCTTCAGCGTTAAATTTAAACACTTCAATGTCGTTTCGAAGACTAGAGTTATTCAGCAACGAATCTCGAATATCACGGTATTCAATCGCCTCATCATTTTCCAGAATTTGATCTTTTATATTACTGCGTTTTATACCTTCAATATCTTGAGTTGATTCATACAAGTTTGTCAAGTAAAGTTCGCTGATCGCCTTCGGTTCGCCATTTGCAATTGATTTACCTTCTTTAAGCAGAATTGCATTGCTGCATAAATTGACGATAGCTCCCGTGTCGTGGCTGACAAAAAGCACCGTTCCAATTTTCATAAAGGAGCGCAAAAATCGCATGCACTTCTGCGTGAAAAAAGCATCCCCAACGGCCAATGCCTCGTCAATGACCAAGATATCCGCATCAACATGGGCTATCACTGCAAACGCAAGCCTCACCATCATCCCACTAGAGTAGGTCTTAACCGGCTGCTCAATAAACTCACCAATATCCGCAAATGCCGCAATAGCATCAAAGCGCTGGTCAATTTCATCATTGCTCAACCCCAGCACCGAAGCATTCATATACACATTTTCCCGCCCAGTAAAGTCTGGGTTAAACCCAGACCCTAGCTCTAGTAGCGCAGCGATTCGCCCATGGGTAGTAACCGAGCCGCCTGTGGGATTGAGCGTGCCACAGATAATTTGCAATAAAGTAGATTTACCACTGCCGTTGCGGCCGATTATTCCGACCGTCTCGCCTTTTTTTACCTCAAAAGATACATCTTTCAAAGCCCAAAACTCTCGGTAATACTGTTTAGGCTGTTTGCCCAGCCCGCGCTGAAGGCGGGGCATGACGAACTGCTTGAGCCGATCGCGCGGTTGTTCGTAGATTTGGTAGCACTTGCTCAGGTTTTCTACCTTGATGGCAATATCAGAGGACATCGGCAAACCCCTTGCGTGTCTTCTGAAACCACACAAAGCCCAGCCAGGCAATCACTGCCGTGGCCAGCCAATACACCGCCAGCATGCCAAAGTCTGGCGCATGGCCCCAGTACAGCACGGCGCGCATTTCTTCTATCGCCGGGGTAAGTGGGTTCAGGTACAAAATAAACCGGTAATGCTCTGACAAGGCACTAGCGGGGTAAAAAATAGGACTTAAAAACATCATAGCCATAACCAACAGGCCAATAAACTGAGAAATATCTCGCAAAAATACGCCCAAGGAGGCTAATGCCCAGCTCACTCCCATAATAAATAATAAAAACGGCAATACCACCAGCGGCAAATACAGCGCCGTGGGCTGCGGCAGGCCAAATAGCACTATATAAGCCAGCATCCATACGCCCAAGCTTATCAGCGCATGAAACAGCGCCGCCGCCAGGGCCACACAGGGCAGTATTTCTAGCGGGAATACTACTTTTTTGACGTAATTAACATTAGAAAGTATCAGGCCCGGGGCGCGGTTGACGCATTCGGCAAACAGATTGAAGGCAATAAGGCCGGCAAACAGCACCATGGCAAATTCGGTTTTGGAATCGCTAGCCGCGTTCCAGCGGGATTTGAATATCTCGCTAAACACAAAGGTATACACCAACAGCATTAGCAGCGGATTGAGAAAGGACCAGAAAATACCCATGACCGAGCCTCGGTAGCGCCCCAGCACCTCGCGCTTGGCGGAAGCGCGTATCAACTCGCGGTGACGCCACAAGCTGGCAAAAACTTCGGTGGGGTGGCTGGAAAACTGGCGCATTAGACAGAAAAAGGGGTGGCACTGGGCGGCGCAGGCACCGCGGTGGCTTTGCAAAGCCTCATATCTTGCCAAACAATGCGGCAACAAACAAGCTAAGTTGGCTAAACCAGGTTTGGCGCTTGACGCCCGATCGCTTAAGCGAAACGAGCCGACGCCACGCAGACTGCTCGCGCGCCTGGGTAAACAGGTGCAAGGTGTCGCGGTTTTGCGGGGTCATCAGGTGTTCTAGGCTTTGCAGGGCTGCAATGTTTTGGTCGTTCCAACGCTTAAAGCGCCCCTGGGCCAGCAAGCGCATGCGAAACAGGCGCGCGCGCCACGAATTGTTGGCGCCCACCAGGTTGCTGCCATGTTGACGGTAGCGCACCCCTGGATAGGGGTCGTAATGCACCGCGCCGCCGCAGCCACTGACCAGCAGATAGGCCCACCAGTCATGCGACACCACGTGCCCAGCATTGATAGTCTGGGCGATCAACTGGCGCGCCGCCTCGTTAAACACCATCGTGTTACCGCCGCCAATGTTTTGCACGATAGCGTTGGCAAAGCTGGGCGGCTTTGTAAACAGCGGCGAAAGGCCGATGCTGACGTTTTGATCGTCCACCACGCGTGTGCGAGAGCAATACAGCGCGGGAACGCAGGGGTCAACCGTCTGCAACCAGGCCGCTGCCCGCTCCAGTTTGTCAGCCTCCCAGACGTCGTCTTGGTCGGAATAGGCGTAGTAGTCCGCTCGCGCCTGTTGGTCTAGGGTGAGCGACAAAAAGTTAGACACGAAACCTTTAAGCGGCCCGTCTTTGACCGACATTTTGTTCGCGCCTAACAGCACCTGGTAGCGGCGCAAAATATGGCGGGTGTCGTCAGACGAGCCATCGTCCGACACATGCAATACCCAATGGCGGTGGCTTTGGGCCTGAAAGGACATCAGCTGCTCTTCCAAGAAGTGCTGGCCTTGGTAGGTACACAATAGGATGGCGACTTTGGGCTGCGAGGCCTGAAGTGGGGACGAAGCGGGGGCGGTACTTGCGTAGCCTGACACTGATGCTGACGGTGCACGCTGAGATATGCCACTGCGTGACGGGGCGCGTAATTCGACTACCCTATGGGCGCTTCCGCCTAAGTTGGGGTAAGAAGACTCGACCCCATTTAGCATGCGCAGACCCTTTGCAAAAATTGCGTAATACCCGAATTTTTAAGGGAACAACCAGGAAGCCCGCGCCCTTGCTGGGCAAGGCACGCCCGACGCGATAGCTTGTTTAAACTGGTAACAATTCGCATAAAGAACTAGACCTGAAGTTTTATTTTTCTCCCCCGATAATAACTTAGCCGAGTGACCAAATGCTTACAACAGTTGCGCCAAATCAATAAGTACGAAGGTCGATGCTACCGCGGGCAATTATTTAATTCTGACAATAAATATGTTGGAAATGAGCCGCCCCTATTTTAAATGACTTATAAATCAGTAATGCACGTAACGACACGGCGTCATGCTATGCGCCAGATTGTCGCCAGTGCCGCGACAAGCGCAGGCTTTGCGCAAAGCGCCGTGCCGTGGGATACGCCAAACGGCGCAAAGCTTCAGCCACACGCCACCCCCAAAAAAGCCTTGCAGTTCCCGCAAGACTTCGGCGCCCACCCGGATTTCCAAACTGAATGGTGGTACATCACCGGTTACGCCCCCTCAGGCGATGGGTCGGGCCCTTTGGGCTTTCAGGTGACGTTTTTTCGAAGCAAAGTAGCTTCCACGCAGCAATCCGCCTCCAAACTGGCGGCCAAGCAGCTGCTGTTTGCCCACGCCGCCGTCAGCGATGTGGACAACAAAACCTTGCACAGCGACCAGCGCATTGCCCGCTGGTCCGGCTTGCCCGCAGGCAGCAATCCCGCCGACCAGGCTTGGGCGTGGACGCAGGACACCGGGCTGCATTTGCAAGACTGGTCGCTCACCCGCCAGAGCGACGGGCGCTTAGCCGCCAGGGTGCAGGCCAAGGGTTTTGCGCTGGATTTGTCGTTTGCCGAAACCCAACCCTTGCTGCTACAAGGCCAGGGTGGTGTGTCGCGTAAAGGGCCCTCACCCCAGCATTTCAGCTATTACTACAGCCTTCCGCAGATGGCGGTGCAGGGGCAGATCCGCCTGCAAGGCCGCAGCTACACGGCGGGCGCGGGCAGCCTGGCCTGGTTAGACCATGAATGGAGCGACGCCCTGCTGCCCCCGGGGGCGGTAGGCTGGGACTGGCTAGGCATCCATATGCTGGACGGCAGCGCGTTGACCGCTTTTCAGTTGCGGGACAAAGCGGGGCGTGCCGTGTGGGACGGCGGGTCTTTTCGCGCGGGCAGCACCCTGTACACCTTTACGCAGGGCGAGGCGGTGTTTCAGCCGACCCGGTGGTGGCAAAGCCCGCGCAGCCAGGCGCGCTACCCGGTGCAATGGCTGCTGCGCACCCCGGCCGACTTTTACATCGTGAAAGCCGTGTTCGAAGCCCAGGAGTTGGACAGCCGCAACTCCACGGGTGCCATTTATTGGGAAGGCCTGTGCGAGGTGTTTGACAGCCAGCAGCGCCTGGCCGGGCGCGGCTACCTGGAGATGACCGGCTACGCGTCGCCGCTGCGGCTGTAATTGCCGCGACAATAGGCGTTTCGGGCCCGCTTGCAGCGGCGCCCTTTGGCCCCACCTAGCAGCCCATGACGACCGAACGCCCTAAATCCCAAAGCCCCAAATCCCTTTCTGGTCTGATTCCATTTTTAACACCCTACCGTGGACGCATCGGTTTAGCTTTGGTGTTTTTGGTGATGGCTGCGACGGCCACACTGGCCTTTCCGGTGGCGCTGCGCATGCTGATAGACGGCGGCCTGGTGCGCCAGGACAAAGGCGAGCAAATGGTGGCGATGCGCGAGCACTTTGCCTTGCTCTTTGGCGTGGCCAGCGCGCTCGGTATTTTTTCGGCGCTGCGGTTTTACATGGTGAGCTGGCTGGGGGAGCGGGTGACGGCCGACATCCGCAACGCCGTCTACCACCACGTGCTGGAGCAAAGCCCGGAGTTTTTTGAAACTACGCAGACCGGCGAAGTGCTTTCGCGCCTGTCGGCAGACACCACCTTGGTACAAACCGTGGTGGGCTCCTCGCTGAGCATGGGCTTGCGCAATGCGGTGCTGGGCCTGGGCGCTTTGAGCGTGCTGATCTGGACCAACCCCATCGTGATGTTGCAAGTGACTCTGGTCCTGGTCTTGATCGTGATGCCCAGCCTCTGGTTTGGGCGGCGGGTGCGCAAACTATCGCGCGCCAGCCAGGACCGCATTGCCGACTCCAGCGCGATTGCCGCTGAAGTGCTCAACGCGATTCCGGTAGTGCAAAGCTATACCGCAGAAGGGCGCGAGTCGGACCGATTTAGCCTGTCCACCCGCAATGCGTTTGACACCGCCATCCGCCGCATCGGAGCGCGCTCCATACTGGTGTGTTTCATCATCATCGCCACCTCGGCGGCGTTGCTCTGGGGCTTGTACCAGGGAACGCAAGCGGTGGTCGCCGGGCGCATTACTGCGGGTGACTTGGGGCAGACGGTGGTGTACGTGATTTTGCTGGCCAGCGCCTTTGCAGTGCTGGGCGAGGTCTATGGCGACTTGCTGCGCGCGGCGGGCGCCACCGAGCGCCTCATGGAGTTGCTGCATACCCGCTCGCCTATTGCATCCCCGACGCATCCGGTGGCCGCGCCCCTGCCGCAGGCAGGTAGTGCAGTTCGCTTTGAGGACTTGCATTTCCACTACCCTTCGCGCCCGCTGCAAGAGGCTTTGTCCGGTTTTTCGCTGAACATAGAGGCCGGTCAAACCGTGGCCATTGTGGGGCCCAGCGGTGCGGGTAAAAGCACGGTGTTTCAGTTGCTGCTGCGCTTTTATGACCCGCAGTCGGGCCGTATCACCTTGGACGGCGTGGCCACCCACGACATGGCGCTGGGCGACTTGCGCGCGCGTATCGGCATCGTGCCGCAAGACGCGGTGATTTTTTCCAATAGCGCCCTGGAAAACATCCGCTACGGCAAACCCGACGCAACCGACGAAGAGGTGCGCCAGGCGGCCGAAGCGGCGTTTGCGCATGAATTTATCAGCACCCTGCCCCAGGGCTATGACACGTTTTTAGGAGAACGCGGCTTGCGCCTATCGGGCGGACAGCGCCAGCGCATTGCCATTGCGCGCGCCATGCTGAAAAACCCACCCTTGTTGCTACTGGACGAAGCCACCAGCGCCTTGGACGCCGAAAGCGAGCGCATGGTGCAAGCAGCTTTGGAGTCCGCCATGCGCAACCGAACGACACTGGTCGTGGCGCACCGCCTGGCCACGGTGCAAAAAGCGGACTTGATCGTGGTGCTAGACAAAGGCCGCCTGGTAGAGCAAGGCACGCATGCACAACTGGTTGCGCGCGGCGGCGTCTATGCCGGGCTGGCGGCGCTGCAATTTAACGTGTAGCGAATCCGCTAGAAAAGTCTATTTCCAGCGCAGGTCCAAGGTGCGCTGCTGGGTTGCGCAGTCGCGCAAATACAGGTTAATCAGACTTTGGTATGGAATGCCGACCTGCGCCGAAATCCCTTTGAAATAACCGATTGAGTCTTCATCGAGCCTGATCGTAATTTGTTTTTTCAATTGCGCCGCATAGGGATTTTTGCGCGCATTCGTGAAGTCATATTCTTTTCGCATAAAAGTCACCTTAGCTATATTGACGGGTTTCACTCGGGGAAGCCTTTCGGGCAGAAATGATGCGTATGGTTTGCCCTTGCTGGCGGTAGCAATGGCAGACCAACAAGACTCTGAGAATGCCGCTGATTCCAAGCAGGACAAATCGATCCTCATCGCTCGAATGGTCTGGGTCATCGATTAAT
>CANFLU010000076.1 GCA_947447975.1 Comamonadaceae bacterium | reverse complement strand
GTCAAGGGCGAGCATTCCATCGAGGCCGGCATGCCCGAGTCCTTTAATGTGCTGGTCAAGGAAATTCGTTCCCTGGGCCTGGATATCGAATTGGAGCGTGGTTAAACACCAAGTTAGAGACCTTTCGCGGCAGCCATCCGGTGGATGTGCTGCCCCTCACATGAAAAAGGAATTTCCATGAAATCATTACTCGACCTGTTCAAGCAGTTCACGCCCGATGAGCATTTTGATGCCATCAAAATCGGTATGGCATCGCCGGAGAAAATTCGCTCCTGGTCATTTGGCGAAGTGAAAAAGCCTGAGACCATCAACTACCGCACCTTCAAGCCCGAGCGTGACGGTTTGTTTTGCGCCAAGATTTTCGGTCCCATCAAAGACTACGAATGCTTGTGCGGCAAATACAAGCGCCTGAAACACCGTGGCGTGATCTGCGAAAAATGCGGCGTTGAAGTGACCCAGACCAAAGTGCGCCGTGAGCGCATGGGCCATATCGATCTGGCCGCGCCTTGCGCCCACATTTGGTTCCTCAAGTCCCTTCCCAGCCGTTTGGGTCTGGTGCTGGACATGACGCTGCGGGACATCGAGCGCGTGCTGTATTTTGAAGCTTATGTGGTGACCGACCCTGGCATGACGCCTTTGAAGAAATTCAGCATCATGTCCGAGGACGACTTCGACGCCAAATTCAAAGAATATGGCGATGAGTTTCAGGCCAAGATGGGCGCCGAAGGTATCAAGGACTTGTTGCAGAGTATCGATATCGAAGGTTCGATTGAAAAGCTACGCAACGACCTGACTGGTTCGGAACTCAAGATCAAGAAGAACGCCAAGCGCCTCAAAGTGCTGGAAGCCTTCAAAAAATCAGGCATCAAGCCTGAGTGGATGGTGCTCGAAGTGCTGCCCGTGTTGCCGCCGGATTTGCGTCCGCTGGTGCCGCTGGACGGTGGGCGTTTTGCCACCTCTGATCTGAACGATTTGTACCGCCGTGTGATCAACCGCAACAGTCGTTTGCGCCGTTTGCTCGAACTCAAAGCACCGGAAATCATTGCCCGCAATGAAAAACGGATGTTGCAAGAATCCGTGGACTCGCTGCTGGACAACGGACGCCGCGGCAAGGCCATGACAGGTGCCAACAAGCGTGCCTTGAAGTCCTTGGCCGACATGATCAAAGGCAAGTCTGGCCGTTTCCGCCAGAATTTGCTGGGTAAACGCGTGGACTATTCAGGCCGCTCGGTGATTACCGTAGGTCCAACCCTTAAGCTGCACCAGTGCGGTTTGCCCAAGTTGATGGCGCTCGAACTCTTCAAGCCCTTTATCTTCGCGCGCCTGGAAGCCATGGGTATAGCTACCACCATCAAGGCGGCGAAGAAAGAAGTTGAATCTGGCACGCCGGTGGTGTGGGACATTCTGGAAGAGGTGATCAAAGAGCATCCCGTGATGCTCAACCGGGCACCTACGCTGCACCGCCTGGGCATCCAAGCTTTTGAGCCTATCCTGATCGAAGGCAAAGCCATTCAATTGCACCCGCTGGTGTGCTCGGCATTTAACGCCGACTTTGACGGCGACCAAATGGCTGTTCACGTGCCTTTGTCGGTTGAAGCGCAAATGGAGGCACGCACTTTGATGTTGGCATCCAATAACGTGCTCTTTCCAGCCAACGGTGAGCCCTCAATCGTTCCTTCGCAGGACGTGGTGCTAGGCTTGTACTACACCACCCGTGACCGTATCAACGCCAAAGGCGAAGGCCTGATCTTTGCCGATACCGGCGAGGTGCAGCGCGCCTTTGACGCGGGTGAAGTGGAGCTCAACGCCCGTGTGAACGTGCGACTGACGGAGTACCTCAAGGACAAAGAAAGCGGCGAATTCATTCCAAGCACCAAAGTTTGGGAAACGACCGCTGGCCGTGCCCTACTGTCTGAAATTTTGCCCAAGGGCTTGCCCTTCTCCAATTTGAACAAGGCGCTCAAGAAAAAAGAAATCTCCAAGCTGATCAACGTGTCCTTCCGCAAGTGCGGTTTGAAAGAGACCGTGGTGTTTGCAGACAAGCTTTTGCAAGCTGGCTTCCGACTCGCTACACGCGCTGGTATTTCCATTTGCATCGACGATATGTTGGTACCGCAGGAGAAGCACGAAATCATCCGCCGCGCGCAAACCGAAGTCAAAGAAATCGAGAAGCAGTATGTTTCCGGTTTGGTGACCTCTGGCGAGCGTTACAACAAGGTGGTGGATATCTGGGGCAAGTCGGGAGACGAAGTGTCCAAGGTGATGATGGCCAAGCTCTCCAAAGAGATGGTTACCGACCGCCATGGCAATCAAGTGCAGCAGGAGTCCTTCAACTCCATCTATATGATGGCCGACTCCGGCGCCCGTGGCTCTGCTGCGCAGATCCGCCAGGTGGCCGGCATGCGTGGTTTGATGGCCAAGCCTGATGGCTCCATTATCGAGACGCCCATTACCGCCAACTTCCGTGAAGGCTTGAACGTGTTGGAGTACTTCATCTCCACCCACGGCGCCCGTAAAGGCCTGGCCGATACCGCGCTCAAGACTGCCAACTCGGGTTACCTGACACGTCGCTTGGTGGATGTGACCCAGGACCTGGTGGTTACCGAGCAGGATTGCGGCACCCACAACGGCTACTTGATGCGCGCCATCGTCGAAGGCGGCGAAGTGATCGAATCGCTGCGCGACCGCGTGCTGGGTCGCACCGTGGCCGAAGACGTACTGCATCCGGAGAACCGCTCGGTAGTGGCTGCTGCCGGCGCCATGCTGGATGAGGACATCATCGAAGAGCTCGAAGCCTTTGGTGTGGATGAAGTTAAAGTCCGTACCGCCTTAACCTGCGAAACCCGTTTTGGTATTTGCGCGAAGTGCTACGGACGCGACCTGGGCCGTGGCGGCCTGATCAACCATGGCGAAGCCGTGGGTGTGATCGCGGCCCAATCCATTGGCGAACCTGGCACGCAGCTGACCATGCGTACCTTCCACATCGGTGGTGCCGCATCGCGTGCTGCGATTGCCTCCAGCGTGGAAGCCAAGTCCAGCGGCAATATTGGCTTTAACGCGACCATGCGTTATGTGACCAATAGCAAGAGTGAGTTGGTGGTAATTTCCCGCTCGGGTGAGATCGTTATTCAAGACGAGCATGGCCGCGAGCGTGAGCGCCACAAAGTGCCTTATGGCGCGGTGCTGAGCGTCAAAGCGGACCAGGCGATCAAGGCCGGCGCCATTTTGGCTAACTGGGATCCCTTGACCCGTCCCATCATTACCGAATTCGCTGGTCGGGCCCATTTCGAAAACGTGGAAGAGGGCCTGACGGTTGCTCGCCAAGTGGACGAGGTGACCGGTCTGTCGACGCTGGTGGTCATCGACCCCAAACGCCGTGGTTCCGCAAAAATCGTACGTCCGCAGGTCAAGCTGATCGATGCATCGGGCAAGGAAGTCAAGATTCCGGGTACCGACCATGCGGTAACCATCGGTTTCCCGGTGGGCGCTTTGGTGCAAGTGCGTGACGGACAGGATGTAGGCCCTGGCGAAGTGCTCGCGCGTATTCCCATCGAAGGGCAGAAAACCCGCGACATTACCGGCGGCTTGCCGCGCGTGGCCGAGTTGTTTGAGGCGCGTTCCCCCAAAGACAAAGGTGTGCTGGCAGAAGCCACTGGAACCGTGTCCTTTGGTAAAGAAACCAAGGGCAAAGTGCGCTTGCAAATTACCGACCCGGAAGGCAAAGTCTGGGAAGAGCTGGTGCCCAAGGAGAAAAACATTTTGGTGCACGAAGGCCAGGTGGTGAACAAGGGTGAGTCGGTGGTAGACGGCCCGGCCGACCCCCAAGACATCTTGCGACTCCTTGGATCCGAAGAGCTGGCCCGCTACATCGTGGACGAAGTGCAGGATGTGTACCGTCTGCAAGGCGTGAAGATCAACGACAAGCATATTGAAGTGATCGTGCGCCAGATGCTGCGCCGAGTGGTGGTTGAGTCCGCGGGAGATTCCAGCTACATCGGTGGTGAGCAAGTGGAGCGCTCGGAAATGCTCAACACCAACGACGCTTTGCGTGCCGAAGGTAAGACACCGGCAACCTTTACCAATTTGCTCTTGGGCATTACCAAGGCTTCTTTGTCCACTGACAGCTTTATCAGCGCGGCGTCCTTCCAGGAAACCACGCGCGTGCTGACGGAGGCGGCCATCATGGGCAAGCGCGACGAATTGCGCGGCTTGAAGGAAAACGTCATCGTCGGTCGCTTGATCCCCGCAGGTACCGGTTTGGCTTACCACGAAGCACGTCTGGTTCGCGAGCAAATGGATGACTCTGAGCGCCGCGCGATTGCCGAAGCCGATGCGGCGGAGTTGGCTGATGCCACGGGCGAGACGGAGGCTGAATCGGCTGAGGGTAGCGCCGCCGAGTAAACCTGCCTGCGCAGGTAGCACATGCCCCATGCCTTGATACCAAAAGGCCTGGGGCATTTTTCATAAGGCTTGAATGCATGGACGCAACCCTCCTCCTGTGGCCTGCGGCTGCACTGCTACTTTGCTGGCTGGTGGGTGTGCATGCGCGCCTGAAGCGTCTGCGCAGTGCCTGTTGGCTGGCGGTGGATGCGCTGGACCGGGGTTTGCAATCACTCTTGCTCGTGGCCAAAGAGGCTTTAGATCGGCCCGACCCTGCCACGAAAGCCCATGAAGTATTAACGGTGGCAGCCTTGCAGTTATCGCTGAGTGTCAAGACCATGAAAAGTGCCAAGCTAATGGCGGTGCGGCAGGAGGAGGCCCTCGCTCTCGGTGCCCAATGGGTAGAGATGGCCCATGCATGGGAATTGTTTTGCGGTGTGCACCAAGAGATTATTGAGGAACAGGCATTGCAGGAATTGCGCCGCGCATGGGATGAGGCGCATAACCATGCGTTGTTTGCCAAGACTACGGCTAACCAGGTGATGCACGATTACAACGCCGCCTTGCTGCAAGCACCTGCCTCTTGGGTGGCGGGCCGCATGGGCTTTCTCCCGGCCACGCCCTTATAGCGTCGCTATGCAAACCGCATCCGCACCGCCGCTGTGGCAGCAACTCCTCGCCACGGCCAAATTGCTGCACATGGTGCGTCAAGGACAATCGGGTACCGCGGCGATGGACGGCGTCGCGGCAGCTTTGCGCCCCGGGGTGCAGGCCCTCGCATTTCATGCTTGGCGTAACTGGGGTCGGGCGGTAGCCTTGCGCGACCGCCTGGTACAAAGGCAGCCACCACCGGGCGCCGATGTGATGCTCTGCCTGGCGCTGGCATTGATTTGGGATCCGGGGCAAGCACTCTATGATGAGTTCACCTTGGTCAATCAGGCGGTAGAGGCGCTCAAACGGGTCGCTGCGACGCGCTCGCAGGCGAATTTTGTCAATGCCTGCCTGCGTCGTTTTTTGCGCGAACGTGCGCAACTCGTGCGTGCCACCGACACGGATCCGCAAGCGCTATGGAACCATCCCCTGTGGTGGGTGCAAAGGGTGCAGCGTGAGTATCCCGACCGTTGGCAAAGCGTGCTCCAGGCCTCCAATTCGCAAGCACCGATGACTTTGCGGGTGAACCTGCGGTTGGGTACCGCAGCAGACTACCTGCAACGCCTGCACGAAGCCGGCATCAGCGCGGTAGCCGCCCCAGGCGCGGCTATCGTGCTGGAAAAAGCGGTGCCGGTGGCGCGCCTGCCCGGCTTTGCCCAAGGCCTGGTGGCGGTGCAGGATGCGGCGGCGCAGTTGGCTGCGCCTTTACTGCTGCAGGGCCTGGGAGAGCGTCCTCGCATTCTGGACGCCTGCGCTGCGCCAGGCGGCAAAACCGCCCATTTGTTGGAGCTGGCCGACGCGCAAGTACTGGCTATCGACAAAGATGCTCAGCGCTTAGAAAAAATCCGCGCCAATTTGCAGCGTTTGGGCCTACATGCCCAGGTGCGTCAGGGCGATGCTGGAGACCCAAAAGCCTGGTGGGATGGGGCGCTGTTTGACGGTGTTTTGCTGGACGCACCGTGCACCGCCTCGGGCATTGTGCGCCGCCATCCAGATGTGCGCTGGCTGCGCCGCGAGGACGATATCACGCAGCTGGCAGGATTGCAGGCGCAGATGCTGCGTTCGCTTTGGCCCTTGGTGCGGCCCGGCGGTCGCATGGTGTATTGCACTTGCTCCCTATTTCACGCAGAGGGCCAAGCGCAGATCGACAAATTTCTACGCACACAAGCCGATGCGCAGGCATTACCAGCGCCAGGACATTTAATGCCGAGCGCCGCAGGCCAAGGTCTGTACGACAATCTGGGCTATGACCATGACGGCTTTTTCTATGCATTGTTGGAAAAGCAACTTGCCTAAGCGTTGGCTTCGCTTTTTGCTGCTCGCCTACTTAGCCCTGGCCGGTGCCTGGGTCAGGGCACAAACCCAGGCCGAGGTCAACCTGCTGCGCGCGGAGCGCTCAGTCAATGAGGTGTTTGTATCGGCTAATGTGAACTTCGAGCTCCCCCCCGTGGTGGAGGAGGCGCTGCTCAAGGGCGTGCCCATGTTTTTTCTGCTCGAAGCGGAGTTGTACCAGGACCGCTGGTACTGGTATGACAAGCGCATCGCCAGCGCGCAGCGCCAATTGCGTCTGGCCTACCAACCTTTGACGCGGCGCTGGCGGGTGAACCCTTTAGCCGGTGCAGGGGGCGACAACACCCAGGGCTTGTCCATAAACCAAAGTTTTGAAACCTTGGCGGATGCGTTGACGGCGGTAAGGCAAGTGTCTCAGTGGAAAGTGGCTGACCTCGCAGAGACCGACCCGACCGCCAAAATCAGATTGCAATTTCGCTTTCGACTAGATTTATCGCAATTACCGCGTCCCTTTCAAATCGGCGCTATTGGGCAGTCCGAATGGGATATTCAGGCATTGGCGCGCACTGCCTTGCGTGGCGAAGGTACGCGATGACTAGTAATGAGGCTACGCTAGCGCATAGCGCTGACGACGTGGTGCGTCAGCCGTCGAAGCTATTGCGGCGCGTCACCGCCCTGGTTGCCGTGGCTATGGTGTGCATAGGCTTGTTGCTGCTTTACCTCTTGGCCAAGGCGACCAATAACCGTGAGATGTACGAGCAGAATTACGCGCAATTGTTTACCATTAATTTAGTGGTGGCAGGCGCGCTGGGAGTACTGATTGCCTGGGCCGCGTGGCGCCTATACCAGCGGGTGCGACAGGGGCGTTTTGGTAGTCGTTTACTGCTGAAAATTGCTACGATTTTTGCCCTGGTAGGTGTTGCCCCCGGCTTG
>CANFLU010000075.1 GCA_947447975.1 Comamonadaceae bacterium | reverse complement strand
GCTTTGCGGCTGTAGCTCAGCTGGATAGAGTACTTGGCTACGAACCAAGGGGTCGTGGGTTCGATTCCTGCCAGCCGCACCAATTAGAAAGCCTCGAAACAGCGATGTTTCGAGGCTTTTTTCTTGATGGGCGACGGTTTTTGTCGCTGTAGCATAAGGTGCGCCCTTGAACTAGGTCGCAAATAGGACAAAATAGCCCCTCTCTCATTGCAACAGGGGATTGCCAGTGCCGGAGTTTTTTTGCGCGACAAGCATCCGCAGGCTTGACCGGAGTGCTCCTGCGTGGCTCAGGAAATGAACCGCCAGCCTGTTTCCAGCCTCGTGGCGGCGCGGCCCTATCGTTTTGTTTTTTTAACGCTGCCAAATTACTCGCTCATAGCCCTGTCTAGCGCGGTGGAGGCTTTGCGTATGGCCAACCGCGTGGCCGGACAAGAGGTGTATCAGTGGACCTTGGCCAGCCTCGGCGGGCATCCGGTTGCCGCCAGCAATGGCTTGGCTCTGGCGCCCACGGCGGCGCTGGCCGATATCAACACGGCACACATCGTGTTTGTTTGCGGTGGCGTGGAAATTGAGTCGGCTTGTACCGTCGAAGTCACCTCCGCCTTGCGTCGGCTCGCACAGCAGCAAATGGCGCTCGGTGCTCTGTGCACTGGTGGTTATGTGTTGGCAAAGGCCGGATTACTAGATGGCTATAAAGCCGTGGTGCACTGGGAGAATATGACCGCTTTGGAAGAGCGTTTTCCGAAAGTTGTTTTTTCGCGCCAGTTATTCGCCATAGACCGCGATCGCTATACCTGTACTGGTGGCATCGCGCCCCTGGACTTAATGCTCCATATTATTCAGTCCCATCTGGGCCGGGAGATTGCGCCCATGATTTCGGACCAATTCATTTTGGACCGAATCCGCAACGACCAGGATCGCCAGCACGTTCCGCTGATGGCCCGGGTCGGCCTGTTCCACGAAAACTTGATTGAAGCGGCCGCCCTTATGGAAGCCAATTTGGAGGAACCGCTGTCGTTGGATGAAATTGCTTCGCTGGTGGGGGTGTCGCGCCGGCAGATCGAGCGATTATTCAAGCGTTACGTGGGCGAAGTGCCTACCAAGTACTACCTGGATATGCGGCTGCGCCGGGCGCGCAGTCTGCTATTGCAAACTTCGATGTCGGTGATGGAGATATCGCTGGCTTGCGGATTCCAGTCGCCACCGCATTTTTCCAAGTGCTACCGTGATTTGTTCGGCCACACACCCAGTGCGGAGCGGCGCAACAGCCACCTGGCCCTGCTAGCACCGGATAAGTCGCCGGTCTAGCCGGGCAATACCCCTACAGGGCTGCAATTGCTTGCATTGCACAGGAAAAAATACTTTGTCGTATGGCGACAATCATGAGTCGCTAAACTATTGGGCTTTGCGCAGCGCGGCCCTTACATTCCGTGGGCGAGTGCGTGTAGTGCCCGGGGATTACCCCGTATACAACTGAAGGAGGTTTTTTGTGGCTGAAGAATTTGATGATCTGGATTTGAATGCGCTCAACGACGAGGAGTTGACCGAACAAGTCCATGACGACCTCTACAACGGATTGCGTGAAGAGGTCATTGAAGCCACGAATATCTTGCTCGCCCGCGGCTGGTCAGCCAGTCGGGTGCTCGATGACGCCTTGGTCGAAGGCATGCGCATCGTTGGCGTGGATTTCCGCGACGGCATCTTGTTTGTTCCAGAAGTACTGCTTGCCGCTAACGCGATGAAAGGCGGCATGGAAATTTTGCGCCCTCTGCTGGCTGAAACCGGCGTCGAGCCTATTGGCAAGATGGTGATTGGTACGGTCAAAGGCGACATACATGACATCGGTAAAAACCTTGTGGGCATGATGATGGAAGGTGCAGGCTTTGAAGTCATTGACCTGGGCATTAACAATGCCGTCGAAAAATACATCGCGGCGCTGGAAGAGCACAAGCCCGACATCTTGGGTATGTCCGCTTTGCTGACCACCACCATGCCCTATATGAAAGTGGTGATTGACACGCTCAAGGAAAAAGGCTTGCGCGATGACTATATTGTGTTGGTCGGCGGCGCCCCCCTGAACGAAGAATTTGGCAAGGCTGTGGGTGCCGATGCCTATTGCCGTGACGCCGGTGTGGCTGTGGAGACTGCCAAGACGCTGATTGCTGCGCGTCGCGCTGCGGCCCGCGCCTGATTCGCTAGACCGGCATGGCCGCTGCTGCAAACACTTTGGTGATTGCCTGCGGCGCGCTGGCTCGGGAGATCATCGCGCTACGCCAAGCCAATGGCTGGTCGCATATGGACGTGACCTGCCTGCCCGCCGAACTACATAACCGGCCGGAAAAAATCCCCAGTCTGGTGCGCGAAAAAATCCATGCATTCAAGGCACGTTACGCGCATATTTTCGTGGCCTATGCCGATTGCGGAACCGGTGGTTTATTAGATGCGGTGCTGCAAGAGGAAGGTGTGCAGCGCTTGCCCGGAGCGCATTGCTATGAGTTTTATGCCGGGTCTGCTGCATTTGCGACCTTGGCCGAAGCCGAGTTGGGGACGTTTTATTTGACCGATTTTTTGTTGCGGCATTTTGAGCGATTGATCATGCATGGGCTGGGTATCGATAAACATCCGCAGTTGCTGCCCCTGTATTTTGGCAACTACACCACGCTCATGTATTTATGTCAAAAGGAAAGCGCTGAGGGGATTGCGCTGGGCCAGGCTGCCGCAAAGCGCCTGGGCCTGGCATTTGCGTACCGTGTCACCGGCTACGGTGATATGGAAACTGAACTGAAAACGGCAAGCGAGAAAGTAATCCAATGGCAAAACTGATCGTTATTTCATGGCGTGACCTGCCAGCGCAGGTGGTAGTCAAGCGTGGGCGCGAAACCGGCAAGGTGCAGCTCTCGCATCGCTTCCAAGAAGCAGTGGACCGCGCCGCGATGCGGGCCGGTAAATCCAGCGCCGGTGACTACCTGGCTGATTGGAAGCGCAGCGAACCGCGTGAATGCGGCGACGATATCCAGGAAGAAGCCAATGCCGAGGCGGCCCGCATTGAAGCGCTCTACTCAGACGAAGACTTGCTGCGCATCATCCGCGCCCATGGCGTCGATGACACCCTGCCAACGCCGACGGTGATTTCCGCCGAAGAGGCGGATGTTCCGCTGCCCGAGGGGGAGAGCTGATGTACGCGGTACGTCGCTGGTCCGTACGCCATGCGCGTGGACTAGAAATTTTTTATGCGGGCTTTGAGCGCATGATGGTGGCGCTACATCCACTGTGGAAAGCCATTGGCTACCAGCGCCTGGAAAAGCCGGTGGCAGTGGTGGAAAAAGCGGTGAAAGGTTTGTTGTTTGACTGCCAGATGTGCGGCCAGTGTGCCTTGTCGAGCACCGGCATGTCCTGCTCCATGAACTGCCCCAAAACCATACGCAACGGTCCTTGTGGCGGCGTGCGTGCCAATGGCCATTGCGAGGTCAAGCCCGAAATGCGCTGCGTCTGGGTCGAGGCCTTTGAAGGTAGTCAGCGTATGCAGGCGGGCCGCGAGGCCATCAAAGTGGTGCAATTTGCGGTGGATGGTCGCCTCAAGGGCAGTTCATCGTGGCTGCGCGTGGCGCGTGAAAAAGGCGAACCCGCCACGCAGGAGGCTAAAGCATGAGGTTTGATGATGAGCCGGTGCCCGGCTACCCTTTACCGATTCTGCCGGGCCATACTTCACCCGGGCGCTTGGAGCGGGTATTGCGCAGCGGCGGCTTTGCGATCACGGCAGAGCTGGAGCCGCCTGACTCGGCCGACCCTAGTGAGGTCTATCGCCGTGCCAAAGTGTTTGACGGCTATGTCGATGCCATCAACGCCACCGATGGCAGTGGCGCCAATTGCCATATGTCCAGTCTGGCAGTGTGTGCCTTACTTACCCGCGTGGGTTATGCACCGGTGATGCAAATTTCATGTCGCGATAAGAACCGCATTGCGATCCAAGGCGACATCCTAGGCGGTGCAGCTATGGGTGTGTGCAATATGCTGTGCTTGAGCGGCGATGGTGTACAAAGCGGCGACCATCCGCAGGCCAAGCCGGTTTTTGACCTCGATTGCATGTCGCTCTTGGAAATCGGCCGCGATATGCGCGATGCCTACCGTTTCCAAAGCGGGCGCAAAGTCACCTTTGCGCCGCGTGTGTTTTTTGGCGCGGCGGCTAATCCTTTTGGTCAGCCCTTTGACTGGCGTGCGCAGCGCTTGGCCAAAAAAGTGGCGGCCGGTGCGCAATTTATCCAAACCCAGTACTGCTATGACGTTCCGCGCCTGCGCGCCTATTTGCAGGAAGTGGAAGACCTCGGCCTCTTGGATAAAGTGTTTATTTTGGTGGGTGTGGGCCCGATGCGTTCGGCCAAAGTGGCCGAGTGGATGCGTAGCAATGTGCCCGGTGTGCACATTCCCGACGCCATCATCAAGCGCATGGCCGGCGCCGAAAAACCGGCGGCCGAAGGACGCAAAATTTGCACTGAAATCATCCAGGAAGTCAAAGACATCAAAGGCGTCGCCGGGGTGCACATCATGGCCTATCGGCAGGAAGATTCTGTGCCCGAAATCGTCACCAACGCTGGTGTTTTGCAAGGTCGCGTGCCTTGGTACCCCGGGCGCGACGGCGCTGGGCCCGAAGTGCCGCATGTTCCGCCGCCCGAGCTAGTTACTGTTTAAGTTCGCCCAATTTTGTTAGCAACGTGTTTTTATTTTCTAATCAATAGGATGTAGCGTGACCGATACCATCATCAGTTCAGCGACCCGCGAGGTCATCATCGGCTTTGACCGTCCCTTCGTCATCATTGGCGAGCGTATCAATCCCACCGGGCGCAAAATCATGGCAGCCGAAATGATGGCGGGGGACTACAGCCGCGTCATTTCTGACGCGTTGGCGCAGGTTGAGGCCGGCGCGCATATGTTGGATGTGAACGCCGGCATTCCACTGGCTGATGAGCCGGGCATGCTTGCCAAAGCGATTCAGCTGGTGCAAGGTGTGACCGACGTGCCCTTGTCTATTGACTCGTCTATCGTGGCGGCCCTGGAAGCAGGACTGGCGGTGTACAAAGGCAAAGCGCTGGTCAACTCGGTGACCGGAGAAGAAGACCGCTTGGAAACGGTATTGCCACTGGTAAAAAAATACGGCGCTGCGGTAGTAGCCATTTCCAACGACGAAACCGGCATTTCCCAAGACCCGGATGTGCGTTTTGCCGTCGCCAAGAAAATTGTGGAGCGCGCGGCCGATTACGGTATTCCTGCTTGCGACGTCGTGGTCGACCCCTTGGTCATGCCTATTGGTGCGATCAACCAGGCCGGCGTACAAGTCATGCGCTTGGTGCACCGCCTGCGTACCGAGCTCAAGGTCAATACCACCTGCGGTGCGTCCAATGTCAGCTTTGGGCTACCCGAGCGCAACGGTATCAATGCCGGTTTCCTGACCATGGCGATAGCCTCGGGCATGACATCGGCCATCACCAATCCTATGCACGCCGAAGTGGTGCGCGCCATCATGGCCGCTGATGTGATGATGGGCAACGATCCGGATTGCTTCCGTTGGATACGTAAGTTTCGCGAAGTACCCGTGATGGGAGCGGACGGCGAGATGGGCCGGGGACGCCGCGAGACTGGCAACCGCCGTCGTCGCGAAAGCTAAGCCCTTATGGAAGTCGCAGATGCGCTAGTCGTATTTACGCCCTCCGGGCGCCGTGGTCGTTTTCCACTAGGTTCCTCGCTCCTCCAAGCGGGGCGTTCGCTCGGCGTCGATATTGATTCGGTCTGCGGCGGGCGTGGCATTTGCGGCCGCTGCCAGGTGCTGGTGTCCGAGGGCGAGTTTGCCAAGCACGGCGTGGTCTCTAGTGCAGACCATTTGTCGCCCGTATCCCAAGTGGAACAGGACTACTGCGCCACCCAGCCGCTGGCTGCGGGCCGGCGCTTGTCTTGTTGCGCGCAAGTACAGGGCGATGTAGTCATCGACGTGCCGTCAAGCAGCCAAGTGCATAAACAAGTCGTGCGCAAGGAGGCCGAGGCGCATGACATCCATTTGGACCCGCTCATACGCCTTTATTTTGTCGAGGTGCAAGAGCCTGACATGCACGACCCCTCTGGGGATTTGCGGCGTCTGGAAGACGCCTTGGAATTTGAATGGGGCCTAACGGATTTGTCCTGCGACATCATCGTAGTGCAGCAATTGCAAACGGCTTTGCGCAGCGGAAGCTGGAAAGTTACCGTGGCAGTGCATGCGGGCAAGCAAATTATGGCGGTGTGGCCATCTTTGCACGAGAAAGCCTATGGCCTGGCGGTCGATGTGGGCTCGACCACGATTGCAGCCCACTTGTGTGATTTGTCTTCTGGCGAAGTGGTAGCTTCTGCTGGTGTCATGAACCCACAAATCCGCTTTGGCGAAGATTTGATGAGCCGCGTTTCTTACGTCATGATGAACCCAGGCGGCGAAGTGGAAATGACGGCAGCGGTGCGCGAAGCGCTCAACACCTTGGCGCTGGAAGTGACGCAGCGCGCCGGTGCCCTGCCCACCGACATTTTGGAAGCGACTTTCGTCGGCAACCCCATCATGCACCACTTGCTGCTGGGCATCAATCCGGTGGAACTGGGCGGCGCGCCCTTCGCGCTGGCAACCGACCGCTCCATTACGTTGTGGGCGTCGGAAATTGATTTTGCGGTACACCGCAATGCGCGCATCTATGTCCTGCCCTGTATCGCAGGCCATGTCGGAGCCGACACGGCCGGCGTGATTTTGGCCGAGCGGCCCGACTTGGATTCGCCGGTCACTTTATTGGTTGATGTGGGTACCAATGCCGAAATTGTGCTGGGCAACAACCAGCGCATGCTGGCTTGTTCCAGCCCCACCGGCCCGGCTTTTGAGGGCGCGCAAATAAGCTGCGGCCAACGTGCCGCGCCCGGCGCTATTGAGCGCGTGCGCATTGATCCGGCCACCTTGGAGCCGCGCTACAAAGTGATTGGCTGCGATTTGTGGTCCGACGAACCGGGCTTTGCCACTGCGGTGGCCGATAGTGGCGTCACCGGCGTGTGTGGCTCGGGCATTATCGAAGCGCTGGCCGAAATGTATTTGGCAGGCATCATCCGCCATGAAGGCACGATAGACGGCAACTTGGCCGCGCGCACGCCCCGTGTGCAGGCCGATGGCCGTACCTTTTGCTACGAACTGGCTCCTGCCACAGCGGAAAAGCCGGCGCTGCGCATCTTGCAAAACGATGTACGCGCCATCCAACTGGGTAAAGCGGCTTTGTACGCCGGGGTGCGTCTCTTGATGGAACGGATGGGCGTGGATAAAGTGGATCGCATCCGCTTAGCAGGTGCGTTTGGTAGCCATATCGACGTGAAATACGCCATGGTGCTGGGCATGATTCCGGACTGCGTGCTCGCAGAGGTCAGCTCAGCGGGTAACGCAGCCGGTACCGGAGCACGTATCGCCTTGCTGGACAAGGGTTCTCGCAAAGTGATTGAAGACCTGGTGCGCCGG
>CANFLU010000074.1 GCA_947447975.1 Comamonadaceae bacterium | reverse complement strand
GATTGCCCCCATTTTCTTCAACACCCAAGAAGACTCGGGCGCTTTGCCGATCGAAGTGGACGTGACCGCGCTCAATATGGGCGACGTGGTCGACGTCTTGCCCTACGAAGGCAAGATCGTGAAGAACGGTGAAACCGTGACCACCTTCCACCTCAAAAGCGACGTGCTGTTTGACGAAGTGCGCGCCGGTGGCCGTATCAACCTGATCATCGGCCGCAGCCTGACCGCCAAGGCGCGTGAATTCCTGGGCTTGCCCGCATCCACCGTGTTCCGCCTGCCCACAGTGCCTGCGTCGACCAAAGCGGGTTTCACATTGGCTCAAAAGATGGTCGGTCGTGCGGTCGGTTTGCCAGAAGGCCAAGGCGTTCGCCCGGGCACTTACTGCGAACCCAAGATGACCACCGTGGGCTCACAAGACACCACCGGCCCGATGACCCGTGACGAGTTGAAAGACTTGGCTTGCTTGGGCTTCTCGGCCGACATGGTCATGCAATCGTTCTGCCACACCGCGGCTTACCCCAAGTCGGTGGACGTCAAAACCCACCGCGAACTGCCTGCTTTCATCAGCAACCGCGGCGGCGTGTCATTGCGCCCCGGTGATGGCGTGATCCACAGCTGGCTCAACCGTTTGTTGTTGCCCGACACCGTGGGCACCGGTGGCGACTCGCACACCCGTTTTCCGATCGGCATTTCCTTTCCTGCCGGTTCCGGTTTGGTGGCGTTTGGCGCGGCCACAGGCGTGATGCCTTTAGACATGCCCGAGTCGGTCTTGGTGCGCTTCAAAGGCGAGATGCAGCCCGGCGTGACCTTGCGCGACCTGGTGCACGCCATTCCGCTGTACGGCATCAAGCAAGGCCTATTGACGGTTGCCAAGTCCGGCAAGATCAACGAATTCTCGGGTCGCATTCTGGAAATCGAAGGCCTGCCCAACCTCAAGGTCGAGCAAGCGTTTGAGTTGTCCGACGCGTCAGCCGAGCGCTCGGCCGCCGGTTGCACGATCAAGCTGGGCATTGAGCCGGTCGAGGAGTACCTCAAGTCCAACGTGGTGCTCATGAAAAACATGATCGCCGATGGTTATGCCGATGCCCGCACCCTGGCGCGCCGCATCGAAAAGGTCGAAGCCTGGTTGGCTGCTCCCAACCTGCTTGAAGCAGACAAAGACGCCGAGTACGCGCAGGTCATCGAGATCGATATGAACGAGATCAAAGAGCCGATCCTGTGCTGCCCCAACGACCCGGACGACGCCAAGTTCTTGTCTGAAGTCGCTGGCACCAAGATCGACGAAGCCTTCATCGGCTCGTGCATGACCAACATCGGCCACTTCCGAGCAGCGGCCAAGTTGTTGGGCGGGACACGCGACATCCCGGTCAAGCTGTGGGTGGCCCCACCGACCAAGATGGACGAGAGCGAGCTGATCAAAGAAGGCCATTACGCCAACTTCGGCGCCGCCGGAGCCCGCACCGAAATGCCCGGCTGCAGCCTGTGCATGGGCAACCAAGCGCAAGTGCGCGAAGGCGCCACGGTGGTGTCCACCAGCACCCGCAACTTCCCCAACCGCTTGGGCAAGAACACCAACGTGTTCCTGGCCAGTGCCGAGTTGGCGGCGATTGCTTCCAAGCTGGGCCACATCCCCACGGTGGCCGAGTACCACGAAGCCATGGGCATCGTGAACAAGGACAACGCAGCGATCTACAAGTACCTGAACTTCAACCAGATTGACGAGTACGTGGAAAACGCCAAGGGCATAACGGCCTAATCCCCAGCACCAAGCCCGGCCGGTTTGGTCCGCAGCAATGCGGGCACCGGGCGGGCTTTTTTACGTCTGGCGCGCGGTGGGTGCCGCGCCTATGCCGTGATGGGATGCGCCCCTAAAAAGTCGCGGACCACCGTAAAAGATACCTCACGCATTTCTTCGAAATAGCCATGGCGCCCGCCCGGGATCAGGTGCAACTGCGCGCCCGCAATGCGCTGTACCAGCAAGCGCGCATTGGCGGCAGGGTTCACCTCGTCGTCGCACCCGTGGATGACCAGCGTGGGCGCCTTGATGTGCTCCAGCGCATCCCAGGCATCGTGTGCCTGGCTGGCTTGGTAATGCAGACGCCGTGCATGGGGCGGCAGAGGCGCGTTCCATTGTGCTGCGATGTCGTCCACGAGCGCGCTGTTTTGCGCGACCCAGGCGGGAGTGAAAGAAGTTTCCAGCAAAGCTTGGCGGTCGTTGCTGCGCATGGCCTTGTCCACGCTGGACGGGCGCGCAACTCCCTGTTTGCCCGGCGTGGTCGCTCCCAGTACCAAGGCACCTAGGCGGTCAGGAAAGTCGATGCCCAGCCACTGGGCTACGCGCCCGCCCATGGAGATGCCGTAGGCATGCGCCCGCGCTAGGCCGCAGGCATCCAGCACCGCCACCGCATCCTGTGCAAAACCCCGTGTGCTGTAGCTCGGTTTTTCTGGCTTGTCGCTCTGCCCAGTGCCGCGGTAGTCCCAGCCAATGACCTGAAAATGCGCCGAAAAATCGACCGCCACACGTTCCCACTCGCGGTGGTCGCAGGACTGCCCGGCCAGTAGCAGCAGTGCAGGCCCTTGGCCTTGGCATTCGTAGTAGAGGCGGGTGCCGTCGCGGCTGGTGGTAAACGGCATGGACTTTTAGGCTGTATCGATCGGCTTTAGATGATTATCCGATCCCGCTGAGCTCGCCCCTCGGCCTTATACGGCTTAGATATCCCATTGGCCACGCCTAGCTGTGTTGGGGTGACGCAAATCCCCACTGCCTTGGCGGCTAGCTTAGGGTGCGCTTAGACTGCGGCCTCCCAGTGCAAGCGGGGCGAACCTGGAGCGCCGAGTTTGATGCTCCCATCCCTACCTTCCAACTGCATTTGCACTGGGTGGCTGGCTAGGGCTTGCGACAATTACCGCCAAATGGTGTGCCCTAGGCTTGGATACCATGGCAGGACCCTTGCCAAAGAACGATTTTGAGGATGCCCAATGCCACTGAGCCCTGAACAACTGGAACACCTCCGCACCAAATACAGCGGCAATGCAGCTGACATGCACGACCCTCGTTTTCAGAAAGTGGCACAGTCGATTTTTTCCGAAGGCGGTACACGCGCCGCGCCCTATAGCGGCATACCTACTTTGTTGTCGGCACCGGCCTTCGCGGTGGACCCCAAAGCGCCGAAATTTGGCAATTTGCAAGTGGCGCTGATGGGCGCGCCCATGGACCTGGGCGCCAGCAACCGGCCCGGCGCGCGTTTTGGGCCGCGTGCCCTGCGCGCCATTGAGCGTATCGGGCCCTACAACCATGTGCTGGACGTGGCGCCGGTGCACGCGTTGCGCGTGGGCGACGTGGGTGACGTGCCTTTTCGCAGCCGTTACAGCTTGCCTTTGTGCATTGAAGACCTGGAGCTATGGTACCGGCATATCGCAGCGCAAGGCGTGCTGCCTTTGACAGTAGGCGGCGACCATTCCATTACTTACCCCATCATGAAAGCGCTGGGTGCCAAGCAGCCACTGGGCATGGTGCATATCGACGCGCATTGCGACACCGGTGGCGAATTTGACCAGACGCGTTTCCACCATGGCGGCCCTTTCCGGCTGGCGGTGCTCGATGGCGTGTTGGACCCTACGCGCTGTATTCAGATCGGGATCCGCGGTTCCTCGGAATACCTCTGGGAGTTTTCTAAAGACGCGGGTATGACGGTCATCCATGCAGAAGAAGTGGCGGCCATGGGTATCCCTGAAATTGTTCGATTAGCCCGCCAGGTGGTGGGCGAGGGTCCCACGTACCTAAGCTTTGATGTGGACGGCCTGGATCCGGTATATGCGCCGGGCACGGGCACGCCCGAGATCGGCGGCCTGAGCACGCGTGAGGCCTTGGCGATTTTTCATGGTCTCAAGGGCCTGAACATTTGCGGTGGCGACGTCGTCGAAGTGGCGCCGCAATACGACCCGAGTACCAATACCGCGCAAGCGGGCGCACAAATGTTATTTGAAATATTAAGTTTGATGGCCTTTAGCCCGGCACTCAAGCCCTAGACGGCACCGGCCTGAAGAAGACTTTTGGCCGCTCGGGGCCATCTTCGTGTGAATGGGGTTTCAGTCCGCCGCCGCATCCGGCGCAGCGTCGCGGTAATACACCTCGACTGCGCCCTTGAGCGTAATCATCAAAGGCTTGCCCTTGCGGTCACGCGTCTTGCCTGCCGCCACTTTGATCCAGCGTTCGCTAATGCAGTATTCCTCCACATCCTGCCGCTCTTTGCCGTTAAAGCGGATGCCGATGTCGTGCTCAAAAACGGCGGCGACATAGTGTTTGCTTTGCGGGTCAGTCGACAAACGGTCGGGCAGGGGCAGGGGGGAGGTAGTCATAGGGAAGGTGCCATGGTTTGCAGGATCAGCCTGCATTCTCGCAAATCGCCTACTGTGGGCAGCGCCGCCGGTCAAGCGTGCACAGGCTCTGCCGGCGCTTTGGCCGGTTCCGCCTACGCCAACTCATCTGGCAAAAACCCGCCGGACTGGCGTTCCCACAAGGCCGCGTAGTGCCCGCCGCATGCCAGCAGTTCGGCATGGGTTCCACTTTCCACGATGCGACCTTCGTCCAGTACCACCAAGCGGTCCAAGCGCGCAATTGTCGATAAACGGTGGGCAATCGCAATCACGGTTTTACCGTCCATCATGCCAATCAATTGTTCCTGTATCGCCATTTCTACTTCGCTGTCCAATGCGGAGGTGGCTTCGTCGAGGATCAGGATGGGTGCGTCCTTCAAAATCACCCGTGCAATCGCAATACGCTGGCGCTGGCCGCCAGAGAGTTTGACGCCGCGCTCGCCAACGCGTGCTTCCAGGCCAGTGCGTCCCTTCATATCTTGCAGACCTTGAATGAAATCCCAGGCCTGCGCTTTGCGGGCAGCTTGCTCCACCTCGCTGTCGGTGCTTTGCGGTCTGCCATAGCGGATATTGGCCGCAATCGAGCGGTGCAAAAGCGAGGTGTCCTGCGTCACCATACCGATGTTCTCTCGAACGCTGTCCTGTGTCGCGTGGGCAATGTCCTGCCCGTCTATGACTATACGGCCTTGCTGCGGGTCGAAAAAACGCAGTAGCAAATGCACCAAGGTGGACTTGCCGGCGCCCGAGCGCCCGATCAAACCGATGCGTTCGCCAGGGCGGATATGCAGGTTAATGTGCTTTAACACTTGCGCGCCGCCCTCATAGGCAAAGCTCAAATCTTCGAAACGAATTTCTCCAGTCTCTACCTTGATCGCTTGCGCATCGGGCCTATCAGTCATGCGCAGGGGCTGGGCAATGGTTTCCATACCTTCCTGCACCACACCGAGATTTTCAAAAATGCCCGCTACCTCCCAGGACACCCAACCTGCGGCCGTGGTGATCTGCCAGGCGAGCGGCAGTGCCGTCGCAAACAATGCCACTTCCAGGGCGTGGGCCTGCCACAAATAAAGCCCTACGGCGGCAGTGGCGCTGAGCAACAAAGCGTTCATCATCCACAGCGTAAAAATAAAAAAGGTCACCAGGCGCATGTGTTGGGACACGGCTCGCACATGGGTGTGGATAACGTCCTCTACATGCCTGTCTTCGTCACTGGGCCGAGCAAACAATTTGACTGTCAGGATATTGGTATAGGTATCTACCACCCGCGCCACGACGCGTGAACGCTGCTCCGAGCTGAGCTTGGACAAGTCCCGCATACGGGGTACAAAGTAGTACAAAAATCCGATGTAAGCAGCAAACCAGCAGATCGTGGGAATTGCCAGGCGCCAGTCGGAAAGGCACATCAACACCACCGTTGTCAGACCGTAAATCAAGATGTACCATACCGAGCGAACGCCCGAGACCGCGCTTTCGCGTAAGGAATTGCCCGTTTGCATGACGCGGTTGGCAATGCGGCCGGCAAAATCATCCTGGAAAAAAGGCCAGCTCTGGCGTACCACATGCCAGTGGTTTTGCCAGCGCACCAAACTGGTGAAGGCACCCATCACGGCATTAAAGCGCAGCAAACTATCAAACAGCAAGGCGGCTGGGCGTAAGACCAGCAAGAACACCAACATAAGGCCCAGCATCGGCCCCGCTTCCCGCAAGGCGGCATCGCGGTCCGTCGCCGTCATCAAGCCGACCAATTTGCCGATCAAGAGCGGCATGACGGTATCGCTGAGCGCCACCAAAAGACAGCTGACTAGCATCGCAAGAAAGAGGGCGCGGGACTGGCGCATAAAGTGCCAGTAAAAGGCGATCAGTCCCTTGGGTGGCGTTTGCGCGGGAGGGTGGACGGTGGCGGAAATCCGTGATTCAAAATAGTCGAAAAGTCCGCCAAGCATCGCCCGACTTTAGCGCAAACCATCTGGGTGACGTTCCGCGTGCGATAGGTATCAGGTCACCTTGGCGATAGCCTGCCGGCACGCAAGCCTGATCCCCAGCGCTTTGCAGTTCAGGGGCTAGCTTGAAATCGGCTGCAATCCGCAGGCGCAAGCGATACGCTATCTCGGTGCCCATTGCCTAGTCACCAATTTCATTCCTGCCCCTCGATATCAGGCAGTAAATTCAAAATAGCGCTGAAAGCTAAACGCGATCGTAGCCATCAGGACAGTAGTGCCAAACATAAGCGCGGCGCCCAGACCGAGCACTGTCAGGCCATGGGTCTGACCGGCGATATCTTCGGGATCGGCTTGGGGGTTAAAGCGCCCATTCCAGGCAGCAGCTTCCATCAGGCCATAGTGTATGGCCAGTAGCGCGGTAGCGGCCAGCGCAAAACCGCCAAAGGGAATCAAAACCCAACTCCACAAGTCATCCAATCCGATGGTCCGTGCACGCACAACGCCATACCAACCCACCAGGGTGGGTACAAGGGTCAACCAGGCCACTCGGTCAAAGCGCCCCACAAGGTAAATGCGTTGCAAGCCCAGTGATCCCAGCGACAAAGTGAGCCACACGGTGAGGGTTTTATTTTTCATACCGCGCATTGTCGTCGCTGGCGCGCAGGCCGGCGACTTTAGGCACCTTGCCTAAGCTTCGAATTAGCGCGATGGCGGTTGCCGCAACATCACCTGGGTGGGCTCAGCGCTTCGCCTCTTGAGGGGGCTGTTGGTCGCCCAAGCCAAGGGCGCACTGCATCAGCACTACGTCTAGCCAGCGCTCAAATTTCCAGCCGCAAGCGCTAAGCACGCCGGCATGTGAAAAGCCGCAGGCGCGGTGCGCGCCGATGGAGGCCACATTGGCGGAATCACCAATGACCGCGATGAGCTTGCGCACCCCCGCACGCTCGGCGCTGGACATCAGCTCATTCAAAAGTATGCGCCCCCATCCCTTCCCAGTGGCCAGCGGGCTCAGGTACAAAGAGTCTTCGGCGGAAAAACGGTAAGCCGGGCGCGGTTTGAACCAATTGCAATAGGCAAACCCGGCAATCTCCCCCGAGTCTTCCAAGACCAGGTAGGGAAGGCCCTTGGCTAACACGTCGGCGCGGCGCGCCTGCATGTCCGCTTGCGTCGGTGGATCGATTTCGAAAGTACCAGTTCCGTGCAGCACGTGGTGGCGGTAAATGCCGGTGATGGCCGCCACATCGGCGTCCGTACTGGGTCGGATAAGAGGCATGGTTTGGGAAAAGATATAATCGAGGGCTATTCTGAGTGTCACTGGCCGGGTGGTCAGTTGCGTGTCTCAACTCCGAATTTTATGGTTGAAACTCATTTCAATCTCCCCAAAGGATGAATCATGGTCGTTATTCGACTCGCCCGT
>CANFLU010000073.1 GCA_947447975.1 Comamonadaceae bacterium | reverse complement strand
GGCCAAGTACGAGACGTAAATCATCGATGAGCCATCGGGCACCCAGAACTCGTGGGTGCAGCTCTCGCCTTTTTCATGCTCTTTGCCGCAGCGCATGTTGGTGCCGTCTTCGTTGATGAACCACATACGCGCATCGACCAGGTCGTGCGGGCCTTCGTGGCAATAGGCCACGGTGTCATCATGAAAGGGTTGGTACTGCGGGTGGCCGAGCCAGCCGTGGCGCTCCAAAATCACTTCTCGCGCGCCCGTCGCCAGATCGATGCGGATAAGGCGGCAGCGTGGCTTGGCGTGGAACATGGCATGGAACTTTTTCCAATCGCTTAACGGGAACCAGTCGTCGGCGTGGATTTCAATGCCCACCATCTTGGTGCAACTGCTGTTGGATACCCAGGTGCCGTAGCCGACCCATCCCTCGGGCACACGGTAAATCACCTCTTCTTTGAGGCCTTGCAATTCCAAACGGATGAGCTGGCGCTCAGCGCGTACAAAGTAAAGGTGGCGGTCGTCCGGACTCATAAAACCACCAAAGGTGTTCTCGCGTGCTTGATCCGTGAGCTGTGTGGCAACGCCAGACTCCAGATCCAGCAAGTGGTAATTCCAAAAATTTCCAGGTCCAAACTCGCCGGCAAAGACTAGCTTTTTGCCGTCATTGGTGAAGCATTTTTGGTAAAAATAGTTGCGGTGACAGGTGATGTCCGTAGGGGTGAGCCGCACCACTTTGGCGCCGGTATCCGGGTCCTGGCGGGTATGAAATTGCAGTTGGCGTTCTTGGGCGACGGTCATGGTGTGTTTACTTGATACGTTTGAGGAGGGCATTGCCATCGTCGATCAGTCGGCGCGCAGCGTCGCGTGGACTGGTTTTTCCGTAGGCAATAGTTTCGAAAACCTCGCGCATGAATTTATGCAAACGTGCATGTTCAAACAGAGGTGCGGGGACGGGGATACGGCCTGCGATTCGCTGGGCGTTAATTTGCTGATGCGCGGCCAACTCCATGGGCGGAAGCCGCTGACCTTGCACCAGGATCTCCAGCGGCAGGCGCGCCGCAGGCACGCCCCGGGTCTTGCCCAAAATAGCCGCAGCTTGCGGATCGGTCAGCAAAAAATTCATAAAGCGAACCGCTAGCTCGGGATGTTTGCAGTTGCGGCCGATGGCCAGCATCATGGTGGGGCGGCCGAACATGCCGCTGACTTTGCTGCCCGGCAAGGTAGGAAATTCACCGAGCACCAGTTTTTGTTCTTTGTTGAGCGTGCCTGCGCGCAGCGGAATCACGGAGTCCCAGGTGAAGTTGCCCGCCCAGTTGCCCACGACCCACTCAGGTTGCTGCTCGGTGGGCTTTTCAGCACCCCCCATGCTGGTACGCAGGCTCAGGGACGTGGCCACGTGGTTTTGCACCAGGCGCTGATAGGTTTGCACCCACTCGTAAACGGCCTCCTCGGACATCGCCACGCGCGCTTGCAGCGGGTCCACATACGGTGTGCCATATTTTTGGTGAACATAAGCCTGGCTGAGCAAAATCATGTCATATAGCTCGCCGTCCAGCGGGTAGGCCATATCGCCCAAGCGTGACTTAAATAGCGGTCCGGCCGCAAATAAATCGTCCCAGGTTTTGGGAAGGGGCACGCCGGCACGATCGAACGTGGCCTGGTTCCACAGCATGACGCGGGCGGTATAGGCTGTGGGCAGCGCATTGAGCTTGCCCTGCACCCTGCCAGAAGCCAAGTCTTCTGCCGAAAACTGGTCTAGGGCCAGCAGGCTGCGGAAAGGGTCCAGGTCGGTAAAGCCATTGCCACGCTTGGAAAACATAGCCAACCAGGCCCAGTTAATTTGCACGATGTCGGCCTCGGAGCCACCTGCAATTTGGGTGGTGAGCCGCTCTAAGTAGCCATTAAAGCCCATGTATTCGGCTTTGATTTTGACACCCGGATTTTGCTGTTCAAATAGCGCGATCGCTTTCAGCGTGACCTCATGCCGGCCTGCCCCGCCCCACCAGCCAAAACGCAGGACCTTGCTATTATTTTGGGGCGCAGCACCAAACAACGAGCCCAGGCCCAGTGCATGAAATTGGCGACGGTCGAGGTCCATTCCTAAGCCTACGCTCATGCCTGCAAGTTGAGGCCACTATCGGCATCAAAAAACAAACACCTGCCCATGTGCAAATAAAAGGTGTGACTTTGGCCACGCGCTTTGCCTTGCAGATCGCCCAGCTGATCGGCACCCAGGCGGGCTGTCACTGGCAAGCTGTCGATATTGAAATGCACGAATACTTCGCTGCCTAAATGCTCCATAAAGCGCAGCGTACCTTGCACTGCCACGCAAGGGGCATCCTGGGGGGGGCGCGCCAGAATGTGCTCGGGGCGCAGGCCCAGCTGCACGCGCCCCTGCACTTTGCCGGCGAGTGCCTGGGCTTTGGCCTCGGGCAGCAGCAGGCTTTGCCCGTCCAGGCCCAGGGCAATGGCCGCGCCCTCGCGCTGCACTTGGGCTTGCAAAATATTCATCTCGGGCGAGCCGATAAAGCTGGCCACGAAGGTGTTGGCCGGGTGGTCGTATAGGCGCGTGGGCGTGTCCACTTGCTGAATAACGCCTTCTTTGAGCACGCAGATGCGCTCGCCCATGGTCATGGCTTCTACTTGATCGTGCGTCACATAAATCACGGTGGCGCTTTGGCCCGAAGCGCGCAGGCTTTGGTGCAACTCGGTCAGGCGCACCCGCATGGCAGCGCGCAATTTGGCGTCTAGGTTGGAGAGCGGTTCGTCAAATAAAAACACATCGGGTTTTTTTACGATCGCGCGCCCCACCGCCACGCGTTGGGCCTGGCCGCCACTTAGCTGCTTGGGGTAGCGATCCAACAGGTGCTCCATCTCCAACAGCAGCGCCGCTTCCTGAACGCGGGCGGCCACTTCTTTTTTGTTGGCACCCGATAAGCGCAGGCCAAACGCCAGGTTGTCGTATACCGTCATGTGCGGGTACAGCGCGTAGTTTTGGAAAACCATGGCGATCCGCCGCTCTTTAGGGCTCATGTGGTTGACCACACGCTCGCCAATACGCAGCTCGCCGCCGCTGATGCTCTCTAGGCCCGCCACCATACGCAGCAAAGTACTTTTGGCGCAGCCAGAGGGACCCACCAGCACCATGAACTCGCCATCGCGCACGTCTAAATCGACGCCATGCACCGCCTTGAAGCCGTTGGGGTAGATTTTTTCAATCTTTTTAAGTTGTAAATGTGCCATGGCCCAAACCCTTTGCTTAACCCTTGATGCCGCTAGACGTGGCGCCTTCAATAAAGTGGCGCTGCGCGGCAAAGAAAACGGCCACCGACGGAATCAGGGCCACTACTGAAATAGCGATGACATTGGCCCACTCCACCTCTTCCGTAGCGCCAATACTCATTTTGAGTGCCAGCGAAACCGGATATTTCTCCACCGAAGCGAGGTAAATCAGCGGTGACATAAAGTCATTCATGGTCCAGATGAACTGAAACACGATCACTGAAATAATGGCCGGCTTGAGCATAGGAACAATGATGTGCCAAAGCAGTTGCAAAGAATTACAACCATCAATTTGTGCTGCCTCTTCCATGTCGCGTGGGATGCTGCGCAAAAACTGCACGAGCATGAAGATGAAGAAAGTATCCGTCGCGAAAGCCGAGGGAATAATCATCGGCAAATACGAATCAAGCCAGCCCAGTTCACGAAATACCAAATACTGCGGCAGGCGCAAGACAATCAGCGGCAGCATCATGGTAGCTACCATCACCGAAAACAAAAACTTCTTGCCCCAGAAATCAAAACGGGCAAACGCATAAGCCACCAGCACGCATGAAATTACCGTGACAATGATGCGCGGGATCGTGATCAGGAAACTGTTCAGGAAGTAAGTGGCAAAAGTGTATTCAGTACTGGTTTTCCACCCTTTAGCGTAGGCCTTGAAATCAAAGCTTTGCGGCCAAAAACCCATTTCTGTGAATATCTGCTGGTTGCTTTTAAAGGATGCCCCGATCAGCCAAAGCAAGGGATAAAGCATGACGAATGCCACCAGGGCCAACACCAGGTAACGCACCCACCGGGTGCTATCCGGCGGTTCCATCGCGTCTGCTGATGCACCGCTCACCGGGATTCCTCCTTTTCGCCAGCGTAAAACACCCAGTAACGCGAGCTCCAAAAACTGATCAAGCTCAGACCACCGACCAGCGCAAATAAAACCCAGGACAAGGCAGCGCCGTAACCTAAGTTGAAGAAGCGAAAACTTTGGTCATAGATATACAGCGCCAGCACATAGGTCGAACTCAAGGGACCACCCTCGGTAATCATGTACGGTCCGTTGAATTCTTGAAATGCGTGGACCATTTGCATGATCATGTTAAAGAAAATCACCGGTGTAATCAGCGGCACCGTGATACGCCAGAACTGCTGCCAACGGTTCGCGCCATCGCAGCGTGCGGCTTCGTACAAAGACATGGGTACGTTTTGCAGCGCCGCCAGAAATATCACCATGGCCGAACCAAACTGCCAGGTAAAGAGCAGCACAATCGTCCACATCGAGTAATTTTCATCCGCCAACCAGGCAATCGGTGTCAAGCCCAATTTGACCAGTAGCAAATTGACTAAGCCCGATTTCGAAAATATAAACCGCCACAAAACAGCCACTGCAATAGAGCCACCCAAAATTGAGGGAAGGTAAAACGCTGCGCGAAAAAAATTGATGCCGCGTAGTTTGAAATTCAGCACATGCGCGATCAGCAGCGCAAAGCCCACCCGCAGGGGCACAGCCAACACCGCAAATAAGAGTGTTACCCCCAGGGACTTACGAAATAGCGGGTCGTCGCTAGCCAATTCGCGGTAATTTTCCAAGCCGATGAAGGTCGGCGGGTCAATCAAATCGTATTGCGTAAAGCTCAGCGCAAAGCTCATCGCAAAGGGGAACAACTTAAACAACAAAACGCCCAGGACAAAGGGCATTACATACAAGAATCCTAGGCGTTTGTTGTCATACATCGCGCGCGCTCCTCTTAATGGCGGTCCTAGGCAGCGCGCGCCATATCAACGCGCCAGCCAGCCGCCATCAACCGCTACGGTATAGCCGTTCACATAATCCGATGCCGCTGAGGCCAAGAACACGACTGGCCCGGCCATGTCCGCAGGTGTGCCCCAGCGTCCCGCAGGGATACGGTCCAAGATTGCCGCGTTGCGCACCGGGTCGGCCTGCAATGCAGCCGTGTTGTCCGTGGCCATGTAGCCTGGTGCGATCGCATTGACGTTGATGCCGTGCTTGGCCCACTCGTTAGCCAGTGCACGGGTAATGCCCATGACGCCGCTTTTGGAGGCCGTGTAAGACGGTACCCTGACACCACCTTGGAACGACAGCATTGAGGCGACGTTGACGATTTTGCCTCCCGTGCCCTGGGCGATAAATTGACGCGCCACCGCCTGGGCCAGAAAAAACACGTTCTTCAGGTTGAGGTTGACGACGTCATCCCAATCGCTTTCGCTGAAGTTGATAGCGTCTTCGCGCCGGATGATGCCGGCGTTGTTCACCAATATGTCGATGCGTCCGTTCAGCGTCAGCGCTTCTTGCACGATGCCTGGCAGTGCCGAGGTATCGGACAGGTCTTTCTGTATGTCCAGAAATTTGCGGCCCAGGCCAGCTACCTGTGCCATCGTGTCCGTCGGTGCGCAATGGTTCACACCCACGATGTCGGCGCCCGCCTGGGCCAGCGCCAGGGCCATACCTTGACCCAAACCGGTGTTGCAGCCGGTCACGATGGCGGTGCGACCCGCCAGTTGGAAGGAGTTGGAAATCATGCGGCTATTCCTTACTGGGCTTAGCGCAAGGTGGTCATGGCCACATGGTCCATGTCTTTGAAGACCTGGTTCTCACCGACCATGCCCCAAATAAAGGTGTAGGCCTGGGTGCCCACGCCCGAATGGATGGACCAGCTCGGGCTGATCACGGCCTGCTCATTGCGCACCACCAGGTGACGCGTTTCGGTGGGCTCACCCAACAAATGGATGATGGCGGCATCCGGGTTCATGTCAAAGTAGAAATACACCTCCATGCGCCGGTCATGGGTATGGCAGGGCATGGTATTCCACAAGCTGCCCTTTTCTAGCTGCGTCATCCCCATTAAGAGTTGGCAGGTAGGCAACACGTCTGGCACCAAGAATTTGTAAATGGTGCGGCGGTTGCTGGTCTCCGGCGCGCCCAAGGTCTCCGGAGAGGCCTCGGCCAAAGTGACTTTTTTATGGGGATACGAGGTGTGGGCCGGCGCGCAGTTGAAATACAACTTCGCCGGTGCCTGCGCGCTGACGCTGGAAAACTCCACCGCTTTGGCACCGCTGCCGATATACAGGGCCTCGCGCGGACCCAGGTCAAACGTTGTACCGTCGACCAGCACTTTGGCCGCGCCACCGATGTTGATCAAGCCCAGTTCCCGGCGTTCGAGGAAGTAACTCGTGCCTGTGTGTTTGGCCAGCGATTCGCCAAAAGTTACGCTTTTGCCCACCGGCATGATGCCGCCCACGATGATGCGGTCGATCTGGCTGTAGGTCAGCGTCATCGCGTCGGCCTCAAACATGTGTTCGACCAAAAAGTGACGGCGCAGGCCATCGGTGTCCAGGGTACGGGCGTGGTCGCTGTGGATAGGTTGACGAATGTCCATGGTGTCTTTAGTCCTTACAAATGGTGTCAAAAAAGCCGAGCGCACCGAGGTTCGGAGCGCAGCGCGCCAGTGTATCCAAAGCTCTACACCCAACGAACTTCCGTTTCAAAAAACTTGAGCGATCATATATTAATAATGAAACGTCGTTTTGAAAAATGCTATAAAATGTAAAGCAGCGGTAAAAAAACCGGTGCTTCGACGTTTAGAAAGTAAGACCTATGCATTTTTTTGAAGGCTCGCAGACTTCCTGGAATGAACTGGGCGACGGCATTCGGCGCAAGATCGTGGGACATACGCCGCAGCTGATGTCGGTGATCATGGAATTTGACAAAGGCGCGGTCGGTACGCCTCACGCGCATGAAGTGCACGACCAGATCGCCTACGTCGTGGCCGGCTCCTTCGAGGTCCTGATTGATGGAAAGGCACGCGTGCTGCGGCCAGGCGACGCCTTTATCGCACCCCACCACACGAGCCACGGCGTCACCGCCCTGGAGGACAAGAGCCTCTTGCTCGACCAGTTTTCCCCGGCACGCGAGGACTACTTGGTTTAGGCGGGAAGCGGCAACACTTTTTTATTGACGGTGAATTACAACAGGAGACAACCAGCTATGCGTACTACGAACAAATTCAAACAAAAACCGACCAAGGTCAGCGCCGCTGTGCGCGCCTTTGTGCATGCCGCCCCGATGCTATTGCTGGCGGTAGGAGCATCGGCCCAACAAGCCGATCCAACGCTCAATACGGTGGTCGTTTCAGGTGTGCGCGCAGCGCTCGAGAGCGCGCTCAACGCTAAACGCAATGACAACGGCATCGTCGACGTCATCAAGGCCGAAGATATGGGCAAGTTCCCCGACACCAATTTGGCCGAGTCCTTACAGCGTGTCCCCGGTGTGGTGATCGACCGTGACGCCGGCGAAGGCCGCTCCATCACGGTGCGCGGCTTGGGTCAGGACTTTACGCGCGTGCGTATCAACGGCATCGAAGCACTTGCTACCACGGGTGGTACCGACAGCTCGGGCGGCGCTAACCGTGGTCGTGGCTTTGACTTCAACGTGTTTGCCTCCGAACTGTTCAACACGGTCACCGTGCGCAAGAGCTCCTCGGCTGACGTGGAAGAGGGCTCCTTGGGCGCGACGGTCGACCTGCAAACGAGCCGCCCCTTTGACCTCAAAGGCTTTAACGCCATGGTCTCGGCCAAGGAAAACTACAACGACCTGTCCAAAACGGCGACGCCGCGCGCCGCCTTCTTGTTCTCCAACACCAATGACGACCGCACTTTTGGCGTGTTGGTCTCGGGTG
>CANFLU010000072.1 GCA_947447975.1 Comamonadaceae bacterium | reverse complement strand
AGCCGGCGGCGGTTCGGCCCAACATCTGGCCCTGGAAATGTTCAAGCTGCGGGCGGGCATCGATGCACTGCATGTGCCTTACAAGGGTTCGGGGCCGGCCTTAACGGATTTGATCGGCGGCCAGGTGCAGTATTGCTTTGAAACCATGACCTCGGCGACGCCGCACGTCAAAGGCGGTAAGGCCATTGCCTTGGCCCAGACCCGCACCAAGCGTGCCAAGGGCCATCCGACGGTGCCTACCATGGACGAGCAAGGTTTTCCGGGGTTTGATGCCACCACCTGGTATGGGCTGGCCGGGCCCGCGCACATGAACCCGGCATTTGTCAAACGCATGAATGACGATGTGAACCGCGTGATGGCCATGCCTGACGTGATCGAGAAATTTGATCAATACGGCGCCGAAGATGGCGGTGGCAGCCCTGAGCGATTTGCCGAGTTCATCCGCAGCGAGACCCTGAAATGGGGCAAGGTCATCAAGGACGCTAAAGTCCAGGCGGATTCTTGACCATAGTGAAGCGCTAGCCGCGCGGAGAAAGTGCATGCTTGTAAAACAAATTTGGACCGGTAACGACTACCGCAATTTCAACTACCTGGTGGCCTGCCCTGAAACGGGCGAGGCCCTGGCCATCGATCCCTTGGACAGCCAAAAGTGCTTGGCTGCCGCCAAGGAGGCGGGTTGGGAAATTACCCAAATTCTCAATACGCATGAGCACCACGACCACATAGATGGCAATCAGGCCATCGTCGATAAAACCGGTGCTGCCGTGCTCGCCCACCACCAAGCCAAAGACAGCATTCCCGGCATGACACGGGGGCTTTCAGCCGGCGACATTATCAAAGTAGGCAAAACGGTAGAGCTGGAGGCACTGGACACACCGGGCCACACCATGTGCCATATCTGTCTGCGCTCCCACACCGAGCAGCCGGCTTTGTTTTCCGGCGACACCATGTTCAATGCTGGCGTGGGCAACTGCCATAACGGCGGCGACCCTGCTACGCTGTACCAAAGCTTTGCCCAACAACTGCACGGTTTACCGGACAACACCTTGGTGTATCCGGGCCATGACTATATTGAAAATAATTTGCGCTTCACCCTGGACCGCGAACCGGGCAACGCAGCGGCGCAAGCCTTGTTAGACAAAGTGCAAGGACAAAACCCGCAGCAAGCCTATGTCAGCCAACTGGCCGAGGAACGCGAGGTCAACACGTTTTTCCGCCTAGGCAGCGCTGGCGTGATCGCTCGTTTGCGCGAGGCTTACGCAGAGTTACCGCCGAACCCAGATGCCATGACGGTATTTCTGAAACTGCGCGAATTACGTAACCGCTGGTAAATCCCAGCGGCGGGGCTAAGGCTTCACAAAGCGCAAAGTGAAGCGGTCGCTCTCACCGATGGCTGCATATTTTTCGCGGTCTTTGTCTTTCATGCGGTAGCTCGGTGGCAGCGTCCAGACGCCTTCGGGATAATCTTTGGTGTCGTTGGGGTTGGCGTTCACTTCCGAACTGGCTTGTAGCTTGAAGCCCGCTTGTTCGATGAGCGCAATGGCCATGTCCTGACGTACATAGCCCGAGGCGATTTGCTCGGCTTGCGTCTGATCGGTGCGGCCTCGGTGGTCCACGATGCCCAAAATGCCACCGGGCTTTAGGGCCATATAAAAAGCCTTCAGCGATTCCTGCAATTCGCCTTGCTCCATCCAATTGTGCAGGTTGCGAAAGCTGATCACCACATCAGCGCTACCCGCAGGTGCGATGGCATGGCGATCCGCGCGAAATGGCGTTACCACTACCTTGCCATACAAGCCTGGCTCTTTACCCAAGCGCTGCAAAAGCTTTTCATGGTCGGCCTGGTATTGCGGCTGCGAACCATCCCTGTTGGCAGCGATATAAAGGCCCTTGTCCTTGAGCCAGGGGGCCAATATTTCCATGTAATAGCCGCCACTGCCGGGCAGGATTTCTACCACGGTGCTATCAGAACGGATACCAAAAAACGCCAGCGTTTGCGCCGGGTGCCGATAAGGGTCCCGCGCCACATTGCCCGGCGAGCGGTGGCTTGCACTCAGCAAGGGCGTGAATGTGTCGGCCGAGGTGGGCTGCGCAAAGGCGGTGGGCAAGAGCGCTGACAACACCAGGGCGCAACAGGCAAAGTGGCGCGAAAAAGTATGCATGGACAGTCCTAAAAGCCTAAAGCGTCACCATCACCTTGGGTGCCTAAGTCTTGCGCTCAAAGTCACTTGCATCATGCCGCTCGGCCAACTGGTTGTCGGCATCACCCCAGGTACGGTTGACTTTGCGGCCGCGCTGTACCGCTGGTCGTTTGGCAATTTGGTCGGCCCATCGGATCACATGGCTGTATTCTTGTACTTGTAAAAACTCACCGGCCTCATAGAGCTGGCCTTTGGCCAGGGCGCCATACCAAGGCCAGACGGCCATATCGGCGATGGTGTATTCCTCGCCAGCCAAATAAGGACGCGTTGCCAAGTGCTTGTCCAGCACATCCATTTGCCGCTTGACTTCCATGGCAAATCGGTTGATGGGGTACTCCATCTTGCTGGGCGCGTAGGCATAAAAATGACCGAAGCCACCGCCGAGCATGGGTCCACTGCCCATCTGCCAGAACAGCCAGGCCATACATTCGGTTTGTAGGGCAAAATCCTTGGGCATAAAGGCACCGAATTTTTGTGCCAAGTACCACAAAATAGCGCCCGACTCAAACACCCGCACTGGTTGCGGCCCGCTGCGATCGAGCAGGGCCGGAATTTTGGAGTTGGGGTTGATGGCGACAAAGTCGCTGCCAAACTGCTGACCTTCCTGGATATTGATGAGCCAGGCATCGTATTCGGCCCTTGTGTGTCCGAGCGCGAGCAATTCTTCTAGCATCACCGTCACTTTGATGCCATTGGGCGTGCCCAGTGAATAAAGCTGCAAAGGGTGCTTGCCGACGGGCAAGGTCTTGTCGTGCGTGGCGCCAGAGATAGGCCGGTTGATATGGGCGAACTTGCCGCCGCTGCTCTTGTCCCAAGTCCAGACTTTGGGGGGGTGGTATTCCTTGGTGTCGCTCACAGCGAGGCTCCCTTTCTATGTGTTGATAAGATTGCAAATTTGGCTAGTATCAACCTTAGCATAAGCCTGCCATGGTTGCTGCGTTGGGCACTAATTCCCTTTGCCTAGCTAATGCCGGCTACGTGCTTAGCGCCCTTTAAATTGTGGCGCTCGTTTTTCCACGAATGCCAAGGCCGCGCCCTTATGGTCCTGGGTTTCAAAGGTTCGGATCATATTGGGAGCCTCGGCATCCATCACATCGCTTAGCGATCCGCGCAGCGCGAGGTTGAGGTTCTGCTTCATGTAGCCCACAGCCACAGTGGGCAGCGCGGCCAGTTCGCCGGCCCAGGCTTGCGCGGCTTGGGCCAGTTGGTCTGGGGCTACCACCCGGTTGACCAGGCCTATGCGTAGGGCTTCTTCGCTTTGCACGACCTGGGCGGTGAAATACATCTCGCGCGCCTTGGCCGCGCCCACCAAGTAGTTGAGAAAGTAGCTGCCACCGAAGTCGCCGGACAGCCCGATTTTGGAAAAGGCGGTCGTGAATTTGGCATTGCTGGAGGCAATACGCATATCGCAGGCCAGTGCCAGGGATAGGCCCGCGCCGGCCGCCGGGCCCGGGATCACGGCCAGTGTGGGTTTGGGCATCTCATGCAGCCAGCGGGCGGATTCCATGATCATGCGCAGGCCCTGGGTACGCGCTTCAAAACTAACGGTTTCTACACCATCGGCTGCGCTTTTGGCAAAGCCTTTGACATCGCCGCCGGCGCAAAACGCATCGCCCGTACCCGTCAGCACGACCAGGCGCACCTGCGGGTCCGCCGCCAGGCGGGCCAGGCTGCGCTCGAGGTCTATCAGCATGGGCCGCGTCATGGCATTGCGCGCCTCGGGCCGGTTCAGGGTCAGGGTGGCGATGCCGCCTTCAATGTGTTCTAGTAAATCTTGGCTCATGGTCTTCCTCGACTCGGTTCAGTGGCGTATAGGCTTTCGCAGTAGCGGCAACGGTGGCCGCGCTTAGGCTGATAACAAGGAGGCTCTGGCCTCTTGGTATTCGCGCTTAAAGCGCGCCACAAGTTCCTCGGCCGGCAGCACTTCGCGTATGGCGCCTATGCCCTGGCCACAGCCCCAGATATCTTTCCACGCCTTGGCGGCATTGGCGCCTTCACCACTGGCAAAGTTCATTTTGCTGGGGTCGCTCTCTGGCAGATGGTCAGGGTCCATACCGGCGTTGCGGATGCTGCCTTTGAGGTAATTGCCATGGATGCCGGTGTAGAAGTTGCTGTACACAATGTCGTCCGAATTGGACTCGGTAATCATCTGCTTGTAGCCATCGACGGCGCGTGCTTCCTCGGTCGCAATAAAGGCCGAGCCGATGTAGGCCAGATCCGCTCCCATAGCCTGGGCCGCCAATATCGCGCCACCCGAGGAAATAGCCCCAGACAGGGCCACAGGGCCGCCAAACCATTGGCGGATCTCAGCCACCATGGCAAACGGGCTTTTCACGCTGGCATGCCCGCCGGCCCCGGCCGCGACCGGTATCAAGCCGTCTGCGCCCTTTTCGATGGCTTTGTGGGCAAACACATTGTTAATCACATCGTGCAGCACCACGCCGCCCCAGGCCTGCACCGCGCGGTTGACGTCCTCGCGGGCACCTAGGCTGGTAATCACAATCGGCACTTTGTACTTTTCGCACACCTGCATGTCGTGGTCCAGCCGGTCATTGCTTTTGTGCACGATCTGGTTGATGGCAAAAGGCGCTGAGGGCGACTCGGGGTGGGCCTTGTCATGGGCGGCTAGCGCTTCGGTAATTTCAGCCAACCACTCATCCAATTGCGCAGCTGGGCGGGCGTTCAGAGCGGGCATGGAGCCCACTACACCCGCTTTACATTGCGCGATCACCAGCTTGGGGTTGCTGATAATAAAAAGTGGCGACGCAATAACGGGAAAGCGAAGGGCTTTTAGTACGGGGGGGAGGTAGCGGGCGGGAGCAGTCATATCGGTACAGTGCTTAGAGGTGTTGGTCAAGAAATGTCCCGGTAGCATACGGCACGCGCACCCATCCCATTCTCACCAAGGTGACAGCTGGAGACAGGCCTGTAGCGCCCTTTTGGCCTGTACTGCGTCCGCCGGATTCCGATGCGTGCTAGCCTTTAGGTATGTTTATTGCAAATAATGTGACCCATGCTACTTAAAACTTGGCGCTCTGGGGGTCTGTTGCTCTCTTTGGCGATACCTGGGTACGCAAGTGCTGCTTTAGGTGAGGCACCTTTCACACCAGGCGCCTCGGCTGCGGTCGATGCACGGGTCTCGGTTTACAAGCCGACCCAATCGGCGCAAGGCTTTCGGGTCGCTGGGCTGGAATTGAACAACGGCACAGGGGTTCTGGAGTTTGTCGACAGCAAGGGGCGCGTTTTCGCTTTGCGCTGGAGCGGTCCCGATTTGCCCGACATGGGCATGCTGCTCGGGCCATACCTGCCGGTATTCAAGGCCTCGGTCCAGGCGGCCAGGCAAGCGGGCAAGCGCGGTGGTCCGGTGGCGGTGCAGTCTGCTGGCTTGGTGCTGTTATCCACGGGTGCCATGGGGGCTTTTCAGGGCTACGCTTACCTTGAGGCCCTGGTGCCGCCTGGCTTGGATATACAGGCACTCTTGAATTAGTGCGGGTTTGATGAAGTTATTTCTTTCGTTCGCGGCGCTGGCATTGGTTTTGGCAGCTTGCGGTGGAGGGTCATCCAGCGACGAGAATCCGGCGACCGCAGCCGTGGGCGCGAATGTGGTGGACCTTCTGGTCGATGGTGGTCCGGATGGCACCGGCGTGAACCGGCTCTACACCATTGTCACGGTATGCAAGCCGGGCAGTGTGACGCTTTGCAAAACCATTGACCATGTGCTGGTGGATACCGGTTCCGTAGGCTTGCGCTTATTGGCAAGCCAGATGCCCGCAGAATTGCAATTGGGTACTGCCAAAAATACCAGCGGCAATGCCTTGCTCGGTTGCGCCAATTTTTTAGACGGCTCCTTTGCCTGGGGTCCTTTGGCATTGGCTGATGTGAAGCTAGGCGGCTTGATAGCCCCCAGCACCACGGTGCAACTGGTTGGGCACTCTGACTACGATCCATTCCAATCCCAATGTTCTACCTGGGGCTTCCCGATTATTACCCCTGCTGACTTGGGTGCTAATGGAATTTTGGGGGTGGGCCTGAGCAAGCAGGACTGCGGCAGCGCTTGCGAGCTGCAAGGCCGTCGCAGTGTGCGTAATGGCAAATATTTCAGCTGCTTGAATGCCGCTTGTACCAGCGTGACCGGCACCACCTTGGCGACCGACAAGCAACTTCAGCAGGTCGTGGCGCGTTTTCCCACCGATAACAATGGATTTGCTATTCAAATGGACAGCGTGCCCTATACGGGCGCGGTGAAGGCCACCGGTAAGCTGGTATTTGGCTTGGGCACACGCAGCAATAACAAGTTCCCCACCTTGCAGGTCATTTCGACCACTAGCCAGGGCTACCTCTACGGCACGCTTAGCAGCAGCACCTCGGGCAACGCAATTTTTCCAAGTACTTTTCTGGATACCGGCTCGAACGGGATTTTTTTCGACGCGTCTTTGCCCAAATGTGTATACCCGTATGACAGCGGTTTCTACTGTCCGATTTCAGATGTAGCCTTCAATGCGGCACTGAGCAGCAGCGCGGTGACCGGGCAGAGCAAGACAAGTTTCACTGTGGCCAACGCCGCAACCTTATTTGACAAAGGCCATGCGGCCTTGCCCACGCTGGGCGGATCTCTCAACGCCCTGGGTCTTTTGGACTTGGGCCTGCCATTTTTCTATGGCAAAACTGTGGTCATTGGGATTGAAGGCATGCCCGCTACGGGAGTGGGCACGGGCACGGCCACCGGGCCGTTTTATGCGTTCTAGCGAAGCCGTTCTCGCTACTCTGCCTTTCGCACGAAGGACTCAGCCCGCCCTGGCCAAGGCCAATGCTACGGCTTTGACCAGCGCCGGCCCTTGGTAAATCAGACCGGTGTAAATTTGCACCAAGTCCGCCCCGGCCTGGCGTTTGTCGATTGCGTCCTGCGCGCAGAAGATGCCGCCCACGCCAATGATGGGATAGTGCGGCCCCAGCGCGGCGCGCAGTTGGCGGATGGTGGTGTTGCTGGCCTCACGCACGGGCGCGCCGGACAAGCCGCCCGCTTCATCTCCATGCGGCAGGCCGCGCACTGCATCGCGGCTCAGTGTGGTGTTGGTGGCAATGACGCCGTCGATGCCATGGCGCAACAGGGTGGCGGCGATCACGCTGATTTGGTCTGGCTCCAAATCCGGTGCGATTTTCAAAAAGATAGGCGTGCGCTTGGGTGATTGGTTCCCCGCATCATCAAATACCGCGTGGTGCCTGGCCAATTCTTCGCGGCGTTGGGCGATGGCAGAGAGCAGGGCATCGAGCGCCGCATCACTTTGCAGATCACGCAGATTCTTGGTGTTCGGGCTGGAAATGTTGACGGTCACATAGTCCGCATGGGCGTACACGCCATCTAAGCAGGCCAGGTAGTCGTCAGTGGCGCGTTCTATCGGCGTGGCTGCGTTTTTTCCGATATTGAGCCCGAGCAACAGCCCAGGGTGGCGCGCGCGGCGCAGCTGCGAGGCTTGCACATTGGCGACAAATGCCGCCAGACCACCATTGTTAAAGCCCATGCGGTTGATAAGTGCCTGGGCATCAGGTAAGCGGAACATGCGCGGCTTGGGGTTGCCGTTTTGCGCCAGTGGCGTGACCGTGCCGACCTCGACGAAGCCAAAGCCCATGGCACCGAGTGCATCTATGCAGCGGGCGTTTTTATCCAGGCCTGCGGCCAGGCCCACACGGTTGGGAAAGCGCAGCCCTGCGATAGTGACCGGGTCTGCCACTTGCGCCTGGGCATAGGCCAGTTGTAGCGCTGTGCCCTGGGTGCGGGCCAGCGCTTGCAGGGTGAAGTCGTGCGCGGCTTCGGCGTCCATGCCAAATAAAAAGGGGCGTACCAAGCCATAGGGCACCAGAGACATCGGATAATTCCTGT
>CANFLU010000071.1 GCA_947447975.1 Comamonadaceae bacterium | reverse complement strand
GCTTTCTATTGAGGAATCTGCTGCCCTGCTGGACTGTGCGCACTTGGTAGTTTCAAGCGACTCCGGGCCGTACCACATGGCGGTAGCCTTAGGCATCCCAACGCTTTGTTGGCTTAACTTCTCCACCCCAGCTTCGGTACATTTGCAAAGCAATGTAAGGTGCATGATCCGGCCAAACCAGCAAGAATTTTGTGAGGCTGCCCTGGCCTTAATTAACTCTGGCTCAAACGAATAAATTCTAAATAAGCGCCACTGGTTTGCATTAACTCATCGTGCGTACCCTGTTGCACGATGCGTCCACGTCCTAATACGTATATACAGTCGGCATCTTTGATGGTTGATAGCCTATGGGCGATGGCGATAGTGGTGCGTCCACGCATCGCAGTGCGCAGCGATGCCTGCACCAGGCTATCGGTATCTGTATCCAGAGCAGAGGTTGCCTCATCCAAAATCAAAATGGGTGCGTCTTTGTAGATCGCCCGCGCTATTGCTAAACGCTGGCGTTCGCCACCGGACAGAATGCCTGCGTTATGTCCGAGCAAGGTATCTAAACCTTGCGGCAATTCTGCAATCCTTTCCGCTAGATTTGCTGCTTGCAAGGCAGCCCAAGCCCGCACTCTGTCGATTGCTTGGCCTAGTGTGATGTTGTGGAGCACGGTGTCGTTGAACATAACGACGTTTTGCCCGACTAAGGCATATTGGCTGCGCAGCGCGGGTAAATTCCAATCCTTGATGTCAACACCATCTAAGGTAATGGTCCCTTCACTGTTTTCGACAAAGCGGGGAAGTAGGTTGGCTAAAGTGGTTTTCCCAGAACCTGAAAGGCCAACCAAGGCTATAAATTGACCGGGCAACACACGCAGACTTACCTTGTCCAAGGCGGCCTCTGCTGCGCCGGGGTAGTGGACGCTGACCTCATGAAAATCAAATTTGCCGGACGCCCGCGCGAGCGTAAAACTACCGCCGGTTTCAACCTGAACGTTCTCCACTAGATCGATAGCCCGTTCAGCCGCAACAAGTCCTCGCGTAATAGTGCTTGAAATATCAGATAGATGCTTAGTGGGGGCGATCATCAACATCATTGCTGTTACAAAGCCAATAAACTCGCCGGCTGATAAATGGTTGGTTTGGCTTTGCACGATGGCGACCAGGATCACAGTTGAAAGTGCAATGGACACGAAAAAATTGGTGATCGGCGCAACCGCAGATCCGGCAATCGCAGATTTCATCGCTACGTGGCGTAAGCCCTGGTTTACGCGCTCAAATCTTTCTTTCTGCTGATCCTGCGCATTTTGGATCCGTATTTCTTTGTGGGCTAAAACGCTCTCTTCAACCGCATAGGCCAGCTCGTCCACCATGGTTTGCTGGGTTTTGGTGAGGCCATATACGCGCTTGGAGATGGCGCGCATACTGATGCCCACCACCGGGAACACCAGCATGACGATCAGCGACAGTTGCCAATTGAGGTAAACCAAATAGCTCGCCAAGGCTACCAAGGTAAGGCTGTCTTTAACGAGTGTGGTGACCGACTGAAGTAACAAGACTGCGCCATTGGTTGCCTCGTAAACCACGGTATTTGCCAGCGAAGTCGCTGCTTTGTCTCTAAATAAACGCAAATCGGCTGCGCTGATACTTGCAAACATATCCGTGCGTAAATTTTGCAGATTGGTCTGCGCAATCTTTGCCAAGGCAACATCTGCTAGATAGGATGCAATTGAACGGAGCATAAAAAGACCGACAAATGCCACTGGAATCTTCCATAGTGGCAAGGTCTTGGCGTTAAACCCCTCGTCCAGCAATGGCTGAAGCATTGCTGGAATAGCGGGCTCTAAAACTGCCCCCAAAATAACTGATGCAGCTAAGGTTGCCCAAGCATAGTAAGGTTTGTTGAAGTAGCCGGCGATACGCAGGAGGCGCTCACGCATACTCAAAGATTGTTGCATCGCTGGTAAGTTCATGGCATCAAGTTGGTGGCCCTTTGGGTCTGGCGTTTAGCCGCCGCCAAACTCAAAAAAATACCTATTCCAACGCAGAAGAAATCACCGTTTCCGATGCCGTAAATCGTGGAATTGAACATACTCGCAACCACTAGGCTCATCAACAATGCATACAAACCCCATGCATCTTGCTGTGGCAAATAGCTTGAGTTTTTAACCACGTAAATCAGTGTAAACATCAAGCACAGCAATCCAACCGTTCCACCTTCCACGGCCCAAAGCAAAAAGAGTTGATGCGGGTCACGTGAGCCATGGTTTGGTTCAACCGTGGGGTTGGGATGTTTGGCCAATTGATTGAGAAATTCACTATTCCAGCTTCCTGCGCCATGGCCTAAGACAGGAATTTCTGCGTAGGACTGTAAGGACGATTTCCAGTACTGAAGGCGCAAACCCGAAGAGCTGGCTGCATTTGCTTGCTGGCTAAAGCTGACCGCTTCTGTGTAAACGGATATAAGGCGCTGCTTGAAATTGGGTGCGCTAAACCACAGCAAAGCACCTACTAAAAACGGTGCGAACAAGGCTAGCCAGCGCATTCTTTTGGGTAGGGCTTGGAACACAATTAATGCGCTCAATGCCAGCAGCACCATGTGGCCACTTCGACCCGGTAAAAATACGGCGCTTAAGGTAGCGCAGCTAAGTGCCATAGCGATGGCAAGCCACCGCCCCCTTGGCCCAAACATCCAATCTCTTTGAAACCATAAAAGCCCTGCGCTGGTTGCTTGCACGATGCTCTCTTCCAGGTAGCTTCCGTAGGATGCAAAGGTGGTTTGCGAATCTGTTCCGGATATCCAAGGGGGCGTGTAGCCGGCGATCAGCAACCATGAGCTAAATCCGACAAAAATTTGGGTACCGATGAAAACGCGCAGTACTTGCCGTCCCTGTGCAGGATCACGCAAAAGGTAAAACACCAAGGGGATGGTCAGTAAGCGTGCGTGGTTGATCCAAGAAAACCAAGTGCGCTCGGTGTCCGCTGACGACCATAAGGTGCTCAGCGCCATGTAAAAACAGGCCAGCAGAATACTTACCGTAATAGGTTTGTGCAGCGACCAAGCTTCACTCTTGCCACTGGCCTTATGGGGCATTAAGAGCGCAAACAAGGCCCACAGCATCAAGACCAATCTTCCTAAGGCCGCCACGGCGGTCCCCAAGCTAGGTGACAGCGCGATAAAAAACATGAGCCCCAGTTGCCAAGGGAGCAAGGGGATTGCTGCTGCAGGTATGTTCATTTAGCGCGCAAATCGTGAGCGGCCTGAGCCTTTGTGGGAGCGTTTGGCTCTGTATCAGCAGTTTGGGCTATTTTTTCACCCTCTGGACTCATCCAGTTGGCTCCCTGCTGCATCTCGTATGCCTTTGCATACCGGTAAAAGGTCTGTTCAAAGTATGCGAAAGCGATCACAAAGCCGGCCCAACCGTCCAAAACCCCGCGTTTGAAAATATAGTGCTTGAGAAATGCCCAAAGGCCATGCGCCAGCGCCGTCCCCATGCTGATTTTTTTGTGGACTACCTTTTCCGCCCCCAGGGTGGAGTAACGGTTGGCCTTGTGCATCACCTCGCCCAAATGTTTAAAGGGGAATTGCCAGATAGCGTTTTTCAGGTGTCCGATGGGCTTGCTCGTAAAAACCTCAAAGCCTTCGTGCACCGGCTTTTGGTCGTAGCGCATGCAGCCTTTGCGAAAGAGTTGGGGCTGGCGGTAGTTGGGGTACCAGCCGGAATATTGGATCCAGCGGCCCATAAAGTAGTTGCGCCGCGGTACGCGGTAAATATCCAGCGATGCGGGGTCGGCGCAGATGGCGCGGATTTCCTGCGCCGCTTGCGCGGTGCATCGCTCATCGGCGTCCAGGCTGAAAATCCATTCGTGGGTGCAGGCGGCCAGGGCTTGGTTGCGCAAATCGCCAAAGCCCTTAAATTCCACTTGTACTACTTTGGCGCCTAAAGCCTGCGCGATATCCGCGGTGCGGTCGGTGCTCCAAGAGTCCACGACAATGATTTCGTCTGCCCAAAGCACGCTTTCAATCGTGGCCCGAACTTTTTCAGCTTCGTTGTAGGCAATGATGTAGACCGATATCTGGCTCATCAATCGTTGTACCTTGCAAAATTTCGGACGCGCGAAGGCGCATCGCCTAATCGTATGAGTCTATTCCAAAACATAAGTCGCCCTGCCTGGAACCGCCCAGCCAGCGGAAAAGCGGAAAGTGCCTTGGGCTATTGAAGCTTCGGGTATCCGGAGCCTTCTTCTAATTGGGGATAATGGGGGGGTATGACCAAAATTCTTCTCAGCTTGGTAATCATGTTCATGGGCAACCATGCCCTGGCGCAGTTCCGTGTCGAGGTCTCCGGAACCGGCTTGACGCAGTTGCCCATAGCTATCGCGGCGTTCAAGGGCAACGAGGGCATGACGCAAAAAATTGCCGCGATTGTGCAGGCCGACCTGGAGCGCAGCGGTCAGTTTCGGGGCGTGGATTCTGCGGGTGCCGTCTTGGACGAAAACGCCCGACCGGATTTGGCTGTTTGGCGTAAGCAAGGGGCTGATGCGCTGCTTACGGGAAGCGTGAACCGGGTGGGCGACGACCGCTTTGAGGTGCGATTTCGGCTCTGGGATAGTGTTCGTGCGCAAGACCTTGGCGGCCAAAGTCACCCGGCCACTGCGGCGGAGCTGCGGCGCGTTGCCCACCGTATCGCGGACGCGGTCTATGAAAAGCTGACGGGCGAAAAAGGTGTTTTTGCCACCCGCATCGCCTATGTCACCAAAAGCGCCGCAATCTTTAACCTATGGGTGGCAGACTCGGATGGTGAAAGTGCCCAGTCTGCCTTGCGTAGTTCGGAGCCGATTATTTCCCCCTCCTGGGCGCCCAATGGCAATCAATTGGCCTATGTGTCGTTTGAGTCACGCAAGCCGGTGGTCTATATCCATGATGTGGACACAGGCAAGCGGCGTTTGGTCGCTAACTTCAAGGGGTCCAATAGCGCGCCCGCTTGGTCGCCTGATGGCAAAACCCTGGCGTTAACACTGAGCCGCGACGGTGGTTCGCAACTGTTTTTACTCGATGTCAGTGTCGTTGGTGCTGAGCCTAGGCGCCTGGCGGCATCGACCGCCATAGACACCGAACCGGTGTTTACCGCGGATGGGCGTTCGATTTACTTTGTCAGTGACCGTGGCGGTTCACCCCAAATTTACAAGATTGCGACCACAGGGGGCAACGCGGAGCGGGTCACCTTTAATGGCAGCTACAACATTTCGCCCACTCTCAGTCCAGACGGACGGTGGCTGGCTTATATCTCCCGGGTTTCCGGTTCGTTTAAGTTGCATGTCCAAGACCTGAACAACGGCCAGGCGCAAGCGCTGACCGACACCATGGCAGACGAAAACCCTAGTTTCGCTCCCAATGGACGCATGATTATCTACGCCACCCAGCAGCAAGGCCGTGAGGCTTTAATGACGACTACCATTGACGGCAAAGTGAAGGCACGACTGGCGGGCCAAAGCGGTGATTTACGCGAACCTGACTGGGGTCCGCTTGTCGCGCCGTAAACGCGGTATCTCAGCAAATGATTTTTATTAAGGAGTGCTATATGTATAAGTGGGCCGTAATGGCGGTATTCGTTGGAATGTTGGCAGCCTGTAGCTCACCGGTAAAGCTCAATGACGTGAGTGTGGAGGACAAATCGGCGCAGGCCAGTACCCCCATGAAAATGCTCACGCCTGCGACGACGGCACCGGCGGGGGACAAAAAATCAGCGGTCACGACCTTGGACAAGACCGCCAGCAGCGGCTCGGGCACACCTTCAGCTGATGTTTTGGCCACTGCCAGCGGACGTACGATTTATTTCGAATTTGACAGCTTTGCCATCCGCCCCGAATTCGAGGCAGTCATAGAGGCCAATGCACGCAGCCTCAAGGCCAATAAAAACCAGCGTATCGGTATCGAAGGACATACCGACGAGCGCGGCGGCCGGGAATACAACCTAGCGCTGGGGCAAAAGCGCGCGGACGCGGTACGCAAAGCACTGTCTTTGCAAGGTGTTGCCGAAGCGCAAATGGAATCCGTCAGCTTTGGTAAAGAAAAGCCCGCCACGACCGGCGACAGCGAAATGGCGATGGAGAAAAACCGTCGTGCTGAAATTGTGATTCGGTAAAAATGAACAGCCTGATGCCCGTCTTTTCCTTGCGCAGCCGGCTGGCTGCTGTGGCCTTGCTCACGTGCTCGGGCTTTGCAGCGGCAGGGCTATTTGATGATGACGAGGCGCGCCGCGCGATATTGGAATTGCGTCAGCGCATTGAAACCTTGCGGCGCGAAACAGACCAAAAATTCCAGGAAGAATCACGCCGGCAGTCTGAGGAAATTGCCAACCTGCGCCGCGCTTTGCTAGAACTGCAAAATCAGTCGGAGGCCAGTAATGGCGAGGCTGCCAAGTTAAGAGGCCAAGGCGAGCAATTGGGCCGTGATTTGAATGAGGCGCAGAAACGCCAGGCTGAGTCCATTAAGCGCTTAGAGGAGCGTTTGCAACGGCTCGAACCCTTCAAAGTAAGTCACGAAGGCAGCGATTTTTTAGTAGAAGCGGGTGAAAAGCGGATGTTCGATGCCGCCTTGACGAGTTTTCGTGGTGGTGAATTCGAGGTAGCGCAAAGTACTTTTGCAGATTTTCTGGGTCGCTACCCGCAAAGCGGATATGCCAATTCGGCCTTGTTCTGGCTCGGTAACGCGCAGTTTGTGCTGAAAAACTACTCGGCCGCGGTCGTCAATTTTCGCAAAATGATTACGCGCAGCCCCGGTTACGCGCGCGTGCCAGAGGCCTGGCTGGCCATTTCTAACTGTCAACTCGAACTCAAAGACTTGCCGCTGGCCCGTAAAACATTGGAAGATCTGGTGGCGAACTTCCCGCAAAGTGAGGCTGCCGAAATTGCTAAAGAGCGCCTCGCGCGGATGAAGTAAGCACAGTACGAACAAGCCTCCCTGCAGCCTCCAATTTTGCCCGGCACCTATGGCTGATCTCGATATTTTTCAGCCTGTGGACCCTGCCAGACGTTTTGGCGGCCTGGAGCGGCTCTATGGTGCTACTTCGGCCGACAAGATGCGGCGCTCGCATGTGGTGGTGGTTGGGCTCGGTGGGGTGGGTTCTTGGGCCGCTGAAGCTTTGGGCCGCAGCGGCATAGAACGCATCACCCTCATCGATATGGACCATGTTGCGGAGTCCAATATCAACCGGCAAATCCAAGCCCTTAGCAACACCGTGGGCCTTGCGAAAATTGAGGCCATGGCCCAGCGTATTGCGCTGATTAACCCACATTGTCAAGTTCAAGGTATCGATGATTTTGTAAGCCCCGACAACTGGGCCCAGCTGGTGCCGCAGGACGTGGATGGCGTCATCGATGCCTGTGACCAAGTACTCGCTAAGACCGCCATGGCGCAGTGGGCGCGGGAGGCAGGTAAGTGTTTTATTACGGTAGGCGCAGCGGGTGGTAAGCGTATCGCCCACCTTGTCACGGTGGGGGATCTGAGTGGCTGTACCCATGACCCATTGTTAGCCAAAGTGCGGTACCGTTTGCGCAGATACCACGGGGCCGCCCGCGAACCCAACAAGATGCAAATCAACTGCGTATTTAGCCCCGAGGCAGTGCTAGCGGCGCAAACAACCACCCAGGAACAAACGGACAACAGCCTCAATTGCCATGGCTATGGCTCCAGTGTTGCAGTGACTGCCAGCTTTGGCATGTGTGCAGCTGCTTGGGTCCTGAACCAACTTTCCAAGCCACTTCTATAGGCTAAAAAACAAGGCTATAATTTAAGGCTTGGCAGTAAGTCACAAGCTTATTGACGGGACGTTAGCTCAGTTGGTAGAGCAGCGGACTTTTAATCCGTTTGTCGTGGGTTCGACCCCCGCACGTCCCACCAGATTCATTCTTGCAAAAGCCACCGAGACCCTGCGGTGGCTGTTGTCTTTGTGGGATTGGGTTGTTGTTTGCCCCAGTCAGGTGCGGTGGTGATTGAGTCGCGTACCCTTAAAGCCCAAGCCGCAGCCCCAGCCCGCCACACCCCGCCATCTCCCGCCACCAACCCACCCACGCAGATAGTGCTGCGTGATGGTGCATTGACGGTTTATCGCCGCAGCCGCAGCCAACGCTACCAATGCCGCTTTAGGTTGGCGTCAGGTGCTTGGCACAGACAAACTACTGGTGCCAGCAGCATAGAAACTGCCATAGCCCGTGCCTGCGATATATATGACGAAGCCCGCTACCGCACCAGGCTGGGTTTAGCACACCGAACACACCTGTTTGCACACATCGCCCAACTCACACTGACAGAACTCGGGGC
>CANFLU010000070.1 GCA_947447975.1 Comamonadaceae bacterium | reverse complement strand
CCCAGGGCAGCGGCGTGCGCTCGATCGCATCCGCGTCGGGGAGAAACTCCACCGCCGTCGCGTCCTTGGCTTTCACCAGCTTCGGCTTTAAATGTGACTGGTCTGCTGGTTCCATAGGGTTTGGTAGGTTTCGCAGCGGGTCAATAATTCGCCGTGGCGCCCGCTGTCCATTAATTGCCCGTTTTGCATCACCAAAATCGTATTTGCATTCACTAATGTGGATAACCTGTGGGAAATCATGATCACGGTGCGCCCCACGGCAATCTTGGACAGGTTATTAATAAAGATACTCTCGCTTTCCGGGTCCAATGCACTGGCTGCCTCGTCTAGGACCAGAATCCGGGGCCGCGTCAGCAAAGAACGGGCAATGGAGAGACGTTGTTTTTGTCCGCCGGATAAATTAGAGGCGTTTTCCTCGAGCATGGTGTCATAGCCTTGGGGCATACGTTCGATAAACTCGTCCGCGCCCGCAGCCTGGGCGGCGGCGACAATTTCCTCGAAAGAAGCGTCGGCCTTGGCAATCATCAGGTTTTCGCGTACCGTGCCGCGAAACAAGAAGTTTTCCTGCAAGACCACACCGATCTGGCGGCGCAAATGCGAGAGTTCGATTTCGCGGGCATCGACGCCATCAAAACGCACTACGCCTTCTTGCAAGGGGTACAAACCCTGAATCAGCTTGGTCAATGTCGTCTTCCCGGACCCGCTGCGGCCCACGATACCCACCACAGCCCCGGACGGAATCGTAAAAGTGGCACGGTTCAGCGCCATATTGGTAGCGCCGGGGTAGCGAAAGCTCACTTGTTCGAAGCGGATCTCGCCTTCGAGTTGGGGGCGCAACCCCCCTGCGGCGCTGCGCCCTTCAGGCTGGCGGTTCATCACCTCGCCGAGCATGCGCACCGATAAAACCGTTTCCTGGTATTCATTGACCAGGCCGACCATGGCAATCAGCGGCTGGGATACGCGGCCCGAAATCATCTGGAACGCAATCAGCGCGCCTACGCTGAGCGTTTGGTCAAACACGTGCTGCGCGCCAACCACAATGATGACCACCGGCAGCAACTTACCCAGAAAATCGGTGATCGCATTGCCAGTTTGCGACACCCGCCCAACACGGAAATGCATGGTGATGGCCTCGGCCGAGCGCTGGTCCCAGACCCGCCGCAGACTGGGCTCAATCGCAAGCGCCTTCACGGTACGAATACCGTGGATGGTTTCCACCAGCATCGACTGGCGCTGGCCCTCTGCGGTGTACAAAGCATTGAGACGGCGCTGATAGGTAGGCACCATGGCTCCAATGACTGCTCCGATGATGAGGGTAAACATCAGCACGATGAGCGCCAATTGCACCGAATAAGAGAACAAAATCGGCAGGAAAATCAGCAGGGAAATAATATCCAGACCGGTAAAAAACAAGCGTCCAGTGAGAAAGCTACGGATTTTTTCCAGCTGCTGCATGTGCCTTGTCACCACGCCCGCAGAAGTGGTTTCAAAATAATCGATAGGGAGGGACAGCAGGTGCGCAAAGGTGCGCCGGGTCAGCCGCATATCGATCTTGTTGCTCGCCGCCAGCGTCAGCATCTGGCGCAGATAGCCAAAAATCGAGTCAAAAGCAATGGCAATGACGATGCCAACCGCCAGCACCCAGAGCGTGGTCTCACTCTGATGGGTGAGCACCTTGTCGATCACTAGCTGGAAGAAGATGGGCGAGGCCATGGCCAACAGTTGCATGGCGGCCGCCGCAATGAAAATGTCTCTAAAAGCTTCCTTCTGCTTCCAAATCTCAGGGATAAACCATGAAAACCCGAATTTCTGCTCAGGGTCGGTCAGCGAGTGCTCGCGCTTGAGCAAAATGACCTGCCCGCTCCACAGGTCTGCAAAACTAGACTCTTGCAGCAACTGGACGGCTGCTTGCGCGCTGGCAGGGTCGAGAATGGCAACTTGATCCGCCCCAGAAGCTTGCCGGCTGATGCCCACCACGATCACCATGCCACCCGAACGGGTGTAGGCGATAAAGGGGAAAACGCCATCCTGCACGCGCAAGCCGTCCCAGGACAGCGCCTCGATCTTGGCTTTGAGCCCGATATCGGTCGCCATGCGAAGCATCACGAGGGTGGTCGGCTCTTCTGTTCCCAAGGCATAGTCGGCGATGAGGCGTTCGGGATTGACTTGAAGCCCGTGGTGCTGCGCAATAGCCGTCAGGCATTGCACTCCCGTGTGGAAAAACGGCCCTTGAGCACTCATAAAGCGGCACCCCGATGACGAAAAGCAGACGAAACTGCCCCAGCCCGTCGGATTTGGCTGGAAAAATCGTCGGTTTGCGGGCAGTGCGGGGTCATCAAACCACTTTCGGTGTCGGCTAAATCACAGGGAGGAATCGCTTTGCAGCGGAAAAATCAGCTGGTCCGCGTAATACATGGAATTAAGCACTTTTCGAGCCAGGCATGGGCAGCCGCGCTCGATACCGAGCCTCTTGCCAGTGATGGCGTGCGCAAGGGTGGGCTTGAAGGGTCCATGCAGGTGGCGCGGGATGCTGCAAATTAGCAACACTTAGGACGCAAAAACGCCGCATTGGCCGGTCGCTAAGGGGCTGCGCGGACGATCAGCCCTGAAATTAAGCGCAAGAATGCTGCGGCAGGCCGCCTAAAGGCATGGCTAAGCCAGCAGGGAAACGAGGTGGGCTAATGCCGCAGCTAGCACCAAGATCAAGGCGACGCCAGCGCGCGGACGGATCGCCATGCCAAACACATGCTGCGTCGGAACCGAAAAAGTCTGCGCAATGGCAGCAATCTTCAAGGGATGCACATCAAAAAAACGCTGGTCGGTCGCCAAGATCATCATATCGCGTCGACTGCGGTAGCGCACCATGCCGACAATCGACCAGCCCGGGTCAGGCGGTGTGTTCCATGCGTCCACGTAACCACCGGCCTGGCGCATCATCATCATGGGATGGCCGCCGGAACGGATCAGCGTAGGCACAAAGCCGCTGAAATACATCTGCAACATGTTGCGCGCGCTGTACATTTTTCCGGTCACTGGATGCGCCACTTCATGCGGAAACAGGCGCACCAAATTGCACATCACAAACTCTTTGCCATCGTCCGTTTCCATGAAGCGACGCAAGACTTGCAAATCGGTATGACGCGCGCCAGGGGCCTGCTCGGCGCGGGCTATGAAGGCATCTATTTCCAATGCGCTTAAGGGGCCGCGCCAGTTGTCGTACCAGGCCCTAAAAATTCCGTATATGAGGAGCGCCAACGGCCATACCCACCAAGCGCCATGAAAATCTGAAGAGCCCATTGTGCATGCCTCGCATTGCGCCGCGCGCCGTGAATACAACGCCTATTTTGTGCACGTGCTAACGACGGCATCTTATTCCCCGAATAGAAAATCGAGTGTGCCACAGCAAATAGCGGCATCCGAATGTTACTGATGCCTAGAAGACAGTACACGGTGTGCAAGAAGCTGCCATTTGAGCGCAGCCGCTTGATAATGCTTTGCAGCCCGCGCTTGCAAGTCATCAATTGGAGAAGCACCACCATGAAAACGAAAATCACTGAACTTTTCGGTATCGAACACCCCATCATTCAAGGTGGCATGCACTATGTCGGCTTTGCCGAACTCGCGGCCGCCGTGTCTAACGCAGGTGGCTTGGGCATGATTACCGGCTTGACGCAGCGCAGCCCGCAAGCGCTGGCCGCTGAAATCCGGCGCTGCCGCGACATGACGGACAAGCCTTTTGGCGTCAATCTCACTTTCCTTCCCACAGTCACTTCGCCCGATTACCCCGGCTACATACGCGCCATCATCGAAGGTGGTGTCAAAGTGGTGGAGACGGCCGGCAACAACCCGCAAAAATGGCTGCCCGCTTTGCATGAGGCCGATGTCAAAGTGATTCACAAATGCACCTCGGTACGCCATGCGCTCAAAGCCGAGGCCATAGGATGTGATGCGGTCAGCGTCGATGGCTTTGAATGCGGTGGTCATCCGGGCGAAGACGATGTACCCAATTTCATTTTGCTGCCGCGCGCCGCCGAAGTTTTGACCATCCCCTTCGTAGCCTCAGGTGGCATGGCCGATGGCCGCTCCCTGGTCGCGGCACTGGCGCTAGGCGCAGAAGGCATCAATATGGGCACCCGCTTTATCGCCACCACCGAGGCGCCGGTCCATCAAAACGTGAAGGACGCCATCGTGGCCGCCAGTGAACTGGACACCCGCTTGGTCATGCGTCCTTTGCGCAATACCGAACGCGTGCTGCGCAACGCCGCCGTAGACCGCCTGCTCGAAAAGGAGAAAAACCTGGGCGCTGACCTCAAGTTTGAAGACATCATCGACGAAGTGGCGGGCGTTTACCCGCGCATCATGCAAGATGGCACTATGGACGCGGGTGCCTGGTCTTGCGGCATGGTCGCAGGTCTGATTCACGACATACCCAGCGTGAAGATCTTGATAGATCGGATCATGCAGGAGGCCGATGCGATTATTGGCAAGCGACTTATTGGCCTCTTGCATCGCTAGTTGCCTTTGAGCGAAGCCAGGTGTTTCGCCAATGGCAAGTATCGGCAAACCAGTGCGCATTTGCGATTATTTCGAACGCTTGCGCCGGCGGATATTCGGTTTAGCGGACCTGTGAAGGCCTTATTGAGGGAGAAAATCTTGGCGACGAAAGCCGGGGCCAGCGTCACATAATTGCTTTAGCGTGCCTTTTGATAATCGATTGAAACTTGAGACTTTGTTTCATCATATCTTTTGTCAGAAAAGGGGCTAAGTCAGCCTATTTCATTTAATGGAAACGCGTAAGGCCAGAATCAGGCCGCACGCAATATAGGGGGAAGCAATAGAGGTAATAGGGGTAATTTCCCACTGCATCATCGCAATAATGCTCTTAAGCTTCCCAAATGTTCAACTTGCGGAGCGGACATCCACAGTTGATTAGACATTACAGACATCAAAATCATGCGGCAGCATTGCCTATTGCTGGCTATGATAAGGATTGCGGGCACAGTTTAGATATAAATATTTTTTAAATTATTACTATATTTTAATCTAATTGATATTTGACCTATACAGTCCACGCATTGCGAGCTTGTCAGGAAATGGCTAGGCGGGAGTTGACGCATTTAGCGTATGAGATCGAAACGTATTGAATAACTTTGGACACTTCAACAGAATGATGAGTACAAAAATGAAATTTTTTCTAAATTTAACGATCGCTATGACCGTGCTCTGCGGTTGTGCTACGCAACGATTCGAACTAAGACCTACTTCCTCAACAGAAGATCTTTGGGGCAATCAGACTTTTTGGGTGAGCGGTATCGGGCAAAAGGCAGAAATACCTGCTGCGAAAGTATGCGGTTCAGCGTCCAAGGTTGCAAGCATAGAAATGAGCGACTCAATAGAAACGCTTGCGCTCACATTTGTAACTTTGGGCATTTACTCTCCCCGACGCATCTCCGTCGTATGTGTTAAGTAAGGACAGATATGAAAAAAAATATTCTTTATTTTTCTCTATTTTTGTGTGTTACTTTTGCGGGTTGTGCCACGCAGACTGCGGTAATTTCCGCAGGGCAAGGTGTTGTTGCAAAGGAAGAAGCGCAGCCCTTTTTTGTTTATGGGATTAGCCAAACCCAATCCATCAATGCAGCGCAAGTCTGCGGTAGTGCCGACAGAGTCGTAAAGGTGGAGCGTTCGCAATCACTGCTGAACGGATTCTTGAGATTTATTTCGCAAGGTATCTATACGCCCTACGATGCCAAAGTTTATTGCAGTTCTTAGTACTTGAAAGTACGCCCACCTAGGCCTTCGTACCGAAGAACTTCGACGTCATCTTTTTTTTTGGTAAACCGAAAGTCTACCTTTAGGGCCTGAGTACTGAGTGCGAATAGGAAATTTCTAACGAAGGCTCTCGAAGAAATAACTATATAGGCGCAACGACGGATTAGATAAATTTAAAGTTCAATGATATTATAATTTAACTTTTAAATTTGTTTTAATTAATTATAATAGTAAAATTATTATATTGGACTGGCCTGTTCTTTATTTACCCCATGCAGCGAGTGAACGGGCCGGGAATATTGCTCCAAACGTCTGGAAATTTGACGCAACTCTTTGCGCCTGAGGGAGTCGATTTTTCTGTTGCTCTAAACGACAACTACTGAATATTCAACGTTGAACTAAGGACAATGAAAGAAGTTATCTCCTTGTTGATGGCCGCGGTTTTGTTGGCTCTTTCGGCTTGCAGCGGTGGCAGTGGCGATGGTGGCGCTAGCACCGGAAATCAAAGTAATCCGTCAAATTGCTTGGATGTACCACGCAATGACTCGAGTAACTATTTGGTTAGCGGTACGGTCATTGGGATACCAAATACCGCTAGCGTAACCCTGCTTAACAATGGGTGTAACGCAACCACCATCAGCGGCGCAAGCAATTTTGTTTTCAACACGGCCCTGGCAATAGGTACACCATATGCGGTCACGATAAGTAAACAACCCACCGGCTATAGCTGTACCCTATTCAACAGCTCTGGAAACCCGACTGGCAATGTGACTTCCGTTCTTGTAAGTTGCACAGCAGTAGGCGCAATCCAGACCTACCCAGTGCAAGTACAAGTTTCAGGCCTGGATGCGGGCAAACAATTTGTCCTGAGCAACAATGGCAACGATACGCTGATAGTTGGCGCAAATCAATCATATGTTTTTGCTACTCCTTTCGGCGTTGGCAGCACTTATTCGGTATCAGTTACCTTGCAGCCAGCTGGGCAGACCTGTGCATTATCCAATGCTAGTGGGGTCATATCTAGCACCCTAAAGATAGTTGGAGTCGCTTGCGCAGCAGGTTCACCTTACTTAACGCACCTAACGCCAGTTTGGAAAAGTGTACTGGGTACCACAGGTAGCAATGTGGGCCAAGGCGTGGCGGTTTCACCAGACGGCTCCGTTTATCTCACAGGGTGGATGTCTGCAGCCCTAGACGGCAATGCTACTGGCGGAGATGTATTTCTTAGCAAATACGCTGCTGACGGGACGCTTATTTGGACGAAAACCCAAGGCACGGCAGGTACGGACTATGCCAGGGCAATCACCCTAGGTCTCGATGGTTCAGTGTACATAGCAGGATTTTTCTATGGATCGCACAATGGTAGTGATGGCAGTGCATTTCTTAGTAGATACGACCCCAGTGGAAATGTAATCTGGTCTAAAACTATCTCTGCAAGCGGACATGAAGGGGGCACATCACTGGTGGCGTCCGCCGATGGGTCAATTTTCCTTGCCGGCATTACCGGTGGAAACCTTGACGGACAGACCAATAACGGAGCACTGGATGGATTTGTAAGTAAGTACAAAACCGACGGAACGCTTGCTTGGACGCGCTTGGTCGGCACGACGGATAACGATAATGTTCACGCCATTGCCAGTGATGCCACGGGTGCGGTTTACGCTACTGGCTGGGCTTCGGGCGGATTTTCTGGACAGAACAACTTTGGAGGAGGCGATGCATTTTTAGTTAAATATAGCCCAACCGGTGAACAGTTATGGATCAGAACGCTGGGCAGTGCTGGCCAAGATTTTGGAAATGCAATTACTGTGGGCAAAGATGGCTTTGTGTACATCGGCGGGAAAGCTAGCGGGGTAATGGATGGTCAAACCTACAACGGTGGGTCTGCAGACACTTTCCTTAGCAAGTTCAGTCCAGATGGCACTAAATTGTGGACCCGATTGTTAGGCGGTAGCGGCACCGAAGTGGCAAACGCAATGGTTGCTAGTCCAGACGGTTCTATTCTTCTTTGTGGAAACACCGATGGAAATCTAGATGGTCAATTAAACAATGGGTCGACCAATATATTTTTTACAAGCTACGGTACAGATGGAACTAAAGTTTGGACAAAGTTAGTCGGAACCGCACGCATTGATGGCGCGTTCGCCTTGGCCATAGGATCTGACGGTGCACTGTTTACCGCGGGCAATACAACAAGTCCATCTGGTGGCGAATTCGCTTCGGTAATTAAATATTCGCCGCCTTAGGGTAACCAACCACACCTCCAGGGGTGGGCCGGCCCTATGCCGTAAAGAGATTAATTGAGCCACGCAGCAAAAAAACTTACGAACTTCGACTCAGAGATCGCAAGTAAAAATCAAACGTGATGTGCATCAACCCCGTAACCGTCCGCACAGAATAGCGTTGCGGGTGAATTAGGTGTTGAAAAGAAATACGGGCCGGAAAGCCCATACCTGCTGTATGAATGGCGGAGTGGACGGGACTCGAACCCGCGACCCCCGGCGTGACAGGCCGGTATTCTAACCAACTGAACTACCACTCCTGGTAGCGATAACGTTGCCGCTATCTACTTTTGCTTTCATCACCTTGCGATGAATCTGGCGACCCCACGGGGATTCGAACCCCGGTACTCACCGTGAAAGGGTGATGTCCTAGGCCTCTAGACGAT
>CANFLU010000069.1 GCA_947447975.1 Comamonadaceae bacterium | reverse complement strand
CCAATTCGGATTGGCGATGTAGCTAAAGTTGAGATTGGTAATGCACCCCGCTTAGGTATGTTCCAGTTCAATGACAACCCAGACTCAGTAGAAGGGATTGTTTACTTGCGTCGTGGCGAGAATGCGACTGAAGTCCTGGCACGCGTGCGTAGTACGGTAGAGAATATTAACAAGCATGTATTGCCGCCCGGCATTGAAGTAAAACCCTTTTATGATCGCCAAGTGCTGCTAGATATTACTGTCGGTACGGTTAAGCACACTTTGTTCTTTGGGATCTCTTTAGTTTTAGCGGTACTGTTTTTGTTCTTGGGCAATATTCGTGCTGCTGCGGTAGTGGCTGCTGTGATTCCTTTGGCATTGTGCGTCTCCTTTATTCAGATGCATCTCTGGAGCGTGCCAGCAAACCTAATTTCTTTAGGTGCGATTGACTTTGGTGTGATCGTCGACTCTGCAGTGATTTTGACGGAAAATGTCATGCGTCACCTAGAAGAGGGCGGTAAGCGCCTCAACCAAAGCATCATCATGGCCACAAGTGAAGTGCAGCGCGCCATGATTTACTCTACGGGCATCATCATCGTGGCGTATTCCCCCTTGTTCTTTATGGGTGGTGTTGAAGGCATCATCTTCAAGCCCATGGCATTTACGATGGGCTTCGCCTTGATCGCCGCCATGATCTTGAGTTTGACTTTCTTGCCAGCGATGATTTCTTTGGTATTTGGTGAAAACTTACAGCACAAGCCACCATCATTCATTACTAAGATTTTGGCTGGCTATAAACCATTGCTCAGAAAGTGGATGGATCGCCCCTTAACGGTTTTCTCGGTAGCTGTTTTTGTTCTAGGTTTAACACTACTGAGTATGACCCGCTTGGGTACCGCATTCTTACCTACCTTAGAAGAAAATAATATTTGGTTGCGCGTGACTTTGCCCAATACGGTCGACTTAAATTACTCCGTCAAGATCGCCAATCAATTGCGTGAAACCTTTATGAAGCAGCCTGAGATTGACAAGGTTGCCGCACAGATTGGCAGGCCTGATGATGGTACGGACTCTACGGGTGTATTTAACCAAGAGTATGGCCTGTATCTCAAGAGTCCAGAAAATATGCCAAGCGGCTCTTCTAAGAAAGAGTTGATTGCTAATCTGGAGGTCGAGCTTAATAAGATTCCAGGCATTACCTATAGCTTCTCGCAATACATTCAAGATAACGTAAATGAAGCTTTATCTGGCGTGAAGGGCGAGAACTCGGTCAAGATTTATGGTACCGATCTTGAAGTGCTAGATCAAAAAGCTCATGAGGTGATTGATCAACTTAAGAAAGTTCGTGGTGTTGCAGACGAGGGCATTCTCAAAGAGTTGGGCCAGCCTACTCTGAACATCCAGATTGATCGTGAGCGTGCATCCCGTTATGGCATTAACTTCAATGATATTCAGACGGTGGTTGCCAACGCAATCGGCGGAGCAGCTGTTACCAACTTGTTAGAGGATGAAAAAACCTTTGGCATTGCCGTTCGCCTCAATGAAATCAATCGTAATGACGTTGCTGATATTAGTCAGCTATTAGTCGACTCTCCAGATGGTACGAAGATCCCACTTGCTTTGGTTGCGAAGATTCAGCTGACTGATGGCCCATTCTTTATTTATCGCGAAGCTGGTAAACGCTACATTGCGATTAAATTTAGCGTGCGCAACCGCGACTTAGGTAGTGCGGTTGAAGATGCGCAATTCTTGGTCGAGCAAAATATTACCCTGCCACCGAATTACTCTATTAGTTGGGATGGTCAGTTTAATCAGATGAAGCAAGCCCAGAAAAAATTGATGGTAATTGTGCCTTTAGCACTCCTCGGCATCTTCTTGCTGCTGGTGAGTGCATTTGGTAATTTCCGTGATGCCTTTATTGTCATGATCAATGTCCCATTTGCTGCAATTGGTGGTGTGATTGCCTTGCACCTTGCGGGGGAGACCTTAAGCATCTCGGCGTTCTTCGGTTTCTTATCGCTCTTTGGTATTGCGATTCAAGATGGTGTGATCTTGATTTCCTTTATTAATAAAACAGCAGCTACCGAGCATGGGCAGATGAAAGACATCATGGTTGAGGGCGCTTCCTTACGGGTGCGTCCAGTGCTAATGACCGCAGCACTATCTGGCCTAGGTCTCTTGCCAGCAGCGCTATCTCATTCGATTGGTTCAGAGGCACAGCGTCCATTGGCTTTAGTGATTGTGGGCGGTATGGTAACCACTACAGTCTTAACGCTCTTAGTATTGCCAGTGATTTATGGCTGGTTTAGAGGTCGTGCCTTAACTAAAACCAATCCTATCTAAATATAGAAAGCACTGCGTATTCATGAGCGATCGTCAACCCCATATTTTGGTATCGAATGACGATGGCTATTTGGCTCCGGGTTTATTAGCTTTGGTCAATGCAGTGCGTCCTTTGGGTCGCATTACGGTCATTGCTCCAGAGCAAAATCATAGCGGCGCCTCGAATTCACTCACGCTCTCAAGACCACTATCGATTCATCGTGTAGCGGGCGGTGAGCGCGATGGTTTTTTCTTTATTAACGGCACGCCAACAGATTGTGTTCACGTTGCCATGACCGGTTTTTTAGATGAAAAACCGGATCTGGTCATCTCCGGTATTAACCAAGGGGAGAACATGGGCGAGGATGTCCTGTACTCAGGTACAGTGGCAGCAGCGGTAGAGGGTGTGATGTTTGGTGTTCCAGGGATTGCGTTTTCACAAATTGATCGAGGCTGGAACCGGATTGAGGATGCTGCCAAAGCGGCTCACGATCTCGTAGCGCAAATGCTGGTTTCTGCGCTTGCCAGAACCGAGGGTACGGCGACCCTACTTAATGTCAATATTCCAAACCGTCCCTACGCTGATCTTTATCGCTGGCGCGTTACCCGTTTGGGCAATCGTCATCACTCTCAGCCGGTCGTGGTGCAAGACAGCCCCCGTGGCGACAAGATTTATTGGATTGGTGCAGCAGGGGATGTCAAAGAAGGCTCTGAGGGAACGGACTTTCATGCGATTAACGAAGGATGTATCTCGATTACGCCCATGCAATTGGATTTAACGCATCACACACAGTTAAAGGCGATGCGAGCAAATGGTTGGGATCGCGGTTGAAAGCACCTACTGAGCGTTTTGCAGCCTATCGGCAGGCCCTAGCAGCGAAGGTACATGCTAGCGGTGTGAAGCACGGCAAAACATTAGAGGCGATTGCTACGGTTCCACGTCATGCTTTCATGGATGCCGGTTTGCATGCACAAGCCTATGAAGATACGGCATTACCCATTGGTCATGAGCAAACGATTTCAAAGCCGTCGGTAGTAGCTCGTATGATCGAGTTGCTGCATAAGCCCAAGCATCCGCTAGGAAAAGTCTTAGAAATTGGCACAGGTTGCGGTTACCAAGCTGCGGTACTCAGTCTATTGGCTGATGAGGTGTACTCCATCGAGCGGATTCGTCCACTACACGATATGGCCAGAGCAAAACTACGCCCATTTCGCATTAATAATTTGCGCCTGATTTATGGTGACGGTATTTTAGGTTTGCCACAAGCCGCCCCGTTTGACGGCATTATTCTGGCAGCCGCGGGTTTGGGTATCCCAGACGCACTATTAGATCAATTGGCTATTGGCGGGCGCCTAGTAGCCCCCGTTGCCAAAAATGAAAAAGAGCAACAACTGGTGATGGTGGAGAGAATGAGCTCCCAGCGCTATCAAAGAACTGTGCTGGACGGGGTCTTTTTTGTCCCCTTACAATCAGGGGTAGTATGAGATCGAGAGCCATTTCTAATTCCATGACCCATTTATCTAAAAGCTTTCTTATCGCAATCCTGTCAGCATCCTTGGTGCTGATCGCAGGATGTACTACGCCCCGCACTAAACCTGCAGTCGTGACTGATCGCTCTGGAGGCGCACTTCCTCCTGCTGCCACTGAACAACCAGCACCTCCTGGTTACTATCGCGTTAAAAAGGGTGACACCTTGGCGCGTATTGCTTTAGATCACGGTCAAGCACCTCGCGATGTGGCGCAGTGGAATACTGCTGCCAACCCAAGCTTTAATCCCAATGTGATTGAGATTGGCGATTTGGTGTTGGTGCGACCACCAGCAGGCGCAAAAGCAGTCAAACCAGTTGAGAAAAAAACAAATGCTGGCGCAGATAAAGCAGATACGCCTGCTCCCACAGAAGCGAGTAAACCCGAGCTTGTTGCAGAGCCCGGTATTCGTTTATCTTGGCCAGCCAAAGGTAAGGTCACAGGGGAATTTAGTGAAGCCAACAAAGGGATTGATATTGCCGGCAAAGTCGGTGAGCCAGTACTGGCAGCTGCGGATGGCAAAGTGGTCTATGCCGGTAATAGCTTGCGGGGTTATGGCAACTTAGTGATTGTGAAGCATGACAATACCTATCTCACTGCCTATGCCCACAATAGTAAGTTGGTGGTGAAAGAGGGCGATAGCGTGCGTAAGGGGCAGAAAATTGCCGAGATGGGCGATACCGATACCAATGCACCAAAACTCCATTTCGAATTACGCGTGAACGGCAAGCCAGTTAATCCAACGCCGTATTTGCAGTAAACCTGTAGTGATAGCGTAATAGGCCATGGCCACTGTCCTTGTCTTTGATATTGAAACGATTCCGGATGTAGCGGGATTGCGCCGTCTGGAAGATTACCCGGCCGCGATGAGTGATGCTGAAGTGGCTGCAAAAGTGATGGCAGAACGTGCCGCTAAAACCGGTAGTGATTTTTTACCACTCTTCTTGCAAAAAATTGTGGCCATCTCATGCGTGATACGCAGAACCACCAAAGAAGGTGCACCCCAAATTAAAGTAGGCACCTTGGGCACAGAGCAAGATGATGAAAAAGTCTTGATTCAGGCTTTCTTTGATCTGATTGAAAAGTACACCCCGCAACTGGTTTCTTGGAATGGCAGTGGCTTTGATTTGCCCGTCTTGCACTACCGTGCGCTCGCCAATCATATCCAGGCGCCCCGTTATTGGGAGATGGGTGAAAGCCAAGAAGCCGATAGTCGTGAGTTTAAGTGGAATAACTACATCAGTCGTTATCACATGCGGCACTTAGACATGATGGATCTCTTAGCGAAATTCAACGGTAGAGCTAATGCACCATTAGATGGTTTAGCAAAACTCTGTGGCTTTCCAGGCAAGATGGGTATGGATGGCAGTCAAGTTTGGCCTGCCTACCAAGATGGCAAGCTCAATGACATACGGCGCTATTGCGAGACCGATGTGGTCAATACTTATCTGATGTATTGCCGTTTTCAATTACTCCGTGGTGGATTTTCTCTTGCGGAATACCAAGAAGAAATCGATTTCGTGAAAGCCTATTTAGAAAAAGAGGCGAAAGAGCCGAACGGTAGTCAGTGGCAAGAATATCTCCAAGGTTTTGCACCGGATGCGTAGAGGGGATAAGCCAGTCAATATTAAAGTGACTGAGCCAATTAGAGTTGAAGCACTCGATTTAGATGCCCAAGGAATTGCCCGCTTAGTGCCAAATGAAGCAGATATTCGGACTGAACTAGATGCGAGCCAGAGCGGCAAAGTCATTTTCATTAAGGGTGCGTTGCCTACCGAGTTAGTCACCTATACCATTACCAGTGATAAAGCCCGCTTTAGTAAAGCCAAGTTGCGCGACATCCTCAAGCCTGCTGTCTTTCGGGCAGAACCTAAGTGTGCAGCTTTTGGTGTCTGCGGTGGTTGCTCTATGCAGCATTTAGATATTCGGGCGCAAATCGCGATGAAGCAACGTGTTCTTGAAGATGATTTGCAGCACATCGCTAAAGTGAAGCCCGAAGAAATTTTACGACCGATGGGAGGTCCTACTTGGGAGTATCGCCATCGCGCGCGACTGAGCGTAGTGAATCGTTCCATTAAAAAAGGGACGGTCTTAGTAGGCTTTCATGAAGGTAAGAGTGCTTATGTAGCTGACATGCTGGCCTGCGAGATTTTGCCAAAGCACGTTTCGGATCTTTTGCCTGAGATGCGTAAATTGGTGATGGGCTTATCGATTGTAGATCGGATGCCGCAAATCGAGATTGCCGTCGGTGAGCCAGAAGATCCTCAATCAGATGATCCTCGGAAAAATAAACCCGTCACTGCTTTGGTGTTTCGCAATCTTCAACCCTTAACTCCCGCGGACGAAGCTTTACTGCGCAGTTTTGCAGACTTGCATCAAGTGTGGGTCTGGCTGCAACCCAAGGGAAATGAGACTGCTGCGCCGTTTTATCCTGAGACTGGCAAGCTTTGCTATCGCTTACCCGAGTTTGAAATTGAGCTGCCATTTAAGCCCACGGACTTTACGCAAGTAAATCACATGATGAATCGTACCTTGGTCAGTAGAGCGATTCGGATGCTAGAGCCTAAAGCAAGCGATCGTGTGCTCGATTTATTTTGTGGTATTGGGAACTTCACCTTGCCACTGGCTCGAAAAGCGCAACAGGTATTAGGTATTGAGGGTTTAGAAATGTTAACGACTCGTGCAAAAACCAATGCAGAACATAATGGCCTGGCAAGTAAAGTGAGTTTTATGCGCAGTGACTTGTTTGAAGTGAGTGCTGAAACGATTGCTGCATGGGGTAAAGCAGAGCGCTGGTTAATGGATCCACCCCGTGAAGGTGCGATGGAAATTTGTAAGGCACTGGCAGATTTGCACCTTCAGAAAAGTGATTTATTGCCACAACGTATTGTGTATGTCTCTTGCAATCCTAAAACCTTAGCGAGAGATACAGAGATCTTGTGCCACCACGCTGGCTATACCCTCAAAGGTGCGGGCATCATCAATATGTTCCCGCATACCTCCCACGTTGAGTCGATTGCACTATTTGATCGCTAAGTCGCTGATTCAAGGCGCCAATCTAGTGCGTAACGCATTATTGCGGTGCAATATAGATAATCACTAGTTTTGCACAAGGGTAGATTGGAATCGTGCAGCGGGGGATAGCTGCTAAGGTCTTAAATACCATTGGAGATTGCCATGAGAGCCTCAGATAGTTTTGCAATTGTGTTGATTCTGATTGCACTGTCTTATGCGGTGAGTATGTTTGTAGCGAGCTAATTTAGAACATACAACAGTCGTATCAAAAATAAATACTGTTTTGTGAAATTGCGTGATAAAACTATCTTGTTATATTTCAATTTCACTGAAGGGTATTTTATGAAATCAATGATTGGCCTCACGCTTGGCCTAGGTATGAGTTTTCTCGTGAATGCGCAAACTATTCCGACTTTAGCCAAGGTCTATAGTGGCAATACCGTTGAAACCTCAATGAATGCCTCTCAAAAGAATCCTAAAACCCAAAATCAGAATGTCAATGCCACATTAACTGTCTTGAAACAAGATGGCCGACATGTTGAATTTACATATCAAAATCCGAATTACAAAGCCTATGAAATTGGTACGATCTCAGCGGATGGTACAAAATTGCAGATTGCTTATAAGGGCGGCTTTGGAGTCTATGACATTAGTCAAAATAAATTAGTTGGCTGTGGATCAGGGCGAGTGAGTGAAGGTCCCGTTAGCCAATGGATTAATACCTACTATGCTTGGTGTGACGATTTAACAGCCAAGTAATCAGCAATACTTGTCTGGACAAAATAATTAAGGCGCCTAAAGCGCCTTAATTAATGAGAGAAAGATCTTCCTTAGTCTCGATTGCCACCAACAATACCCAAGAGAGCAAGTAAGTTGGTGAAGACGTTGTACACATCTAAGTAGATAGCCAGGGTAGCCATGATGTAGTTCGTCTCGCCACCATTGATAACACGCTGGACGTCAACCAAGATGAAGGCGGAGAAGATGGCGATTGCCAAAATCATCACAGTCAACATCAAAGCGGGCAACTGCAACCAGATGTTTGCCAGAGAAGCAACGATCAAGAGCAGTACACCAACCATCAACCACTTGCCCATGCCAGAAAAATCACTCTTGCTCACGGTAGCAATCGTTGCCATCGTTGCGAAGATCGCAGCTGTGCCACCGAAAGACAACATGATGAGAGTTGCACCGTTGCTGTAGCTATTGAGGGTAAAGCCAACGAGGCGGGACATCATGATGCCCATGAAGAAGGTAAAGCCCAGCAAGAGCAGAACGCCTATGCCAGTCTCTTTATTCTTTTCAATTGCCCAGAAGAATCCAAAAGCCACTGCCATGAAAACAATAAATCCAATAAATGGACTTTCAGCGAAAAGGGAAAAACCCATCGCTACACCTAGCCAAGCGCCAATGACAGTAGGCACCATCGACAGTGCCAACAGGGCATAGGTATTACGCAGTACGCGGTTGCGTACTTGGACGGTGCTAATTGAGCCTGCTTGGCCAAAGCCGTAAGAGTTCAGATCACTCATATTGACTCCTTCTTTTCAAAGTAAATACATGAGCCCATCGAGGGGCTGTTGACAGTAAGTATAGACAAAACACCTCAATTTCAAGCCCCCCATTAAAAGACCTACAAATTAAGGGTTTATACCTTGTAAATTCAAGGGCTTAGCCCTACACCCATAAGGGTAAATACGGTCAGGCAATGTATAATTCGGGGGTCGCTGAGCTGGGATGGCCCTTTTGGCCTAAAGAGACCCGACTTGGCAAATATCTTTGAAATCACTATTGGAGTCTTGAATGGCAATTGAACGCACCCTCTCTATTATCAAACCTGATGCTGTCGCTAAAAACGTCATCGGCAAAATCTATGATCGTTTTGAATCGGCTGGTTTGAAGATTG
>CANFLU010000068.1 GCA_947447975.1 Comamonadaceae bacterium | reverse complement strand
GTCACGGCCATGAAAGGTTACCCGCTAAATGTCCAGTACGACTGTCGCCGAGTTTGCCAGTGAACTCAAGAAATCTACCGAAACCCTGTTGGATCAACTGAAATCCGCTGGAGTGGCCAAATCCGCTGCCGGCGATGTGTTGACCGACGCGGATAAGCATAAATTGCTTAGCCATTTGCAATCTGCCCACGGCACCGCGGGTGCCGAGCGTAAAAAAATTACGCTGGTCAAGAAGCAGACCACGGAAATTAAACAAGCCGATGCCAGCGGCAAAGCACGCACCATACAGGTGGAAGTGCGTAAAAAACGTACGTTTGTACGCCGTGAAGATGGTTCGGACGCGGTACCCGAGACTGCCGAGGTGTTTGAAACGCCCGCACCCGCCGCACCGGTGCTCGACCAAGCCGAGTTGGCCCGACGTGAAGAAGAAGCGCGTCGCCAAGCAGAGTTTTTGCGCAGGCAGGAAGAGGAATTGGCCGCACGCCGCCAGGCCCGTGAAGAGCAGGAAGCCAAAGCCCGCGCGGCGCAGGAAGCCGCTGCCAAGGCGCAGGCGTCTTCCCAAGCGGATGCCAGCGATGCGCCAGCAGCGGAAGCGAGTGCAGGCAAACCTCGCAAATTGACCAAAGCGGCGGAAAAAGCCGCCTTAGACGCCGCCGCGCAAGCCGAAGCAGCCGCCGCTATCCAAGCCGCAGAGCAGGCGCAGCGTGAGCAAGATGCCGCCGCCGCCGCCGCCGCCTCGCGCGAAGCTGCCATTGAAGAAAACAAACGGGCCGCCGATCTCGGTGACCGCCGTCGCAAGGCAGAGGCCGAGGCTGCAGCGATCCGGATGATGATGTCGGCACCAGCCAAGGTCGCACCGCCACCGAAGAAAGCAGAGCCCCCACCCGCTGTCGATCCCAAAGGGGCGATCAAAGGCACGCTGCATAAACCGGCAGCAGGTTCTACCGTGACTAAGCCGGCTAAAGCCGGCGGTACTGCGGCACCAGGTTCGGGTAAAGAAGTTAAATCTGCGAAGCTGTCCAGTAGTTGGGCCGGCGACCCTGCCAAGAAAAAAGAACTCAAAACCCGTGGCGACACGGGCGCGGGCACAGGTCGCTCGACCAACTGGCGTGCCGGTCCGCGTGGAAAACGTGGCGGCGATCGCGACCGCGAAGACCACGCACCGATGCAAACGCAGGAAGTGCGCGTTATTGAGGTGCACGTGCCGGAAACGATTACCGTGGCCGAGTTGGCGCACAAGATGGCGATCAAGGCCTCCGAAGTCATCAAACAATTGATGAAGCTCGGTCAAATGGTCACCATCAACCAACCGCTGGACCAAGATACTGCCATGATCGTGGTCGAAGAGCTGGGCCACACCGCTGTAGTCGCAGCGCTGGATGACCCCGAGGCCTTTACCGACGAAGAGGTGCATTCGCAGGCCGAGTCCCTGCCGCGCGCCCCTGTTGTGACGGTGATGGGTCACGTCGACCACGGAAAAACGTCTTTGTTGGACTACATCCGCCGTGCCAAAGTGGCCTCGGGCGAAGCCGGTGGAATTACCCAGCACATTGGTGCCTACCATGTGCAAACGCCGCGCGGCATGGTGTCCTTTTTGGATACCCCCGGACACGAGGCGTTTACAGCGATGCGTGCGCGCGGTGCCAAGGCGACGGACATCGTTATTTTGGTCGTGGCTGCCGACGACGGTGTGATGCCGCAAACCAAAGAGGCCATCAAGCATGCTAAAGCTGCCGGTGTGCCTATCGTGGTGGCGATCAACAAGATCGATAAACCCGACTCCAACCCCGAGCGTGTGAAAAACGAGTTGGTGGTGGAGGAAGTGGTCCCCGAAGAATTCGGCGGCGAATCGCCTTTTGTGTCGGTATCGGCTAAAACCGGGCAAGGCATCGACGAGTTGTTGGAACAAGTGTTGTTACAGGCCGAAGTGCTGGAGTTGCGCGCGCCGGTCGATGCCATGGCCAAGGGCCTGGTGATTGAAGCGCGTTTGGATAAAGGGCGCGGCCCTGTGGCCACTGTGCTGGTGCAGTCCGGCACCCTCAAAACCGGCGATGTGGTGTTGGCGGGGCAGACCTTTGGTCGCGTGCGTGCTATGTTGGACGAAAACGGCAAGCCGATCAAAGATGCCGGCCCGTCCATACCGGTGGAAATCCAGGGTCTGACGGAAGTGCCGCAGGCAGGCGACGAGTTCATGGTGATGTCCGATGAGCGCCGCGCGCGCGAAATCGCGACCTACCGTGCCGGAAAATTCCGCAATACCAAACTGGCCAAGCAACAAGCAGCCAAGTTGGAAAATATGTTCAGCGATATCGGTGCGGGCGACGTTAAAACGCTGCCCATCATCGTCAAGGCCGATGTGCAGGGCTCACAAGAGGCACTGGCTTCTTCGCTGCTCAAACTATCGACCGAAGAGGTCAAAGTGCAAATGGTGTACTCCGCCGTGGGTGGCATCAGCGAGTCCGACATCAACCTGGCTATTGCTTCTAAGGCGGTAGTGATCGGCTTTAATGTGCGCGCCGATGCTGGTGCGCGCAAATTGGCTGAAGGCAATGGCGTGGAGATCCATTACTACAACATCATTTACGACGCGGTCGATGAACTCAAAGCGGCGATGTCGGGCATGCTGGCACCTGAAAAGCGCGAAGAAATCATCGGCTTTGCCGAAATCCGTACCGTGTTCGTGGCGTCCAAGATTGGTACCGTGGCCGGATGTATGGTCACCGGCGGCTTTGTCAACCGTAGCGCGCATTTCCGCCTGCTGCGGGACAACGTGGTGATCTACACCGGCGAGCTCGATTCGCTCAAGCGCATGAAAGACGATGTGCGCGAAGTTAAAGAAGGCTTTGAGTGCGGTATCAAGCTCAGGAACTACAACGACATTGCCGTGGGCGACCAGTTGGAGTTCTTTGAGATCAAGGAAATTGCGCGCACCATTTGAGCGTTCATCTTGCATGCGCAAAAAGTCCTCCACACCCAACCGCGGATTTCGCGTGGCCGATCAGATCCAGCGCGATCTGACCGAGCTCATTGCGCGCGAACTCAAAGATCCGCGTGTGGGCATGGTGACGATTCAGTCGGTGGAAGTCACACCCGACTATGCGCATGCCAAGGTGTATTTCAGTTTGCTGGTGGGCGATGCGGCGCAATGCGCCGAGGGCTTGAACCAAGCCGCCGGATTTTTGCGTGCAGGTTTGTTTAAGCGCTTACACATACACACCGTGCCTACCTTGCATTTCATTTTTGACCGTACCACCGAGCGTGCAGCGGATATGAACGCGCTGATTGCGCGGGCCGTGTCCTCGCGAGCCAAGGAAGACTGAACCGCATGAACGCGCCGCATGCACGGGTTGCAAGGCGCCCCGTGCATGGGGTGCTCTTGCTGGATAAGCCGCTGGGTTGGTCCAGCAACCAGGCTTTACAAAAAGCCAAGTGGTTGCTGTCCGCAGAAAAAGCGGGCCACACCGGCACTTTGGATCCTTTGGCCACCGGCGTTTTGCCTTTGTGCTTTGGTGCGGCGACCAAATTCAGCCAGATGCAATTGGATGCGGATAAGGTGTACCAAGCGGTCTTGCGCTTGGGTGTGAAAACTACTACAGCAGATGCCGAAGGCGAAATATTGCAAACACGACCTGTAGAAGTATCCAAGCAGTTGATCAGCGAGGTATTGGCGCGCTTTACCGGTCCGATTGAACAGATACCCCCCATGCACAGCGCGCTGAAAAAAGACGGCAAAGCCTTGTATGAATACGCCCGTGCTGGGATTGCGGTGGAGCGCGCGGTACGCCATGTGACCATTCATGCGATCACGCTGCTCGCCGACGATTCAGCGGCAGAGATGCCCTCGCTGACGGTGGAAGTGGCCTGTAGCAAGGGCACGTACATCCGTACCTTGGCTGAAGATATAGGTGAGGCCCTGGGATGTGGAGCGCACTTAAGTGCGCTGCGGCGGGTGCAGACGGGCGATTTCAAGATCGGGGCCTGTGTGCAGCTACAGGCGCTGGAGGCCATGGAAATGGGGCAACGCCTGGCGTGCTTGCAGGCGGTAGACAGTTTGTTGCCCGGTCATGCGCCCATCACATTGGATGCCGACAATGCAGGGTGCTTTTTAAGTGGCCTGCGCCGTCGCGGCGCTTGGGACGATGCGCCGCTAGTGGCGGTGTATGGCGATGCGCCTCGCGCCTTGCTGGGCACAGGGCATGTCAAGGCGGGAGAGTTAATTCCAACGCGCTTGCTCAGTCCGCTGGACATTGCGCAAGTGCGGGAGCAAGCGGCTTGGACGCATTGAATTTTAAGTTTTGAGTTTGTAGAAAGAAAGACAACCATGAGTAGTAAACAAATCCGCAATATTGCGATCATTGCGCACGTTGACCACGGCAAGACCACGATGGTGGACCAGTTGTTACGTCAGTCTGGCACTTTTGCCGACCATGAAAAAGTGGTCGATACCGTGATGGATAACAATGCCATCGAGCGCGAGCGCGGCATCACCATCCTGGCCAAAAACTGCGCCGTGAGCTGGGAAGGTACCCACATCAATATCGTCGATACCCCCGGACACGCCGACTTCGGCGGCGAGGTGGAGCGTGCACTGTCGATGGTCGATGGCGTAGTGCTGTTGATCGACGCGCAAGAAGGCCCGATGCCGCAAACGCGATTTGTGACCAAGAAGGCACTGGCCTTGGGCCTCAAGCCCATCGTCGTAGTCAACAAAGTAGATAAGCCAGGATCCAATCCCGACATGGTGGTCAACGCAGCTTTCGATTTGTTTGACAAACTGGGGGCCACCGACGAGCAACTGGATTTTCCGGTGGTTTACGCCTCGGGTATTAACGGCTGGACCTCAATGGAGCAAGGTGCATCCGGCGAGCAGTGGGGCCCGGACATGTCGGCCTTGTTCAACACTATTTTGAGCCACGTGCCGCCGCAGGCGGGTGATCCAGATGCTGCTTTGCAGTTGCAAATTTCAGCGCTCGATTTCTCTACCTTTGTCGGCCGCATCGGCGTTGGCCGGATCAGTGCGGGCACACTCAAAGCGGGTCAGGATGTGTTGGTCATGTCCGGTGAAGAGGGGCCGGTGGTCAAAGGCCGTGTGAACCAAGTGCTGACTTTTCAGGGCCTGGACCGCGTGCAGGTGTCCGAAGCCGGGCCGGGCGAAATTGTGCTGATCAACGGCATTACAGACATTGGCATTGGCGTCACGGTCACCGACCCACTGCGCCCGGCGCCCCTGCCTATGCTCAAGATTGATGAACCCACGCTGATCATGAATTTTTGCGTGAACACCTCGCCCTTGGCAGGGCGCGAAGGCAAATACGTGACGAGCCGCCAGCTGTGGGATCGCCTCCAAAAAGAGCTACAACACAATGTGGCGCTGCGCGTGAAAGAGACCGACGAAGAAGGTATTTTCGAAGTCGCCGGACGGGGCGAATTGCACCTCACCATTTTGTTGGAAAACATGCGCCGCGAAGGCTATGAGATGGCCGTATCCAAGCCCCGTGTGGTGTTTCGGGAAGTGGACGGCGAACGCCATGAACCTATCGAGTTGGTCACCGCCGACATCGAGGAGCAGCACCAGGGCGGTGTGATGCAGGCGCTCGGTGAGCGCAAAGGCGAGTTGGTAAACATGGAGCCCGACGGACGCGGACGGGTGCGATTGGAATACCGAATTCCAGCACGCGGCTTGATCGGGTTTACCAATGAGTTCATGAACTTAACCCGTGGCTCGGGCCTGATCTCCAATATTTTCGACAGCTATGAGCCGCACAAAGGCGATATCGGTGGCCGTAAAAACGGTGTCCTGATTTCTATGGACGACGGTGAAATTTTCACCTATGCGCTGGGTAAGCTAGACGACCGGGGTCGCATGTTTGTGCGGGCCAATGACCCAGTGTATGAAGGCATGATTGTTGGCATCCACAATCGCGATAACGACTTGGTGGTCAATGCCACGCGTACCAAGCAATTAACCAACTTCCGCGTCTCCGGCAAAGAAGATGCCATCAAAATCACGCCGCCTATCGACCTGAATTTGGAATATGGCGTCGAGTTCATTGAAGACGATGAGCTCGTCGAAATTACGCCCAAAAGCGTGCGCCTGCGCAAACGCTTTTTGAAAGAGCATGAGCGTAAGAAAGCCAGTCGCGGCGCCTAAGTTTGGCAGGACATTGGGGAGCCGCTTATGTCTGAATTTCTGCTGATTGAAGAACATGGCGGCGTGGGCATGATCACGCTCTCGCGCCCCAAGGCCATGAACGCCTTGAGTCTGGGCATGGTGCGTGGCATTGCCGGTGCATTGCGACAGTGGAAGGACGATACAAGGATCCACGCCATCGCAGTGCGTGGCAGCGATAAAAATGGACCCTTTGGCAATTTTTGCGCCGGTGGCGATATCCGTTTCTTCCATGAAGTTGCGCTCGCGGGCACGCCGGAATTGGAAGACTTCTTCACCGAAGAATATGCACTTAACTACCTGACCCACCATCTGGGTAAGCCCTTGATTGCGTTTTTGGACGGCATCGTCTTTGGCGGCGGCATGGGCTTGTGCCAGGGCGCAACCCATCGTTTGGTAACACCGCGCACCAAAATGGCCATGCCCGAAACCTTGATCGGTCTGTTTGCCGATGTAGGCGGCGGTTACTTTTTGGGCCGTTGCCCTGGGACTGCAGGCGAATGGATGGCGCTGACGGGGCAGCATATTGATGCCGACCAGGCCATCGCCCTGGACCTTGCCGACTGGCATATCAAGGCCGCGCAGCAGGCCATTGCTTGGGATACCTTGGCCACTCTGGACTGGACCAAGGCCCACGCTTTGGACGCTTGGCTGCAACTGCATACGGTAGCAGCGCAAGCGGGGCCGGTGTTTCCGGATATGCAGGTATGGGGCTTGATAAACCGCCACTTTGCACATGCTACCGTGGGCGATATTTTTCGCTCCTTGGAGGCGGATCCAGACCCCTGGGCCCAGGAAACCGCCGCAGGATTGCGCAAGCGTTCGCCGTTGATGTTGCACGTGGCCTTAGAGCATGTGCGCCGCGCGCGCACCATGTCATTGGCCGATGACTTGCGCATGGAACGCGATATGGTGCGCCACTGCTTTCACAGCGCACACCTGGGACGCAGTGGCGCTGCCACCGACACCGTGGAAGGCATACGCGCGCTGGTGATCGACAAAGACCAAAACCCCCAATGGAACCCTGCGCAGGTGGAAGATGTGACACCAGATATGGTGGAACCCTTTTTTCAAAGTCCCTGGCCAGTTTTTGCGCATCCGCTCAAAGACTTGCTCTAGCGCGCCAGGCTTAGCGGTGGTGCACCTTCATCGCGCGCTCTACTTCCCGCTTGCCTTCACGGTCCTTGATGGTGTCGCGTTTGTCATGCTCTGCCTTGCCTTTGGCTAGGGCAATATCGCATTTCACTTTACCGGCTTTCCAATGCAAATTGATGGGCACCAAGGTATAGCCTTTTTGGTCCACCTTGCCAATTAGGCGCTTAATTTCCGCTTTGTGCATCAGCAATTTGCGGGTGCGCACTTTGTCCGGGCTGATATGGGTAGACGCGGTATTGAGTGGGTGAATTTGCAGCCCGATGATGAAAATTTCCCCATTGCGAACTACGACGTAACCGTCGGTCAGTTGCACTTTGCCTTCGCGCAATGACTTGACCTCCCAGCCCTCGAGTACCAAGCCGGCTTCAAAGCGTTCTTCAAAGAAATAATCAAAGGCCGCCTTTTTGTTATCGGCAATGCGGGCGGGGGTATCGGGTTTTTTGGCCATGGCGCTCGGGAGGAGGGGGCGGCGGTGTCAGATCGCTGACCCCAAGGCCTTCACTACAATCCGCGCGCAAGCCCCATTCTATGAAAACCGTTCACAAGTCTGTCCTGCTGTGGTACAGCCCGGCGCAAATGTACGCCCTGGTGACGGATGTCGCGTCCTATCCGCAGTTCCTTCCCTGGTGCGACAGAGCCCAGGTTTTGCAGCAAGACGAAACCGGAATGACGGCCGAAGTCGGCATCGCCTTTGGCGGCATTCACCAAAGTTTTACGACCCGCAACACCCATACCGCACCTAGCCAGGTGGATTTGCAATTGGTCAAAGGGCCATTTTCCAATTTGGATGGGCAATGGCTTTTTCTGCCCGTCGGCGATGGCTCGCAACAGGCCAGCAAAGTAGAGCTGTCATTGCGTTATGGTTTTTCCAGCGCTACCCTAAGCGCCGTGGTGGGGCCTGTGTTTGACAAGATTGCATCTACGCTCGTGGAGGCCTTTGTGAAACGCGCGCAGCAGGTGTATGGCGATGTCTAAGGACGATTGGGGAACAGGGCAAGCGCCGGCAAATACGATGGCCGTAGACGTGGCTTATTCGCCCGGGCCGCGCCGGGTACGCCATCAGTCGGTTCAGCTACCGGTGGGCTGTCCGCTAGGGCAGGCCTTGCCCGCGGTGGCGCAGGCTCTGGGCGTACCGCTCGCAAGCCTAAGGGCGCTGGACCTTGGTGTGTGGGGACTGCGCTGCCCCAAAGAGCGTGTGCTGCTAGCTGGCGAGCGTATCGAGTTTTACCGCCCGCTGCGGGTGGACCCCAAAGTCGCGCGACGTGAACGCTTTGTAAGCCAAGGCGCCAAGACGGCCGGTTTATTCGCCAAAAAGCGCCCCGGCGCAAAAGCCGGTTACTAGGCTCGGGTAAATAAGCCGCCCGACGGGCAGCACAATGCCCACGAGTACAATCGGTTTTTTGGAGCTTTGACATGCGCCTTCTCGGCAAAGCGCTCACCTTCGACGATGTGTTGTTGGTGCCAGCGTACTCCCAAGTCCTTCCCAAGGACACCTCTCTCGCCTCCCAGTTTTCCCGCCATATCGCCCTGAACTTGCCCTTGGTATCTGCCGCCATGGACACGGTGACCGAAGCGCGCTTGGCGATCGCCATTGCCCAAGAAGGCGGTATCGGGGTGGTACACAAAAACCTGACTGTGGCGGAGCAAGCGGCCCAGGTCGCCAAAGTCAAGCGCTATGAGTCCGGCGTTTTGCGCGACCCGGTCGTCATTACCCCGCATTTCACGGTGCGCGAGGTGATGGCTTTGTCCGACCAATTGGGCGTATCGGGTTTTCCGGTGTGCGATGGGGGCAAAGTGGTCGGTAT
>CANFLU010000067.1 GCA_947447975.1 Comamonadaceae bacterium | reverse complement strand
TCAAGGCCGGTGCGCGCATGGCGCGGGACGAAGGCGGCCCCGGCGTGTTAACCAATCTGGATTTCGAGCCGCTTTCCGGCGTGCAATTAGAGTCCGCGCCCGCCAGCGCACCGCTAGGCCCCATGGGCCCCTCGCGCATGCTTTTGTCCAAACCGGTCATCGCGGCGGTTAGCGGTGCAGCTGTCGCCGGTGGCATGGAGTTGGCTCTGTGGTGCGATATGCGGGTGATGGAGGAGGATGCGTATTTCGGCGTTTTTTGCCGCCGCTTTGGCGTGCCTTTGATAGACGGCGGCACGGTGCGCCTGCCGCGCCTGATTGGCATGGGCCACGCCATGGACTTGATCCTTACCGGGCGCAAAGTTGAGGCCACCGAAGCACTGGCCATGGGCCTGGCCAACCGCGTCGTGCCTTCGGGCGGTGCGCTCGAAGCGGCCATGGCGCTGGCCGAGCAATTGGCCGGTTTCCCGCAAGCCACCATGAACGCCGACCGCATGAGCGCCTACCAGCAATGGGACTTGCCTTTGCACCACGCCTTGCACCAAGAGTGGCTGCGCGGCAAAGCCTGCATCGGTGAGGGATTAGAGGGCGCCGGCCGCTTCGCCGACGGGCAGGGGCGCCATGGTAGTTTTAGTGGCTAAGTCAAACTCCTCAACAACACCTCCGTCAATTCCCGCGGCGCGCTAATCATCGGGTCGTGGCCGGTGGCCAGTTCCATGGTGTGCGTGCCGGGCAGCCACAGGCCGTCCCAAAATTTGGGGTCGTTCACGCGCGGCCACATGGCGTCTATGGTGGCCAAGGATGGCTTGGTGCAGTGGATGTAGGTCCGCGGCACGCGGGCCACGCGCGCCGGGTCAAATTCCAGCACATCGGTGTAAGGGTGGCCGGGGTGCGGTGTTTGGCGGCGTGCTACCCAAGCGGCGTCTTCGCCTTCCAGGCCAAATACCTCGGGACTAGGCGGCGGGAAACTGTACATGCGGTTGGCGCGCGCTGCGTTCACGCGTGTTTCGCGGGTGCTACTGGCGTGGGTGGCGCTCCAGGCTTCGCCAGGTTGGGGCACGACCGCGTCCACATAAACCAAATGGCGCAGGCGCTCTGCAATACGGTCTGCCACCCCGGTGCCCACCATGCCTGCATAAGAGTGCACTGCTAGCACCACTTCGCTCAGTTCCTCGTTGTCGATAGCGGCCACCACGTCCTGAATATGCGTACTCAGGTGGATATCGGGCGCGAGCAAGTGGGCGCGTTCGCCCACACCAGTCAGCGTGAGTGCATGTACGCGGTGGCCTTGGGCCTGCAGCAAGTCCACCACGCGGCGCCAGCACCAAGCGCCATGCCATGCGCCGTGCACGAGTACGAAATTTGCCATGATCAGCCTCTTTTTGAACGATTGAAAATAATGAAAAAACTTGCGCAACGCGCCCCCTGCACAGCGTTCATCCTAGGGTTTCTATTGAGAGCACTTTGAACGAAGCTTGCTACCATACTAACGGTGTTTTAAGACAAGACAATATTCGTTGGATGGGGAAAACCATGGCACTGGTCATTAAGAAATTTTTCGTAAGTCATGAACCGCGTGAAGATGGCGTTTACGTTGAAATCCAGGCACGCCAAAGCGGGTTTTTTTCCTGGCTGTTTGCCCTGTTTGGGCTGGACCCGAATTACTCCCTCAGCATTTTGTTTGATAAGGTGGTGTACCAGGCCAGCAGCATCAGTGGTTTTAATAAAGTGATTTTGCCGATCCACTCGGTCAGCTCCATTTATTTCGGTACCGTGCGGCCCTGGGGTAAAGCCTTATTTTGGTTTTTACTATTTGTCGCGGGTGCCTATGCGGCGGCCGAGATGGGTGAAACCAAATGGGTAGTCATCTCGGTGGTGGTGGGTTTGATCGTCGCGATTTTGGTTTACATCTTGAACCGAGAGTTGACCATCGGCGTGACCGAGGTCACCGCCACCACCTATCCCTTGGTACTCAAGCGCTCCGTCATCGAAGGCCAGGAAATTTCTGAGGCCAAGTTAGCTGAAATTAGCCAAATCTTCGTGGCACTTTTGGACGCCCATAAAGCGGCGCAGCAGCATTGAGCAGCCCCTCACTCGATCTCGTTGCGCGCAAGGGGCCGTCTCTGCCCCAGGTTGCGCCGCCCCCTGGACCAGCGCTCAATGTGAGCGCGCAGGTGCGCGGCCCGGCGTTGTCCGCACATCAGGCCGTGGATGCCCAATTGCCCACGCTGTCTGTGCTCCCTTATGTGCTTGCCGCGGTGCTGCTCTCGGCCTTGCTCTTGGTGCCCTTGCTCTACCTATCTTACTGGCGCAGTGGCGAGGGAGCGGACGCGCCACCCTGGTACCTATCGCTGATAGAAATTGCACGTCAACATTTTGGCGATGGCCACGACATGCAAGAAGAGGTTCAGGCGCAGACTGCTGAGCCACAGGAGGAAGCTCCCGCAATTGATTTACCCCAAGACATAGCGTCCCAAATCACAGCCTTGGTAGGCAAGAGTTGCCACAATTTCCTGGAAGATGGTGACGATCCGGCCGCCAAACATGCGTTCGAACAACTGATTTGGAGTCGCCTGAGCAAGGAGTGGCAAGACAGTGCGGCTGAGCGTCTGGAGGTATGCACCCCCTTTAAGTGGCAAACCCCGCAGGTCCTGTCGGCGATGGCCTGTGCGAAAGGCGCTTGTGGTAGCGACGACGTGAAGTTCTATGTATCGCGCGACGGCAAAGTCGGTATCGACGTAACGGACAAGGGCACCTGCACCCAAGCGTCCGAAGAAGGTTTTGCCCCGGCTGAACTGCTCTGCTCGCGTTGACTTGAGCGAGCGGGCTTAGCCCAATGTACGGCCAAAGAAATGCAAGGTTCGGTCCCAGGCCTGTTGCGCCCACACCGGGTCGTATTGGGTAGCGGGAATGCGCGCCGGGCCGACAGCGGTTTCGTTGGCAAACGCGTGGTGCGCCAGGTAGCGGTGGAATTCAAAATCAACTTGGGCCGCATTGAGTTTTTCTTCTAAAGCATCGACGGTAGCGATTTTGAAAAACGCATCTTGCGTGGCCCAGTGGCCCATGAGGGGTATGCGGATTTTGCTGGCGTCGAGGAAGTCCAAGGGTGGGCAGCCGTACCAAGTTACGCCGGCGTCGATCTCGGGCGACTGCGTAAGCGACAGCATGGTGAGCGCACCGCCCATGCAAAAGCCGGTCACGCCCACTTTGGAAGCCCGTCCTTTAAGAAACTGCACCGCACCGCGAATATCTTGTGAGGCGGCATCTCCAAAGTCCAGCGCATCCATCAGGTGGTGCGCCTCTTCGGCTTCGACGGTGTATTTACCTCGGTACAAATCTGGCACCAGGGCTTGAAAGCCAGCAATCGCCAGGCGGTCGGCTACGCCTCGTATTTGGTCATTCAGCCCCCACCATTCCTGAATGACCACGATGGCCGGGGCATTGCTTTTGCCCGCTGGCTCGGCCAGATAGCCTTGCAATTCTTTGCCGTCGGGACGCTGGAAGTTGACGATGTGGCCCATTGGTTGCTCCTCGTGAATGAGGATATCTTAGCGCCCCAAATCCGCAGGGTTTCCAAGCCAAGGGGTGCATGCAGTCATCGGCCTCCTGTATATTGCTGAAGCCCTAGAGGCAAAGCCTGCATGCCCATTGCAGAACCCACATTGCATCCTTAGAAGTATCACCATGCCACGCCAATCCGCCCAAGACTTTGATCAAGAACTTTTAATCCTTTTTGATGCCTACGTGCACGGCAGCATCGATAGGCGTGGATTTTTGCAAGCGGCGCAAAAGTTTGCCGTAGGCGGCGCCACGGCGGCCGGGCTGTTGGCGGCGCTGAGCCCGGACTTTGCGCTAGGGCAGGTGATTGCCAAAGACGATGCGCGCATCCGCAGCGAGTGGCTGCAATATGCATCGGCCAGCGGCTCGGGCACTATGCGGGGCTATTTGGTGCGGCCTGCTGGTGCCACTGGCAAATTACCTGCGGTACTGGTGGCCCATGAAAACCGGGGCCTCAATCCGCATATCGAAGACATTGCGCGGCGCCTGGCGCTGGCAGGCTATATGGCTTTTGCGCCGGATGCACTCACGCCACTGGGTGGCTATCCGGGCGATGAGGACAAGGCGCGCCAGCTGTTCGGGCAGCTCGACCAGGCCAAGACCTTAGAGGATTTTTTGGCCGCTGCCGCCTTGCTGTCCAGCCGTGGCGACGCGACGGGCAAGATGGGTGTGGTGGGCTTTTGCTGGGGTGGTGGCATGGCGCACCGCTTGGCTACGCGCTTGCCGCAACTGGCTGCTGCCGTGCCTTTTTATGGCGATGTGCCCGCCGCTGCGGAAGCGGCCAAGGTCAAGGCTCCGCTGCTCTTGCATTTCGCGGGCACCGACGACCGTATCAACAAAGCCTGGCCACCTTATGAAGAGGCATTGAAGGCGGCGGGTGTAGCGATGACGGTGCACCACTATCCCGGCACGCAACACGGCTTTAACAACGACACCACGCCACGCTTTGACGCCGCTGCGGCCGCGCAGGCTTGGGAGCGCAGCTTGGCGTTTTTTGCCACCACGCTGCGAGGCTGAACCAGCGCCTAGGCCAGCGAAAACCCGTCCTGGCTAAAGGGAGTGCGGCGCAGGCGCACGCCCGTGGCAGCAGCGATGGCGTTGGCAATGGCCGGCGTAATCGGCGCATAGGGCGGCTCGCCTAAGCCGCCCCATACCTCGCCGCCGCTCGGTACCAATACGGATTTGATGGTCGGTATTTGGCGCAGCTGGACCAAGGGGTAATCCGCCAAATTGCTTTGCGTCACCCGCCCATCCTGGATATTGATCTCGTTCATAAATATGCTGGACAAGGCATAGCTGACATTGCCTTCAATTTGCGCGCGCGCCGAATCCACATTGGCCACCTGCCCACTGTCCACTGCGATCGTGATCTGATGCAGCGTGACGGCTTTTTGCTTGGACACGGATAACTCCACCACGCAAGCGGCATAGCTGCCATACGCGTCTTGCACGGCCAGGCCTTGAAAGCGGCCCGTTGCCAGCTTGGCGCCCCAGTTGGCTTCGCGGGCGGCGGCCTCCAAGACCTTGTAGTCGCGCCCGCCTGCGGGCAATAGCTCCAGGCGGCCGCGCAGTGCGTCTTTGCCCGCTGCATGCAGCACTTCATCTAAAAAACTCTCGCGTGCAAAGGGGTTTTGCGAGTGGTACACCGAACGCCAAAAACCCACCGGCACATTGATCTGGCAGATGCCGTGGCGCAGGTCCAGGTGCGCCACTTGGTAAGGCATGTCGTGAAACGACTCTCCCGCCTGAAAATCTTGCCCGTTTTTCAGCGAGGCAGGGCGGATTTTTTCCAACAAGGATTGCGATGCCAGGCGTGCTTGCCAAGCCAGCACGCGTCCTTCTTTGGACACTACGGCGCGTTGGCGGTAAAGCGCAGCCGGGCGGTAAAAGCCATGTTGCATATCCTCTTCGCGCGACCAGAGCAACTGCACCGGCGTGCCGCCCAGCTCGCGGGCGATCAACACGGCTTGGCGCACAAAGTCTTGGGATGCGCCGCGCCGCCCGTAGCCGCCACCCAGGTAGGGCCGGTGGACCGTCACGTTTTCCACCGGTAAGCCCAGGGTTTTGGCCGCTTCATGGAGGCTGGCTTCTGCGCTTTGCGTCGGCGCCCAGACTTCCGCCAAGTCGCCCTTCACCCAGGCGGTGCAGTTTTGCGGCTCGAGGGTGAAATGGTTCAGGTAGGGCGTGAAATAGTCCGCCTCCATGGTTTTGTACTCTGCCGCTTGGCTACCCGTGGCGGCGGCCCAGGTGGCTTCAAAATCGCCTTCGCTGCGCAGACTGCGCGCTGCCAACACCCCGGCTTGCAGGGTTTGTGCAATCGCTTGGTCGTCCAACTTTTCGTTGCCACGGTAGTCCCAGACGACTTTGACCGCTTTGAGCGCTTGCTGCGCGCGCCACCAGTTATCGGCGACCACTGCCACGAAGTCCGGCCCGGTCACTACTTTTTTGATACCGCGCCGCGTCAGTACCGCTGCGCTGTCCACCGACTTGGGCACCCCGCCAAAGACCGGGCACTGCGCCAACGCGGCGTACAGCATGCCAGGTACCCGTACATCAATGCCGTATATGGCGCTACCGTCGCACTTGGCCGGAATATCAAAGCGCTTGAGCGGCTTGCCAATCAGCGTCCATTGCTCCGGGCTTTTGAGGACGATGTCGCTTGGCGCCTTTTGCGCTGCAGCGGCTGCGGCCAGTTCACCATAGCTGACGCTGCGCTTGCTGGCGGAGTGGTTGACCTTACCTTGTATGGCAACGAGTTCGCTCACCGGCACCCCCCAGCGCTGCGCGGCCGCGAGCTTGAGCATTTCGCGCGCAGTGGCACCTGCTTTGCGCATGACCAGTTGCGAGTCGCGTGTACCCCGGCTGCCACCGGTACTAAAGGTGATGTAGACCTTGTTGCGGGCGATATGTTCATTGACCGAGGCGAACTCCATACGCACATCGTCCCAGCGGCATTCCAGTTCTTCGGCCAGCATCATGGGAAGGCTGGTGCTGGTGCCCTGGCCCATCTCGGAGCGGGACACCTGGCAGAACACGCGGTTGTCGGGGCTGATGCGAATCCAGGCATTGATATCGGCTGCGCCAGCCTGCGGCCCGTCGGTCGCCAGCTTGTCCGCGACAGCCGGGGGCAGGTAAAAGCCCAGGCTCAGGCCACCCGCCCAGGCGGCCACGGCGCCTGCACTGGTCTGCTTTAAAAAGCCTCGGCGCGAAGGCGTGACCGGTTCGATTTGCATTTGCGCATCGCTGGGGCTGGTGGTGTGCGTTGACATAGTGTTCCCCCGTTCAGAGCTTGGCAGCGGCTTTGATGGCCGACTTGATACGCGGGTAGGTGCCGCAGCGGCACAGATTGGTGATCGCCGCATCGATGTCCGCATCCGTAGGACGCGGCTTGCGGGCCAGCAAGGCGGTGGCCGCCATCAACATGCCGGACTGGCAGTAACCGCATTGCGGCACTTGTTTTTCTATCCAGGCTTTTTGCAGGGCCGATTTGCCGCCCAAACCCTCGATGGTGGTGACTTTGCGTCCGCTGGCCACGGCCACCGGAACACCGCAAGCGCGCACCGGTTCGCCGTCGAGCAGCACGGTGCAAGCACCACATTGCGCCACCCCGCAGCCATATTTAGTACCCGTGAGGCCTACTTCATTTCGGATGGCCCACAGCAAGGGCATGTCCGGCTCAATATCTAAGTCCACGGCCTTGCCGTTGAGTTTGAATTGCATGGCTTTGTCTCCAGCACACCCCCGGCAGAGATCCTGCCAATAAGCTTGGTGTACCCGCGAAGCATAAAGTAATTGGATGACGTCGTGCGCGCCCGGTAAAGCCCAGCCTGCTGGCGCTTGGGCATGGCGCGCTGATAACTTTTCCGACACACGCAAAGCGCACGTGAGAAAGTGCTTAGTGAGGGCGCGGCGCCTGTTCGCGTTCCCACATGCCGTAGTCGCGCACCACCCGAAAAGCCAGGGCGCTTTGCAGTCCCCGCACCGGGTCCCAGGCCTGCACCATGGCCTGCGCCATGCGGCGGCTGTCGGTTTCTTGCAGGCTAATGCATGCGCCTGGGTGGTTCACACTTTCAAAACCGGCCTGGGCAGGCAGTTGGCCGTCCTGGGACTGGCAGTAGGCGGCGATCACAAAGCGGCCCTGCTCCGGTGCTAGCGCACGGTCTTGCTCTACATCGGCGAATCGGTGCTCGACGAGCTGACACGCCAAGCTCGCCACGCGTATGCGGTAGTCGGCAAAGTGCTGATAGCGTCCGGCCTGCTGCGATTGCAGATGTAGGCTGTCGCGCCGCCAAGCCAGGATGGCCGCCTCGTCGCGCCAGTGCTGGTGCGACAGCAGCACGGCTTCGTCGCTCAGCGAGCGGTAGCGGTCTAAAAACAAGAGGCCCTTGTGCTTGGCGAGGGCCGGGCGCAGCCTTTCCACATGCTCGAAATAATGCGGCAAATGCCCCGGTTTGGGACGGACTTCGAAAAACAGGGCATACATAGCGGACTTCAGTACATGACGACATCGACCTGTCCGTGGCCGCCGGGGTGCAGGGATACGCCCTGCTCAAATCACCTTATTCGATGAAGTGCCGTGCGACTGGCACAGGTAGTTGATCCGTATTTCGCCGGGCGTGCCGGGCCGCACTGCGCTAAAGCGCAGTGCGTGCGCAGGCTGCGCTTCTTCTTGATAGACCGGCACCCCCTTGGACTCCATATCGCTGAAATACGTGTTGCCGGTAAAGGCAATGGTGCGTCGCTCGCAGTCGATAAAGTTCAGGTACGTGGTGGACTGGTAGCCCGTGTTATTGGGCCCGTATTGCATGGTGGACCAAGCGGTACGCAGGCGCGCTTGGAGTAAATTGGCTTGCACCACTATGCTGCCCGGATCTACATACCAGTAGGTGATTTTGCTCAGGTCGCTGCTGGTGGTGATCAGCTTCCACTCAGTAGCCTGCGCCGCAGCACTCAGTCCGCACCACAGGGCGCAATATGCAGCGCTGTCTCGCAAAAAACGAAAGTACGATTTCATTGCTTGGGTGGCCGCTTGGCAATACCCATCATTTTGGCCAAGATACCCAACATCACTTCGTCCGCACCGCCGCCGATCGAGCCCAGGCGCCCGTCGCGAAAGGCCCGGGAGATCCTGGTTTCGTAGGAATAGCCCATACCGCCCCAGAACTGCAGGCAGCCGTCTACTACGCTACGGTTCAAGCGTCCGCCCATCAGCTTGGCCATGCTGGCCAGCTCCGTCACATCCTGGCCTTGCACATACAACTCGCACGCGCGGTAGGTGAGGGCGCGCAGGGCCTCCACATCGGTTTTCATTTCGGCCAGCTTGAACTGCACCCACTGCTGATCGGCCAGCGTGGCGCCAAAAAGTTTGCGCTCTTGCGCATAGGCAATCGTGTCTTCAATGCAATTGTTCAGGCCTTGCAAAGTGCTGGCTGCGGCCCACAGGCGTTCTTCCTGGAACTGCTGCATTTGGTACATAAAACCCTGGCCCTCGCCACCGATGCGGTTGCGCTGGGGCACGCGCACTTCGTCAAAATAAATCAGGCCGGTATCGCTGCTGTTCATGCCGATCTTGCGGATTTTTTTCGCGACCTCGATACCCTTGGTGAGTTTGCCACCGCGACCCTCGCGCATCGGCACCATCACCAAGCTTTTATTTTTGTGCGCCGCGCCTTCGCCGGTGTTGACCAGCATGCACATCCAATCGGCTTGCAGGCTATTGGTAATCCACATTTTTTGGCCACTGATAACGTAGTCGTCGCCGTCTTTGCGCGCATGGCTTTGGATGGCTGATACATCACTACCCGCCCCGGGCTCGGACACGCCGATGCAGCCGACCATATCGCCGGCAATGGCGGGGGCTAAAAACTCGGCGCAAAGTTCTTGGCTGCCAAAACGCGCCAAGGCCGGGGTGCACATATCGGTTTGCACGCCAATAGCCATAGGCACGCCACCGCAGTGGATATGGCCCAGGGTCTCGGCCATGGCCAGGCTGTAGCTGTAGTCCAGTCCCGCGCCGCCATAAGCCTCGGGCTTGGTCAGGCCCAGAAGACCTAAGTTGCCCAGTTTCTTGAAAACCTCATGCGCCGGGAAAATTCCGGCTTCTTCCCATTCGTCCACATGCGGGTTGATTTCTTCGTCGATCAGGCGCTTGAGCGTTTTTTGGACTTCGCGGTGTTCATGGGTGAATTGCATGGTGTCTCCAGGAGCAAAAATACAAAGAGCCTTAGGCGGCTGCGCGCAAGCCTAAGCGCGTGCGGGCTTC
>CANFLU010000066.1 GCA_947447975.1 Comamonadaceae bacterium | reverse complement strand
GGCACTATTCCCTCGACCAAAGGCTCGCTCTGACGTGACACCCCGCCCGGAGGCTTGCGCCACCCCGCCATGAAATCCGTTGCTATCGTCGATTACGGCATGGGCAATTTGCGCTCGGTCACCCAAGCGGTCATGCGCGCCGCCGCGCAGGAAGGCGTGCAAGCGGTGTGGGCACGCAGCCCGCAAGAAGTGATGGACGCCGAGCGTGTGGTACTGCCCGGCCAGGGCGGCATGCGCGACTGCATGGCCGAGCTGCGCGCCAGCGGTATGCTGCCTGCCGTGCTGCATGCTGCGGCGCACAAACCGCTGATGGGCGTGTGCGTGGGTATGCAAATGCTGCTGGACCATAGCGAGGAGCTGGACACGCCCGGGCTGGGCTTGATGCCCGGCACGGTGCGCAAGTTTTCTCTGGACGGGCGCTTGCAGGACGACGGCAGTCGCTATAAAGTACCGCAAATGGGTTGGAACCAAGTCTGGCAGGCCGATCACGGCAAGGGCGCGCACCCGGTGTGGGCGGGCGTACCCGACGGCAGTTACTTTTACTTTGTGCACAGCTATTACGCCGATCCGCAAAACGCAGCGCACTGCGCTGGCCAAACCGATTACGGCGGGCGCTTTTGTTCGGCGCTGGCCCGCGATAATATTTTTGCCACACAATTCCACCCGGAAAAAAGCGCCGAGCAGGGCCTGGCCCTGTACCGCAATTTTCTGCGTTGGGCGCCCTGATATGGCTATTGCGGCCCACTTGCGTGTATGGTTCGCCTAATTTTTCTTATCCCTTTCTTTCATTTTTACTACCCACCGCCACTGCACCATGCTGCTTATCCCCGCTATTGACCTCAAAGACGGCCACTGCGTTCGCCTGCAACAAGGCGATATGGATCAATCCACCACCTTCGGGGAAGACCCGGTCGCCATGGCGCGTAGTTGGGTGGACAAGGGCGCCAGGCGCTTGCATCTCGTGGACCTGAACGGCGCTTTTGCCGGGCACCCGAAAAACGAGGCGGCCATTCGCCGCATTCTCAAAGAAGTGGGTAGCGAAGTGGATGTGCAACTGGGCGGCGGCATCCGCGACCTAGACACTATCGAGCGCTATTTAGACGCGGGCCTGCGCTACGTCATCATTGGTACCGCCGCCGTCAAAAACCCCGGCTTTTTGCAAGACGCCTGTACCGCATTTGGCGGCCACATCATCGTCGGCCTGGACGCCAAAGAGGGCAAAGTCGCTACCGACGGCTGGAGCAAACTCACCCGCCACGATGTGGTCGACCTGGGTAAAAAGTTTGAGGACTATGGCGTCGAGTCCATCATCTACACCGACATAGGCCGCGACGGCATGCTCACCGGCATCAACATCCCGGCCACGGTGGCGCTGGCGCAAGCACTCTCGATTCCTGTTATCGCCTCGGGGGGGCTCTCCAATATGGCTGACATCGAAGCGCTGTGCGACGTGGAAGACGAAGGCGTGGAGGGCGTGATCTGCGGGCGCGCGATTTACACCGGCGACCTGGACTTTGCCGCCGGCCAAGCCCGCGCTGACGAACTCAATGGCTAATGCAATGGCTGAGCCCGGCGCAGCCCTAGCCACGCGCAGCGAAGAACTTTTCCACGGCCAGCCCTGCCACCGCCTGACGCTGGCCAATGGCGACAGCGTATTAGTGGCGCTGCAGGGCGCGCATGTTATTTCTTGGCTCCAGGGTGGGCGCGAGCGCCTGTTTGTCAGCCCCCGTTCCGTGTGGGACGGGCACACTGCGATTCGCGGCGGCATCCCCGTTTGTTTTCCGCAATTTAACCAGCGGGGCGATTTACCCAAACATGGTTTTGTGCGCAATCTGCCTTGGACCTTGCTGGCCGCTGATTCGGGCGATGCACCGAACAGTTTGTCCTTTGGGCTGCGCGTGGATGACAGCACCCGCGCGATGTGGCCCGCCGAGTTTGAAGCCCGCTTGCGCGTCGACTTGCAACCAGAACAACTGTGCGTAACGCTGGAGGTGCGCAATCTGGGCGCGCAAGCTTTGCGCTTTACCGGCGCGCTGCATTCTTACCTGGCCGTGAGCAATATTGCGCACGTGCGCCTATCCGGTTTGGGCGGACAAAAAGAATGGGATTCGCGGGCAGACGTGCACCAGCGCGCTGCCGACAGTTTGCAATGTACCGGCCCGTTTGACCGGGTCTACAGCGCCCCGCCCGCGCCCATGCATTTGCACGACCCACTTGGTGGCCTTGAGATCAGTAACAGCGAAGGCTGGGCAGACTGCGTAGTGTGGAACCCCGGCGCAGCGGGCTGCGCCATCATGCCTGACATGACACCCGATGCGTTTGAACACATGCTGTGCGTAGAGGCCGCGCAAGTGCTCGAGCCTGTAACCATAGCGGCGGGCGGACACTGGAGCGGCAGCCAGCGATTGCGCGCCTTGCTTGGCTAAGGCATGCTGGCCAAACGCATCATCCCTTGCCTGGACGTCACCGGCGGCCGTGTCGTCAAAGGTGTGAACTTTGTCGAGCTGCGCGACGCCGGCGACCCGGTGGAAATCGCGGCCCGTTACAACGAGCAGGGCGCTGACGAACTCACCTTTTTGGACATCACTGCCACCAGCGACGGGCGCGATGTGATTCTCCACATCATCGAAGCCGTGGCCAGCCAGGTCTTCATCCCCTTGACTGTGGGCGGCGGTGTGCGCACCGTGGACGATGTGCGCCGCCTCTTGAACGCCGGGGCCGACAAGACCAGCTTCAACTCCGCCGCCATTGCCAACCCCCAAGTGATACGCGACGCCTCGGCCAAGTACGGCGCGCAGTGCATCGTGGTGGCCATCGACGCCAAACGCCGCACACCCGAAGACGAGCAACGCATCGGCGCGAATGGTTTGCTCATGGGCCCCGGTTGGGACGTGTACAGCCACGGCGGCCGCAAAAACGTGGGTCTGGACGCGGTGGCCTGGGCCACCCAAATGGCCGACTACGGCGCAGGCGAAATACTGCTCACCAGCATGGACCGCGACGGCACCAAAAGCGGCTTTGACCTGCCACTGACCCGCGCCGTCAGCGACGCGGTGGGCGTGCCCGTGATCGCCTCGGGCGGTGTGGGCAACCTGGCCCACCTGGCCGACGGCATCCAACAAGGCGGCGCCGACGCCGTCCTTGCGGCGAGCATCTTTCATTACGGCGAATACACGGTGCAGCAAGCCAAACAGAGCATGCGCGAGCGGGGCATCCCGGTGCGCTTGTAATCAACGAACTTTTCGCCCTATGGTTGAACGAATTCTGAAGCGGCAGGGCTGCAAAACGTTCGCAGATTAAAAATCGACCGCTCAAGTAAGCATACTCAAGCAACCAGGCCGAAAACATCACGCGATGTGCGTGCTTCGATTCACCAAGGTGAACATACGCGGACCATGCTGCCTACCCAGCAGTCCGAGTGGCCCTGCGTCAAATGTGCGCACTGCGCTACCTGTATATTTTCAGATCCGAGCGGCTAACTGCCTTCGGCCTCTCACCTTCAAATTTAGGCCCTATGCGAACCCTAGCCGCACCGCCCTTTGTCCTCGAACCCCAGCTCGCTGCGCACGCGCAGGAGATGTTCAGCGTGCTGAGCGATCCCGCCATCTACGAGTTCGAGAACGAACCGCCGATCGACGAAGAGTGGCTTAGGAAGCGCTTCGAACGCCTTGAAAGTCGGGGCTCAAGCGACGGGACGCAACAGTGGCTCAACTGGGTCATTCGTCTTTCAGACGGTAAGCTGGCCGGCTACGTGCAAGCCACGGTATTTCAAGACGGTTCTGCTTACGTCGCGTACGAACTCAACAGTCAATACTGGCGACAAGGCATCGGCAGCAGCGCCGTTCAGGCAGTGCTTCAAGAGCTTCGCGATCAGTACGGTGTCGCAACCTTCATCGCGGTGCTGAAGGCACACAACTATCGTTCCGAGGCGCTGTTGCGCAAGCTGGGCTTCCTCCCAGCCAGCGACGAACAGGCAGCCCAGCACCGAGGCGAGTCTGACGAACTGGTTCTGGTCGAGTCAGCCTGGCTGCGGCGAACGCGGCCTAGCTCCTTGGCCGAGCCGAGGCCCAAGGGCAGGTCACCAGGCACGTCTCATTTCCACCTTTAGACAGCGAGTTGCAGTGCCAACCCATAATGTGGTCGTCGCGCAGGTAGAAATAGCGCGAATGCAACAATTAGCGCTGCTGTAAAAGGCGCCAATTAGTAGGCCTACCCCATCCATTGCTCACCTGCCTTATCAAATGCCATGCTGCCCGATTGGTGGGGCATTCCAGGTTTGATTGCTAGACCAAGATGCGGTGAAGTGGGGCATGGCCTAGGCCTGAAGCCGATTAGCAATTCCCCTTAATATCCCCCCTTATGACTTATTTAGACGCCATCACATGGGATGCCCACGGCTTGGTGCCTGTTATTGCCCAGGAACAAGGCAGCAAGGACGTGCTGATGTTTGCCTGGATGAACCGCGAGGCGCTGCAAAAAACGGTGGAGCTAGGGCACGCGGTGTATTTCAGCCGCTCGCGCAAGAAGCTGTGGCACAAGGGCGAGGAGTCCGGCCATGTGCAGCTGGTGCACGAAATCCGAATCGATTGCGATGCCGACGTGGTGCTGCTCACCGTCACCCAGCAAGGCCACGACCCGGGCATTGCCTGCCATACCGGGCGCCACAGTTGTTTTTTCAGCATGCTGCACAACGGGCAGTGGCTGCCTGTGGAGCCTGTGCTCAAAGACCCTGCAACGATTTACCCCAAAGGCAATTAAATGGACAGTTCGGGCAAAGAAATTTCACAAGACGCGCTAGCGCAATTGGCAGCGATCATCGAGAGCCGCAAGGAAACCCATGGCGGCGACCCAGCGACCAGTTATGTCGCGCGCCTGTTGCACAAAGGGCCGGACGCTTTCCTCAAAAAAATCGGCGAGGAGGCCACCGAAGTGGTGATGGCTGCCAAAGACCTGGACCATGGCGGCGACCCGAGCAAGTTGGTAGGCGAGGTGGCCGATTTGTGGTTCCACTGCCTGGTGGCCTTGGCGCATTACGGTTTGCACCCGTCGGACGTGATCGCCGAGCTGCGCCGTCGCGAAGGCACCAGCGGGATCGAAGAAAAGGCCCTGCGCAAAGCGGTACAACGCGAAGCCCAAGAGCCCTGATTTAATATAGTGCGGTCTAACCACCGCATTGTTTTGCATCCGCGCCATGGCCACCCATTCCCACACCGCCCACGACCCTAACTGCCTGTTTTGCAAAATCGTCGCTAAGCAGATTCCTTCGCGCGCCGTGTACGAGGACGATGATTTTTATGCCTTCCACGACATCGCGCCCTGGGCGCCCGTGCACTTTTTGATCATTCCCAAGCTGCACATCCCGTCTATGGCACACGTCGGGCCGGATGACGCGCCCTTGATGGGCCGCATGATGGCCCTAGTGCCGGTGCTGGCTTTACAAGAGGGCTGCAACCCCTACCCAGACGGTGGTTTTCGTCTGGTGACCAATACCGGCGCAGAGGGCGGGCAGGAGGTGCGCCACCTGCATTTGCACGTCATGGGTGGCCCCAGACCCTGGCTGCGCGGTTGAAAACACGCAATTGGCGCGCGCCAAGCCTGCGCGACTAGAATTCCCCCTCACTTAGGAGAACCGTATGGGTTTGTCAACAACGCACTTGATCATTTTTCTGGTCATCATCGTGGTGATCTTCGGTACCAAAAAACTGCGCAATATCGGTTCGGACCTGGGCGGTGCGGTCAAAGGTTTTAAAGACGGTATGCGTGACGGCGGCGACAAGCCTGCTGACGCCTCGCCCGCTGCCCCGGTGCAGCAAGTGGCCGCCAACCCGCCATCGGCCAACAAAGACGCCATCGACGTCGAAGCCAAGGCCAAACACTAAGCCCCCGCCCTCGGGTTTGTCGCCTGTGCATGAGATGTTTTTAAGTGTTTGATATTGGCGTCACCAAGCTCGCCATCGTCGGCGGCATTGCCTTGATCGTTATCGGCCCGGAAAAACTCCCCGGCCTGGCCCGCACCTTTGGAACCATGCTGGGCCGTGCGCGCCGCTATGTGGCCGATGTCAAAGAAGAGGTCAACCGTTCCATGGATTTGGACGAACTGCGCAAGGCGCAGGCCAGCTTGCAAGACGCAGCCCAGGCCGTGCAAAGCTCCATAGACCAAAGCACCGCCGCTATCGAAAACAGCATCGCCCAGGCGAGCGCCCAGGACGCCAACAGCGAACCCGTACCCTATTACTCTTTCTACCGCCCGGTTAAAAAACGCTGGCGCTCCAAGATCGGTGCCACACCCAAGTGGTACAAAGCCCGTAACGGCGTGCGCACCCGTGCTCTTTCGGGTGCAGCGCGCGTGGCGCGATTTCGGCCACCCAAAGCCCTTTGATGAGCGACCACAAGCCTCCTGAAGACGAACTGGCCGGCACCGAGCAGCCCTTTGTGCAGCATTTGTTCGAGTTGCGCGACCGCTTGCTGCGCGCGGTGTACGGCATTGCTGCAATATTTACGGTGCTGGCCTTTTTCCCTGGCCCTTCCAAGCTGTACGACTATCTGGCGCTGCCACTGGTCAAGGCCTTGCCAGAAGGCTCCAAGATGATTGCGGTGGGCGTGGTCTCGCCCTTTTTGGTACCCATCAAAGTCACTGTGCTGGCGGCCATTGCGCTGTCGCTGCCGTGGATTCTTTACCAGGTATGGGCTTTTGTGGCGCCCGGCCTTTATAAGCACGAGAAAAGGCTGGTCATGCCCTTGGTCGCGGCCAGCACTTTGCTGTTTTACGCCGGCGCCGCGTTTTGCTATTTCTTTGTTTTTGGTCAGGCCTTTCCAGCGATTCAAAAAATGGCGCCCATGTCCGTGGCCGTCAGCCCAGATATCGAGGCTTACCTGGACTTTGTGGTGACCATGTTTATCGCTTTTGGCGTGGCCTTCGAGGTGCCGATTGTGGTGGTGATTTTGGCGCGCATGGGCGTGGTTACGATCGCGCAGTTACGCAATTTCCGCACCTATTTCATCGTGGCTGCGGCCGCGGTGGCGGGCTTGGTGACGCCACCCGACCCGGTGTCTATGGTCGCGCTGCTGGTCCCCATGTGCCTGCTGTACGAGGTGGGCATCATTGCGGCCCAGGTATTTATCCGCCACACCCAGGCCCCGCAGGACCCACAGGCACCCGAAGGCGCCTCCAACCCCGGCAATTAACGCGGCATCTTGCCCGGTTTGGGGCGTACGCCGGGGGTGATGCTCAAGGCCAGCACGGTTTTCTTGCGCTGAATCTCCACGTTAGCCGGTACCCCGGGCTTTAAGCCTGCTACAGCGGAAAGCAAATGCGCGACATCGTCTACCGGCGTGCCGCCTATGGTCAGCACCACATCGCCCGGCACGACGCCCGCCTTACCTGCCGGGCCGCCTTGCATGACGCCGGTCACCGCCACGCCGCGTTCGGCCACGATGCCAAAGGCTTCAGCGATTTCGGGGGCGAGGTCGTTCGGCTCGATACCGATCCAGCCGCGCGTGACCTGGCCGTCGCGCACAATGCTCTCTAGCACTTGCTTGGCGGTAGAAATCGGAATAGCGAAGCCGATACCCAGACTGCCGCCAGAGCGCGAATAAATCGCAGTGTTAATGCCCAGTAAGCGTCCCTGGCTATCGACCAAAGCGCCGCCCGAATTGCCGGGGTTGATCGCGGCGTCGGTCTGGATAAAGTTTTCAAAGGTGTTGATGCGCTGGTTGCGCCCCAGCGCGCTGATGATGCCGCTGGTCACCGTTTGGCCGACGCCAAAGGGGTTGCCAATAGCCAGCACCAAGTCGCCTACTTGCGCGTTTTCCGAGTCGCCCAAGACCATGACCGGCAGCTTGTCCAATTCGATTTTGAGCACCGCCAAATCGCTATCCGGATCGGTGCCAATCACTTTGGCGCGGGCGCGGCGCCTATCATTCAAAACGACTTCAATTTGCTCCGCCCCTTCGACGACATGGTTATTGGTCAACAAGTAACCCGTGCTGCTTACGATCACGCCGCTGCCTATGCCTGAGGATGGCTCCTCGGGGTCCGCGTCGGGGTCGTTAAAAAAGCGTTCCCAGGGCGGGGCCGTGTTTTTACCGCCACTTTGTCCTTTGCTCACACTGATGCTGACAACCGCTTGCGCCGCGTTATGCGCTGCTGTTCGAAAGCTGCCGGGCGGCACCTCGCCTTTGGGCAGCGTCGGCGCTCGCACCAAGCCCATCACGCCCTCGCCGCGCGGCGCTAGCCAGGCGGGCTTGAGGGTAAGCACCACGAAATAGGCCGCCAACAGCACAGTGATGCTTTGGGAAAAAAGTAACCAGTAACGCTTCATGTACATACCCGCATGGCCGCGCCGGCATTTGGCGCGCAAGCGACAAATTGTAGGCTTGGCATGCGGGTTTCAAGGGACTGGGCCTACTTAGCTTGACCGAAAGCTATTTTGACGGGGGCACACATCGGCGGCTGATGCGGCGCGGATAATCCATCCATCGCGCCCACCCGGCGCCAAGACCCATCCGATGAGCCAGCCCATGACCGATCACCTTACGCTGCTTACCGCTTTCGACACCCTGCTCGAGCCCCAGCGCTTCAAAGACTATGGGCCTAACGGCTTGCAGGTGGAGGGACGGCGCCCGGTGCGCAAACTGGTTTCCGGCGTTACCGCCAGTCTGGCGCTGATCGAAGCGGCCATTGCGCAGGACGCAGATGCGATTTTTGTGCACCATGGCTTGTTCTGGCGCGGTCACGACGGGCGTGTGACGGGCTGGCTGCGCCAGCGCTTGGCTAGCTTGCTAGCCCATGACATCCATTTGTATGCCTACCACCTGCCCCTGGACGCCCATCCGCAATGGGGCAATAACGCGCAGCTAGGCCAGCGTTTGGGTTTCCAAGCCCAATCGCGTTTTGGCGAGCAGGATCTGGGCTGGCTGGGTATCCCATCGACCGGTGGTATGGCCCATTCGCAAGCCCTGGCCGACCATGTGCAATCCGTGCTGGGCCGACCGGTGGTAATGGTGCCCGGCAAGGCGGGCCCGCTGCAGCGCGTTGCTTGGTGTACCGGTGGGGCGCAAGGGTATTTCGAGGCGGCGATTGCGGCGGGGGCCGATGCCTTTATCACCGGTGAAATTTCTGAACCCCAAGCGCATTACGCCCGCGAGTGCGGCGTCACCTTTATCGCCTGCGGCCACCACGCCAGCGAGCGCTATGGCGCGCCTGCCGTGGCGGGTCAGGTGGCGCAGCAATTAGGTATCGCGCACGTCTTTATCGACGTGGACAACCCCGCGTAAACATTTCGACCATGGCGCAATCGACCCCATTGGACAAACCTCTGGCCATCACCATGGGCGATGCAGCAGGCATTGGCCCAGAAATTATTGCCAAGGCCTACGCCGCGCAAGCGGCGCAGATGCAAGGCAGTTTTGTGGCTGGCGACCTCCAGGCCATGCGCCGCGCCAGCGCCCTGGTGGCCCAGGGTGTCGCCTGGCCAGTGGTGCAGATCAGCGATCCCCAAGAGGCACTGCATGCGCCGCCCCGCTGCATTCCTGTTTTGCAGGTCGGCGCGCCCCTGCCGGCAGTGCCTTACGGCCAAGTCAGCGCGGTGGCAGGCGCGTTTGCGGGCCGCTGCGTGCAATGGGCGGCCGAACAGGCACTCCTTGGCGTGCTGGCCGCCGTGGTCACCGCGCCGCTGAATAAACAAAGCCTGTCCGCAGCGGGCGCGCCGTTTGATGCGTTCCCCGGCCATACGGAGTTGCTGCAGGCGCTGGCCGCCAAGCATGCGGGTGTGCCCGTAGCCCGTTTGCCGGTACGCATGATGCTGGCCAACGAGGAACTGCGCACGGTGTTGGTCAGTATCCACCTGTCTTTGCGCCAGGCGATCGAGGCCGTGACTGAGGCCGCGGTGCGAGAGACCATCCGCATCACCGATGCCGCGCTGCGCCCAGTGCTTGGCAGGGCGCCGCGCATTGCCGTCGCCGGGCTCAACCCCCATGCAGGCGAAGGCGGTTTGTTTGGCGATGAGGAGCACCGCATCATCGGCCCGGCGATTGCGGCGGCGCGCCAGAGCGGCTGCGATGCCAGCGGCCCCTGGCCCCCGGATACGGTGTTTATGCAGGCCCGGGCCGCCGCCGGTGCGGATGCGCGCTTTGATGTGGTGATCGCCATGTACCACGACCAGGGACTGATTCCTGTGAAATACCTGGGGGTAGAGCAGGGCGTGAACCTGACGCTGGGCCTGCCTTTTGTGCGTACCAGCCCGGATCACGGCACGGCTTTCGATATTGCCGGCCAGGGCTTTGCCGATGCCTCCAGCCTGCTGGCGGCGGTGCGCATGGCGCGTCATTGGGCAGGCGCAGGCCAGGCCTGAGCCCCATTGCGCGGGTCGTTCTCCGTTCATGCTGCGCTGCCGCATGCGAAAGCGGCACTTTGCTG
>CANFLU010000065.1 GCA_947447975.1 Comamonadaceae bacterium | reverse complement strand
TTCGATCTTGAATTTTTGCATCTTTCGACGCCACTCATAAATTGGAATCGACGTGAATTTCATCTCTGATTTCCACATCTATTACTTCATGAGCGTTTGTTAGCTAATTAAAGCTAAGTTCCAAAGAACTTGGCAATCGCCTTCAAACGCCCACGCTTATCGGCTGTAAGTTTTTAATGAACTCTTGCAAACTTCTTGATTTGCTCTTGCTACGCTGCGATCAGCGAAGCCCTCTACTATAGCACAGCTTTTTCGTCTGCACCCGGTCAATTTAAACTTTTTTTCGTTTTGGAGCATTTCCTTAGCGCCTCCGTTGACCGCCCAGTGTTTCCACCGAAGCCCTCGATTATGGCACATATTTCTGACCTCAGTCGGATTTTTGAAAAGAATTCTTGCGGGGGACAGCTGACGGGTGGATTGATAGGACCGCGGCTCAGCAGGCGATGATCCCCAAGACTACTGGCGAGCGGCAATCGCTCTGCCCCACAAATTACCAAGGATGGCCTAGCGCGACCTGTCGCCCGATGGACATCTTTGGTGCCCATGGTCGGCTTAAATCCGACCATGGGACATCTTTATCTGGTCCGTCATGGACAAGCCTCCTTTGGGGAAGCCGATTACGACAATTTAAGCGATCTAGGCAGGCGGCAAAGCTCGCGCCTGGGCCAGTACTTCAAGCAACGGTACCTCAGCTTCGATCTGGTACTCACAGGCCGCCTGCGGCGCCACGCCCAGACCTGGGAGGCTATCGCCGAGGGCGCGGGCTTTGACCAGCAGCCCTTGGTGTGGGCCGGGCTTGACGAGTATGACAGCGAGGCGGTAGTGAAAGCCATCCATCCTGCGCGCCTGGAAAAGCCCGACACGCCGGAACTGTACAAGCAGCATTTCCGGTTGCTGCGGGATGGTTTGCGGCAGTGGATGGCGGGGTCAACGCAACCCCTCGGCATGCCAGACTATCCATCGTTTGTACAAGGCGTCGTCAGCGCACTAGACCATGTGCGCACGAGCAATTGTGCAAAGGTACTCATCATCAGCAGTGGCGGGCCTATTTCCACCGCGGTGGGACAACTCTTGGGCACCTCCGCCGAAACGACGATCGAGCTCAATTTCCGAATCCGTAACACCTCGATCACCGAGTTTTCTTTCAATCCCAAGCGCCACGTATTGCTGAGCTACAACCATTTGCCTCACCTAGATGAGGCGGCCTATACGGACTGGCACACTTACGCCTGAATCTGGCTAGGGCCCGTCCCTTAGCGGGCACAGCGGCAATAAGTAACGCGCCTCTCCATTGAGGCCGTCCAACAAGCCCTAGCGTAACGTACCAGTAGGCCCGGGGGAAGGAAGGAGCCTCATTGCGTAGCGTTATTCAAGGCGGACAGGTCAAGCCGCTCGATCTCCGACAGCAGCGCCGCTAGTGAACGCCCCGCCGCATTTAAGACCGCATTGCCCTTTTCAACCGTAGCCGCAGCAGCGTTACCGGCTGCGCCCGCCGCGTTGTAGTCCTGCATTTGCCAGGCGAACTTAGCCGTCTTACCGTTGCCAAGAATGTCGAAGCTGGTCGCGCGCATTTGTGCGCTTGAAGGGAAACGCGAGGCTGCGCCCATATTGACGTGCTCGGGATCGATGGCCAGCATCAGGGATGTTTCCAGATCGCCCGCATGGACACCAAAGCGTTGCTCTTCGGGGCTGAACATGCTGTTCACGTCCTGGCCTTGCGGGCCGCTAAGAGGCAGTGCGTACCAATTGACACTGAAGACCATCATGTCAAGGCGGGCGCGCAAATCACGCGCTACCAAATCCATCAGATTGGCCTGCCCACCATGCGCATTGAAGATCAGCAATTTGCGCACGCCGGTGGCGGCAACACTCTCGGCCAGCTCCGTCCATAGGCGCAAAACGGTCTCCGCTTTGAGGGTGAGCGTGCCAGCAAAACGCGCATGCTCAGGACTGAAGCCAACGGCCTGGGTAGGTAGAAACAAGGCCTGGGAGTTAGCGGGTAAGTGCGCAATCGCCGCATCAATCACGCCATCAACAATGGCGGTGTCCACCTTGAGAGGCAGGTGTGGCCCATGCTGCTCTGTGGCGGCAACAGGCATCACTGCTACCACGTGACCGATAGCGCCACTTGCTTGCAAATCGCGGAAATGCGTGGTCGCACAATCGGCCCAGAACGGCGACGGATGGGCTTTGCTATGCGGCATGTGAAGGTCTTTCTTGGCTAGGAGGTTCGGGCAATGGATCCAGGGCGCTCAGATGCCGACGCTGCCTGCTGCTATGCCGCGCAGCGCTTTCCCCGACCGCAGATTGTGCCGTCTTGGCGCGGCTTAAGTCGGATTGGAGGACCAGGGGCTTGGCACGGGCACCGCTGCCCCGGTAGTCCGCCAACAAGGCTGCGTGCACGATCGGGGCAGGCAAGGTGCGTACCTCGGTCAGGTATGCATATAGCGCATCAACCAAGGCCTCTGGCGTGAGGCCACTGGTCAGCGCTGTTTTGTTCCACAACCAATGGGCAAAGTCAGCGAAACTAGCAAATGCAGAGCCACCGTCTAAGAGCAGCGCCAAGCTAACGGGGAACCGCCCGGAATTGGCAATCAAATCCCAATACCGTGCCAAGCGTGTAAACGCCAATACTTGCTCAGGCGACAGTGCATCGGTTTGAATGACCGCGTAAGGCGGGTTTTCCTGAAAAACCATCCCAGAGCCGGCGCTAAGGGCGAGCGGGGTTCCGCGCAAGCGTTTGAGCAGACCGAGTTGAATTTCATGCGGGCCCCATGACCAAAGCGTGTCAAACCCTGCAGCGAAACTCTCCCAACTTTCTCCAGGCAGGCCGAAAATCAAGTCCGTGTGCAAGTGCGCCTGGCTATGGTTTACCAGCCAATCAATGTTGGAGCGCGTTTTTTCCGTGTCTTGACGTCTTGCAATGGCTTTTTGAACTTGGGGGTTAAGGCTCTGGATGCCAATTTCAAACTGCAAGCTCCCTGGAGGAAAACGCGCGATGCGCGCCTTCAGGCTATCGGGCAGGTGATCCGGTATCAGCTCGAAGTGGACAAACAAAGCGTCCCGTGGCGCACGCGCGATCAAATCCAGAAAAAACTCTAGTATTCGGATCGATGCATCTACCTTTAAATTGAAGGTCCGGTCGACAAACTTGAACGTGCGTGCGCCACGCGAATACAGCGACTGCAAGTGGGCCAGGAAGGGTTCCAGTTCGAAAGCCCATGCCGTTTTATCCAAGGCGCTCAGGCAAAACGCGCACTTAAATGGGCAACCTCGGGAAGCTTCCACATAAAGTACGCGGTGCGCCAGGTCCTCGGGGGTGTAATAGTCATAGGGGAGGTCCAATTCTGCGAGCGGCGCTTGCTCGCCAGCAATGACCTTCATCAAAGGCTGTGGGCCATGGATCAGTGCGCGGCATAGTCGGGGGAAGCTGACGTCACCCCAACCCGTAATTAGAAAATCGGCCTGTGCGACTATGGCTTGTTGCTCCCATTCATGGCTGACTTCCGGGCCGCCCAAGACCAGTCGGATATCCGGTCGCTGGGCTCTAAGCGCCCGCATCACGTCCAGGGTGTGTTGCACGTTCCAGATATACACGCCAAAACCAATGATTTGCACGCCCTCGGGATCCCCGGGCCCGCAATGGGAAAGCAAATCGTCTACGATTTTTTTTGCAGGGCTGTGAATTGTGAACTCATGCAAGCTGGTGCACAACTTCAAATCTTTGCCTCCATATCGCTCCATATTGGCCAGCAGATAGCGCAGCCCCAGGGAGGCGTGCATATATTTGGCGTTCAGGGTGACCAGAAGAATGCGGTGGGGCATACCCTTATTATGGAAGCATGGCACAAGCGCACGAAGAATCCTTTTTCCGCTGGGATGGCAACACGCTGGTGGTCAATATCTTGGGTAAACCAGGTGCAGGCAAAGATGCCGTAGGAAAGCCCAAAGGTTCGCAACTCAAAGTGAGTGTTAGGGCGCAGCCGCGCGACGGACGGGCGACTGACTATATGGTGGGTTTCTTGGCGCCTCTTTTTGGGGTCCGGGAGCGTGATATCGAGGTCGTTTTCGGCCGTGAAAGCGTGCATAAGCAGTTGCGCATCAGGAATCCGCATAAGTGGCCAGAGGTTTTCGGGTCTTGGCGCCCGCCCGCGGATGCGGGAAAGGCCAAAGGTGGACAATAGCGCCTCAGTGGCCGGCGACGCATGGCCTGCCGACCCCTTTATTCGTGCACACGGGGATGCACTTGAAATTTTTGTCTGCCAACCTGATGGTCTCACCTCGCTTACTCTGGTGCCTGTATAAAGCTATTACGCTCCATATGCATCGGAGCTTCGTGCTGCTTTTGATGGTGGGCAGCATGGGTCTGGTCAGCGCCAAGAGTTCAGGACAGGAAGGCTCCGTGGTGCAAAACCCTGAGCTGCGCGCTGAGCTAGTTGCCTATGCACCGCAAGGTATCAGCGCCGGCAAAGATTTCAGCCTAGGCTTGCTACTAGACCACCAGCCCCAATGGCACACCTACTGGGTCAATCCCGGCGATTCCGGCTTACCGACCGAACTGCAATGGACCTTACCCGACGGGGCGCAGGCGGGTGGCATTGACTGGCCAGTACCCCAAAAAATCAGGATTGGCGCGCTAGCCAACCTGGGCTATGAAGGAAAAGTATTGCTTCCCGTCACGGTGCAATTGGAAGAAGGCTTTAAGGCCAGCGGTGGTAGTTTTACGGTGCGGCTGCATGCAAGCTGGCTGGTATGTCGTCAGGAATGCATACCGCAGGAGGGTGATTTCACGCTGGCGATTCCATTACAGGGTTCGACCGCCCTGCACAGTGCTTTATTCGAAGAGGCCCGCCTCAAGCGACCTGCAAATTTTGGGGGAAAGATTCAAAGCGAATTTGTTCCGGACGGGCTGAAATTGCGGCTCCAAGGTTTGCCCCAAGCCTGGCAAGGCAAAGCAATTGCGGCCTTTCCTGAAGTTTCTTCGGTATTCGCAAGCCCTTTGCTTCCCGACCCGCAAGACAAAGTAAGTTCGTCTGCCGCAGTGGTTCAGAAGGTATTTCCCATGGCCACGCAGCTGTGGGATGGTGATACCTGGACAGCGCTAATCCGGTTTTCACCGCAGCGCGTGGGCGGGCCCGACAGGCTGCCATTTGTGTTTTCTTACGCGGGCAAATCAGTGCGCGCCACCTTGGACGCACCGGGTAACTGGCCGCAAACCACTTCCAAAACGCCAGATACGGGCTCCACAACGCAGACGCCCACCCTCACTGAAGACGGCGGGACTGATAACGCATCAAGCGTTACCCAACTTGCTTTTTGGGGCGCTGTTTTGGCAGCCTTCGCCGGGGGTTTGCTTCTCAATTTGATGCCATGCGTTTTTCCAGTGCTGGCACTTAAGGCGCTGGGCTTAGCTATCGTGCAGGGGAGCGCGAAACAGCGCAGCGCCCAGGCCGCGGCCTATACCGGTGGGGTGCTTGTATCCATGGCGGTTTTGGGCGGTTTGCTTTTAGGCCTGCGCGCGGGTGGGCAGGCCTTAGGGTGGGGCTTTCACTTGCAATCGCCGATTTTTATCGCGGCACTGGCCACCTTGTTCACGCTGATTTGCCTCAATTTGATGGACTTACTCGATGTCTCCAGACTGGTTCCTAGCCGCCTGGCGGGCATGCAGCTGCATAACCCCGTGACTGACGCCGCGCTATCGGGGGTACTTGCGGTCGTGGTCGCGTCGCCCTGCACCGCACCCTTCATGGGCGCATCTCTGGGCCTGGCGATGACCTTGCCTAGCTGGCAAGCGATAGTGATTTTTTTGGCGCTGGGACTAGGACTTGCACTCCCCTACGCGCTTGTCACCAACAGCGCGGCATTGGCACGCCAATTACCTAAACCCGGCCCATGGATGGAACACTTGCGCAAGTTTATGGTCTTTCCTATGGCCGCCACTGTGGTTTGGCTGGTATGGGTGTTGGCGCACATGTCGGGCCTGGATGTTGCCGCTATGCTGGTAGCTCTGCTCTTGTGTTTGTCCATGTGTCTTTGGGCCTTGCACTTGCCCGGTCGCGCGGCGATGGGCTTTGGCGCCTTGGCGCTGCTGGTGTCGTTATTGACCGGTAGCATTGCCTTGCGCGTAGCCTCGCAATCAGAAACCAATGCGCTTTCCGAGCAAAGCAATTCGACTGCAAACCTTTGGCGCAACTGGACCGCTCAGGACGAGCAGGCGGCATTGGATTCCGGCCAGCCTGTTTTTGTGGACTTCACCGCGGCCTGGTGTATCACCTGCCAGTACAACGAGCAACAGGTCCTATCCAAACCGCAGGTGCAGCAAGCTTTTGCTGAAAAACAGGTGGTGTTGCTGCGGGCAGATTGGACCCGGCGGGATGCCGCCATCAGCCAGGCATTGCAGCAACTGGGCCGCAGCGGCGTGCCAGTTTATGTGCTGCTGTGTCCGGGCCGTGCGCCGGTTTTGATGTCCGAGTTGCTCGACACAGACGCGTTGCTGGCAGCGATTTCAGGTATTTAGGCTTGCCACTACACAACCCTAGCCTTGGCGACGACGCTGTCAAAATGGGTCAAAATCCTCCTTTTAAGCCTTCGCTCTCTATGAACAATTTCGCTTTGCCGTTTACCGATACCGCGCTTGACGCCACCGTAGGGGCTCTGGAAAACCCGAATTTTTTGCGCGCCTGCCTGCGCATGGGCACGCCCTATACCCCCCTGTGGCTCATGCGCCAAGCCGGACGCTACTTGCCCGAGTACCGGGCCACCCGGGAAAAGGCGGGGAGTTTTATGGGCTTGGCTACCAATCCCGACTATGCCACCGAGGTAACACTCCAGCCCTTGGACCGCTTTGCGCTGGACGCCGCCATCCTTTTTAGCGACATCCTCACCGTTCCGGATGCTATGGGGCTGGGTTTAACTTTTGCCCAGGGTGAAGGGCCCCGGTTTGCCACCCGGGTCTCGGATGAGGCAGCAGTTGACCGGCTTCGCGTCCCTGATATGGACAAGCTGCGCTATGTATTTGACGCAGTAAGCAGCATTCGAAAAGCCTTGACGCTCCCCAGCGGCCTATCCCGTGTGCCGCTGATCGGGTTTTCTGGCAGTCCTTGGACGCTGGCCTGTTACATGGTGGAGGGTGCCGGCTCGGATGACTACCGGCTGGTGAAAACCATGATGTACGCGAGGCCCGATTTGATGCACCGGATTTTGGCGATCAATGCGGATTCGGTGGCTGCCTACCTCAATGCCCAAATCCAAGCCGGCGCGCAAGCGGTCATGATTTTTGATAGCTGGGGGGGCGTACTAGCGGACCGCGCGTTTCACACCTTCAGCTTGGCCTACACCGAGCGGGTGCTCAGCCAATTGCAGCGCCATGGACCGCAAGGGCAAATTATTCCGCGCATCGTATTTACCAAGGGTGGCGGGCTATGGCTTGAAGCAATGGGCAAACTCGATTGCGAGGTACTCGGCTTGGACTGGACGATGAATTTGGGTACTGCACGTGCCCTAGTCGGCGGCGCGGCGGGTGGGCCGGGTAAGGCCTTACAAGGCAATATTGACCCCTTAGTGCTGTTTGCGCCGCCCGCGCAAATAGCCAAGGAGGTTGGACATGTCCTCGATAGCTTTGGGCCAGCGCATCAGGGCCCGGGCACAGGACCCAGTCTTATTTTCAACTTAGGCCATGGGATTAACCAATTCACACCACCCGAGCATGTTGCGGCGCTGGTAGAAACAGTTCATCAGCACTCACGCACCCTACGCTCCTAAGGGGCGGGATGTGCTTCTGACGAATTAGTTGCCTTGCCGCTTGCCGCGAGACACGTCCACACCTAGCTGTTTTAGCTTGCGGTATAAATGGGTTCGCTCCAGTCCAGTTTTGTCAGCAACCCGGGTCATGGAGCCCATTTCTTTGGCCAAATGGAATTCGAAATAGGCACGCTCAAATGCGTCCTTGGCGTCACGCAAGGGACGGTCTAAATCGAAGGCCTGGCTCGCTGCGAGGGCCTCCTGGTCGCCATCCAAGGGCGTGATGGGCGATGCATGGCTCGGGGGCGCAGCTTCTTGCATTGCATGCGCCCACCGGGGATCACGTGATTGCACTGTGCCGCGCGTTAAACCTTGCTCCACTGCTTTGAGCAGCTTTTGCAAGGTCACTGGCTTTTCCAGAAACGCCATCGCCCCAATTTTGGTGGCTTCCACAGCGGTTTCAATGGTGGCGTGTCCGCTCATCATGATTACCGGCATGGTCAGCAAACCCGAACTCGCCCATTCTTTCAGCAAGGTCACACCATCGGTGTCCGGCATCCAAATATCCAACAAGACAAGATCCGGACGCTCACGTAGACGCGCGGCGCGTGCCTGTGCCGCGTTTTCGGCCAGCTCCACCGCGTGTCCCTCATCATTGAGAATCTCTGAAAGCAGATCCCGGATACCGTGTTCATCATCGACGACCAAAATGTTTGCCATGGTTATGCTAGGTCCGAAATAGTATTTTCCAAATGTTTGACGTTTGCCACACAGGCTAATGATAGCGAGACTTGGGCGCCCAAAACCGAGGGGCCGACCATCCGGTTGCTAATCTCTATACGGCCACCGTGGTCATCGGCGATTTTTTTGACCACCGCAAGGCCAAGCCCGGTGCCGCTGCGCTTGGTGGTCACATAAGGTTCGAAGGCGCGCTTCAGGATGTGCTCGGGGAAACCGCCACCCTCGTCCATGACGATCAACCTCGCCCGCCCGGAGCCGGCCATGTATTGCGTACGCACCACCAGCTCCCCCGGTGGCGAGCTGCCACCGTCTGGGTTTTGCATTGCATCTTCCGACTTCAGCGTCGTCGCATCCAATCCATTTTGCAAAAGATTGTGCAATACCTGCCGCAATTGTTGCGGATCCCCGAGCACTGCGGGAATACCCGCCTCAAGCTCGAGCCGAATAGGTACAGATGATGATTCGTACAGATGCAAGACACCATCAACCAGTTCATTGAGATCCACCGCTTGTAATTGTGCAGCGGGCAGGCGCGCGTAATCTCTGAAATCGTTCACCAGACGTTTCATGGCATCAACCTGCTCCACAATCGTCTTGACTGACTTTGCCAGCACCTGTTGTTCGCTGGGCTCCAGCTTGCCCGTCAAGCGGCGTTCCAGGCGTTCGGCTGAAAGCTGAATTGGTGTCAAAGGGTTTTTTATTTCATGGGCTAGTCGACGCGCCACTTCGCCCCAGGCGCGCGCGCGCTGTGCCGACACGATTTCCGATATATCGTCAAAAACGACCAACCGGCTGGCATCTGGCAGTATTGCCCCCCGGGCCACCAGCATGCGCGATTGGTCGGCCATCGACCCGGCGGGTACCGCCGCTGCACCCAACTCGAATGATTGCTGCCAGTGGTCATTTCCGCCTTCGGTAATGACTTGCAAAAAGTCATCAAACTGCTGGGCGATACCTTGGCCGAAAGTTTCAAGGCCTGGCAAACTAGCAATCTGTGCGCCCAGCAACTGGACCGCATCGAGTTGAAGTATGCGCTCCGCGCCGGGGTTTACCGAACGAACGATCCCCGTCGCATTGAGTACCAGTACGCCTGAAGTCAGGTTGTCCAAAATCGTTTGTAACCGCGCGCGCGCAGAATCCAATTGGATGATGCTGGTCTGGACCGTCTGTCTAGCGTCAGCCAATTGTTGCGTCATGGAGGCAAAAGCCCGGGTCAATCCGCCCAGTTCATCTTTGCTTTGCAAGGCCAATTTGGGGGTTAAATCGCCGGCCGCCACTTGGCTCACGCCTTCGGTGAGTACCAGCAAAGGCCGCGCGATTTGATTCCCCAGGACGATAGCGAGCAAAATCGCTCCGAATACGGCCAGAAACAGACTCAGCGTCAAGGTGCCGATATACATGCGCTGAAGCCCGGAGCGTCCTAGCGCGCGTTCTTGGTATTCCCGGTTGGCGCTATCGACGGCCAGCGCATTGGCGACGAAATTAGCAGGCAATATTCTTTGCACCAATAAAAACCGCTGCTCACTTGCCAGACCCAGGCTAGCGTTGGGAATCGGCACCAGCGCTTTGATACTGGGTTTGACCGCTTTACCCATGGCCGCATCTTCTAGACCATCGATCCATGCGTAAGAACGCTCGGATTTGGCTGAACGCAACTGGGCGCTGCTCGGCTTATCCGGGCTCAGCTGCATACCGATGGAACCCGCGCTAGAAAGCAACTTGCCGCTGGCGCTCCACACCGAGGCGTCGCTTGCGCCTATCTGCTCCATTAAGCGCACCAAAGTGCTCTCTTGAACCATCTGCTGGTTCTCGGATAATTGCTCAGCAGCGACCCGCGCCTTGGACGCCAAATCATTACTCAAGGTATCTAGCGTGACGCGGCCCAAGTTCAGGCCCGCATCTAAAGCGCCCTCCACCTTGACGTCAAACCAAGTTTCGA
>CANFLU010000064.1 GCA_947447975.1 Comamonadaceae bacterium | reverse complement strand
GCCAGCACGACGGCTGCCGACATGGCAGCGCCGTCGCGTTGGACATAGCGCCAAGACTGACGCAGCAGGGGCGTACGCTGTGCATGGCGTACATACACCAGCAGCACCAGCATCTGAAAATACAAGGCCAGGTCGGTGGCAAGCAGGACGAATTTGGGCATAGTGCTACCGTCCTTAAGCCAGGCGTACGCGTGGATCAGCCAGCGTGTAGGAAATATCGGTCAATACCAATCCAAGGATGTACAAGGCCGAGCCCAAAAAGACCATGGCGCGCACCACCGCAAAATCCTGGCCGTTGATCGCGTCGATCGTGAAACTGCCAAGGCCGGGAATTCCGAAAAAAGACTCCATAATCAGCGCGCCCATAAACAGCAGGGGCAGCACGGCCACGGTACTGGTCAGTATGGGCAGCAAGGCGTTGCCGAGCACATGGCGAAACAACACCACGCTCTCCGACAAGCCCTTAGAGCGCGCGGTGCGCACATAGTCTTTGCCGATTTCTTCTAAAAACATAGTGCGGTAAAACAAGGCTTCGCCGCCCATGCGCGAGAGGATGCCTATGGCGACGGGCAATATTAAAAAAACCACCATGTCCAAGCCCCCCGCAAAGCCTGAAGCGGGTACCAGCTTGAGTACGGTGCTGAACAAAAATTGTCCCGCAATGATGTAAAACAACCCGGAGACAGACAGCAGAAAAACTGCAAAAGCCACACTCCAAAACTCGACGTAGGTATTGCGGAAAAACACCATGATGAGCGAGATCACCACCACCACAAAAACACCCAGCAAAAACGTAGGCAACGCCAACACCAGTGATGGCAGAGCGCGTTGGCGCAATTCGTAGCCAATGTCCCTCCCGGTATCTGAGGCGCCGAACTGCAAAGCAAACAAAGGAAGCGAGCGCTCCACAAACAAGGTTTTGCTCAGTTTTTCCACCCCTTGGGCCTGCTCATTAAAGAGCAAAGGTTTATCGTAGCCGCGTTGGGTTTTCCATTTAGCAATCGCGTCGGCACTCACCCGCTTGCCGCCGATGTTGATGCGCGCCATATCGTCGGGCGTATTCACGGCAAAGAAAAGAATGAACGTCAGTAGGTTGACGCCAATGAGGATCAGCAGTCCATATAAGACGCGGCGGATGATGTAATTGACCATAGGTGCTTACTCCACTGCCAAGGTACGGGCGGCAGTTTCGCGCTCGCGCCGCCGCCAGATACGCCAAGCCGGCCACAGTACCAAAAACAGCAGCGCCCCCAGCACGGGTAAGGGCCACCATACCGGATGGTTCCACTCCTTAATTTTGCTAGCACGCAATTCCGGATCCAGGCGCAAGTAGGAAATATGGTTGCGCACAATTTGGGTGGGCTTGCCGTTAAAAATCCACTGGTGGTAGGCCGCTGCGGAGGTGGGCCAGTAGCCAAAGCTCCAGACCGCGTCTTTTTGCACGATCTGTACCATCTCGTCGATCAGTTGCTGTTTTTGCGGTCCGTCGTCTAGTACTTTCATGCGGTCGAACAGCGCATCAAACTGGGGGTTTTGATAATTGGCGTTGTTTTCGCCATTGCCATCGGTTTTAGCTTTGGAGTTGGGACCGTAGAGCATAAACAGAAAGTTTTCTGCGTCCGGGTAATCGGCTAGCCAACCGCCCAGAAACATTTGCACCGAGCCTTTTTTTAGCTTGTCCTGAAACCGGTTGAAGTCGGTGGCCCGCACCTCCATTTGCACGCCCAGTTTGCTAAATTGCCGGGTATACCAATCGAGCAAAGGTTTGGAGCCGTTACTCGTGTTCATATAGTCAAAACTCAGCACCAAAGGCTTACCAGTCTTGGCGTCACGCCCATCCGGATAGCCGGCCTCGGCCAGCAATTGCTTAGCCTCCTCTATGCTGCGTCGCACCGGTTGGCCGTCTGGTCCTCGGCGGTAGACCACCGGGTTAAAGGCGGTGGGTCCGTCTTCGCGATAGCCAAACAGCGAGGGTGGCACGGGTCCTTGCCCGGCAACACCTTGGCCGCGTTCAAAAATGGCAATGTGTTCTTCCCATTCAATTGCGATGGATAAAGCCTGGCGTAACTTGCGGTTGCGTTCGTCCTGGGCTGGCGTTGCGCCCTTACCCACCACCGGGTCCATCCAGTTAAAAGCAAAGTACCAGGTATTGGCCTCCACCGTGGTCGGTAGCCGTATGCCTTTCTCTTTGTACAAAGCTTCTTTTTTCTTATCGTCGCCCATGGCCACGATATAGCCGGTACCGATATCTAATCGCTCGATGGCAGGTGAGTCGTAGAAGCCCTGGATAAATTTGGACTGCAGGGGAACGGCCTCTTTTTCGATTTCAAAAATCACCTTGTCCACAAAGGGAATGGGTTTGCCACAGTCTTGCAAATAGCCTTTCTCCTGATCGCCAGGTGCCCCTTCGCAGGGATAGGTTTCGCCATGGAAATTGGGATTGCGTTGCAGCACGTGACGCCGGTTTTCCCGGAATTCGGTCAACATATACGGCCCAGTGCCTACCGGCCAATAGTTCAGCGAAAGGTTGTTGGCCGACATACCAGGCTGGGCGTAAAACTTTTCTGCCTCCCAAGGTACCGGGGCAAAGAACACCATGGCCAGCCAGTATTTGAATTGTGGGTACTTGCCCACCAAACGTATGCGCAAGGTGTATTTGTCGGGCGCGCTAACACCCTCAAACCCAAGTTCGCGGAAATCGAGAAAAGGCAGATTACGGTCGGTGGGCGCCATGCCCTTGCGCAAGGCTTTGTCTTTGGCGGCCACGGTGGCCCCATATTCCCTGAGGCCGACAATGTAATCGGCCATAGTCGAAAACGAGGGCGAGACCACACGCGGCGTGGCCAGGCGGCGTATGGCGTACACATAGTCCTCGGCCGTCAATTCGCGCGTGCCAGTATGCGCAAAGTCGGTAATCTGGTGTTTGTCGGCCACGTCCGCGGCCTTCAAATCATGGTAAATAAAACGACCATCGCCATCTTTGGCGAAGGCCGGATGCGGGGCAAATTGAATACCCGGCCGGATGGAAATGTCGTATACCGTTTGCGCCACCAGCTCCCCCGGCGCGCTTTCGGGCAATGGCTTGCCCGCTTTGTCCAGGTACTGCGGGGCAGCCACGTCGCGAGCACCCCGACCGGTCAACTCGTAGGGCCGCTTGAGGTAGTGGTAGCCATAAGGCGGCTCATAGACCTGGTAGGTATACGGCGATTCGTCGTTGGAATAGGAACTGGCCGGGTCGAGGTATTTGGGCGAGCGGCCAGTAAACGGCAAAAACAGCGTGTTGCTGGCTTCCGAACCCGCCGGGTGGGGATTGTTTTGTACCTTGTCGCAAGCGCCAAGTAGCAACGCTGCTGCTATGAACAAGGAGGCGGCGATACGGCGCAGCGCCCTGGGCGCGATCTGCTGAAATGACATGCCGTGGACTGATTGCCTTATCGCTTGTATGCTGTTCTTATGCTCCCCAGCCGCGAATGCTAACAGCAAAAAGCGCAGACCCGGTTAGCTAGAAACCCACCCGTGCGCGCCGCTATCTCGGGCTAGCAGTTATCGAATATTGCTCTGCATGAAGCCGTATCGCTAAATCAATAGCCGCGAGGAGCGTGGCACGTGCGACATCAAGAACTCCATTTGGTCGGCCAGGATGCGCCGGTTGCGCAGGATGAAGTCTTCCCACAGGCTGGGCACATAGGGCGCGAACAGCAGCGGCATATTCGCCTGCTCCGGCGTACGGTGGCTTTTGCGGTGGTTGCAGGGACGGCAGGCGGTGACCACGTTCATCCAGTTGTCCACCCCATTCTGGGCAAAAGGGATGATGTGCTCGCGGGTGAGGTCCGATTCGTGAAAGCGGCCACCACAGTAGGCGCATACATTGCGGTCACGCACAAAGAGCTTGCTATTGGTCAGGCCCGGGCGCAGATTGAAAGGGTTGATGTTGGGTACGCCACGGGTGCCGATGATGCTGTTGACGCGAATCACCGACTGCAGGCCAGTGACGGCATTGTGACCGCCGCGAAAGACGGCGATCTCGCCGCCGGATTCCCAGCGCACTTCGCCTGCTGCGTAATTGACCACCGCTTGCTCAAGGGAAATCCAGGATTGCGGAAGCCCCTGGGCCGACAACTTCAGTACTTTCAAGCAATTCCTCCAGATCAGCAAAGACACCGGGAAAACCACGTCACACTGGGCGGCCCCGCTGCGGGCCCTAAAGGCTGGAGAGGGGCTGCGTCACAATATACCCTGTTTCGATGACAACCCGGCCCAAACCCCTGCCTCCACGGGGCGGCCTTGAGCAACCAGATAGCAACGCATGCAGTTTTTCCGCGGCTTCCAGCACCCGGGCCTTGCACCGGCCTGTGCCCTGACCATTGGTAATTTTGACGGCGTGCACCGCGGCCACCAGGCCATGCTGGCGCTTTTGCGCAGCGAGGCGCAGCAGCGCGGCGTGCCCAGCTGCGTACTGACCTTCGAGCCGCATCCGCGCGACTACTTTGCGCTGCACCTGCAACGCCCGGAGCTCGCGCCCAGCCGCGTAGGCACCTTCCGCGATAAGTTGCAAGAGTTGGCTCAGTGCGGCGTGGACCAAACCGTGGTGCTGCCATTTAACGCCAGCCTGGCCGGCCAAAGTCCGCAGGATTTTGTGCAACAAGTGCTGGTCCAAGGCCTGGGCGCGCGCTACGTGTTGGTGGGGGACGATTTCCGTTTTGGCGCCCAACGCGCCGGGGATTACGCCATGCTGGACGCCGCCGGTGAGGCGCAGGGCTTTGACGTGGCGCGCATGAACAGCTATGAAGTGCATGGCCTGCGGGTGTCTAGCTCGGCGGTCCGCGCTGCGCTGGCCGATGGCCATATGGCGCAAGCGGCGCGCCTGCTAGGCCGCCCTTACCGGATTTCCGGACACATTGTGCATGGCCGCAAGCTCGGGCGCACCCTGGGTTTTCGCACCCTGAACCTGCGTTTTCCGCGCTGGAAACCTGCTGCCAGCGGCATCTTCGTGGTGCTGGTGCATGGTCTGTCAGACAAGCCCATCGCCGGGGTGGCGAATATGGGCGTGCGCCCTTCCCTAGACCCCCATGACGTGAACGGCGGAAGGGTGCTGCTAGAAACCCATTGCCTGGACTGGCCTGCCAGCCTGGGACCAGACGGGGGCTACGGTAAAATCATCAGCGTGGAACTGCTGCATAAATTACACGACGAACACAAGTACGATGGCCTAGACGCCCTGACCCAAGGGATACAGCGCGACTGCGACGATGCCCGGGCCTGGCTCGCCGCCCGAATTTGACAGGGCACACCGGCGCACCTTGCCCCGCGCCACGCGCTCCCACCTAGCGCAAGCGAAAGCCCCCACCCGCGCAGCGCAGCCCACCCGACAACGGCCCCCAAGGCCAGTACCTGAGACTTGTATGACCGAAGCCCTCGACTACCGCAGCACCCTGAACCTGCCCGACACGCCCTTCCCCATGCGCGGCGACCTGCCCAAGCGCGAGCCGGCCTGGGCCAAGAGCTGGAGCGATGCCGGTCTGTACAAGCGCCTGCGCGTGGCGCGCCGTGGCCAGCCCTTGTTTGTGCTACACGACGGCCCGCCGTATGCCAATGGCAAACTGCACATCGGCCATGCGCTCAATAAAGTGCTCAAAGACATGATCGTCAAAAGCCGCCAGTTGGCTGGCTTTGACGCGCAGTACATCCCCGGCTGGGACTGCCACGGGCTACCGATTGAAAACGCCATCGAAAAACTGCATGGGCGCAAGCTAAGCCGCGACGACATGCAGGCCAAAAGCCGGGCCTTTGCCACCGAACAAATCGACCAGCAGCGCGAGGACTTTCAGCGCCTGGGCGTCTTGGGCGATTGGGAGCGGCCCTACCGCACCATGGACTTTAGTAACGAAGCCGGGGAGATCCGGGCTTTCAAACGCGTGATCGAGCGCGGTTTTGTCTATAGAGGTTTGAAGCCCGTCTATTGGTGTTTTGATTGCGGCTCGTCCTTGGCCGAATTTGAAATTGAATACGCGGACAAAAAAAGCGACACCCTGGATGTGGCGTTTTTATGCGCGGAGCCGGACAAGCTGGCCAAGGCCTTCGGTCTGCCCCCATTAGAAAAAGAGGCTTTTGCGGTCATCTGGACCACTACCGCTTGGACGATTCCGGCCAACCAAGCGCTCAACCTGAACCCGGCTCTGGTTTATGCCCTGGTGGACACAGCACGCGGCCTGATGCTTTGCGCGCAAACATTGGTGGACAAATGCCTAGAGCGCTGGCAATTGCAAGGCTCCATCGTGGCAACGGTAGAAGGCAAGGCGCTGGACCATATCAACTTTCACCACCCTTTGGCCCATGTCGACCCCAGCTACGCACGCACCGCCCCGGTGTATTTGGCCGATTACGCCACCGCCGATGACGGCACCGGTATCGTGCATTCCTCGCCCGCTTATGGCGTAGAAGATTTCAACTCCTGCGTCGCCCAAGGCCTGGCCTACGACGACATCTTGAACCCGGTGCAAGGCAACGGCGCTTATGCCGCCGACTTCCCGCTATTTGGCGGTCAGCACATCTGGAAAGCGATTCCCGACATTCTGGAAACCTTGAAAAACGCCGGACGTTTGATGGCCACCCAGGGCATCACCCACAGCTACCCGCATTGCTGGCGCCACAAAACGCCGGTGATTTACCGCGCTGCTGCACAGTGGTTTGTGCGCATGGACCAAGGCGAGGGCGTATTCACCAAAGACAAAGCGCCCAAGACGCTGCGCCAACTGGCGCTGGACGCCATCGAACAAACCCAGTTCTACCCGGAAAACGGCAAAACCCGTTTGCGCGACATGATTGCCAATCGGCCCGACTGGTGCATTTCGCGCCAGCGCAGCTGGGGCGTGCCGGTGCCGTTTTTGCTGCACAAAGACAGTGGCGAGCTGCACCCGGACACCATGGAGATTTTGGATATTGCCGCAAGCATGGTGGAGCAAGGTGGCGTCGAGGCCTGGAGCCGCGCAGAGGTCATGGACATACAGCAATTGCTGAGCGCCCAAGGCAAAGGCCAGACGGCCAAGGCGGACGAGTACAGCAAGAGCACTGACATTTTGGAAGTCTGGTTCGACTCGGGCTCCACCTTCGAACATGTGCTGCGTGGCAGCCATAAAAACGCCTACGATAGAGCGCCGTTTCACGCAACCGGCCCCGAAGCCGACTTGTATCTGGAAGGCCACGACCAACATCGCGGCTGGTTCCATAGTTCGCTCTTGCTCGGCTGCGCGTTGTATGACCGCGCACCCTACCGGGGCCTGCTCACCCACGGCTTTGCCACCGACGGCCAGGGCCGCAAAATGAGCAAAAGCCTGGGCAATACCGTTGCGCCGCAGGAAGTGACGCAAAAACTAGGCGCTGAAATCATTCGTCTGTGGGTAGCCTCCACCGACTATTCGGGTGATCTGAACATCGACGACAAAATTTTGGCACGTGTGGTGGATACCTATCGCCGGGTGCGCAATACGCTGAAGTTTTTGCTCGCCAATGTGAGCGACTTCGATCCAGCCAAAGACGCCGTGCCTTTTGACTCGATGCTGGAAGTGGATCGCTACGCCATCAGCCGCGCAGCCCGCTTGCAAGCCGACATTGCGGGCGTTTGGAATGCTGAGCGAAAGGTGTTTGAAGGCGGCCATTTCGGGCGTTATGAGTTTCATCCGGTAGTCTCTAAATTGCAGGTCTATTGCTCGGAAGACTTGGGTGCGTTTTACTTGGATGTGCTCAAAGACCGGCTCTACACCACGGCCACGGGTTCGCTTGCGCGGCGCAGCGCGCAAACCGCTTTGTGGCAAATTACCCAAGCCATGCTGCGCTGGATGGCGCCTTTTCTCAGCTTCACCGCGGAAGAGGCCTGGGCCACGCTGGCCGCCGAAGGCAAGGCACCTGAGGGTCTGGGTGAATCCATTTTCTTGGCAAGCTACACGCCATTACGGGCACCAGACGAAGCCTTGAATGCCAAGTGGGCACGCATTCGGGAAATCCGTGAATCGGTGAACAAAGAAATCGAAGTGCTACGGGTAGCCGGACAAGTGGGCGCATCGCTGCAAGCAGCGGTCAGCATCACCGCTAACGCGCAAGACCTGGCCTTGCTGCACAGCCTGGGCGCGGACCTGCGCTATGTGTTTATTAGCTCCACTGTGACGCTAGCGCAAGGCGAGGCCCTCGCCGTGCAGGCACGCGCTGCCAATGCGATCAAATGCGAACGCTGCTGGCACTATGTGGAAGAAGCCCATGCGGCGCCGGGCGTGGACGCCGCCCACCCCACGATTTGCGGGCGCTGCGTCAGCAATTTGTTTGGCAGCGGCGAAAGCCGGCAGGTGGCCTAATGGCACGCTACCGTGCAGGCATGCGCTTGCTACATTGGCTGGCGATTGCCCTCTTGATTGTGGTGGTGGACCAGTTCAGCAAATTGCTGATTGTTGGCAGCATGCAATTGGGCGACAGCCGTCCCGTCACCGATTTTTTTAACATCGTGCGCGCGCACAACAGCGGAGCGGCGTTTTCGTTTTTGGCGGACGCCTCGGGCTGGCAGCGCTGGTTTTTTACGGGGCTGGGCTCAGTGGCAGCGTTGGTCATGGTCTGGCTGCTACACCGCCATGCCGGGGAAAAATTGTTTTGCTTTGCCATGAGCTGCGTGCTAGGCGGCGCAGTGGGCAATGTGATAGACCGCGTGCTCTACGGCTATGTGGTCGATTTCCTAGATTTCCATTGGATGGCCATGCATTTCCCCGCCTTCAACGCCGCCGACAGCGCCATCACCCTGGGCGCTACTTGCCTCATCCTGGACGAGTTGCTGCGCGTGCGCCGCAGCCGCTAAGGCGAATGACTGGTCGAAGGGCGGGCCGCAACAAGCGCTTCGCACACCAGGCGAATACTTACAAGGCGGGAGCCGACCCCACGCGCAACACGCTAAAGGACTCCAAAGGTTCTGCGCCCTTGGCCAGATTGATTTGGCGCGGCAACAAACCCGTTTTGTGGTCTACCCATTGGGCTTGGTGCACCACACGGTAGGCGCCTAAGGACGCGCGCAACGCAGGCAAGGCTTCGGTCTTGATCAATAAAAAATAGTCTTTGGGCTTTTCAGTGGTGGTGTCCATAGATTCCATACGCAGGCTGGGTGCGCTGCTGCGGTACAGGCCGATTTCCCAGGCGACGATCGGATCGAGACCGTAGACGAGCACCGGCGTGTCGGGGCTGCTGGCCAGCACCGGCAACACCTTGTAGGGCACGCTGTAACGCGTATGGGCAATATAGGTCATACCCTCCAGGGACGCGTACAAGATATTCACCGCAATCACCGGCAGGACCAGCAATACGCCGGCTCTTTGCCAAAGGCGTAAATGCCAGAGGGCCAGCACCGCCAGCCAACAAGCGCCCAGCAAAAAGGTCAGCAATCCAGGATCACCCACTTGCAGCGCCACGCCCAAGCCCAGGCCCAGCGTCAACACCGTACAGACCCACTGGCCCAGCCAAAGTGCCTTGCCCTCACTTACAGGCAGGCAAGCCAGTAAAAACCGGCCACACAAAATGGCAGCAAAGGGGTACACGATGACGGTGTAATAGTCCAACTGAAACGCGGTGGCGCTGAACATCACAAAGCTGACAAAAAAGCTGGCGCACACGTACACAAACGCATCCCGTTCGCCGCGAGCCGAGCCCGCAAAGGAGCGGATCCCGACCCATACGGCAGCGCCAAAGGCTGCGACCCAGGGCAAAAAGGCCCACAAAAACACATGCACAAAGTACCAGGGATTGCCGCCATCGTTGGTGATGGGGCCAGAATTGAAAAAGCGGCCGAACTGGCTGTCCCAAAAGAAAAAACGGATACCAGAAACGCCTTGGCGGCCGAACACGGTTTTCTCCGGATGCAAGTCAAACTGCCAATACAAAGCGCCTAACTCCGGCGCCGTACATAGCAGCGTCAGGCCAAGCATCAACCACCAGCGCGGGCGCAGCAACTGCGTCCAACGTCCTTGATAAGCCCATAAAAAAACCAGGCCGCTCGCGATAGTGACCAGCGTAAAAACGCCTTTGGTCATCAGCGCGCAGGCACTGAACACCGCCGCCAAGAACAGATGTTTGGCCCGGCCCGCGGCGTCTAAGCGCAAGCAGTAGTAGCAGGCGCCCATGACGCTGCCATTGAGGAAGGCCTCGGCCTTCAAGGCGCTGGTGATGTACATCACGTGGTAGGTGGACAAATACACCAGCAAGGCCAGCAAAGCGGCATCGCGACCATACAGCGTGCGCGCAATGCGGTAGGTGTAATAGCCGCCCAGCACATGGAATAAAAAGCCCGGCAGGATGTAGCTGCCCGCACTGATGCCCAACACCTTAAAAAACAGCGCGCCCATCCAAAACGGGAAATGCGGCTTGTCCAGCCAGTCTTTGCCGTCCAGCACCAGCGACAAATAGTCCCCGCTTTGGAGCATATGCTGCGCCAGTGCAGCGTAGAGTACCGAGTCGCCCTCGTTGATGATGGGCGTGAGCATGCTGGCCGCGTTGACCAGCAGCGTGAGCGCCATCAGCGCCCAAAGCCCGCGGGCCAAGCGGGGGCTGACGGCGGGGCGGGTGGTCACAGGGTCAGGATAGTGCAACCCGTGGTGTTGCGCGCCTCGAGGTCGCGGTGCGCTTGCTGCACGTCTTGCAGTGCATAGCGCTGGCCGATGTGGATATGGACTTTGCCGCTGGCCACCATGTCCATCAAATCATCGGCCATTTCCTGGGTGGTTTCGCGCGTGGAAATATGCGAGAACAGGGTTTGGCGGGTGACATAAATCGAACCCT
>CANFLU010000063.1 GCA_947447975.1 Comamonadaceae bacterium | reverse complement strand
TTGTGGCTGATGCAAGCGGGCGGCGGGTATTGGTGGTTGTGGACCTGGTGCGCCTTGGTTTTTTGGCAGTTGTTTTTAATGGCCATTGCACCCAACGTCATCATGCCACTTTTTAACAAATTCACCCCCTTGGAGGACGAAGCTTTGAAAGCCAGGGTGAATGCACTTATGCAGCGCGCAGGCTTTACGGCCAAAGGATTTTTCGTCATGGATGGCAGCAAGCGTTCCGCGCATTCCAATGCTTTTTTCACAGGCTTTGGTGCCAGCAAGCGCGTGGTATTTTTTGATACCTTGCTCAAACAATTAACGCCCGCCGAGATGGAAGCTGTTTTGGCGCATGAGTTGGGACACTTCAAACACCGTCACATTTTTAAAATGATGGCCACCAGTTTTGTCGCGACCTTGTTGGGTTTGGCATTGCTAGGTTTTGCATCGCAACAAATTTGGTTTTACACAGGCCTAGGCGTGATGCCCAATTTGATGGGCGGCAACGAAGCGGTGGCCTTGTTGTTGTTCATGTTGGTGGTGCCTGTGTTTACCTTCTTGTTGGCGCCTTTGTCTTCTTGGCGTTCTAGGGTACAAGAATACGAAGCCGATGCTTACGCCGTTTCGCAAACCCCAGCCGCAGACTTAAGTGCAGCATTGCTCAAGTTGTATCAAGACAATGCATCGACGCTCACGCCAGACCCTTTGTATGTCAAGTTTTATTACTCTCATCCACCCGCCAGTTTGCGTTTAGCACGCATGCAACATGCGTAAACTGAACCCACGCACACACACCAAAACCAAGGCTGCACAAGCCTTGGTCGCTTCGAACCAAGAAGCTCTGAACACAGGTTTGGTGGTGGCCACACACGGCAGGCATTGTGTGGTCGAATTGGACGATGGTTCACGCATCATCTGCCATCCTCGCGGCAAGAAGAGTCAGTCTGTGGTGGGAGATTGGGTGCGGTGGCAAGCCGCGGCAGATGAGGGCACCATTGAAAGTGTGGTGGAAAGAAAAAATCTTTTCTACAGAAGAGACGAGGTCCGGACCAAATCGTTTGCGGCCAATTTAGACCAAGTCCTCATTTTGTTGGCGGCTGAGCCGGAGTTTTCTGAAACGCAGTTGTCGCGCGCCTTGATCGCCGCAGAAGCAGAACACATCACGCCCTTGATTGTTTTGAACAAAAGTGATTTGGGCGAAGCGTTTGATCAAGCTTGGCAGCGCTTGGCAGCCTACCGTCACATGAATTACACCGTGCTTCCCCTTGAATTAAAAAGTGCGGTGGAAACCAATGACAGCCTGAAAGCTTTGCAGGCCGCCATGCGGGGCAAAACCACTTTGATTTTGGGGCCCTCCGGTGCAGGCAAGAGTACCTTGGTCAATGCCTTGGTACCCAATGCGCGGGCTTTGACAGGCGAGATTTCTCAAGCTTTGAATTCTGGCAAGCACACGACCACCAGCACGTCGCTGTATTGGGTGGGTCAGCGTCCTGAATCTGTTTCAGCAGGTCACTCTGGCACTGCCATCATTGACTCACCGGGTTTTCAAGAGTTTGGCTTGCAGCATATTCCTCAGAATCAATTGGCAGCCTGTATGCCGGACCTGAAACAACATGTACAAGATTGCAAGTTTTACAACTGCACCCACTTGCATGAGCCTGGATGTGGGGTTTTGTCTGCCTTACAAAAAGAAGACTCGGCCGAGTTGTTGAGCACCCAAGTCAGCGCCAGACGCCATCGGATTTATACACAGCTTTTTGAAGAGTTAGGTCAACAGCGCTGGTAATTAGCCCAAGAGATTGGCCAAAGACAAAAGGGCTACGAGTACCAACCACATCACAACAGTCCGCCATACCAAGCCAACAACTTGTGCAAAATGTGCAATTTCTGGCGGACGACCTGGTGTACTGCTGCTGCCAGGTAATTCGGGTTGAAGGGATGCACCGCCCAATTGGACGTTGATGGCCCCCGAGGTGGCGGCCAAGATGACGCCGTCGTTGTCATCTGGAAATTTTTCTGCATGGTGTCTCCATCCATCCATGGCGTCTTCAAAACTTCCCATGATGGCAAATCCCATGGCTGTCGCTCTGGCAGGGAGCCAATCAATGGCATGCCAAGTTAAGTCTGCGCGTTCTCTCAAGGGTTCACTGATCCAGATGGGGTCTGCGACATCTTTGCCGGGCAAGTGATCTGGATTCTCAATGGAAGACGCCCAGTAGCGCTTTGCAAATTCGGCGACGCGGTAAACCACCGCGCCCACGGGCCCCAAGCCGATGACCGATAGAAGTGCGTAGCTGAAAAATACACCAAAAACATGGCGGTGTGCCGACAAGATGGAATGCTCTATGACATGTCGAACAATTTCGTTTCGGGGCAGATCATTCACTTCAACTTGCTGCCATTCGGCTAGAAGTTTTCGGGCCAATGCTTCGTCGCCATCATTCAGTGCATCCCTGATGCCTGTGAAGTGGTGGCTGAATTGGCGAAACCCCAACGTGATGTAGAGCAGGGCCACGTTCCAAGCAACAGCAAACAACCATCCAACCGTGAAAGCCAATAGCCAATGGATAAGAACGGCCAAACCAGCGGGCACGCCAACCAGCAATCCCCAAGCCAACCAAGCTTGTGCAGGGGTGCCGCCGTCCACATGTGAAGCCACCCAATCGGCCCAACGTCGCAACCACTGGTGCAAAAAGTGAGAGGGACTCATGGGGCGTGCTTGTTCAATGACAAGTGCCAAAAATATTGAGAAAAAGCTCATGACAACATCATAAAGAATTTGCAGCCAATAGAAAACGATAAAAGTTGCGAATCATGCCCGCGGTGGCGCCCCATATGAAACGTTCTTGGGCGGGGGCTAACGTGTTCGGTAAAGTTTCCAAGTAGGGCATCGAATACCACTGCCTTAGCACGCCGTCGCGTTCAAGTTCATGGCGCCGATGATTCATGGGGTTCATCAAAAAATCTAAGGGAACTTCAAAGACATCATCAACTTCGTAAGGGTTGGGCTTGATGCTGATTTCAGGTGAAACCAAACCGACCACAGGTGTGATGTGAAAGGCTGTTCCGGTGATGTAGGTGGGTAGCGATCCAAGTACCTGGATGTGTTGCGGCAACAGTCCTACTTCTTCTTGCGCTTCGCGAAGTGCGGCATGTTCAACTGACGGGTCTTCGGCATCGACCTTGCCACCTGGAAATGCAATTTGACCTGCATGCGACGAAAGGTGTTTGGTGCGTTGCGTAAGAAGCACGTGGGGATGTTGTCCTTGGGGGCCGCGCAAAACGATGGGGAAAAGAACGGCTGCCGCGGCTGGCGCCTTCAAGCCAAGTTGAGGTTCTTGCCTTAATTCAGGCGTCCAAACGGGTGGGTTTTTGAAGACAGCACGCAAGCGGTCTGCTGTCAAATTTGCTGGCTGAATTGCCGGCCAATGACCTGATAGAAGTGTCCATGGTACTTGGCGAGGATCAAATCCCATACTGTGTTTCATAGGGGCGTTGTGGCGTTCAGTCAAACAAGTTCAAAAAGGGCTTTGGTAGCTGGGGCACTTGAGTTCAATCCGCAGTGGCTTGTCTGTGGGCTTGTCTCGCCTGAGTCCTGTCAAACATCCTCCCCAGACGCAGCCCGTATCTAGCGCCCATACATCTGAGCGATCTACCGCGCCCAAGGTGGACCAATGTCCAAATGCAATGGTGATGTTGGCTGTTTGTCTTTGCGGAATTTCAAACCAAGGCAAATAACCAGATGGCGCCTTGGCTGCGCCCTCTTTGGTTTCAAATTCCATCTGTCCTGAGGGTGAACAAAATCGAATTCGAGTCAAAGCATTCAAGGCGCAGCGCCAACGCGCCATGCCCGTTAATTCGGCATGCCATTGAGAGGGTTCATTGCCATACATCTGCATGAAAAAGTCAGTTGCATCGGGACCCCGAAGAATGTCTTGGAGTTCCTGTGCAAGTCCCAAGGTGTCTGCCAATGTCCATTGCGGCAATACGCCCGCATGCACCATCAGAACGTCCTCTTGATAAATGGCCAATGCCTGATAGCGCAGCCAATTTAACAGGGGCTCTTTGTCATCGGCCGTTAAAACTTCTTGAAGGGTATCGGACTTACCTGGTTTTTTGGCCCCTGCATTGAGCGCCAATAAATGCAAGTCATGATTGCCTAAAACACACTGCACGCTGTTGTCTAATTTGGAAAGACGACGCAGGACTTGCAGCGAAGCTGGGCCGCGGTTTACCAAGTCTCCCAGAACATACAGGCGATCTCGACTGGCTGAAAAATCAACTTGGTCCATGAACTGGCCCAACGGAGCGTCGCAGCCCTGTATGTCGCCAATCCAATAAATTGCCATGTTCGCTTACCGTTCGTCTCAAAACTCACATTGTCGGTGTATTTGGGCTATTTTCCCCTTGCGAAGCCTTGGACTCTTTGCCAGTCACTCAGGCCTTGGCACAATGTGGTCATGGATTTTTTATTAATTGCGCTTTTAACAATCATCAACGGCATCTTTGCCATGTCCGAATTGGCATTGGCCGCCAGTCGCAAGGCCAGGCTTGCGGCCATGGAAGAGGCGGGCGACAAGGGGGCTGCAATGGCCCTTAAATTGTTAGAAAACCCAACCCAGTTTTTATCGACCGTTCAAGTGGGGATCACTTCCATCGGCGTTCTGAACGGTATCGTGGGAGAGGCCGCATTCAGTGGCGATGTTGCTCAATGGTTGATGAGTTTGGGGCTGGCCGAATCGGCCTCCGCTGTCTCGGCCACGGCATTGGTGGTTACAGCCATTACATTCACAACCATTATTTTTGGCGAATTGGTCCCCAAAAGAATTGGCCAGTTGTACCCAGAATTGGTGGCGAGGTGGGTTTCCAGACCTATGGCTTGGCTGGCCGGGGCTGCCAAACCCTTTGTGAGCTTGCTCTCGATGACAACCCATGCTGTCTTGAAACTCCTCAGAATTGACACCACGGGCAATCGTTCTGTGACAGAAGAAGAAATCACGGCCAGTTTGGAAGAGGGGGTTGATGCTGGCTTGATTGAAGCCCATGAACATCAGATGGTTCGAAATGTTTTTCACCTCGATGACCGACCGCTCACTTCCTTGATGGTTCCAAGAGTCGATATCCAGTGGTTCGAGGCCACGATGACGCCGTCAGCATGTTTATCTCAGGTGGGGCAAGGAGACGGGTTTCAAGGGCACTCTTGGTACCCTGTTTGTCGGGGCGGATTGGACGATGTCATGGGCGTGGTCAATGTCGCTCGCTTGGTTTCTTTGCTGCTGGACGATCAAAAAACCGTCGGGGAATATGCCATCTCTGCCACTTTTGTGCCAGAAACTTTGACCGGCATGTCTTTGTTAGAGCAATTAAGAGATAAATCTGGGCGAATGGTTTTTGTCGTCGACGAATATGGCGTGGTCCAAGGTTTATTGACACCTAGAGATTTATTGGAGGCCATAACGGGAGAGCTGCGACCATCGGCCATGGCGGACGCCTGGGCAACGATTCAAGCTGATGGCACTTGGCTTTTAGATGGCTTAATGCCTATCAACGAACTTAAATCCAGACTGGATATCAAAGTCATTCCTGGCGAAGAGCGGGGAATATTCAATACTCTGGGGGGATTTATTTTGGCTGAATTGGGATATTTACCCAAAGTAGGTGACATTTTGTTGCGAGGCTCTTGGCATTTTCAAGTTAAATCCCTTGAAGGCCGCAGAATTGATAAAGTAATTGCTAAATTTGTTAATTAATATTGATTTTTTATAAAATCAATAAATATAATCATAATTAATGAGGCTAAAATAAAATGGTTCTTCGGAATCAGATGTTTAATCTGTTTTTGCTTATAGCCCTATTATCTTTTAAAGGAAAATTATGACCAATTCATATAAAGAATTATTGATGCAACGTGAAGCACTTGAGCAAGCCATTGCGACAGCTCGTGCCCATGAATTGTCTGAAGCCATTGCCAAGGCCCGTGAATTGGTGGCCGAATTTGGATTGACTGTTCAAGATGTTTTTCCTTCAGGTCGCGGCACTTCTAAATCTGGCAGCAAAACTTCCTCTGGTGCCAAGGTAGCGCCTAAATACCGTGATCCAGCAACAGGTCAATCTTGGACTGGCCGAGGCAAAGCGCCTAAGTGGATTGACGGTCAAGACCGTGCTAAATATTTAATTGCTTAATTCTTTCAAGACATTTGAAAACAAAAAGGCCGCTCTCAGCGGCCTTTTTGTTTATGCGCATGCCTGTAGAATTCAGTTGTCTTTTTATAAGTGATTTAGTTTGACTTCGAGCAATCTGCCAAAACACGTGGGCGTCATCATGGATGGCAACCGCAGATGGGCCAAAAAACGTTTAATGCCCGCAGCATTGGGACATGCAGCGGGTGCCAAACGAGTGCGTGCTGTTGTTGAAGCGTGTGCCAGAGCCAACATCCAACACCTCACCATCTTCGCATTCAGTACTGAGAATTGGCGGCGTCCGGAAGAGGAAGTCAGGATGCTGATGAACTTATTCTCTAGCTATCTGCAAAGAGAAGTCGATCAGATGGAAGAAAACGGCGTCAAATTGATTGTGGTTGGCGACAAATCAAAATTCAGTGACGACTTGCAGGAACTGATTCGCAAAGCAGAAGTGCAAACTCAGCACAATACCAAAATTACGCTGCGAGTTGCAGCCAACTATGGCGGACGATGGGATCTGATTCAGGCGGCCAAAGCTTGGGAGCTTGCCAATCCGGGTGTCAGCATTCAATCTTTGAATGAGGAAGTCTTGTCGACATATTTGTGCACAGGCGATGCCCCTGAAATGGATTTACTCATACGTACTGGCGGCGAATCTCGAATTAGCAATTTCATGCTTTGGCAAGCGGCCTATGCCGAACTGTATTTCATCAACACGCTGTGGCCAGATTTCACGGTCAAACAGTTTCAAGATGCTTTAGATTGGTTCTCAAAGCGAGACAGGCGATTTGGCTCTGCTGCGCCGTTTTAAGCAGTCAAACCCTCATACATGACAAGACGGTTTTAGGTTGGCGGCAATTGGCTTGCAGCCAGTTGTCTCAGCTTGTCTTTTTTGCTGGGGCGCTTACCCTTGATGCCCCCATTGCCAGGGCCACTCTCTATGGCTGCCGTCGTGGCTTCAAACCCTGGAATCGATTCCCTGGCCAACTTAACGGCGTGGCGTTTTTCAATCAAAGCCCAATGTTGCAGTGAGTCGGGGCAAACAAAACTGATGGCGAGGCCAGGTTCACCGGCTCGACCGGTACGGCCAATGCGATGGGTGTAGTCAACCGCTGATCTGGGTAAATCGAAATTAATGACGGTGGGTAATTTTTCAATGTCTAAGCCGCGCGAAGCCAAGTCGGTGGCCAACACCACTTTGACGCGGTGAGCTTTGAAGTCGGCCAACACTTGTTGTCGTTTTCCTTGACTGAGTTGGCCGTGAAACGGCTCTGCTGAAATGCCTGCCACCCTGAGTTTTGCAGCCACAATTTCACTGCTGTGTTGGGTGGCCACGAAGACCAAAACTTGTTTGAGGTTCTGGAGTTTGATCAGGTGTTTGAGGAGTTGTGTTCTTTGAGTGCTGTCGGTGTAAATGGCTCTTTGCACAATGACAGCTGGCTGCTGAGTGGGGCCTTCAATTTGAATTTCATACGGTGAATTCAAGAGGCTTTGAGCCAAGGCTTCAATGCCATGTGGGCGTGTGGCGGATAGGAAGAGGTTTTGCCTGTTGGCGGGAATCAAACTCAAAATATGTTGCAGCTCATCCTGAAATCCAAGCTCTAACAACTTGTCTGCCTCATCCAGTACCAATGTTTTGATGTTGGAAATTTTGAGTGCATTCTGTTCAATGAGGTCGATGAGTCGACCGGGTGTTGCAATCAAAATATCCGTGCCGCCCCTCAGCCCCATCATTTGGGGGTTGATGGAAACACCGCCGAAGACTACCGTCATTTTGTACGTTGAGCCCCATTGCGCAGTGAGGCTCATGAAAGTTTGGCTTACTTGGATGGCCAATTCGCGAGTGGGAACCAGCACCAAAGTTTGAATGAGTCTGGCATTTTTACTAAAACCATTCCTCGCTAAATGACCAGGAGGTGTTGACGCATTGGACAGCGTTTTGATGAGCTGATGGATGACCGGGAGTGCATAAGCCAAAGTTTTGCCCGAACCTGTGGGCGCAGTAACCCAAACATCTCGTCCTGTAAGGGCCACAGGGATGAGTTCACTTTGTACAGGCGTTGGCGCAGGATAGGCTTTGGGTTTTAGCGTGCTGAGCAGCTCGGGCAATAGGCCCAGGTCTTTAAAAGGCATAGGGCTTGAGCATAAGTGCATATGCCGTGATTGACCAGCGGGCCATAGAAACTTATTGTTTATTTGAGGGCTGGTAAGGCGTAAGCCTTGATGGTGCTGAGTTGTCCCAAAGTTAGTCTATTGCCATGCTGGCTGACCACTGCCGCTGCAGTATGGTTGCCCAGTGCCGCGGCTTGCTCGGGTGCATAGCCCCGTGCAATGGCGTACAAAAACGAGCCAGCAAACATGTCGCCTGCGCCATTGGTGTCGATGGCTTTGACTTTTTCGGCAGGGACATGCCAAGTGTTTTCTGAAGTCAAGACTTCTGAGCCCTCTGGCCCACGTGTCATGCAAACCATTTTGGCAAGTTGTTTCAGTTGCGCTCTAACCTCATCCAAATTTTGCGTGCCACACCAAACTTGGGCTTCTTCTTGGTTGCAGAATAAGTAATCAACCCCATCGCCCAGCATGGCATCGAGGCCCGCTTTGCAAAATTGGATCATGCTGACGTCACTCAAAGTCAATGCCAGCGCGACGCCAGCTTCTTTTGCAATTTGCCTGCCTTTGATGGCTGCATTGAGCCCGGTGGGAGAGGCTGCCAGATAGCCTTCCATGTAATAAATTTTGGATTTAACAATATCTTGGGGATGCAACGCGCTGTCGTCTAACTCTGCTGAAACACCCAAGAAGGTGCACATGCTGCGCTCTGCATCGGGCGTCACTAAAACCATGCAACTACCAGTTTGACCTGCCGCGGAACGGGTGTGATTGAGGTTGGTGTCTACACCTCGAGCTTGTAGGTCTTTGACATAGAAATCGCCCAAATCGTCATGTGCAACTTTGCAGGAGTAAAAGGCTTTGCCGCCCAATTGAGCCAGAGCCACGACCGTGTTGCCTGCAGAGCCGCCGCCCGTTTGACGCGGCGTGATGGCTTTGACATGTGACAGCAGTTCGGCACGACGAGGGGTGTCTATGAGCGTCATGTGGCGCTTGTCGACACCCATGGATTTGAGAAGAGCGTCACTGACTTCGAATTCGGAGTCGACAAGTGCGTTGCCAATGGCGTAAAGGTCGTAATGGGACATGGGTTAAGTGAATATCAAGAATTGCCAGAGTTTAAGGCTTTTTAATTCGATCTAAATCGCTAAAATAGCCCCAGGGTTCGCAGACCCGCTATTGTTGTGGCTACCTCATCGGTGCCCTATTTATTCATTATCTTAAGACTCAAAGGCTGCGATGAAACGCGAATACTTTTCTCATGCTTCCAAGGACTTCACCAGAAAACAAGGCGAGGCCTCTGACGGCCAGTGCATCGCCTTGGTGGATGCTCGATTTTTAGTTTGGTTGGCACAGCACACGCAAGTCGGGCCTAAGCAAGATGCTGTGAACCGATTTGGCATGGCCCAATTCTTGGGTGAAGCATTAAGTCATGCCGGACTCGACATCGAAGTTAAACGCATTTATTGGTACTCCGAAGACAATGAAACTTTGGATGTGGATGGCCAGATTGTTCGCAAAGTTTTGTCGCACGATTTAGACGGTGGTGTTTCACTGCTTAAAAGTTTAGGACAGGACCTGAGGCAATTGGCAATCAACAAAGCATGTGACCATGTTCTACTGGCCACAGACGATGAGCGTTTTCTAACGGTCATTGACGATGCGCAACTCACAGGCTTGTCTGTTCACATCTTGGCTGATGACGCTGCACGCAACATGGCAAAATTACATCAAACAGATCCGGGTTGGGGTCGTTTATTGTCACAAGCCGATCAGCGCATTGTGGTTCAACCTAAAGCGCTGGCAGAGTTGTTGCAGGGTGCTACCAGCAAAGAATCCAATGCTGTTCAAGAAGACCCTGAGCTGATTCGCGAGTCGATCACTGAAGTGATTGTTTCCTGGTGGGACGATGAGCCTGAAGACAAACGTGAAGAGCTTCGCGATGCATTGCACATCAGCCGCGGCATTCCGCAGGAAGTAGACCGTCAACTGCTATTGCGCATGAGGCATCGCCTAACCCGCGCGCTGACACTTCAAGAAAAGAAAATGTTGCGTGAAATATTCAGAGCAGTTGCACTGGGCACACATCAATCTGATGTGCCGCAAAATGCCGATCCACTCTCTTCATCACCCCTGATCGAAGAGCCTATTTGAAGCATCCTGAATCTGCCTTGCCATGACGAATATTGAAAACTCATTGAGTGCTTTATCGGGCTTGAAGGTGATCGAACTGGGGCAGCTCATTGCCGGCCCTTTTGCCGCTAAAACGCTGGCAGACTTTGGCGCTGAAGTGATCAAAATTGAACCACCAGGGGTCGGTGATCCTCTGCGTCAATGGCGCCTCATGAAAGATGGCACATCTGTTTGGTGGCAAGTGCAGTCGCGCAACAAACGCTCTTTGGCATTGGACTTGAAGCAAGTTGAAGCCCAAGAGCTTGTCAGAAAATTGGTTTCTGAAGCCGATGTGTTGATTGAAAATTTTCGCCCTGGGGCCATGGAATCTTGGGGCCTTGGCCCTGATGTTTTGCTCAAACTAAACCCAGGTTTGATCATGCTCAGAATCAGCGGGTATGGCCAAACAGGCCCTTACAAAGACAAGCCGGGCTTTGGTGTTGTTGCTGAGGCAATGGGCGGTATGCGCCACTT
>CANFLU010000062.1 GCA_947447975.1 Comamonadaceae bacterium | reverse complement strand
CTCCGTTTCCGCCAGATGCTTTTTTCAAAACGGACCTTCGGGTCCGTTTTTGTTGGGTGATCCATTGCGCCCGACTAACAGTGATCCGGGGTCGAGGTGCCTCGTTCAATCATCAGCATGATGCAGGCTGGTACCCGCACTCACAGAGCTGCCATGCTGTCCCAGGCGCCTAAGGCTTCTGCGCTATACATCAGCGCCGGGCCGCCGCCCATATAGATGCATACGCTGAGCATTTCTTCCAGCTCGGCACGCGTGCATTGCAATCTGTGCAAGGCCTTCACATGAAAACCGATGAAGCCCGAACAGTGCTGGGTGATACCAATGGCTAGTGCCATTAATTCTTTGGTTTTGGCACTCAGTGCGCCCTCGGCCATTGCCAGTTTGGCCAGTTGCGTAAAGGCTTGCATCGGCGCTGCCTGTGTCTGACGCATGGACGCCAGGTTCTGGTTGATGTTGTGCACCAGGCCGAAGTGGTCGAAGTTGCTCATACTTTCCCCGCTTCGACATCGCTGTGAGGCGCACAAGTGGACCAGCCGAAAAATGCGTAAAGCGGGCACCAGCCGATGGCACCGGTAGCCATCAGCACGACTCCGAACCAGGCCCATATACCTAGGATATGGACCGCGGCCAAGGCAGTTAAAACCAAGCCTGAAGCGATGCGGATGATACGGTCTGTGCTGCCGATATTGAGCTGCATACAAATGCTCCCTGGGGGTAATTTACCCCTAAGTCCTTGCAAATACACCGGGCGGGTTCGCGAGACGCTTGCAAGGCGCCATCGCATCTTAGGCAATGGCTTGCCATGGGTACTGATGCATGTCAAACACCGCGCACTTGGGGTGCGGCCCGTGCCTAGGCACAATAGACGTATTACTACATTCGTTGGAACGGGACGCTATGTCTTGCTGGAACTGCCGCGCGGCGACGTTTGCGCGCCTGCTTGCGCCTATGGTGCTAATCGCTTTGTGGGCTATGTGCATGCCGCCCGCTCGGGCTTGGGGTGTACAAGGGCACCAGGTGATAGCCGCTATCGCATGGCAAGACCTTCAGCCCGCCGCCCGCGAAGAGATTGTGCGCTTGTTGGCGCTCGAGCCGGGCCAAACACTGGTGTCCGTGGCTACTTGGGCCGACGAACATCGCAGCCCGGCAACGGCGTCTTGGCATTATCTGAACTTTCCCCGCGGCCAGTGTCAGTTTGACGCGACGCGCGATTGCCCAGATGGCCAATGCGTGGTAGGCGCCATTGAGCGCCAGCGCAGCATTCTGGCGTCCAAGGCCAGCGACGACGAGCGCTTGCGGGCATTGAAATACCTGGTGCATTTCCTGGCCGATGTACACCAACCCTTACACGCCGGATACCAGGATGACAGGGGCGGTAACACGGTACAACTGCGCTTTCTGATGCGTGGAAGTAATCTGCATGCCTTGTGGGATTCCGGCCTGCTTCAGCAATTGGCCCTGACCGATGCTGCATTGCTGACCGCTGTACAGGCCCAGGCCCAGGCACTTGGGGCTGCATCCGATCGCGCCAAGCTGATGGCGGCGAAGGATATGGCGCAAGAGTCCTGCCGCATCGTGGCGCAGCCCGGGTTTTATCCGCAAGGCGACCCGGACTCGGCCTATGTGGCCCGCATGACACCTGTGGTCTTAGAGCGATTAGGCTTGGCCGGCGCGCGTTTGGCAGCGTTGCTCAACCAGGCCTTGCCCTAGGCTACGCATCCACTATCTACGACCAGAAGCACCTATGAATTCAAGCACCCGAACCGTTGTCATTACTGGCGCCGCTGGCAGTTTGGGCCAGGCCACTGCACACAGGTTTGCCCAGGAGGGATCACAACTGGTGCTACTAGACCGTGCACCATTAAGCCAGAGCATGATGGCATCGCTTGCGCCGGTGCAGTGCCTTACTATCGCGCTGGATTTGTGTGACGCAGCGCAGGTCGCCAATGCCGTGGCGCAGGCCCTAGCCCGGTTTGGCCGAATCGACGTGTTGTGCAACCTGACGGGTGGATTCGCCATGGGTGATGCAGTCCACGTTACGAGCGATAGCACCTGGGACTTTTTGCATGACATCAACGTGGCTACCTTGCGCAATACCGCCCGCGCCGTGGTGCCGCAGATGCTTCGCCAGGGCGGCGGCAAAATTGTCAACATCGGTGCCTACTCCGCGCAACGTGGGCTGGCCGGCATGGGTGCCTACGTCGCGGCCAAGAGCGAAGTGCTGCGTATCACCGAGGATATGGCTGCCTAATTGCGCCTGAAAAACAACAATGTCAATTGCGTGCTACCGACCATTTTGGATACCCCCCACACCCGCGCTGACATGCCCGACGCTGACCCCCAGCGTTGGGTGAGCCCCCACGACTTGGCCCAGGTCATTGCGTTTCTGGCCTCGGACGCCGCCCGGGCCATTCACGGCGCAGGTTTGCCGGTGACCGGCTTAAGTTAGACGGCCTTGGCGGCTTGCTGGCGCAGGCCCGAGAGGGTGGCGCCGGGGCTGATGTATTCTGGGTCGGTCATCACGTGGATGAGTGTCGGCCCCTTGGTCGCAAATCCTTGGAGAATGGCCGCTTGCAGTTCAGCTACGCTGTACGCGCGCAGCCCCTGGGCGCCATATGCGCGGGCCAGCGCGGCAAAGTCCGGGTTGTTGTCCAGCGCGGTACCATGAACGCGGCCGGGAAACCATTTTTCTTGGTGCATTCGGATAGTGCCGTACATCTGGTTGTCAAACACCACGATGACGATAGACAAAGCGAGTTGCACCGCCGTAGCCAGTTCGTGCGAGCTCATCATGAAACAGCCGTCGCCTGCCAGGCAGAGCACGGGGCGCCCTGGACGCGCTAATTGGGCGCCTATGGCTGCGGGCAGGCCGTAGCCCATCGCCCCGCTGGTGGGTGCAATTTGGCTGCCATAGCTGCGATAGCGGTAGTAGCGATGCGCCCAGGCGGCGTAGTTGCCCGCGCCATTGCTGATGACGACATCCTCCGGCAAGGCATCGCTGAGCGCCAGCCAGGCTTGCGTCATGTCAACAGTGCGGCTTGGGCCTGCGTGGGCCGCCCGGGGCCCGCTAAAGGATTGGAAAGCCGCTCGCAAGGCTTGCACATGGGCTGCAAAACGGGCAGGCAAGGTGTTTGGAACAGCCAGTGCGGCCAGGCTGTGGGCCAATGCCGGCATACTGCTGAGCAAAGCCAAGTGCGGGCGATAGACCCTACCCAGCTCGAGTGCGCAGGGCATGGCGTGCACCAGCGTTTGTTGCGGCTGCGGAATATCGATAAGGCTATAGCCCTGGCTAGGCACTTCCCCCATGCGCGCGCCCAGCAAAATTACCAGGTCCGCCTCTTTGACAGCGCGCTGTAATGCTGGGTCTGCGCCCAGGCCGAGTAGTCCAACGTAATGCGGGTCGCGGTGGTCAAACAAATCTTGCCGCCTGAAGGAGCAGGCGACGGGCAATCCCGTGGCGTGCACAAAGTGGCGCAACGCTGCTACGGCCTGCGCATTCCAGCCACTGCCGCCCAATACCAGCATGGGTTGGTGGGCACGGCCTATGTATTGCATCAGCGTCGCCAAATCCGCAGTTTGCGGTGCGCTAGCCGGCGCAGTGGCCGCCATGGCTGCGCGCGGTGCGTGCGGCACTTCCTCGCTGAGCACGTCTTCAGGTAGGGCCAGCACCACCGGCCCCATGCGGCCCGACAACGCCGTGTGAAAAGCCCGGTGCACCATTTCGCCCATGCGCTCGGCCTGGTCAATTTGCGCCACCCATTTGCTGACCGGCCCAAACATGCTGCGGTAGTCCACTTCTTGAAATGCGCCGCGTTCCATGAAGCGCCTGCTGACCTGGCCAATAAACAAGACCAGTGGCGAGCCGTCTTGAAAAGCAGTATGCAGGCCAATGGACGCCTGGCTGGCGCCAGGGGCACGGGTCACAAAGCAAACGCCAGGTTTGCCGCTGGCTTTGGCATAGGCCTCGGCCATGAAGGTGGCCGAGCCCTCATGGCGGCACACGATCAGGCGCACCGTGTCGCGGTGGTCGTACAGCGCGTCCATGGCGTCCAAAAAGCTTTCGCCGGGCACGCAAAACACGGTGTCTACGCCTTGTGCGAGGAGGGCGTCAATCAGTAGGCGTGCGCCTGTGGGATGGGAAAGGCTTGTCATGACTGCGGTATTTGGTTGGGGCGCGCCGCGCCCTTGGTTTTGCCGTTGGGCTGTTATTGTGGCACCCGAATACTAAGATTGACAGCCCGCGCCACATGCACCAAGATGTGCGCTTTGCCTAGTGCCCGGACAATAGGCTTGAACGAGCTGCTAGCCGGAGGCCGTTTGGGGCGCATAGTGGGTCTCACCGATGAGGAGAAATTGAAATGTTGCAACGCTTGCGCTTGTTAGCCCTACTGCTCGTACCCTTGGCGCTGGTCACCATCCTTCCTGCCGCAGCCTGGGCCCAAAATGCTTGGCCCAACAAACCGGTAAAAATTGTTGTGCCATTTGCCCCCGGTGGTACCACCGACATCCTGGCCCGTGCCGTTGCGCCAGAATTGGCGAAAGCCTTTGGTCAGTCCTTTGTGATTGAAAACAAGGGCGGTGCCGGCGGCAATATCGGTACCGAAATCGTGGCCCGTGCAGCGCCTGACGGGTATACCTTGCTGATGGGCACGGTAGGTACGCACGGCATCAACAAGTCGCTGTATGCCAAATTGGCTTATGACCCGCAAAAAGACTTTGCCCCCATTACCCTGGTGGCCGGTGTGCCCAATGTGATGGTCATGAATACCGAGCGGGCCAAGACCCTGGGCATACATACCGTACCCGATTTCATCGCCTATGCGCGCAAAAACCCGGGCCGACTCAATATGGCTTCTAGCGGCAATGGCACCTCTATCCATTTGGCCGGCGAATTATTCAAGTCAATGACCGGTACTTTTATGACCCATATCCCCTATACCGGATCAGCCCCCGCCCTCATGGGGCTGGTGTCGGACCAGGTAGACGTGATGTTTGACAATTTACCCTCGTCCATGGCCTTGATTAAAGCGGGCAAACTCAAAGCGTTTGCGGTGACATCCAACCAGCGTTCCGGCGCCATGCCCGATGTGCCTACTCTTGAAGAGGCCGGCCCGCTCAAAGGTTTCGAGGCCAGCAGTTGGTTTGGCTTGCTAGCGCCAGCGGGCACTCCTCCTGACATTGTGAAAGCGTTGCAGCGCGAGACTGCCAAGGCCCTGAGTTCGCCCGCCATCAAAGAAAAATTGCTGGCCCAGGGTGCAATCCCTAGCGGTAACACACCGGAAGAATTTGCAGCCCTGATTGACGCAGAAATCAAGAAATGGGCCGTGGTCGTGAAGAATTCGGGCGCGCGTGTGGACTGAGCCCATACGGCCACCCAGCTACATAGCGCACCACACCAAAAGAGGGAATTAATGCTAAAAGGCCTGCACCACAACGCCTATCGCTGCCGCGACTCCGAAGAGACGCGCAAGTTTTACAGTGATTTTTTAGGCTTGCCGCTGGTGCAAGCCTTTCAAATCCACGAAACCAAAAGCGGGCGGGCCACCAAGACCTTGCACTCTTTTTACCAAATGGAGGACGGCTCCTGCCTGGCATTTTTTGAGGCGCCGGACATGCCCTTCGATTTCAAAACGCAACATGATTTTGATCTCCATATTGCGCTGGAGGTAAGCCAGCAGGATTTGCATACTATGTTCGCCAAGGGGAAGGCGGCGGGGCTGGAGACGCGCGGCATTTCGGACCACGGCTTTATCGACTCGATTTATTTCCGCGACCCCAATGGCTATGTGATTGAGCTCACCGCCAAACGCGCCGGGCATGACGCCTACATGCACGCGGCCAAGGCATCAGCGCAGCAGGTACTGGCGCAGTGGCAGGCTGAAAAAGTCGCCACCGCACCTTGATGGATATGCGCAGCGCTTAGTTCAGCGCGTCTTTGAGGGCTTTGCCGGGACGGAAACGCGGTGCCTTGGAAGCTTTAATTTTGAGTGCGGCGCCGGTTTTTGGGTTGCGTCCGGTACGCGCTTTACGCTTGGTCACACCAAAAGAACCAAAGCCGACCAAACTCACGGTACCGCCTTTTTTCAAGGTCTTGGTCACTGCTTCGATCATGCTGGCCAAGGCGCGGCCGGCAGCAGCTTTAGAGATGTCGGACTTGGCAGCAATGTGCTCAATGAGTTCGGCTTTATTCACGGTTTGGCTCCTTATTTTTTGGAAGAGGGGAAAATTATTCTAGCCGAGCCAGTTCGGTTTGGGGCGCATTGCATCGGGCAAATTTTGGTCTTTTTTGCGCGTGCCGAATGTGCCCCCTAGGCAAGTCGGCGCAGCCCTGTGCCAGAGCCATCGTTGTGAGCGCGTCCGCGTACACTGCAAGCCCCGCTGGCTTGGGCGTTGGCGCTTGCAGGACGGTGGGTGTTGAACGGCCACAAGCGATTTAGAACATTTTTACCATGCAGCACAATCCGCTTCGGGGCATTTGTTACCTCTGTCTGGGGGTGCTGGTTTTCTCATTGCAGGACGCCATCATCAAGCAGGTCAGCGGCAGTTACGCCCTTACCGAAGTAGTGTTTATCCGCTCTTGTGTGGCGGCGCCTATTTTGTTGATGCTGGTCTGGCGCGATACCGGATGGCGCTCGTTATTTGCCTCGCACCTAGATACGCTGGTGCTGCGCGCGATGGTTATGTTTGGCGCGTACGCCGCGTATTACATGGCCTTTCCCGCTTTACCCTTGGCCGATGCGGTGGCTCTGTACTTCACCGTGCCATTGTTCGTCACAGCGCTGGCCGGTCCGATGTTGGGCGAGCGCAATGGGTGGCCAGTATGGGCTGCAGTGCTGCTGGGGTTTGGCGGCGTCATGGTGATGCTGCAGCCGGGTACGGGTTTGTTCAATCCAGCCGCTTTACTCTCCCTGCTGGCAGCGGCGTTTTATGGTTTGGCGATGTTGCTGGCGCGCAAACATGGATCCAGTCTGTCCGCAGCGGTGATGGGCTTTTACCAGAACGCGGTCTTTCTTGTGGGGGCAGCACTGGTAGCCTTGCTGCTGCATCTCATGGGTATCGAGCACGCTGCCCACCCGAGCATTGCTTTTGTCGTGCGCCCCTGGTCGGCGCCCACTGTTGTTGATGGTTTGATGATTGGCCTGTGCGGTGTGGTGGCATCGATCGGCATCATGCTGCTGACGAGTGCGTACCGGGTAGCGCGCGCCAGCACGGTGACACCGTTTGAGTACACCGGTATCTTGTGGGCGCCCTTATGGGGTTTTTTGTTTTTTAACGAGGTGCCACGCGCCACCACGGTGGCCGGCGCTGCGGTGATTGTGGTGGCCGGACTGATTGCACTGCGGGTGGCCAAATCCGATGCGCCATCCACAGCAGAACTTCAAGTTACTGCCGATCCGTTTGGCATTGCTAAGGAAACGCTTCATGACCCCAGCCCCTGATTACCGCGCCTCAGACTTGCAACGCGACACGCTGGACAGACTTCGGGGCCTGGTGGTACTACAGTTCGGGACCAATTGGTGCGGCTATTGCCAAAATGCACAGGCCCTGATCGAGCCCTCGATGGCAACCCGCCCAGATGTGCTGCGCTATTTGATAGAGGACGGCCCTGGCCGCCCCTTGGGGCGTTCGTACCGCATTAAGCTATGGCCGACGCTGGTGATATTGCGCGATGGGCAGGAAGTGGGGCGCCTGGTGCGCCCTCAAAATGCAGATCAGGTCCGGGACTTGCTCAATAGGGTTATTGGCTCGCCGCAGTAGGCGCTTGGTACTGCTTTATCGAGCGTTGGTGCAAACGTAGTTGAACTCGGCAATATCGAGCTCGCCATTGGGAACTGGAAAATAGTCTGGTACCGAGGTGAAGCTGTACAGTGGGTCACCTTTACCAAATTTGCCAGACATGATGACGGTCTTTTCGGTACGGTGCATGCCTTTGCTGCAATCAAAATTTTTGAGCTCTTTTATAGAGTCAAAATCTACCCACAAAACAGGTGGCGGGAAGCGTTTTTTTTGGGTTTTCGCGTAGTCTCCCATGATCCAGGCGCTGGCAATATTGCCATTACGCCGCATGGATTGCGGATCTACATACATAGTGAAGTCCGGTGACTTGCCAATGGCAATCCAATCGGCCCAAGCGTTGCTAGTAGCCAGCAAGAATAGTAGTGCTAATCGCAGCATAGTCCAACTCCGGGCCATACAAGATGGCCTGTTCCTTTTAAGTTATTGTTAGTGCGCTTTGCGTTCGCGCAGAGCGTACGGGTGGTTCTCGGTGCGGCTTACTTCAAAATGTCGCCGATGCACAGGTACTTGATTTCCACATAGTCGTCGATTCCAAAGTGTGAGCCTTCGCGGCCCAGTCCAGATTGCTTGACGCCGCCAAAAGGCACATGCTCGGTTGCCAATATACCGACGTTAATGCCAACCATACCGTATTCAAGGGCTTCGGCTACGCGGTAGATGCGGCCAATATCGCGGCTATAGAAATAGCTGGCCAGGCCGAATTCGGTTTTGTTGGCCGCATCGACGGCTTGCTGTTCGGTCTCGAATTTAAAAATGGGTGCAAATGGCCCGAAGGTTTCTTCGGTGGCGCATTGCATGTCAGCGCTCGCGCCAGAAATAACGGTGGGTTCGAAGAACTGACCGCTTAGCGCCTTACCACCGGTTTCTACCTTGCCGCCTTTGGCAACTGCGTCGGCCACATGGCGCGTGACTTTGGCTACCGCGGCGTCCTCAATCAGAGGGCCTTGGACCACACCGTCGTCAAAACCATTGCCCACCTTCATGGCCTTGACCTTGGCGGTGAACTTGGCCACAAAGCCGTCGTACACCCCAGCCTGCACATAAAAGCGGTTGGCGCACACGCAGGTCTGCCCGGCGTTGCGGTATTTGCTGGCGATCGCGCCTTCAACGGCCGAGTCCAGATCGGCGTCATCAAATACGATAAAGGGAGCGTTTCCACCCAACTCGAGAGACATTTTTTTCACGGTCGGTGCACACTGCGCCATCAGAATACGACCGACTTCGGTGGAGCCGGTAAAACTCAGGTGGCGCACCGTGTCGCTGGCGCAAATGACTTTGCCTACCGCAATCGAGTTGTCGGCATCTGCGGTAATCATATTGAGCACGCCTGCCGGAATGCCTGCACGCAGCGCCAATTCGGCAGCGGCCAGCGCCGTAAGCGGCGTTAGCTCCGCTGGCTTGATGATGACCGGGCAACCGGCGGCCAGGGCTGGCGCGACTTTGCGGGTGATCATCGCAAGCGGGAAATTCCACGGCGTAATGGCTGCGCACACGCCTATCGATTGCTTGATGACGGACAAGCGCCGATTGTTGTCAAACTGCGGAAGCGTCTCGCCATTGATGCGTTTGGCTTCTTCGGCAAACCACTCCACAAAGCTGGCGCCGTAGGCGATTTCGCCCTTGGCCTCAGGGAAGGGCTTACCTTGTTCCGCGGTCATGATGCGCGCCAGGTCTTCCTGGTTGGCCATTAGCAAATCAAACCACTTGCGCAAGATGATGCTGCGCTCTTTGCCCGTCTTACTGCGCCAGGCGGGCCAGGCGGCATCGGCTGCGGCGATCGCTTCGGTGGCCTGTGCGGGTCCGAGGTTGGCCACGTCGGCCAGTTTGTTGCCCGTGGCGGGGTCCAGCACATCAAACCGTGCGGGCCCGGCCACCCAATGGCCATTGATGAGCGCATCGGTTTTGAGCAGGCTGGGGTCTTTGAGTTGGGCGAGCGGGGAGGTATTCGGTGTCATAGAGCGGGGGTGCAGTTGGAATGAAAACGGACGCTTTCGCGCCGCATCCTGATCATACGATGGCGCACAGCAAAGACCAAGCATCGGTCTGGGCATTTTGGGGGCTAGGGCGCCTTCCTTAGGCACTCGAAAGCGCTATGGCCGCGGGCTGATACCGCCACCATGGGGCGGGATGTCGTTGCGCCCATGGGCGGCGATAATGGAGGGTGTTGCCCGCCGCATCTGCCGGGGGCGGACCCTCTCTAATTCTGTACCGAGCACCATTGACATGAGTTCTTCAGCCACCCCGGGCGTCATGCGCGTAGCCGACATCCGCAAGACCTTTCTGGATTTTTTTGCCTCCAAAGGCCATGCGGTGGTGGAAAGCAGCCCGCTGGTGCCGGGCAATGACCCCACGCTGATGTTCACCAACTCGGGCATGGTGCAGTTCAAAGACGTGTTCTTAGGCACGGACAAGCGCTCTTATGTGCGCGCCGCCTCGGTACAAGCTTGCCTGCGCGCCGGTGGCAAACACAACGACCTGGAAAACGTGGGCTATACCGCCCGCCACCACACATTTTTCGAAATGCTGGGCAATTGGAGCTTTGGCGATTATTTCAAGCGCGAAAGCCTGAAATGGGGCTGGGAGCTACTGACCCAGGTGTACAAACTCCCGCCCGAGCGCCTAATGGTCACAGTCTATATCGACGACGACGAGGCCTATGACATCTGGCACAAAGAAATCGGCCTACCCGCAGACCGCATCGTGCGCATCGGCGACAACAAGGGCAAAAAATACGCCTCCGACAATTTCTGGATGATGGCCGACACCGGTCCCTGCGGCCCTTGCTCCGAGATTTTTTACGACCATGGGGCGCACATCCCCGGCGGGCCACCCGGTAGCCCGGAGGAAGACGGCGACCGCTTTATCGAAATCTGGAACCATGTCTTCATGCAGTTCGACATGCAGGCCGATGGCAGTCTCAACAAGCTGCCCGCGCCCTGCGTGGATACCGGCATGGGCCTGGAGCGCCTGGCGGCCATCTTGCAGCATGTGCACAGCAATTACGAAATCGACATTTTTGACCAGTTGATCAAGGCCGCCGCCCGTGAAACGGGCTGTTCGGATTTGCAAAACAATTCGCTCAAAGTGATTGCAGACCATATCCGCGCCACTGCGTTTTTGGTCAGCGACGGCGTGCTGCCCAGCAACGAAGGGCGCGGCTATGTGCAACGCCGCATCGTGCGCCGCGCCATCCGCCACGGCTACAAACT
>CANFLU010000061.1 GCA_947447975.1 Comamonadaceae bacterium | reverse complement strand
TAAATTGTCTATCGACATCCGATAAGTAGAAGCAAAGACTTTGATTTGGCCGTCTATCAGCAAGGTGGCGTTGACATCCGCGTTGTTGGCCAACCCAGAACCTTGCTTTAGGTCCCATCTTCCATTCTTCAGGAGAATTTCATGACAGTAGAGAACAAGAGTTTGGCCGTAGGCGCCTTAGGTACCGCTGAGTCTGCCGTTATGGGCGTGGCGGGCTCTGCGCCTGCATTCAGTGTCGCTGTGACAGCAGCAGTAATAGTGGCCGCCGTAGGCCCCTTATCGGTGGGCAGTGTTCTGTACTGTGGGCGGCATGTTTGCCATGGCCCGTGACAATGCGCTGCACCCCCGCTACGCGCGCGTTCACCCAGAATGGCAAACACCGTGGGTTGCCACTGGTGCCATTTGGGCACTGGCGGTGGTATTGCTTTTCGCCTCTTCCTACATGCCCACCGTCAAAGACATTCTCGACAAATCGGTGGCGGCAACCTGCTTTCAAATTTGCTTTTACATGAGCATGGCCGGATTTGCCTGTGCGTGGCACTACCGAGAAAAGTGGAGCGCAGGGGCAAGAGAGAAGGTGTCATATGTACTTTGGCCGTTCCTCAGCGCTAGTTTTATGGTGTTTGTGGCGGCCTACAGCGCGTTTGTCAGCTTTGATACGTTAACTAACATCATTGGTATCGGTGGTTTGGCCTTAGGCTTTATTCCCCTGGCCATGAGTAAGCGTCGTGGTGGTGCCTATTCAGTGGATGCGAAAGTCAAGGTCTAAGCCTGCGCGGCAACCCATCGTCCCATCCAGGATGTCATTGTTTATTTCATTTCAGGCTTGAAGTAGTCCACCCGGTCTGAAATCAGCCCGTCGGTACCCAAGTCCAACAGGCGCTGGGCCTCTAGGGCATCGTTCACGGTGTAGCTGAGCAAGCGAAAGCCTTTTGCTTTGGCCAGCGCGACGGACTCTGTGTTCCACAGTGCGTGGTTGCAGACGATGGCCTGGCAATGTAGCCGGGTGGCATGGCCCAGCCACTGCACCCAGCTTTGGTCTTCAAGCGCATGAATGAGCAGGCCACGCGGTAGCTCGGGCTGGCTTGCCATGGCGCCCTCGAGCGCGGCGATGTCAAACGAAGTCAGCAAGGGTTGCACTGCGACACCCTGCCACAGCCGGGCCGCATGGTGTGCCACCACCTCACCCGTCGTGCGTTCGGTACCCACCGTGGGTTTGATCTCGATATTGAGCAAATAGCCATTGCGGATGCAAAAGCGGGCGATTTGCGCCAGCGTGGGCAGTGGCTCGCCTGCATAGGCGCTGCTGTGCCAGGCGCCGGCATCGTATTGCGCCAGGGTATGCCAGGTGTATTCGCCCGCCACCGCGCTGGCTTGCGGGTCCGGGTTCGGGGGCGGTGTCAAAGACTGTGCGGTGCGGGTTAGCGTGTCGTCGTGCAGCAAGAATGGCACACCGTCGCGGCTGAGTTTGACGTCGCACTCAAACATGCGATAGCCATAACCGGCCCCCAGCCGGAAGGCAGCAAGGGTGTTTTCCGGTGCCAAGGTGCCAGCCCCCCGGTGCGCAATCCAGCGGGGGTAGGGCCAAGCGGGTAATGCATTTTTTTCAGTCATAAGCGGCACTGTAACTGGCGCAGCGCAGGGCGATTGCCTGCGTACCGCCGCGCTTATGCTGCACTGCGGTAATATCGAAAACCGCTTTCGGTCGACGCCCTCCCTAGGCCGCTGACCCAGCCATCTACCCCGCACTGATGAACGCTCCCACCTCCCTGTCGCATTTGCTGCCCGCAGCGGCCCCGGTCCATACCGAGCGCGTCCGCGAGATTCCGTACAACTACACCTCGTTCTCCGACCGGGAAATTGTCATCCGCCTGCTGGGGGCTGCGGCTTGGGATACTTTGCTGCTGCTGCGCGAGGAACGCAACACCGGGCGCTCGGCCCGCATGTTGTACGAGGTACTCGGCGATATCTGGGTAGTGCAGCGCAACCCCTATCTGCAAGACGATTTACTGGACAACCCCAAGCGCCGCCGCATGCTGGTCGATGCGCTGCGCCACCGCTTGGGCGAAATCCACAAGCGCCGTATGCCGCAAGGCGCGGGCGGGCGCGACGTATTGGTCGGCACTTTGCTGGATGCCGCGCAAGTGGCGGTAGACGCCTTTGACGCCGCTTTTGTGGAAGTGTCGGCCTTGCGTCGCAAGACGCAGCGCGTGCTGGGGCGACTTACCGCGCGCGACAACATCAAGTTTGACGGCTTGAGCCGGGTGTCGCATGTGACCGATGCCACCGACTGGCGTGTGGAATACCCTTTTGTGGTGCTCACACCCGACAGCGAAGAGGAAATGGCGCGCTTGGTTAACGGCTGTATCGATCTGGAGCTCTCCATCATTCCGCGCGGCGGCGGCACGGGCTACACCGGCGGCGCGGTGCCGCTGACTTGGAAGAGCGTGGTCATCAACACCGAAAAGCTCGAAACCCTGGGTCCGGTGCACATGCGCACTTTGCCCGGCATGGACCGCGAAGTAGCCACTATCTGGACCGAGGCGGGCGTGGTCACGCAACGCGTAGCCGATGCAGCGGAGCGCGCGGGCTTGGTGTTTGCGGTGGACCCGACCTCCGCCGAGGCCTCCTGCATAGGCGGCAATATCGCCATGAACGCCGGGGGTAAAAAAGCCGTGCTCTGGGGCACTGCGCTGGACAATCTGGCCAGTTGGCGCATGGTGACGCCCGATGCGCAATGGCTGGAGGTCACCCGTGTGGGCCACAACATGGGCAAGATCCATGACGCCGAGCAGGCGGTATTTGAGCTGCAGTATTTCAAAGCCGATGGCAAAACGCCGCTGCGCAGCGAAACCCTGACGATTCCGGGTCCGTCTTTTCGCAAAGCCGGTTTGGGCAAGGACGTGACGGACAAATTTTTAAGCGGCCTGCCCGGTATCCAAAAAGAGGGATGCGACGGCCTCATTACCAGCGCTTGCTGGGTATTGCACCGCATGCCCGCGCACACACGCACCGTGTGTCTGGAGTTTTTTGGCAATGCGCGTGATGCGGTGCCCAGTATTGTGGACATCAAAGACTTTATGTTCGCCGAGCAAAAACGCAGCGGTGTGCTGCTGGCCGGTCTGGAGCATATGGACGACCGCTACCTCAAGGCCGTGGGCTATGCCACCAAGAGCAAGCGCGCCGCCGAGTTAGGCGGCAGTTCGGGCCTGCCCAAGATGGTGCTGGTGGGCGATATCGCGGGCGACGACCCGGATGCGGTGGCGCGTGCCACCTCCGAAATCGTGCGCCTGGCCAATGCCCGCAGGGGAGAAGGATTCGTCGCGATCAGCCCCGAGGCGCGGCGCAAGTTTTGGTTAGACCGCAAACGTACCGCCGCTATCAGTCGCCATACCAATGCCTTCAAAATCAACGAAGACGTGGTGATTCCGCTGGAGCGCATGGGCGAGTACACCGACGGTATCGAGCACATAAACATCGAACTGTCTTTGCGTAACAAGCTGGCCTTGTGCGATGCCTTGTCCGAATTTTTTGCACGTAGCGATTTGCCCTTGGGCAAAAGCGACGACGCCAACGGCATCTCGTCCGCTGAACTGTTGGAAGACCGGGTAGCGCAAGCGCAGGACTTAATTGCCAGCGTGCGCGCGCAATGGCAGGGCTGGCTGGATGACGTGGACGCCTTGTTCCCGCAATTGCAAGACCACCGCTTGCGCGCCAGTTGGAAAACGCAATTGCAGGGCCCGCTGCACAGCATATTTACCGGCTCGGCTTTTGCAGCCATCCTCAAGGAGTGCGTGGCCATCCATCAACGTGTGCTCAAAGGGCGTGTCTGGGTGGCGCTGCATATGCATGCGGGCGATGGCAATGTGCATACCAATATCCCAGTCAACAGCGACGACTACGCCATGCTGCAAGCGGCGCACCAGGCGGTCAAGCGCATCATGGCCTTGGCCCGTTCCTTGGATGGCGTCATTTCGGGTGAGCATGGCATCGGCATTACCAAGCTCGAGTTTTTGACCGACGCCGAGTTGCAGCCTTTTGCGGACTACAAAGCGCGCATAGACCCCGAAGGGCGCTTCAACAAGGGCAAGCTTTTGCGCTCTGGTCTGCCTGGCATGCGCAGCCATGCGTCGGACTTAAGCCATGCCTACACGCCCTCGTTTGGCTTGATGGGCCATGAATCGCTCATCATGCAGCAAAGCGATATCGGTGCGATTGCCGATTCGGTGAAGGATTGCTTGCGCTGCGGCAAATGCAAGCCCGTGTGCGCCACCCACGTGCCGCGCGCTAATTTGCTCTACAGCCCGCGCAACAAAATTTTGGCCACTTCTTTGCTGGTGGAAGCTTTTTTGTACGAAGAACAAACGCGCCGAGGCGTGTCGATCAAGCACTGGCAGGAATTTGAAGACGTGGCCGACCACTGTACCGTGTGCCACCAGTGCGAGAGTCCGTGTCCCGTCAAAATCGATTTTGGCGATGTGACTATGCATATGCGCAATCTATTGCGCAAGATGGGGCAAAAAAGTTTCAGGCCCGGCAACACACTGGCCATGCTGTTCCTCAATGCCACCAACCCGCAGACCATCAAGTTCATGCGCAGCATGATGGTGGGCGTGGGCTTTAAAGCCCAGCGTCTGGCCAATGATGTGCTGCGTGTCCTGGCAAAGCGGCAGACCGCCAAGCCACCTGCGACGGTAGGCGCCGCGCCCATCAAAGAGCAGGTAATCCACTTCATCAACAAAAAAATGCCGGGTGGTCTGCCCAAGCGGACCGCCCGCGCATTGCTAGATATTGAAGATGCGGACTACGTGCCCATCATCCGCGACCCGCAGGCCACTAGCGCCGAGACCGAGGCGGTGTTTTATTTCCCCGGCTGCGGCTCGGAGCGCTTATTTAGCCAAGTGGGCTTAGCGACCCAGGCCATGCTTTGGCATGCCGGGGTGCAAACCGTGCTGCCGCCGGGCTATTTGTGCTGCGGCTATCCGCAACGCGGCAGTGGCCAGGCCGACAAAGCGGAAAAAATCATCACCGACAACCGCGTGCTGTTCCACCGCGTTGCCAATACCCTGAACTACCTGGACATCAAAACCGTGGTTGTCAGTTGCGGCACCTGCTACGACCAATTGCAAGGCTATGAGTTCGACAAAATTTTCCCGGGTTGCCGCATCATCGACATCCATGAATATTTGCTGGAAAAGGGCATCACCTTAGACCTGGCACTTGGGACGAACGGGTCTGCCAGCAGCGCGGGCGCAGGCTACCTGTACCACGACCCCTGCCACAGCCCCATGAAGCTGCAAGACCCGATGAAAACCGTGAAGGCCTTAGTCGGTGAGACGGTGCTCAAAAGCGAGCGCTGCTGTGGCGAGTCCGGCACCCTGGGCGTTACCCGGCCTGATATTTCCACGCAAATCCGCTTTCGCAAGGAAGAGCAGTTGCGCCAGGGTGCGGACGATCTGGCCGCCCTCAAAGCGGATCGCGGGCTAGCCGCAGGTGGGCCGACCAAAATCCTGACCAGTTGCCCTAGTTGCCTGCAAGGCCTGAGCCGCTATGGCAATGACCTGAACAACGGTTTGCTGGAGGCCGACTACATCGTCGTCGAGATGGCGCGCCTGATCCTGGGTGAGCAATGGTTGCCCGCTTATGTGCAAAAGGCCAATGCCGGGGGCATAGAGCGGGTACTGGTGTAGGCGGTTACAGTTGCAGATGCGCCGGACCTGTACCGGGCGAGCAGACACATCATCGAATCTTTAACGCTATGGCCGGCCTGAGCAAACATTCCCCCACCCCCCAAGACCTGACGGTACATCGCCAGTCGCGCGTCTTGCAAATCCGTTTTTCAGATGGCGCTGACTTTCGCCTGCCTTTTGAGCTGATGCGCGTGTATTCGCCCTCTGCCGAAGTGCAGGGCCATGGGCCGGGGCAGGAAGTGCTGCAAACCGGCAAGCGTCTGGTGGACCTCGAGGCCTTGGAGCCGGTGGGCAACTACGCGGTGCAGCCGCGCTTTTCCGATGGTCATGACACCGGCATTTTTTCCTGGGACTATTTGTATTTTCTGGGCGCTGAGCAAGATCGTTTGTGGCGCGATTATGAAAAGCGTTTGCAAGAAGCTGGGCGCGAGCGCGATGCACCGATGCCAGTGGCTGCCGCCCATGGCTGCGCCAGCCATTGAAGAGAGATAAGCAGATGAGCACCACGCACTTTGGATTTCAGTCGGTGGACGAGGCGGAAAAAGCGCGCCGGGTACGCGGCGTGTTTGATTCGGTAGCCTCCAAGTACGACGTGATGAACGATTTGATGTCCGGCGGCCTGCACCGTGCTTGGAAGGCCTACACCGTGCTGGTGGCGAACCTGCAGGAGGGCGATAGAGCACTGGACATTGCGGGCGGCACCGGCGACTTGGCGCTGGCCTTTGCTGGCAAAGTCGGTAAGCGCGGGCAAGTAGTGCATACCGATATCAATCACGCCATGCTCAGCACCGGGCGCAATCGCTTGCTAGACGCCGGTGTGTTATTGCCCACGGTGGTCTGCGATGCAGAGCGCCTGCCCTTTGCCGATGGCTATTTCGACCTGGTCAGCGTGGCCTTCGGCCTGCGCAATATGACGCACAAGGACCTGGCCTTGGCCGAGATGTGCCGGGTGCTGCGCCCGGGTGGCAAGCTGCTGGTGCTGGAGTTTTCCAAGATAGCCCCGCCATTGGAAAAGGCTTACGACTGGTATTCGTTTAAGGTTTTACCCGTCTTAGGTAAGCTCGTGGCCGGTGATGACGCCAGCTACCGTTACCTGGCCGAGTCCATCCGCATGCATCCTGGTCAGGACGAACTCAAGGCCATGATGCACGTCGGTGGTTTCGGCCATGTGGACTACCACAACCTGACCGGTGGCATAGCGGCATTGCATGTGGGAATCAAGTGCTAATGGAGCGCTAAGCCGCGGGCGGCGCTTGCAATGAGCCGTACGGGCCGCATTTGTTAAGCCTTGGGAAGCATATTTTTCGTTTTGAAGGATTCGATATGAAGTGGTTGACTGCCAGTTTGGTGGCCTTTATTTTGTTGTTCAGCTTACAGGCCGAGGCTGCGCGTCTGGGTGGTGGTAAATCGATGGGCCGCCAGTCAGGCAATGTGACCCAGCGTGAGAGCGCGCCTGCGGCGCCTTCGCAAGGGGTGGCTAATGCACCGGTCAAGCCGCCACCGGCCGCCGCGGCCCCCGGTCGGCCCTGGGGCGCGATGTTGGGTGGTCTGGCCGCCGGCCTGGGTCTGGCTTGGTTGGCGCATTCCATGGGCATGGGCGAAGGCATGGGCCAGATATTGCTCATCGTCGGTGTGCTCATGCTGGCCTTCATGGTGTTTCGCTATTTCATGCAAAGCCGCCGCCCCCAAGGCGATCGCTACGCTTATGCCGCAGACTCGATGAACACGCAGCAGCGCGAAGCCTACCGGCCCGAAAACGTGGGCAACGATGCCTCGGCCCGGCCGTGGGAGCGCGAGCCGCAGGGCACGCAGTTCCAGGGTGCGACGGCCAGCGGTGGTTCGATGATCGGCTCAGGGCTGGCGGGCTCGCAGACATGGGGCGTGCCTGCGGGCTTTGACAGCGAGGGCTTTGTTCGGGCCGCGAAGGCCAACTTCATTACCTTGCAAGCGGCCTGGGACAAGGCCGATATCAGCAGCCTGCGCGCCATGATGACCGACGGTATGCTTACCGAAATCCGCGCCCAGCTCTCCGAGCGCGAGGCCCACACTGGTGCCAAGCCCAACCAGACCGAAGTCTTGTCCATTGACGCTCATTTGCTGGGAATAGAAGAGTTGGCCGATGAATACATGGCCAGCGTGGAGTTCACTGGCATGATTCGCGAAGAGCCGAGCGCTAGCCCCAGCCCCTTCCGCGAGGTTTGGAATATGACCAAGCCCAAAACTGGCGGTGGTTGGCTGGTGGCCGGGGTGCAGGCCTTGCAATAGGCCTGTGCGGCGATTCCCCGCATGGGAGTCGTCTCTGCCACATCGGGAATAATCGGGGACTATGGCAACACAGTCCCCCTTTTCTTTTGCGCAAAACATTTTGCGCAATATCCCCCCGGCTTTGACCCCTCCCGACTGGGCGATTGCCGAATTACAAAGGCGCGTGGTTTTGCTTTTGAACCATGTGCTGATGCAAGAGCCCCAGGCTATGGCGCGTCTGGTGCAGCAGCAAGGGCGCTCGCTCAAAGTCCAATGGATGCAATGGCATCTGCAGCTGCGCATGACCCCGGCGGGCCTGTTCGAGCTTGTGCCTCCAGGCGCAGACAGCGACGCGGTGGACTTGCAACTCACTTTGACAGCGGCCAGTCCTTGGCAGGTCTTGCAGCCTTTGTTAGACGGTGGCAAGCCCGATGTCCAGGTGCAAGGCGATGTGCAACTGGCCGCAGAGATCAATTGGCTGATTGACCATGTGCGCTGGGACCTGGAAGCCGATCTGGCGCGTATCGTGGGTGATGTGCCGGCGCATTTGCTAGCCGACGGCGTACAGCGTATGGTGCAGGCCTTGCGCCAGTTTGCAGGGGGTGCGCGCCGTCCGGGCAGCACAACAGCCGAAAGCGCTGCATGACGCGCATTACACGGGGTTTGTTTATTGCCTATGTGGTATTTCGCTTTGGGCTGGACGCCATCTTCTTTGAAAGTTTAGGTGCCAAGCGTTGGGCGCGCTGGTTGGCCAGCACATTGCGCCTGGGACGCCGCTTAGAGGCCCCGCGCGGCGCGCGCTTGCGCATGGCCCTGGAACATCTGGGCCCCATATTCGTCAAGCTGGGCCAGGTGATTTCCACCCGGCGCGACCTCTTGCCTTTGGATATTGCCGACGAGTTGGCCAAGTTGCAAGACCGGGTGCCGCCCTTTGACTCGGATATCGCGGTCGCAGCGATTGAAAAGTCATTGGGTAAACCGATTGCCGAACTCTTTGTATCTTTCGAGCGTAAGCCAGTGGCCAGTGCCTCGATTGCGCAAGTGCATTTTGGTGTCATGCGCACACGCGAGGGGGGCGAGCGCGAAGTGGCGATCAAGGTGCTGCGTCCGGGCATGTTGGCGGCGATTGACCAGGACCTGGCGCTGATGCGCTGGATGGCCAACTTCATGGAGCGCTGGTCGCAAGATGGTCGGCGCCTGAAGCCGCGCGAGGTGGTGGCCGAGTTTGACAAATACCTGCACGACGAGCTGGACCTGATCCGCGAAGCCTCTAGCGCTGCGCAGCTGCGCCGCAATATGGACGGTCTGGGATTGGTTTTGATTCCTGAGATGTACTGGGATTTGTGTACCACCGACGTGCTGGTCATGGAGCGCATGCACGGCCTGCCGATCAGCCAAGTGGACGCTTTGCGCGCTGCGGGCGTGGACATCCCCAAGTTGGCGCGCGACGGTGTGACGCTGTTTTTTACGCAGGTTTTTCGTGATGGTTTTTTCCATGCCGATATGCACCCGGGCAACATCCAAGTCAGTGTGCAAGCGGCCACGCTAGGTCGCTATATATCGCTGGACTTTGGCATTGTTGGCTCGCTGACCGAAGTGGATAAAGAATACCTGGCGCAAAATTTTGCAGCTTTTTTCCGGCGCGATTACAAGCGCGTGGCGCAACTGCATATCGAATCGGGTTGGGTGCCTGCGGCCACCCGGGTTGATGAGCTGGAAGCTGCAATACGTGCGGTGTGTGAACCCTACTTCGACCGACCTTTGAAAGAAATTTCCTTGGGCATGGTCTTGTTGCGCCTGTTTCAGACATCACGCCGCTTCCATGTCGAAATCCAGCCGCAACTGGTCCTACTGCAAAAAACCTTGCTCAATATTGAGGGTTTGGGTCGCCAGCTCGACCCGGATTTGGATTTGTGGTCCACCGCCAAGCCCTTTTTGGAAAAGTGGATGGGCGACCAAGTGGGACCGCAAAAGCTGTGGGCTGAAGTTAAAAAGCAGGCGCCGCTATACGCCAAAGTCTTGCCGCAGTTGCCAGTTCTCTTGCACCAATACTTGCAACAGAGCCCACAGGATGCGCTGCAACGTGACCTCTTAGTCCGTTTGCTGGCGCAACAGCAGCGCACCCACAGCTTTTTACAGGCCGTGGTCTACAGTTTGGGTGGTTTTGTTCTGGGCGTACTCTTGACGCTGGCCCTGGCGAAAGGGTATTTCTGAAACTAGGCAAACTATAATCATAGGCTTTGCCACCCGCCCGCCAAAGGCTTTTTGCTATGCCTATTTACGCCTACAAGTGCAGCGCCTGCGGATTTGCCAAGGACGTTTTGCAGAAAATCTCCGATGCGCCTTTGAGCGATTGCCTCAGCTGCGGCCAACCCGCGTTTGAAAAACAAGTCACTGCTGCTGGCTTTCAGCTAAAGGGATCCGGTTGGTACGTCACCGATTTTCGGGATGGCAAGACGCAAGCGCCAGCCAGCGCTGAAGGTGCTACCCCCCCAAAAACCGAGAAGGGCGCTGACGCTGCCACCACTTCCAGCGCTTCTGGCTCGGAAAGTGCACCGGCCGCGCCTGCCGCCGCTACGCCGGCGCCTGCAGCGTCAACGGCCCCGGCCACCCCGAGCGCAGCACCAGCGGCTTCCACTTGAGCGCATGCCTCGCTTCACAAGCCCCAAAGGTTATACCGTGCCATTTAAAAAATACCTGCTGACTGGACTTATGGTGTGGCTGCCATTGGCCATCACCATTTGGGTGCTGCTGTGGATGATGAATGTGCTGGACGGTTTGTTCGGTCAATTGCTCACTGGGCTGTCGGCGGTGAGCTCTGACCAGTCTGCTGCATCGCTAGAGAAGCTGCGCCATATTCCCGGTCTGGGCGTGGTGCTGGTTTTGGGCTTTATGTTGCTCACCGGTGCCTTGGTGTCCAATGTGGCCGGCCGCTGGTGGCTCAAGCAGTGGAACCGTATGTTTACGCACATACCGGTGGTCAAATCGATTTACAACAGCGTAAAAAAGGTTTCGGATACGCTGTTTTCCAGCAATGGCAATGCATTTCGCACGGCTTTGCTGGTGCAGTTTCCGCGGCAAGGGAGTTGGACAATTGCATTTCAAACCGGTGTGCCCGATGGAGAAGTAGCCAAGCATTTACCCGGCGAACTGATCAGCGTTTATGTTCCCACCACGCCCAACCCGACGGGTGGCTATTTTTTGATGCTACCCCGCTCGGAGGTCATTGAACTTGAGATGAGCGTGGACGAGGCGCTTACCTACGTTATATCGATGGGCGCGGTGTCGCCGACGGCGCCCACGCTGCCTTCGAACCACGGTCCTGCAACTTAACCCCCCTCTTTTACTGACCCGCTCAGGGATGGACAACACACCATGGCAATGCGCTCTCACTACTGCGGTCTCGTGACCGAAGCCCTTCTGGGCCAATCTGTTTCCTTGTGCGGTTGGGTCAACCGCCGCCGTGACCACGGCGGCGTGATTTTTGTGGACTTGCGCGACCGCGAAGGCTATGTGCAAGTAGTGTGCGATCCGGACCGCCCTGAAATGTTCAAGACCGCCGAAGGCTTGCGCAATGAGTTTTGCGTGCAAGTCAAGGGGGTGGTTCGCGCGCGCCCCGAAGG
>CANFLU010000060.1 GCA_947447975.1 Comamonadaceae bacterium | reverse complement strand
GGTGTTTAAGCAGCGAGTGCGAAACGTTCGTCGTTTGCAGTTAGTTTGTTTGAATCTGTTTTACGAGCGCATTCAGCTCGACATGCACCACAGCGATTCCGTACCCACGTCGAAACCAGTGCAGCCCCACGTTGTCTATTTTAGGCCTGAGATAACAGTTGCAAGAGCTCGGCTGGAGAATTAATCTGCGCGTCGGCTTTCCAAGCGGCCACGTCCGACGCACTGCCCAAATAACCATAAGTGGCGGCCACCGTGCCCATGCCTGCCGCCTTGCCGGCGACGATATCGCGTTCGTCGTCACCGACATACAAGCACAGCGCAGGCTCCACATCCAATCGACGTGCCGCTTCGAGCAAGGGCTCCGGGTGGGGCTTGGAAAATGGTGTCGTATCGCCGCCCACGATCGCCCCGGCACTGCGAAACAAGGGCATGGCAGTCGTTAATGGCAAGGCAAATCGCTCCGATTTGTTGGTGACTACGCCCCACTGCAGGCCGCGGGCCTGCAAGACCGCGATCAACGCTGGGATGCCATCAAATGCATGGGTGTTGTCCAGCATGCACGCCTGGTAATTGGCAAAAAACTCTTCTCGCATGGAAAGGTAGTCCACGTGATCCGGGCCCATCCCAAAGGCCACATGCAACATGCCCCGCGCGCCCGCGCCGCACATTGGACGGTAATTGGCATAGTCCAGCGAAGGCAAGCCCCGCTGCACACGCATCTGGTCGGCTGCGCCGGCCAAGTCCGGCGCACTGTCTATCAGCGTTCCGTCTAAATCAAACAATACGGCACGTTTGCCGGCAAACTTTTGCATCGACATTTACGCGGGGCGTTGGCAGGCAAAAAGGTAATTCACACTGGTATCGGGAACCAGCGCGTAGCGCTGGGTTAAGGGGTTATAGCCCATGCCATTGGTCTGCTTGAGCTCTAAACCGGCATCCCGGCAAAAGGCTGCTAACTCGCTGGGGCGGATCAGCTTGGCGTATTCATGGGTACCCCTAGGGAGAAGATTCAAAACGTATTCGGCCCCCACGATGGCAAATAAAAACGACTTGGGACTGCGATTGAGCGTGGAGAAAAACACCCAGCCGCCCGGCTTGACCATGCGTGCGCAGGCGCGCACCACCGAAGCCGGATCTGGCACATGCTCTAACATTTCCATACAAGTGACCAGGTCAAAGGACTCCGGTTTCTCGGCTGCCAAGGCCTCGGCGCTGATTTCGCGGTACTGCACATCCGGCGTGTGCGCCTCCATGGCGTGCAACTGCGCCACGCGCAAGGCTTTGGTGGACAGGTCAATACCAAGAACCTGGGCACCTTTGCGGGCCATAGCGTCCGCCAAAATACCACCGCCACAGCCCACATCGAGGGCTTCTACCCCTATGACCGAGCACAAACTGTCAATCCACTGCAGGCGCAGCGGGTTAATTTGGTGTAGGGGCCGAAACTCACTCTCCGGATCCCACCAGCGGTGGGCCAGCTCCGAAAACTTGGCAAGTTCTGCTGGATCAGCGTTCACAGTGTGTGGGCTTGTCATGGTGCAGGGCTTTCAAAACTGATCAAAAAACTTCGATGCAAATCGACGGTTCGACAAAAGCACCAACAAAAAGGCCCGCCAAGGCGGGCCCTTTTGAGCATCCCAGCAGCCTTATTTGGCGGCGCGGGTTCCGATAACTTCCACCTCAACGCGGCGGTTCTTGGCTTGACCTTCTTTGGTCTTGTTGTCAGCGATCGGGCTCGTCTCGCCTTTACCTTCGGTGTAGATGCGATTCTTCTCTACGCCTTTGGATACCAAGTAGGCCTTGACCGCGTCAGCACGCTTATTGGACAAGGTCTGGTTGTAACCATCGGTACCGACCGAGTCAGTATGGCCTACAGCGATGATCACTTCTAGGCTAATACCTTGCAGCTTGCCCACCAGGTCATCGAGCTTGGCTTTGCCCTCTGGCTTCAGTACGGACTTGTCGAAGTCAAAGAAAGCGTCGGCCGCATAGGTTACCTTGCTAGCTGCGGGTGCCGAAGGTGCAGGGGCAGGGGCTGCTGGAGCCGTGGCCGATACCGGCGCTGGCGCAGGGGCCGGTGCTTTCGGCGCTGGCGCTGGCGCTGGCGCTGGCGCTGGCGCTGGCGCTGGGGCCGGTGCAGCAGCTTTCGGTGCGGGGGCTATTTCGCCATCGCATACGGGAGCGGCTGTGGCGGGGGTCCAGGCCGAGTCGCGCCAGCATTGGCCGGTGCTATTTTTCCAAACTTCTCCAGAGGTGCTACGCCAATTGTGGATTTCCTGAGCGCCAGCCGAAGCCATCAATGCAACGGCGCCGAGTCCGATTGCAATCTTGTTCAATTTAATCACGGTGTTTCCTTTTCGGGGTCAAAAGCAGCGAAGCTGCGGGCCAATAAAACATACGCCAAGGGCGCTGTGCACCAAAACAGCGTTACCCATATTGTGCCACAGCGTTTTACCCCTACCAAGCAAATGGCATGGGTAAAAGCCCAAATTATCCACTTGATAGCGTAAATTTCGATATTGATTATAGCCTTGATAATTGATATCGGGGCCAAATAGGCCTTGCGGGCGCTCGGGACGTAGAATCTAAGGTTGCCCCTTGACTCCGTTTGACCCTAGCCCACTATGACCCAGTTCGCCAAAGAAACTCTCCCCATCAGCCTTGAGGAGGAGATGCGGCGCAGTTACCTCGACTACGCCATGAGCGTGATTGTCGGGCGCGCCCTGCCCGACGCCCGGGACGGTTTGAAGCCGGTGCACCGCAGGGTTTTGTTTGCGATGCACGAGCTCAATAACGACTGGAACCGCGCCTACAAAAAGTCCGCCCGTATCGTTGGAGACGTCATCGGCAAATACCACCCCCACGGCGACCAGTCGGTCTATGACACCATTGTTCGTATGGCGCAGGACTTTTCCATGCGCCACATGCTGGTCGACGGCCAGGGTAATTTCGGCTCGGTCGACGGCGACAACGCCGCCGCCATGCGCTACACCGAGATCCGCCTGGCCAAGATCGCCCATGAATTGCTGGCCGATCTGGACAAAGAGACCGTCGATTTTGGCCCAAATTACGACGGTTCGGAGAAAGAGCCGCTGGTTTTACCCACCCGCATACCGAATTTGCTGGTCAATGGCTCGGGCGGTATCGCGGTCGGCATGGCGACCAATATCCCGCCGCACAACCTGAACGAAGTGGTAGACGCCTGCCTGCACTTGCTGCGCCACCCAGATGCCAGCGTGGACGACTTGATGGAGATCGTGCCCGCGCCCGATTTCCCCACTGCCGGCATTATTTATGGCATCAACGGTGTCAAAGAGGGCTATCGCACCGGCCGCGGCAAAGTGGTCATGCGGGCCAAATGCCATTTCGAGGACATCGACAAGGGCGCCCGCCAGGCCATCATCGTCGACGAACTGCCCTACCAGGTGAACAAGAAAACCCTGCAAGAGCGCATGGCCGAGTTGGTGCATGAGAAAAAAATCGAAGGCATCAGCCATATCCAGGACGAATCCGACAAGTCCGGCATGCGCCTGGTAATTGAGCTCAAGCGCGGTGAAGTGCCCGAGGTGGTGCTCAACAATCTGTATAAACAGACCCAACTGCAAGACACCTTCGGCATGAATATGGTGGCCCTGATCAACGGGCAACCCAAGTTGTGCAACCTCAAAGACCTGGTGGAGGTCTTCTTGCAGCATCGCCGTGAAGTCGTCACCCGCCGTACCGTCTTCAATCTGCGCAAGGCCCGGGAGCGGGGCCATGTACTGGAAGGCCTGGCAGTGGCGCTGGCCAATATCGACGAATTTATCGCCATCATCCGTAACGCCCCCACCCCGCCGGTGGCCAAAGCGGAGCTGATGACCCGCAGCTGGGACAGCAAACTGGTGCGCGAGATGCTGACCCGTAGCCGCATGGACGGCGGCGCGGTCAATGCCGACGACTTCCGCCCCGATGGCCTGGACAAAACCCTGGGCATGGGCAGCGACGGCCTGTATCGCCTATCGGATACGCAGGCGCAGGAAATCCTGCAAATGCGCTTGCAACGCCTGACTGGCCTAGAGCAAGACAAGATCGTCACCGAGTACAAAGAGGTGATGTCCGAGATCGAAGACCTGCTGGATATCCTGGCCCGCCCGGAGCGCGTCTCGACCATCATCGGCGAAGAGCTCGCTGCCATCAAACAGGAATTTGGCCAGTCCAAGCTGGGCGCGCGCCGCAGTCTGGTGGAGCACAGCTCCTACGACCTAAGCACCGAAGACCTGATTACCCCCACGGACATGGTGGTGACACTCAGCCACAGTGGCTACATCAAGAGCCAGCCCCTGGGCGAGTACCGGGCGCAAAAGCGCGGCGGACGCGGCAAGCAGGCCACAGCGACCAAAGAAGACGATTGGGTGGACCAGCTCTTTATCGCCAACACGCACGACTACATCTTGTGCTTCTCGAATCGAGGCCGCTTGTACTGGCTCAAGGTCTGGGAAGTGCCGCAGGGCTCGCGTGGCTCACGCGGGCGTCCTATTGTCAATATGTTCCCGCTGCAAGAAGGCGAAAAAATCACTGTCGTCCTGCCTTTGACGGGCGACAAGCGCACTTTTCCGGCAGACCAGTTTGTGTTCATGGCCACGTCTATGGGTATCGTCAAGAAGACCCCGTTGGACGATTTCAACAACCCGCGCAAGGTCGGCATCATCGCCGTCAACCTCGACGAAGGTGACTTCCTGATTGGCGCGGCGATTACCGATGGCCAGCACGACGTGATGCTGTTTTCCGACGGCGGCAAAGCGGTGCGCTTTAACGAAGACGAAGTCACCGCCCATGGCCGACAGTCGCGCGGCGTCAAAGGCATGAACCTTGAAGAAGGCCAAAGCGTGATTGCCATGTTAGTGGCCGAGGACGAGCAGCAAAGCGTGCTCACCGCCACGGAAAACGGCTATGGCAAGCGCACCAGCATTACCGAATACACCCGCCACGGACGCGGCACCAAGGGCATGATTGCCATCCAGCAAACCGAGCGCAACGGCAAAGTCGTGGCTGCCACCTTGGTGCATGTGGACGACGAGATCATGCTGATTACCGACCGCGGCGTGCTGGTGCGCACCCGCGTGTCCGAAATCCGCGAACTGGGCCGTGCCACCCAGGGCGTCACCTTGATCAGCCTGGATGAAGGCTCCAAACTCAGCGGCCTGCAACGCATCGTCGAAAACGATGCCAACCAGACGGATACAGTAGGCGATAACGCAGCCGATAGCGCACCCGAAGGTGACGCCAGCCAAGACTGAGCTTGGCCGCGTGACGCGCCCATTCAACTTCTCCGCCGGCCCGGCCACCATGCCTGTGGAGGTGCTGCAGCGGGCGGCGGCCGACATGTGCAATTGGCACGATGCTGACGGCAAGCCCAGCGGCATGGGCGTGATGGAAATGAGTCACCGGGGCAAAGCCTTTGGCAGCATCGTGCAGCACGCTGAGGCCAGCCTGCGCCGTCTGCTGGCGGTGCCAACGGAATTTCATATTTTGTTGATGCAAGGCGGCGGATTGGCGCAAAACGCCATCGTTCCCTTGAACCTGTGCGGCCCCGCGCTGGGCAAGCCATCGGTGGACTTTGTGTTGACCGGCAGTTGGAGCCAAAAATCCTGGCAGGAAGCGGCCAAGTACAGCGCGCCGCACATTGCTGCCAGCGCGCAAGAAGACGGCTTTCATCACATCCCGGACGCGGCCAGCTGGCAGCTCAGCGCCGACGCACGCTATGTGCATGTTTGCAGCAACGAGACCATCCACGGCGTCGAGTTCCACACCCTGCCCGACCTACGCGCCCTGGGCTCGGATGCGCCGCTGGTCGTGGACTTTTCCTCGCATGTGGCCTCGCGGCCGGTGGATTGGAGCCGCGTGGGCTTGGCTTTTGCCGGTGCACAAAAAAACCTGGGTCCCGCAGGCCTAACGCTAGTCGTGGTGCGCGACGACTTGCTAGGAGGGGCCCTGGACATCTGCCCCAGTGCCTTCAGCTTCAAGAACATCGCGGCCAACGCTTCTATGTTCAACACGCCGCCCACCTACGGCATTTATATGGCGGGCCTGGTTTTTGATTGGCTTGAGCAGCAAGGCGGCATCCCGGCCATCGAGGCGCGCAACATCGACAAAGCTGCCCTGCTCTATCAAGCCATCGACGATTCGGACTTGTATTTCAATCCCGTCGATCACGCCTGTCGCTCGCGCATGAACGTGCCTTTCTTCCTGCGGGAACCGGCTTTGGAGGCTGCGTTTTTACAAGGCGCGGAGCAAGCCGGGCTGCTGCAATTGAAGGGCCACAAGTCGGTAGGTGGCCTGCGCGCGAGCATCTACAACGCCATGCCTTTAGAGGGCGTGCAGGCGCTTGTGGCATTTATGCGATCATTTGAACGCACCCGCGCTTAAAGGATAAAGACATGGCACTGACACTGGCTGACCTGCGTAACCGTATCGACGCGCTCGATTTGGAACTGCTCGCCCTGCTCAACCGCCGCGCGGCCTTGGCCCACGATGTCGGCGAATTAAAAAAAGGCGAAGGCTCGGTGGTATTTCGCCCCGAGCGGGAAGCCCAAGTGATCGCCAATCTGCAACAAGCCAATGCCCACAGCGGCCTGGCGCACACCCTGCAGAGCGATAGTGTGGCCTTCGTATGGCGCGAAATTATGTCGGCCTGCCGCGCTTTAGAGGCACCCCAGCGCGTGGCCTACCTCGGCCCGGCGGGCACCTTTAGCGAAGAGGCCGCCCTGCGCTTTTTCGGCTCCAGCATCGCCCATGTGCCCTGCGCCAACTTTGACGAAGTTTTTCACGCCACGGCGGCGGGTTCCGCACAATTTGGCGTGATTCCGGTGGAAAACAGCAGCGAAGGCGTGGTGACCCGCTCGCTGGATTTGCTATTGAATTCGCCCTTGCACATCATCGGCGAAACCAGCCTGATGGTGCGCCACCATTTGCTGCGCGCCAGCGACAGCCTAGAGGGTATTGAGGTCGTGCTGGCCCATCCGCAGGCGCTGGCCCAGTGCCAAAACTGGCTGAGCACCCACTTGCCGCATGCCGAGCGGCGCGCCGTCTCCAGCAACGCAGAAGGCGCTCGCCTGGCGGCCCAAGAAAGCGGCTGGGCGGCGATTGCCAGCGAACGCGCGGGCGCGACCTTTGGCCTGCACCTTGCCGCCCGCGCTATCCAGGACGACGCGTTTAACCGCACCCGCTTTGTCGTGGTCTGCCTGCCCAGCACCCTGGCCGCGCCCCAGGCCAGTGGGCGCGACTGCATCAGCCTGGTGGTCTCCGTGCCCAACCGGCCGGGCGCGGTACATGACATGCTGGTGCCGCTGAAAAAGCACGGCGTCTCCATGACGCGCTTTGAATCGCGCCCGGCGCGTTCGGGGCAGTGGGAGTATTACTTTTACATCGACCTGCAAGGCCACCCCTCACAGCCACCGGTGCAGGCCGCCCTGGCCGAACTGCAATCGCTGTGCGCTTTTTACAAAGTGCTGGGCACCTACCCGCTGGCGGATTGAGGCGTGAAGCACGGTGTTTGATCAACTCGGATTGGTGGGCTGCGGCCTGATGGGCGGCTCTTTTGCGCTGGCGCTCAAGCGCGCCGGTTTGGTGCGCCGCGTGGTCGGGTTCAGCCCTTCCCAGGCTACCCGCGAGCGTGCGCTGGATATGGGCGTGATTGACGCGGTGGCTCTTAGCGCCAACCAGGCCACGCACGGCAGTGACCTGGTATTGGTGGCCGTGCCGGTAGCCGCCACGCACAACACTTTGGCGGCGCTGACCCATGCCTTGTCGCCGCACACACTTTTGATGGATGTGGGCTCCACCAAGCGCGATGTGGTGCAAGCCGCAGCGCTTGCATTAGGCGACAAATTGGCGAGCTTTGTGCCCGCGCACCCGATCGCTGGCAAAGAGGTCGCCGGCGTGGCCCACGCCGACGTCGATTTATATACCGGCTGCCAGGTCATCCTCACGCCCACCGAACAAACCGGCCAGGCGCAAATAGCGCAGGCGCAAGCGCTTTGGGCCGCGATAGGGGCACAGGTGCGCATCATGAGCGCGCTCGAGCACGACAGCGCATTTGCCGCCGTGAGCCACCTGCCGCATCTACTGGCTTTTGCCGCCATGAATGCCGTCAATGCCCAAGACCAGGCTGCGCAATTTCTGTCCCTGGCTGGGCCGGGCTTTCGGGACTTCACCCGCATTGCGGCTTCCGATCCCGCGGTGTGGCGCGATATTCTGCACTCCAACCGCGACCAGTTGCTGCTGCAATCCGAGCATCTTCGCGAGGCTTTGCAGGCCTTTGAAACCGCCTTGGCCCAAGGCGATGGTGCGGCCTTGCAAACCCTGATCACCGGCGCCAGCCAAAGTCGGGCCGCCTGGTCGCTGAAGCGCTAAACCCCAGACCATGTATTCCACCAGATTCCTCGACCTTCCGCCCTTGGCCCACGCCGGTGGCAGCGTGACCCTACCCGGCTCCAAGAGTATTTCCAACCGGGTACTGCTGTTGGCCGCGCTGTGCGAAGGCGTTACCGACATCCACGACCTGCTCGATTCGGATGACACCCGCGTCATGCTGAGCGCGCTCGAAGCACTGGGTTGCGCCATGCAGCGCGAGGGCAATAGCCTGCGCCTGACAGGCTTGGGCGGGCGCTTACCCCAAGAGCCTATCGCCCTGTTTTTGGGCAATGCCGGCACCGCCATGCGCCCGCTAACGGCTGCGCTTGCCGTCCTGGGCGGTGACTTTAGGCTCAGCGGCGTGCCGCGCATGCACGAGCGCCCCATCGGCGACCTGGTAGATGCCCTGCGCCAACTGGGCTGTCGCATTGACTACACCGGACAGCCCGGTTTCCCCCCGCTGCACATTGGCACTCCCGCTTTGCAATTGGAGGCACCTATTCAAGTGCGCGGCGACGTGTCCAGCCAGTTCCTGACCGCCTTGCTCATGGCTTTGCCGCTGGTCGCGCACCGGGACATCGTGATCGAGGTGGTGGGCGAATTGATTTCCCGCCCCTATATCGCCATCACCTTAAACCTGCTGGCGCATTTTGGCGTGCAGGTGCAGCGCGATGGCTGGCAACGTTTTGTTATCCCCGCGGGAAGCCACTTGCATTCGCCCGGCAGCCTGCATGTGGAAGCCGATGCATCGTCGGCCAGTTATTTTGTGGCGCTGGGTGCGATAGCGCCGGGGATGGACGGCATACGCATCCAGGGCTTGGGCGAGAACTCGATTCAGGGCGACATCCGTTTTATCGAGGCGGCGCGTGCCATGGGCGCGCTGGTGGACAGCGGCCCCAACCATTTGCATGTGCGCCGGGGCGCCTGGCCGCTCCAAGCCATCGACCTGGACTGCAACCATATTCCTGATGCCGCGATGACCCTGGCCGTGATGGCACTGTACGCCCAGGGCACCACGGTACTGCGCAATATTGCCAGTTGGCGCGTGAAAGAAACCGATCGGATAGCCGCCATGGCTACCGAACTGCGCAAACTCGGCGCCAGCGTGCAGGAAACGCCCGACTCGATAGCTATCACCGCACCAGCCCAGGCTGCTGATTGGCGCGCTGCCAGCATCCACACCTATGACGACCACCGCATCGCCATGTGCTTTTCGCTGGCCGCTTTCAACCCCGGGCAACGGCCGGTGCGCATCTTGGACCCGCAATGCGTGGCCAAGACCTTTCCGGATTATTTCGAAGCCCTGTTCAGCGTTGCCCGCGCCACAGCAAGCGACATTCCGGTGTTGTGTATTGATGGGCCTACGGCGTCGGGCAAAGGCACGCTGTCCTGTGCGCTGGCCGCCGCCCTGGGCTACCACTTTCTGGATTCGGGTGCGCTGTACCGCATCGCCGCGTATGCCGCCGTGCAAAGTGGACTGCCTTTAGATGCATCCCAGGAAGCAGCGATTGCCGCGCTGACGGCGACACTAGACATCCGTTTTGAAGGCGAACGCGTCTGGCTGGGCGGACAGGACGTGAGCGAAGCCATACGCACCGAACAAGCAGGCATGGATGCCTCGGCCGTGTCCAGCCTGCCTTCGGTGCGCGCTGCGCTAATGGATGTGCAACAGCGTTTTCGACGCCTGCCCGGCCTGGTGGCGGACGGGCGGGACATGGGGACGGTGGTGTTTCCCGATGCCCAGCTCAAGGTGTATCTCACGGCCAGCGCCCAGCGCCGGGGCGAAAGGCGTTATAAGCAATTGATTTCAAAGGGAATTTCGGCTACACTTGACACTCTTTGCGCGGACCTGGCCGCGCGTGACTTGCGGGATACCACCCGCGCCGTTGCGCCGCTCAAGCCCGCACAAGATGCGATGCTCCTAGACAACTCCGAATTGACGATTGAAGAATCGATCAGCCAGGTATTGGACTGGTGGCAAAGCAAGCAGCTTTTTGATACGCCTTAATTGGCCTGCCGCAAGCTGGCGATAAGCGAAAAGTCCAGGGTTTTCCTGGCACGGCCCCCGAGGCTCCCCTCGCGCTGCATGCGCATGGTTTCGGGGTTCTACAACCTAACCCGCGGTTTACGCCGCACACAACATGTCTGAATCTTTCGCAGCCCTCTTTGAAGAGTCGCAAAAATCGTCTGAAACCCGTATCGGTGAAGTCGTCACCGCCGAAGTCGTTCGTATCGAACACAACTTTGTCGTTGTCAACGCCGGTCTGAAATCAGAGGCTTATGTGCCCCTGTCTGAATTCAAAAGCGACAAAGGCGAACTCGAAGTCCAAGTGGGCGAATTTGTATCCGTGGCTATCGTCGCCATGGAAAACGGTTATGGCGACACCATCGTCAGCCGCGACACCGCCAAGCGCCTGGCTTCGTGGATGAGCCTGGAGAAATCCCTGGAGTCCGGCGAATTCGTCACCGGCACCACCAGCGGTAAAGTCAAAGGCGGCCTGACCGTACTGGTCAACGGCATCCGCGCCTTCCTGCCCGGCTCGCTGGTCGATACCCGCCCCACCAAGGACTTGTCTCCCTACGAGAACAAGACCATGGAATTCAAGGTCATCAAGCTGGACCGCAAGCGCAACAACGTGGTGCTCAGCCGCCGCGCCGTGGTCGAAGCCTCCATGGGTGCCGAGCGCGCCAACCTGATGTCCACCCTCAAAGAAGGTTCTGTGGTGCAAGGCGTGGTCAAAAACATCACCGAGTACGGTGCGTTTGTGGACCTGGGCGGCATCGACGGCCTGCTGCACATCACCGACATGGCCTGGCGCCGTGTGCGTCACCCCTCCGAAGTGGTGACTGCCGGTCAGGAAATCACCGCCAAGATTCTCAAATTTGACACCGAGAAAAACCGCGTGTCCCTGGGCCTCAAGCAAATGGGCGACGATCCTTGGATGGGCGTAAACCGCCGCTATCCCCAGGCCACCCGCATGTTCGGCAAGATCACCAACATTGCCGACTACGGCGCGTTTGTGGAACTCGAGCCCGGCATCGAAGGCTTGGTACACGTCTCCGAAATGGACTGGACCAACAAAAACATCGCGCCATCCAAGCTCGTGTCCCTAGGAGACGAAGTCGAAGTGATGGTTCTGGAAATCGACGAAGACAAGCGCCGTATTTCTTTGGGCATGAAGCAATGCAAAGCCAATCCTTGGCAAGAGTTTGCGCAAAACACCAAGCGCGGCGACCGCGTCAAAGGCCCGATCAAATCGATCACCGACTTTGGTGTGTTTGTG
>CANFLU010000059.1 GCA_947447975.1 Comamonadaceae bacterium | reverse complement strand
TTCCACACCAGCAGCGCAGAAGCCACGGTCAATACCCAGAGCAAGGGGGCTTGCTGCGGATTACCGTGGCTGGCGGTGAGCAGCCAACCGGTAGCTACCAGCAGCGCGATCACCACCGGTGCCATAGATTGTTTGAAGGCGCGCACCTCGGCGCGCTCGCGGTTGCGCTGGCCCCAGCGGGCGGCAAAAAAGGTGAGCGTGGTGCTGGGAATAATGATGCCCACCATAGACACCGCCATGGCCGCGCTGGCCAGCGCCCAGGGCAGGGGGCCTTGGTCCGGGCCACCACCCGAAGCCATGCCCACGTTCCAGCCCAGTACCGCCACAAACAAAACATTGGGGCCCGGCGCCGCTTGCGCGAGCGCAATAGAGGCGCTGAACTGGCTGTCGGTTAGCCAAGGGTTTTGCGCCACAAGGTAACGATGCATTTCGGGCACGGTGGTGATCGCGCCTCCCACTGACAGCAAGGACAGGGTTACAAAGCAGCCCAAGAGGTCTATCAAATTGCCGTAGCCAAATCCGGTCATACAAGCTCCTGCGCCGGTGGTGGCAAGGTACGGATGCGATGCAAGGCCCAAAAAAATGCGGGCAAGCCAATGCCTAGCAGCGTCCAGGCCAATGGCACTTTCAAAAACGCGATGGCGGTGAAGACCAGCCCCGCAATCAACGCGCAGGCCCAGGTGCCCATCGCATTGCTGCGCAAAGCAGGCACGAGGCGGATGCCAGTGCCTGCAATCAAACCTGCGGACACCGCCCCCATGCCACGTAAAGCGCCTTGCACTGCGGGTAAATGCCCGATGCCCGCAAGACCGATCGTTAGTGCCATGACGACAAATAGCGGGATAGTGAGCATGCCCGCAAGCGCCGCCAATGCACCGCGCCAGCCGAAATAGCGGTCACCAATGATGAGTGCCAGATTCACCACGTTCGGGCCGGGCATGATTTGCGATACCGCCCAGTCCTCAACAAACTCTTCGATCGTGAGCCATTGTTTTTTCTCGACCAATTCGCGCTGCACCACCGCCAAGACACCGCCGAACCCTTGCAGCGCAATACCGCTGATCGCCCAGAACAGGGCGGCGAGCGAGGCAGGGCGGGGCGAGGTGGTGATCGCGGAGACGGCTACAGGCGGTGCCGGCAAATTATCGTTGGTGGGCATGGGATCGGTACGAAATCCTGCATCCTAGCCTAAGGCCTATGGCTGCTCAGGACTTGGCAATTGCGCTGCCACCCACGCAAACACCCGCGCGTCGGTACACAGTTGCAAATGGCCGATGCCTCTAAATACCTGCGCATCCACACCGGGCAGGGTTTGCGCGGTTTGCGGGAAAACAATGGCGTCCTGCTCGGTCAGGGCGATGCGCAGCAGGGCGCGGCGTTCGGGGGTTTCCTGGGTTTGCAAGTCTTGCAACCAATCACTGGCCCAGACCATTTGGCGCGCATTGGGTAATTTGACATGCGGAGTAATTTGGGTTCCCTGGTGCGGACTGCCCAGCGATACGGCGACGGCTACTTGCGCGTCCCCATAGGCGCGCATCCAGGCGCGTACCACCAGGCCGCCCATGCTGTGGCCCACCAGGGCCACGCGCGCTTGTCCGGTTTGGGTGCGCAACTGCGCAAGGGCTTGTTCCACCTGGGGTGCGAACTCGTCAATCGAACAAAACAGGGGCTCTAGGTTGATGGCTAGCACGGTATGGCCCAGGGCCTGTAAGCGCGACGCCATATCGCGCCATACCCCGTGGTTGCAGCAATAACCGTGGATCAGCAAGACCGGAACCCGCTGGCTTTGGCCTAGCCCTAGGAGCGTTTGCCCTTGGCGCCGAACCCAGGGCATGCCCCACATGAGTAAACGGTAGATCGCCCAAGATTCTCCAAAGATAGCCCGCCACCAGACCCAGCCGCCTTCCCCTGATGGGCGAGAACGCAAAGTGAGTTTTGCGGTCCATACCAAAACGATCAGCAATGGCAGCAGCAACCAGGCGGCCAGTAGCCACCAAGCCTGCCAATTCAAGACCGCTACCAGCCACAGGCTCACCACCGCATAGCCCATGGTCTGCCAAAAGAACAGGCGCCTTAAGCTTGCGGCCAGCATAAGAGCGCCTGTGCTTAGGCGGCTTTTGCAGGCTCGCAGCGCAAGGTGCGGCGGGCCGACTCTAATTGCGCCTGATCTGCCTGGTAATCCGAGGCCAGCACACGCATCAGTAAAAAGCCGGTGCCAGACGGACTGACCACGACCTGTGCGCCTTGGGGCACAGGCAAAGTACCTTTGGCGCCGCCTGCGGGCACCAGCCACAGGTCAATAGGCGTCCCTTGGGCTTGACGGTCATTGCGGACAAAAAAGTTGTCACTATTGGCGCTGTACAGGGCAATCGACCAGTAGCCCTGCAACTGCGGCGCGGCACGGACACGCACGGGTCCATCGCTCAGGTCAAACACGCAGACCGAATACAACAAATCCGGGCTGGGCATGACCACGCTGCGCGACTGCGCGTTGACAGGCGGCGGAAAAGCCGCCTGATTACGCATATTCATTTTTTGCGCCATGGGCCCGTTCATCAGCACTTGCATGATCAGGCGCGGCGCTGCCCATACGGTGAGTAAATGCGCTAGCACGGCAGTGCTAAGCAAGGTGGCAATGCGGTAAAGCCACAGGCGACGGGTATTGGACCAGCTGCTCATACACAGGCCCCCACGGGCTCGATCTTGGGCGGCACCAGGCTTTGCGGCGCAGCTTGCAAGCTAGGGTCAGGGTTGTACAGCCTAAGGGTCAGCAGCATGCCGCGCTTTCCCGGCGTCGGCAGCCAGTAAATGCCTTCTTGCTCACTTGGGCCGGTACTAAAGCTAAATACGCCTTCGCTATTGAATTGCGCGATGTCGCCGTTCAGGCTGTAATGCGCGTTGGGTGCATCAAATAAAAACATATCGTCGGCATAGGCCGTGATGCTCCACCAGCGGGCTTTGGGGGGGACGCCGCTGATGCGATAAGTACATTGTGAGCGCAGGGCATGGCCGGTGTCATCTTGGGTAGCCACGAAATACATGGTTTCGCTGCGGCCCAAAGCCAACAAGGCGTTGACCGCCACGGTGGCGCGGGTATACATATCGGCATCGACACTGCCAGCCTGCAAGTTGGAACGCCAAGCGCCCACTTGCACCGAGGGGTTGAGCCAAGCTGCTTTTTTCAGCACCCAGAGCGCAGAGCCACCGCCCACCGCCAACGCGCCGAGGTACAAGGCTCCACCGACCAGTATGCGCCGCAGGCGCGAAGGCGCATGCCCTGTCATTGCTGCGCTTGGGCCAGCGCCGCTTCGCGTGCTTTACGCGCCAACGGCATCCAATGCAACAAGCCAAACAGCAGGGACAGCACCAGGCTGACGAGCAGTGGGCCGGAATACAGTTTGATGTAACGATAGGCCAGCAGGCACTCCAGCGCATGAATCAGCAGCAAAGCGACGGACATGGTTTGCACGATAGGCCCCGCCTGGCCGGGAAAGGCTACGAGGTGCGAGGCTAGGGCCAGCAGGTACACCGCAATGACCGAGGCTTTGAAAAATGAATTGAGCATAGTGGTTTTTTTCCAAATATACCTTGCCAAAAAAACGGCGAACTTCTTGCGCGGCGAGAGGTATTTGCAGTCTTTGGCTCGATGTAACCATGGACCGCCGAGTCACTCAGGCGCCTTGCCGTAACGCAGGCTGGGTCATTACATCAGCCGCTTTTTGCTCACTGCGCTCGAATTGGCGGGCAGGCTAAACAGCATGCCGTCTTCGCCCACGGTGATTGGGCCTTTGTAAAACTGGGCTGCATCGCCTACAAACGCGGGGTAACCAAAGCGCACCGGCATGGGTGGCACGATATGGTTAAAAATGAGTTGCTTGGCACCGGCATCAGCCGCCACTTGCGCTGCTTCCTCGGGGCTGGTGTGGTAGGTCAGAATATCGCGCATGACATGCGCTAGGTTGTCCATTTTTTTGTCGGTCAACACCTCACCCAACAAGCCTACCAGCTTGGGCTGCAAAGCTTCATGCAGCAAGATGTCCACGTCTTTGGAAATCGCTGCCACGGAGGGCACTTTGGTGGTGTCGCCGCTGATCACGATAGAGCGGCCTTTGTAGTCAAAGCGGTAACCCACGGCGGGTTCCACGGGAGCGTGGTGAACGCGAAATGCCGTTACTTTCAGGCCCTTGTCCTCTAACACGACGACAGTATCGCCCTGGCCTTTGGGCGGCAGTTCAAAAGGTATGCCCTTACCTCCGCTGCCGCCAGGGGGCATGATTTTTTCGGTGTGGTGACTCACGCGGTAGCCGTAGTCGAGCACGTAGGCCGACCGGAAACCGTCCACCACTTTATCCACACCCGTGGGGCCATAAACGGACAGGGGTGTGGTGGACGAGACCATGCCCCAGTGCTGCAACATGATGGGGCTCAGTCCATCGATATGGTCTGAATGAAAGTGGGTCAAGAAAAGGGCTTCGGCATTGCCAACGGGTATGCCCATCGTGCCCAGGTTGCGGGCAGCGCCTTCGCCTGCGTCGATGATGAAGATGCGGTCACCGGCGATGACGACCGAACAGGGCCCGGCGCGGCTGGGGTCAGGAAAGGGAGAACCGGTGCCGCACAAGGCCAGGTGCAGACCATCGGGCAAATCGGGCACGATATTGCGACCTACTTGGGCGTTCGCAATGCGCTTTAGCACCAGGGTGCCTAGCTCGCGCTGGAAGGCCCAAGCCAGTGCAGCCAGCACAAGGCCGAGCGCGACCAAACCCAACAAAATCCGTTTTACCAATTGCATGCCTGTCTCCTTGTATGCGGGCCGCGAGAATTATTGCATGCACTGGTGTACGGAGCTGTCCTCTTTAGTACACCGGCTGGTAGCGGGCAATCGTGTCTTTCACCTCATTACTCAGGACAAAGCCCTCGCCATGTTTGGCGGCAAGGGCATCGCAGCGCGCCGCAAATGCATCCAGGCCCATGCCGTATACAAACTGCAAAGCGCCGCCCGTCCAGGCCGGAAAACCAATACCGAAGATGGAACCGATATTGGCCTCGTGCACGCTGGTGAGCACGTTTTCATGCAGGCAGCGCGCAGTCTCTATGGCCTGGCGGTACAGCAAGCGGTCTTTCAGGGTTTGGATATCCCAAGCGACGCTTGGCTTTTCGTACAAGGTTTTGAGGCCTGGCCACAGCGATTTCTTGGCCCCTTTTTCTGTCGGGTAGTCGTAAAAACCGCCACCGCCTGCGCGGCCCGGGCGGCCGTGTTGTTTTACCATCTCGGCGACCAGTGCTTCGCCGGGGCGGGGTACATAGGTTTTACCCTCCAGCGCAAAGTCGGCGATGGTTTGTTCCATCACATGCACGCTCAGAGACAGGGCGGTTTCGTCTAACACCGCCAAGGGGCCTACCGGCATGCCGCACTGCAAACCGGCGTTTTCGATCACCGTGGCGGGTATGCCTTCGCCAAGCATCGCAGCGCCTTCCATCACAAAGGTGCCAAACACGCGACTGGTAAAAAAGCCGCGTGAATCATTCACCACGATAGGCATTTTGCCGATGCCTTGTACATAGTCAAAGGCCCTGGCAATCGTTTCATCGTCGGTGGCTTTGCCACGGATGATTTCTACCAGTTTCATTTTGTCCACGGGACTGAAAAAATGGATGCCGACAAACTTGGCCGGGGCACGGCTCGCGGTTGCCAGGCCGCTGATCGGCAGGGTGGAAGTATTGGAGGCAAAGAAACCGCCTTCGCGCAGCAGTGGCTCGGCCTCTTGCGTCACGCGCGCCTTGAGCTCGCGGTTTTCAAAAACCGCCTCAATAATCAGGTCACAGTCTTTCAGGTCGGCGGCATCGCCGGTAGCCTGTATCAAGTCCAAGGTTTGCGCCATGGCGGGCAGCGTCATACGGCCTTTGTCCACCATGCCCTGGCACAGCTTGCTGCTGTAGGCTTTGCCCTGCGCGGCTTTTTCTAGGTTCACGTCTTTGAGTACGGTAGCAATGCCTTTGCGCGCTTGCACATAGGCAATGCCCGCACCCATAAGCCCCGCGCCCAAAATGCCGACTTTTTTCGGCGCAAAACGCGGTGTACCGGCAGGGCGCGCGCGTCCGCTTTTGATGGCGTTGAGGTTGAAGAAAAAGGTGTTGATCATGGAGCGGGCATTGACACCCGTCATCAATTGCGCCAGGTAGCGGCTTTCAATACGCAGCGCCGTGTCCACGTCCACTTGCAAGCCTTCGACCATGCAGGCCAGTATGGCCTCGGGTGCGGGATAGAGGCCGCGGGTTTGCTTCATCAGCATGGCCGGGGCCACCGGCAGCATGCCCGCTACTTTGGGGTTGCTGGGCAGCCCTCCGGGCACCTTGTAATCTTTGGCTTCCCAGGGGTGTTGGGCTTGGGCGTTGGCGCTAATCCATTCCAGGGCGTGCCTGCGCATGGTGGCTGCAGCCTCAGGCCCGGGCGGCACCAAAGCATGCACCAGGCCCATTTCCAATGCCTGCGCCGGGCCGAACAATTTGCCTTCCACCAAAAAAGGCTGCGCGCCCATCAGGCCTAAGTGGCGCGTCATCTTGGTGATGCCACTGGCGCCTGGCAGCAAGCCCAGCGTTACCTCGGGCAGGCCAAATTGAATCTTGCGGTCTTCGATGGCAATGCGGTAGTGAGCTATCAGCGCCACTTCCCAACCACCACCCAGCGCGGTGCCATTGAGGCAACTGACCACGGGTTTGCCTAGCGTCTCTAAAGTGCGCATCGCCTTTTTCATGCGCTCGATACCGGCGAACACACTGGGCGCGTCCGAGGGCTGCAGGCGCATGGTGCTTTTGAGGTCGGCACCAGCAAAGAAGGTGGACTTGGCCGAGGCCAAAATGATGCCCCGGATGCTGTCTTTATCCTGCAGCACCTGCGCTGCCAAAGCATCCATGTCTTGCTGCCATTGCAGGCACATGGTGTTGACTGGCGAATCAGGCTCGTCGAAGGTGACGGTGGCGATACCGTCTTGCAGGGCGTAGCGGATGGTTTGCATGTTTAGATTCTTTCCACAATAGTGGCAATGCCCATACCGCCGCCCACGCACAGCGTGGCCATGCCGTAGCGTAAATTACGCCGGTGCAACTCGTCAATCAGCGTGCCCAAAATCATGGCGCCAGTGGCGCCCAGCGGGTGGCCCATGGCGATCGCGCCGCCGTTGACATTGGTTTTTTCATGGGGCACTTTCATTTCTTTCATAAAGCGCATGGCCACGGCGGCAAAGGCTTCGTTGATTTCCACCAGGTCCATCTGGTCCATGGTCATACCGGCCTTGGCCAGCGCTTTGCGCGCTGCTGGCATAGGGCCGGTCAGCATGATGGTGGGGTCGGCACCGCTCAGGGCGGTGGCCACAATGCGGGCGCGCGGTGTGAGGCCGTGTTGTTTGGCAGCGGCCTCGCTGCCGATGAGCACAGCGGCTGCGCCATCAACAATGCCCGATGAATTGCCGGCGTGGTGTACATGCAAAATGCGCTCGACCTGCGGGTAGCGCGACAGCGCCACCTGGTCATAGCCCATGGCGCCCATTTGCTCGAAAGCGGGTTTCAGTGAGGCCAGGCCTTCCATGGTGGTACGCGGCTTGATGAACTCATCTTTGTCCAAAATCACGTTGCCCACCGCATCATGCACCGGCATGATGGAATGATCGAAATAGCCTTGCGATTGCGCATGGGCGGCGCGGCGCTGCGATTCCAGAGCGTATGCGTCCAAGTCGGTGCGGCTAAAGCCCTCCATGGTCGCGATCAAGTCGGCGCCAATGCCTTGGGGCACAAAAGCGGTTTGCATATTGGTCTCGGGGTCTTGTGCCCAAGCGCCGCCATCCGAACCAATCGGTACGCGGCTCATGCTCTCCACGCCGCCAGCCACTACCAAATCTTCCCAGCCCGAGCGCACTTTTTGCGCCGCCATATTGACGGCCTCCAAGCCGGAGGCACAAAAGCGGTTGATCTGCACCCCGGCGCATTGAAAGTCCCAGCCGGCCTTGAGCGCGGCTACTTTCGCGATCACACTGCCTTGCTCTCCCACTGGCGAGACCACACCCATTACTACATCGTCCACCATGGCGGTATCAAATTGATGGCGATGCTGCAAGTCGCTTAGCAATCCGGACAGCAGGTTGATAGGCTTGACTTCGTGCAGGCTGCCGTCTTTCTTGCCCTTGCCGCGGGGGGTGCGGACGGCGTCAAACACATAGGCTTCGGTCATGGTCGGTCTCCTGTGGAATAGGGCGCAAGTGCCCGCAACATGCTAGGGGTGGCTGTGCGCTATGCGGGGCCAGCGCTGTGTGCGGTGGAGTATATTGTTCTGAAAACGGCAAGCGTGGGCGACAGTCCGCCTTGTATGTCCCTTGCATGACTAATGAAAAAGCCCGCACCATGATCGAACGCACCCTCTATTCCCCCGACCACGAAGCCTTTCGGGATAGCTTCAGGCGCTTTATGGATAAGGAAATCGCCCCTTTTCATGCCGATTGGGAAGAGCAGGGCTACGTGGACCGGGCCGTATGGAACAAGGCCGGTGACAACGGCTTTTTGTGCATGTCCATGCCCGAGGCCTATGGCGGCTCGGGCGCGGACCGCTTGTATTCGGTCATCCAGATGGAAGAACTAGGTCGGGCCGGTTTTTCAGGAATAGGCTACAGCCTGCACAACGAAATCGTGGCGCCCTATATTGAGCGCTATGGCACCGAGGCGCAAAAAGCCAAGTTCCTGCCCGCCATGGCCAGCGGCGCCATGATCGGCGCCATCGCCATGAGCGAGCCCGCTGCCGGTTCGGACTTGCAAGGCATCAAGACTACGGCATTGAAACAAGCCGATGGCAGCTATATCTTGAACGGCAGTAAAACCTTTATTACCAACGGCTGGCATGCGGACATGGTGATTGTGGTGGCCAAAACCAACCCAGCGGCGGGCGCTAAAGGCACTAGCCTGCTATTGGTGGAACGGGGCATGCCCGGATTTTCTGTGGGCAAGCGCCTTAAAAAAATGGGCCTCAAGGCGCAAGATACGTCGGAGCTATTTTTTGACCAAGTGCACGTGCCCGCCGAGAACTTGCTGGGCGGAGCGGTACTGGAGAACAAAGGCTTTATCTGCCTAATGGAGCAACTGCCTTGGGAGCGCCTGCAAATCGCTATCGGCGCGGTCGCAGCCGCCCAAGCAGCTATCGACTGGACGGTGGACTATGTGAAAGAGCGCAAAGTATTCGGCCAGGCTGTGGGCAGTTTCCAAAACACGCGCTTTACCCTGGCCGAGCTGCAAACCCAGGTGCAAATTGCCGCCGTGTTTGTGGACAAATGCACCGAGCTATTGCTGCAAGACAAACTAGACACGGCGACCGCCAGCATGGCCAAATACTGGTGCTCGGACATGCAGTGCAAAGTGATGGACGAATGCGTGCAACTCTTTGGCGGCTATGGCTATATGTGGGAATACCCCATCACCCGCGCCTACGCCGACGCCCGCGTGCAGCGCATTTACGGTGGCACCAATGAGATCATGAAGGAAGTGATTACGCGGGCTATGGGTTTGGGGGGGAAGTAGGGGCTGCCCTGTCTTCTATTTCCCCACCTGCACCATCTTCATCGCCGAAGCGATCAAGGCCGACACTTCGCTCATATTGCTAGGCACGATCAGCGTGGTAGTCGCGTCATTAGCCACACGGGAATAGGCATCCACCGCGCGTTCGGCAACTTTGAGTTGCACGGCTTGTTCGCCTCCGGGCTGGCGGATAGCTGCGGCGATGCGTTCGATAGCTTCAGCGGTGGCATTGGCGACGGCGGTGATGGAGGCGGCTTCGCCAGCGGCCTTGTTGATGACGGCTTGCTTCTCGCCTTCGGAGCGGGCTATAAAGGCCTCGCGTTCGCCGGTGGCGATGTTGATCTGTTCCTGGCGCCGGCCTTCGGAGGCGGCGATCAGGGCGCGCTTTTCACGCTCGGCGGTAATTTGCTGCTGCATAGCGTGCAAAATTTCTTTGGGTGGCGTCAGGTCTTTGATCTCGTAGCGCAGTACTTTGACGCCCCAATTGAGCGCCGCTTCGTCGATGGCCGCTACCACCTGGCCGTTAATCAGGTCGCGCTCTTCAAAGGTTTTGTCTAGTTCCAGCTTGCCGATGACTGAGCGCAGCGAGGTCTGGGCTAGCTGCGAAATCGCCACCAAATAATTCGACGAGCCGTAGCTGGCGCGCATGGCGTCGGTGACCTGGAAGTAGAGGATGCCATCTACTTGCAGTTGGGTGTTGTCTCGCGTGATGCAGACCTGGCTGGCGATGTCTAAGGGGATTTCTTTGAGTACATGTTTGTAGGCCACGCGGTCGATAAACGGCACCAGAAAATTCAGGCCCGGTGTCAGCGTGCCCTGGTACTTGCCCAAGCGTTCGATGACCCAGGCATGCTGCTGGGGCACTACTTTGATCGATTGGGTAATGAAAATGACAGCGATAACCAGTAGGACGATAGCGATTTCCATAATGTTCTTCCCTTAAGTTTTTTCAAGCATGAGGCGGCTGCCCTGCACTTCGACGACTCGGTGTTCACCGGGCTCGGGCGTGACGCCGGGCCGGTGCATCGCCGTCCAATTGGCACCCCGGTAGTGCAACCGCGCGCTGCCGTCCAAGGCCCAGGCCTCCACAGTAACGATTGCGCCGATATCCAGATTGACATTAGGGTTGGATTGCGCTTCGGGCTCGGCACCGCGCCCTTGCTTCATGCGGCGCCACAGTAGGACCGCAGCGCCACCGACACCCGCAGCGACCACCAGCTGCACGGTAAGCGGGCTTCCTGCTTGGGCGGCTATCGCCCCAGCGGCCATGCCTAAGGACAGCATCAGCAGGTAAAAACTGCCAATTAAAAGCTCGGCGGCCACCGTAATGCCTGCCAAAACCCACCAAATAGTTGACGGCTCCATGGGAAATTCCTTCTGTTCACACGCTTTTCTGTCCTGTATTGTGCGTCCGCCGGCCAGGAATGCAAGCTGGGCGACGTAATAAATCCTTACACTTGCGCCTCTTTTTGACTTATGGCCTGCGCCGGAGCCCCGCAATGAAGTTTCGCTTTCCTATCATCATCATCGATGAAGACTTTCGCTCGGAGAACACCTCGGGCCTTGGCATCCGGGCCTTGGCCCAAGCGATAGAAACCGAGGGCTTTGAGGTGCTGGGCGTCACCAGTTACGGCGACTTGAGCCAGTTTGCCCAGCAGCAAAGCCGGGCTAGCGCCTTCATATTGTCCATTGACGACGAGGAATTCACCCCCGGGCCGGACCTGGACCCTGCGGTGCTCAATTTGCGTAACTTTATTGAAGAAGTGCGCCGCAAAAACTTGGACGTGCCGATCTACGTCTATGGCGAGACCAAGACCAGCCGCCACATCCCCAACGACATATTGCGCGAGCTGCACGGCTTTATCCATATGTTTGAGGACACGCCGGAGTTTGTGGCCCGCCACATCATCCGCGAAGCCAAGAGCTACTTGGAAGGCGTGCAGCCGCCGTTTTTCAAAGCCCTGCTGGACTATGCGGAGGACGGCTCTTATTCCTGGCACTGCCCTGGCCACTCCGGTGGCGTGGCTTTCTTGAAGAGCCCAGTAGGCCAAATGTTCCACCAGTTTTTTGGCGAGAACATGTTGCGCGCCGACGTGTGCAATGCGGTGGAAGAGCTTGGGCAGTTGCTGGACCACACCGGCCCAGTGGCCGCGTCCGAGCGCAACGCCGCGCGTATCTTTAACGCCGACCACTGCTTTTTTGTGACCAATGGCACCAGCACCAGCAACAAAATGGTCTGGCACCATACGGTGGCGCCCAATGACATCGTGGTGGTGGACCGCAATTGCCACAAATCCATCTTGCACGCCATCATCATGACCGG
>CANFLU010000058.1 GCA_947447975.1 Comamonadaceae bacterium | reverse complement strand
CCTGACTGTTTTCCCGGCTCGTCTGGCCGGGGGGCGCACGACGAACCGGGCTGTGTCAGCCGGTCGTGGTTTTGGTAATGATTGCGCGCACAGCAGCACCGGCCGTGAGGGCCGTCGCGGGGTTCAAGGTGAACGAGTGGACGGTAAACATAAGGAAAATTGTAGCAGGCCTAGCTGAGTGCCAACTTACGCGACGGGACGTATATTGCCGACTTTACGCAGACGAAACGAGTGAGCAAGCGCAAGTGGCTTCGGCCATGCGGGCTTACGGTGTGCAGCCCCTAGTGAACCCGAGCTAGCCCAAGGCTTTCACCACCGCATCGCCCATCTCGCGCGTGCCTACTTTGCTGGTGCCGGGGCTGTAGATATCGGGGGTCCGAAGACCTTGGGTAAGCACGGAGTCAACGGCTTTTTCGATGCGGGCGGCGGCTTCAGGCTGCTGGAGGCTAAAGCGCAGCATCATGGCTGCGCTCAGGATAGTCGCCAAGGGGTTGGCAACGCCCTGGCCGGCAATGTCAGGGGCGCTACCGTGGCTAGGTTCGTACAGGCCCTGGTTGCGGCTGTTCAGACTGGCAGAAGGCAGCATCCCAATAGAGCCGGTCAGCATCGAGGCTTCGTCGCTCAGAATATCGCCAAACATATTGCCGGTGACGACCACGTCAAAGCGTTTGGGTTGCTTGACCAGTTGCATGGCGGCGTTATCCACATACATATGGTCGAGCGCGATGTCGGGGTAGCTTTGGCCCACTTCCGTGACTACGTCTTTCCAGAACTGGAAGGTTTCCAGCACATTGGCTTTGTCCACGCTGGTGACGCGACCTTCGCTGCCCGCAGCTTTGCGGGTGCGTGCAGCTTGGAAGGCCACATGGGCGATGCGTTCAATTTCGGGCTTGCTGTAGCGCATGGTGTCGAAGGCTTCTTCGGCGCCGGGGAAGTGGCCATCGCTGGCAATACGTCGACCACGCGGTTGGCCAAAATAAATATCGCCGGTCAGCTCGCGGATGATCAGAATGTCCAGGCGTGAAATTAACTCGGGCTTGAGGCTGGAGGCATTGACCAGTTGCTCATAGCAAATAGCCGGGCGGAAATTGGCGAACAAGCCCAGGTGTTTACGTAAGCCCAAAATGGCCTGCTCCGGGCGCAGTGCGCGCTCCAAGGTGTCATATTTCCAGTCGCCCACGGCGCCGAACAAAATGGCATCGGCATCTTTGGCTAATTGCAAAGTTGCATCGGGAAGCGGGTGCCCGTGTGATTCATAGGCGGCGCCACCGACGGGCGCACTCTCCATGGTGAAGGGCAGGTCCAAGGCCTTGAGTACCTTGATGGCTTCGCCTACGATTTCAGTGCCTATGCCGTCGCCCGGCAGGATCGCGATTTTCATGGACGTGCTTTCATGGATGTCGGCTTACATGGTGTGCGCCAGCCAGGGCTTGGTGGCCAGGCGTTGCGCTTCGAAGGTGCGGATTTTGTCGGCATTGCGCAGCGTCAGACCGATATCGTCTAAGCCATTGAGCAAACAAAATTTACGAAAGCCTTGCACGTCAAAAGCGATTTCTTCGCCCTGCGGGCGTATGACGCGCTGTCGCTCCAAATCGATCGTCAGCGTGAAGCCTGGAAATGCCAAGGCCTCGCTAAATAGCTTGTCCACCACAGCCTCCGGTAGCACGATGGGCAGCAGGCCGTTTTTAAAGCAGTTGTTGAAAAAGATGTCTGCAAAACTGGGAGCAATGATGGCCCGAAAACCATACTGGTCCAGCGCCCAGGGTGCATGTTCGCGCGAGGACCCGCAGCCGAAATTTTTTCGCGCCAAGAGTACCGATGCACCAGCGTAGCGCGGCTGGTTGAGCACAAAGTCTGGGTTGGGCTTGCGGGTCGCAGGGTCCTGACCAGGCTCGCCGTGGTCCAGATAGCGCCACTCATCAAACAGGTTGGGGCCAAAGCCAGTTTTCTTGATGGACTTTAAGAACTGCTTAGGAATGATGGCATCGGTATCCACGTTTTCGCGGTCCATCGGGGCTACCAAGCCCTGGTGTACGGTAAATTTTTGCATCGCCTAGTTTCCGTTCAAAGGTACTTACGTACGTCCACAAAGTGGCCATGGATGGCCGCGGCGGCGGCCATCGCGGGGCTGACCAAGTGGGTGCGGCCTCCGGCACCTTGGCGGCCTTCAAAGTTGCGGTTGCTAGTCGAGGCGCAACGTTCGCCGGGCTCTAGGCGGTCGGCATTCATGGCCAGGCACATAGAGCAGCCGGGCTCACGCCACTCAAAACCTGCCGCCTTGAAAATCTCATGCAGGCCTTCGCGCTCCGCCTGTTCTTTGACCAAACCCGAGCCGGGTACCACCATGGCCAGCTTGATGTTTTTGGCCACTTTTTGACCGATGCGCTTAACCACCGCAGCGGCTTCGCGCATGTCTTCGATACGGCTGTTGGTGCAGGAGCCGATAAATACTTTGTCGACAAACAAATCGTTCAAGGCTTTGCCTGGTTGCAGCCCCATGTAAACCAAAGCTCGCTCGATGGCGTCGCGCTTGCTCGGATCTTTTTCCTTATCGGGATCGGGCACTGCGCCATTGATATCGAGCACCATTTCGGGCGAGGTGCCCCAGGTCACTTGGGGCAAGATGTCGGCGGCCTTGAGTTCGACCACCGTATCAAAGTGCGCGTCAATGTCGGATTGCAAGGTCTTCCAATAGGCCACGGCTTGGTCCCATTCCACGCCCGTGGGTGAAAGCGGGCGCCCCTTCACGTACTCTATCGTTTTGTCGTCCACAGCGACCAAGCCAGCGCGCGCGCCCGCCTCGATGGCCATGTTGCACAAGGTCATACGGCCTTCCATGCTCAGGGCCCGGATGGCGCTACCCGCAAACTCGATGGTGTATCCAGTGCCGCCTGCGGTGCCAATGCGCCCGATGATGGCCAGCACAATGTCTTTGCCAGTCACACCCTTGGGCACTGTTCCCTCTACTTGGATAAGCATGTTCTTTGCTTTTTTGGCGAGCAAGGTTTGCGTGGCCATCACATGCTCGACTTCAGAAGTGCCGATGCCATGGGCTAGCGCGCCGAAGGCGCCGTGGGTCGAGGTGTGGCTATCGCCGCACACCACCGTCATGCCCGGAAGTGTCGCGCCCGTTTCCGGGCCAATCACGTGCACGATACCCTGGCGCTTAGAGAGAAATGGAAAAAACGCCGCCGCGCCGGATTCTTTGATGTTGGCATCGAGCGTGGTAATTTGCTCTTTGCTAATCGGGTCGGTGATACCGTCATAGCCCAGCTCCCATCCGGTGGTCGGGGTGTTGTGGTCGGCAGTGGCGACGATGGAACTGACCCGCCAGACTTTGCGCCCGGCTTGGCGCAGACCTTCAAATGCTTGGGGGCTGGTGACTTCATGTACCAGATGGCGGTCTATATAGAGGATGGCAGTGCCGTCTTCTTCGGTATGAACCACATGCTCATCCCATATTTTGTCGTAGAGGGTGCGTCCCATGGAGATTTTCCTTTTTGGCGGTCGCGCATTTTATGCCGCGGTGCCCTGCGCCCAAGGGGGTGTAGCGATTTAGGGTTGCCTAAAAAACTTACCCCGCAAAAGCGGGGCAAGCAGCAGGGGCAATAAAGCGCTCAGCGGCGGCCAATTTCCGGAACCGCGCGAGGCACCGATCCAGTGAACAATTGGCGTGGGCGGCCGATTTTGTATTCCGGGTCCCCAATCATTTCGTTGAGCTGTGCGATCCATCCGACTGTGCGTGCCAATGCGAAGATGCCGGTAAACAGCTTTACAGGGATGCCGATCGCGCGCTGCACAATGCCTGAATAAAAATCCACATTCGGGTAGAGCTTGCGTGACACAAAGTATTCGTCCTCTAGGGCGATTTTTTCTAGCGCCTTGGCCAGTTTGAATAAGGGGTCATTCTCCAGTCCTAGTGCCAAAAGCACTTCATTACAGGTCTCTTGCATGAGCTTGGCACGGGGGTCGTAGTTTTTATAGACCCGGTGGCCAAAGCCCATGAGCTTGACCCCTGAGTTTTTGTCTTTCACTTTTTCCATGAACTCGCCAACTTTGGACACGCCGCCGGAGGCCTGGATTTCCTCGAGCATGTTCAAACAAGCCTCGTTGGCGCCGCCATGAGCGGGTCCCCACAGGCATGCCACACCGGCGGCAATGGCCGCAAATGGGTTGGTGCCAGACGAACCGCACAAACGCACCGTCGACGTAGATGCGTTTTGTTCGTGGTCGGCATGCAAGATGAAGATACGGTCTAAAGCGCGCTCGATCACCGGGTTGACGACATAGGGCTCGCAGGGGGTAGCAAACATCATGTGCAAAAAGTTACCCGCATAGCTCAGGTCATTTTTGGGGTACATAAAGGGCTGGCCGATGCTGTACTTGTAGGCCATGGCCACCAGCGTAGGCAATTTGGCGATCAGACGGATAGCCGAAATATCACGGTGGCCTGGGTTGTTGATATCGGTGCTGTCATGGTAGAAGGCCGAAAGCGCACCGACCAGACCGGTCATGATGGCCATGGGATGCGCGTCGCGGCGGAAACCACGCAGGAAAAACTGCATTTGCTCATTGACCATGGTGTGATGGGTGACACGCTTGGTAAACGCAGCTTTGCCGGCGGCGTCGGGTAGGTTGCCGTACAGCAGCAGGTGACAAGTTTCCATGAAGTCGCAATTTGTCGCCAATTGCTCGATGGGGTAGCCGCGGTAAAGCAACTCGCCTTTGTCGCCGTCAATATAGGTGATGGCCGACTGGCAGGCCGCCGTGGACAAAAAGCCCGGGTCATAGGTAAACATGCCAGTTTGACCGTAGAGCTTGCGGATGTCGATGACATCGGGCCCGACGCTGCCGCTGTAAACCGGAAGCTCCACGCTGGGGCTTCCGTTGCTAAAGGACATGGTCGCTTTGTTGTCCGATAATTTCATCTCAACACCTTTCAATGAGTATTTCTTAATAAAGCCAAAACTTCTGCGCAATCTGCGTCCATTTCCAGACCCTCTACTTGCGATTGACGGGCCAGCAACAAATCCAATAAATCGTTGTCACTCAAGTCCATCAGTCTACTGAGGGCATCTGCCTGGCGTTGGTTCAATGTTGATGCGTGGCGCGAGAAAAAACGCTCGATAAACAAATCATTTTCCAATAGCCCCCGCCGGCAACGCCAGCGCAGCTTGCTGAGCGCGCGCGCATCGATTGGTAGCTCAGGGGCCGCAGTTTGCATACTTAGACTGCTCGCATCACCATCATCTCTTTGATCTTGCCGATCGCCTTGGTGGGGTTCAGACCCTTCGGGCACACGTCCACACAATTCATGATCGTGTGGCAGCGAAACAGCCGGTAGGGATCTTCCAAGTTATCCAATCGCTCGGACGTGGCCTGGTCGCGGCTGTCGGCAATAAAGCGGTAGGCCTGCAAGAGACCGGCCGGACCCACGAATTTATCGGGGTTCCACCAGAAGCTCGGACAGCTGGTGGAGCAACTGGCGCACAAAATGCACTCGTACAAGCCATTCAGTTCTTCACGCTCCTGCGGACTTTGCAGCCGCTCTTTTTCAGGCGGCATGTCCTCATTGATGAGGTAGGGCTTGATCGAGTTGTATTGCTTGAAGAACTGCGTCATGTCCACGATCAGGTCCCGAATCACCGGCAGACCGGGCAGGGGCTTGAGCACAATCGTGCCGGGCAGGGTGCGCATATTGGTCAAACAAGCCAGCCCGTTTTTGCCATTGATATTCATGGCATCCGATCCGCAAACGCCTTCACGGCAAGAGCGTCGGAAAGAGATGGAGGGGTCCACTGCTTTGAGCTTCATCAGCGCATCGAGCAACATGCGCTCGGTGCCATCGAGTTCGACGTCAATGTCCTGCATGTAGGGCTTGGCGTCCTTGTCCGGGTCGTAGCGGTAAATGGAAAATTTGTGTTTTGACATACTTGGGCGGCTTTATCGCGTTTAGAACGTGCGGGTTCGTAAGGGGATGCTCTCAACCGTCAGCGGCTTCATCTGCACTGGTTTGTAGCTCAGGCTATTGCTAGCGCTGTGCCATAAACTGTGTTTGTGCCAGTCGGTATCGTTGCGGCCGTTGGGGTGCTCGGGCGTGTCGCCATAGTCGTTGACGGTATGCGCGCCCCTGCTTTCATGGCGGGCAGCGGCCGACACCATGGTGGCTTGCGCTGCTTCGATCAGGTTTTCAACCTCCAGCGCTTCGATGCGTGCGGTGTTGAAAATGCGCGACTTGTCTTTGAGGCCAATCGCTTGCGTGCGTTCGCGCAGTTCGGCTACTTTGGACACTCCTTCGTCCATGCTGGCTTGGGTACGGAAAACGCCGGCATGCTGTTGCATGGTGGCACGGATGCTGTTGGCAACGTCTTGCGCATACTCGCCGCCCGTGGTGCTGTCCAGCCGGTTCAGGCGTGACAGAGTCAAATCGGCCGCCTCGGCGGGAAGGGGCTTGTGCTCTATGCTTTCTTGATTTGTGGCCACAATATGGTTACCCGCCGCGCGCCCAAAGACCAGCAGGTCCAACAAGGAATTGGTTCCCAAGCGGTTGGCGCCGTGCACGCTGACACAGGAGCATTCACCCACGGCATACAAGCCGGGCACCGGCTGGCTGTGGTTGTTGGCGTCCTGCATGACTACCTGGCCATGGATATTGGTGGGAATCCCGCCCATTTGGTAATGGATGGTCGGCACCACCGGTATGGGCTCGCGCGTGATGTCCACATTGGCGAAGTTGTGCCCGATCTCCAATACCGAGGGAAGGCGTTTGAGGATGGTTTCTGCGCCCAGATGGGTCATATCCAGGTTGATGTAGTCTTTGTTTGGCCCGCATCCACGACCTTCTTTGATCTCCTGGTCCATGCAGCGAGAGACATAGTCGCGCGGTGCCAGGTCTTTGTAATGCGGGGCATAGCGCTCCATAAAGCGCTCTCCGTTCACATTACGCAAAATCGCTCCTTCACCACGGCAGCCTTCCGTGAGCAACACCCCCGCACCGGCGACGCCGGTGGGATGGAATTGCCAGAACTCCATGTCTTCTAAAGGGATACCAGCGCGGGCCGCCATGCCTAGGCCATCGCCAGTGTTTATGAATGCATTGGTGGAGGCGGCAAATATGCGCCCCGCGCCTCCGGTGGCCAGCAAGGTGGTCTTGGCTTGCAATATATGTACATCGCCGGTTTCCATCTCCAGCGCGGTCACGCCGACCACGGCACCTTCTGCATCACGGACCAAGTCCATGGCCAACCATTCAACAAAAAAGCTGGTACGAGCCTTAACGTTCTGCTGGTAGAGCGTATGGAGCATGGCATGGCCGGTGCGGTCTGCCGCCGCGCAGGCGCGCTCGACCGCTTTTTCGCCGTAGTTGGCGGTATGGCCGCCGAAGGGCCGTTGGTAAATGGTGCCGTCCGCATTGCGGTCAAAAGGCATGCCCATGTGCTCAAGGTCATAAACTACCTTCGGCGCTTCGCGGCACATGAATTCAATGGCATCTTGGTCGCCCAGCCAGTCCGAGCCTTTGACGGTATCGTAAAAATGGTAGTGCCAGTTGTCCTCGTTCATATTGCCCAGCGAGGCGCCGATGCCGCCTTGTGCCGCCACCGTATGGGAGCGTGTGGGAAATACCTTAGAGAGCACCGCTACGTTCAATCCAGCGCGCGCCAGCTGTAACGATGCGCGCATGCCAGAGCCGCCGGCACCCACGATAACGACATCAAATTTGCGTTTTGAAACTGTGTAAGACATGAATTTGGTTCTAAAAAAAGCGGACTTCAGACGCGCCAAAGCACCTGGATGGCCCAACCGGCACAGCCGACCAACCAGACCAGGGAAAAAACTTGAAGCCCCAAGCGCAGGCCGACGGGTTTGATGTAGTCCATCCATATATCGCGCATGCCAACCCATGCGTGGTAGAGCAAGGCGAGGATGACGGTGAAGGTCAGTGTTTTCATCCATTGCGCAGAAAAAATACCAGCCCACAGGTCATAGCCCACCGGACCACGCGAAAAAACCAAGCGCACCACGATTAGCAGCGTAAACAGCGCCATCAAAAGCGCGGTCACGCGCTGGGCCAACCAGTCTCGTAGGCCGTAGTGGGCACCGGTAACGATGCGTCTGGATCCAAAATTCACTGCCATAACAAGATTCCTCAATCAGGCGCTGCCGACGCTCAGTACCAACCGAAAAGTTTGGCGCCCATTGCCAGCGTTAAACCTATGCTCAGCGTCAGTGTCCAGACCGCTGAAGTCTTTCCGAATTCTTTGCTCACGGCATGCCGCATGTCCATCCAAAGATGCCGCAGCCCGGCGATCAGGTGGTGCAAAAACGCCCATATCAGCGCCAGAGCCACCAGTTTGACGAACCAGCCCGGCAAGGGCCCCGCTCCCTGGTTAAAAACACTTGTGAACCGAGCAAATGAGATTTCTGAGGAAATGGAGGTATCAAACATCCAGATGATGAAGGGCATCAACAAAAACATCAGCGCTCCGCTGATCCGATGCAGTATGGACACGATGCCCGCCAGCGGAAGCCGGTAGCTGGGTAAATCCTTAAAAGCGTGAATATTGCGAAATTCAGGCCGGGGGGCTCGTGCGGAGGGGACTGGCGCAGGCATGGATGTGGGTTCCTGTGTGTAGCGGGGCACGAAGTTGCGGGGTAGGACTTCAGCGCCGGCAAATTCTATTGCACTGCACCAATCTGACAGACTGCTTGCAGCCTGCGGCACAGCCGGCTTTTATTTCAGTGCAGTTCATTGCGGTAGAAATGTTTGTCCGTCAGGTAAAGGCCCTGGCGCAGTTCCATTGGCGTATCGTTGTAGGTATAGGCCAGCCGCTCCACACTAAGCAGCGGTGTCCCGGCGGGGACAGCGAGCATGCCGCATTGCGCCTCGTCGGGCAGGACGGCACGGATTTTTTCTTGCGCACGCACCATTCGCACCCCGAACTCTGCTTCAAACAAGGCGTACATCGGGCCGTCGTAGCTGCGTAAGCGCTCGGCGGTTAGGCCCTTGAAGGGGCCGGCCGGTAGCCAAAGATCCTCCAAAATGGTGGGAATGCCGGCGAAAGCAAGTACCCGCCGCACTTGCAGAACCGCATCGCCGGCGCGGATCGTTAAGCCGCGCGCGACTTCGGCACTGGCGCGCAGGCGCTTGCAGTCGATGATCGTGCGCTGGGCCGGGCCATCGCGGTTCAGGTCGCCGCTATCAGGTACCAGCTTCAAGAAGCGGTATTGCACCTGTTGTTCGGCATGCGTCGCGACAAATGTCCCTTTGCCTTGGCGCCGAACCAGCAAGTTTTCGACCGCCAGTTCATCGATCGCCTTACGTACCGTGCCCTGACTGACGCGATAGCGCGCGGCAAGCTCAAGTTCGCTGGGAATGGCTGCGCCCGATTTCCACTCACCCGATTGAAGGCTTTGCAATATCAGCCCTTTGATTTGCTGGTACAGCGGGCTAAAAGCAGGCGTGCCTGGCGCCATCGCTAAAGCCGGCCCGACCGATAGGTCGGCGACCGTTTGCCCGGGGGGCGCGTCGATGCTGGAGGTGCGGGCCATGTGCATTGCAGTGGTTCAACTAAGGGCAGGCGGAGCGCGTGCTACCGGCGGCAATCATATCTTATATAAGACATAAGACACCTTGACCCCAAGGGGGATTCAGGGTAAACTCCTTGGCCATATCGCACGTGCTAGTTACCGTGCCCAACGTGAGGAAATCGTACTCGCGCCATCTGCTTTTTCAACACTTCCTGGAGTTTTTATGAGCAAGAATCCCGTTCGCGTCGCCGTCACTGGTGCCGCAGGCCAAATTGGATACGCCATTTTGTTTCGCATTGCGTCTGGCGAAATGCTGGGCAAAGACCAGCCCGTGGTCTTGAGCCTGTTGGAAGTCCCTATGGAAAAAGCGCAGCAGGCTCTGCAAGGCGTGATGATGGAGTTGGAGGATTGCGCATTCCCGCTACTCGTTGGAATGGAGGCCCATAGCGACCCGATGACGGCTTTCAAGGACGTGGATTACGCACTCTTGATCGGATCGCGTCCACGCGGTCCCGGCATGGAACGCGCCGAATTGCTGGCTGTTAACGCCGAGATTTTTACTGCGCAGGGCAAAGCCCTCAATGCTGTTGCCAGTCGTGATGTGCGGGTACTGGTAGTGGGCAATCCGGCCAATACCAATGCCTATATCGCCATGAAGAGCGCGCCCGATCTGCCGCGCAAAAACTTTACCGCCATGCTACGTCTGGACCACAACCGCGCGCTCAGCCAGCTGGCAGCCAAAACTGGTAAAGCCGTGGCCGATATTGAAAACATGGTGGTCTGGGGTAACCATTCGCCAACCATGTACGCCGACTACCGTTTTGCCAAGGTGGCTGGCCAGAGTGTCAAGGACATGATCAATGACCATGACTGGAATGCCAATACGTTTTTGCCCACCGTGGGCAAGCGCGGCGCGGCGATCATTGCCGCTCGCGGTGTGTCATCGGCCGCATCGGCAGCCAATGCAGCCATCGACCACATGCGCGACTGGGCGCTGGGCACGAATGGTAAATGGGTGACTATGGGCATTCCTTCTGATGGCCAATACGGCATTCCCAAAGACACTATGTTTGGTTTTGCAGTGACCTGCGAAGGCGGCCAATACCAGGTCGTGCAAGACCTACCGGTGGATGCCTTCAGCCAGGAGTGCATCAACAAAACGCTCAAGGAATTGCAGGACGAGCAAGCTGGCGTGGCCCATTTGCTGTAAGCCTTCGATGCGCTGGCGTGTCCCGTGTGGCGCGCTTAGTCGCTAATTGGACGATGTCCCATCCTCGCCATATCCTCTTAGGTCCGCAGGCCGGCGTGCAGGCATTGCCGGTGTGCGACCATTACAGCGGTGTGCCGGCGCGTATGCGCAAGAGCTTGCAGTTGCAAGCCCAATTGACGCAAGAGATGGGTGCTTGCGTATTGGACGTGACGCTGGACTGCGAAGATGGTGCCGCCAATGGTGCCGAGGTCGAGCAGGCCCGCACCATAACGGCTTTGTTGCACGAGTTTCAAAGTCAGGGTGCGGCCCCAAGCGCTCAGGCCCGCATCGGGGTTCGCGTGCACGACGTCGATCATCCGGCATTTGCAATGGACGTGCAAACTATTGTGGGCAGCGCGGCTAAACAACTGGCGTTTGTCATGTTGCCCAAAGTGGAGTCGCGCGCCCAAGTGGATCAGGCTTTATCCCAGATAGATGTGCAGGCCCGAGACATTCCCCTGCCCGTTCATGCTTTGATCGAGTCGCCTGCTGCAGTGCACCAGGTGTTCGATATCGCCGCACACCCGCGCGTGCAATCCATCAGTTTTGGATTGATGGATTTTGTCTCCGCCCATGGTGGCGCCATCCCGGCCTCGGCCATGGCGCTGGGCGGGCCGGGCGCTGCATTGGACCAGTTTCACCACCCATTGGTGTTGCGCGCCAAAATGGAAATTGCCAGCGCCTGCCATGCGCATGGCAAAGTGCCTTCGCATTGCGTGGTCACCGAGTTGCGCGACACCTTGGCGATAGAGGCAGCGGCGCGCCAAGCGGCACAGGCTTTTGGTTTCACGCGCATGTGGAGTATTCACCCGGACCAGATACGCCCCATCTTGCGCGGTTTTGCCCCCAGCGGCGACGAGGTTGAGCAGGCCGCTGCCATAGTCCATGCTGCTGCCCAGCAGGATTGGGCTCCCATCGCCGTCGATGGCCGCTTACACGACCGCGCCAGCTACCGTTATTTTTGGCAAGTGCTCGAACGCGCCCACCGCACCGCACAGGCTTTGCCGTTGCCAGTGCGCCATTATTTTGTTTGATTCAAGAAGGAGTAATTTACATGTTAGACGCATACCGAAGCCATGTTGCCGAACGCGCCGCACTGGGCATTCCCCCCTTGCCCCTGGATGCCAAGCAGACCGCCGAGTTGATCGAGCTGATTAAAGCCCCTAGCGCAGCCGATGCGCAGTACCTGATGGACATGCTCACGCACCGCGTGCCGCCGGGCGTGGACGATGCGGCCAAAGTGAAAGCCTCGTTTCTCGCTGCAGTGGCCCACGGCGAACTCAAAGTCGGCTTGATTTCTAAGCGCAAAGCCACTGAGCTCTTAGGCACCATGGTGGGCGGCTACAACGTGCACCCGCTGATCGAGTTGCTCGACGACGCTGAAGTGGCTCCTGTGGCCGCTGAAGCTTTGAAGAAAACCTTGCTCATGTTCGACTTCTTCAACGATGTTGCGGAAAAAACCAAAGCGGGTAATGCGCACGCCAAGGCCGTGATTCAAAGCTGGTCTGAGGCTGAGTGGTTCACTTCGCGTCCTGAAGTCGAGAAGAAAATCACCATCACCGTCTTCAAAGTACCCGGAGAGACCAACACCGATGATTTGTCGCCCGCGCCCGACGCCTGGAGTCGCCCCGACATCCCATTGCACTACCTGGCGATGCTGAAAAACACCCGCGAAGGCGCCCCCTTCAAGCCCGAAGAAGACGGCAAGCGCGGTCCCATGGCCATGATTGAAGAGCTCAAGAAAAAAGGCAACTTGGTGTCATATGTCGGCGATGTGGTTGGCACAGGTTCCTCACGCAAATCAGCCACCAACAGCATCGTCTGGGGCTTTGGTGAAGACATTCCGTTTGTGCCGAACAAACGTTTCGGTGGTGTGACTTTGGGCGGCAAGATTGCCCCCATCTTCTTCAACACCCAAGAAGACTCGGGCGCTTTGCCGATCGAAGTGGACGTGACCGCGCTCAATATGGGCGACGTGGTCGACGTCT
>CANFLU010000057.1 GCA_947447975.1 Comamonadaceae bacterium | reverse complement strand
TGCGTGTTGTGACGGTGTTGCCCAAAACCCGCAGCGGCAAGCTGCTGCGCCGTGCTATCCAGGCTGTTTGCGAAGGTCGCGATCCCGGCGATTTGACCACCATGGAAGACCCCTCGGCGCTTCAACAGATCAGGGATTTAATCTAGAACGCAGGCGGCGCGGCGCTTCGGCCCCAAAGGATTCCGAGCGAGCGGGCCCGGTTTCGATGGCACAATACGCCGTGGCAGCAAGGCGTCCCACGCCAACGTCGCATCCGCCATCCGGTCAAGCCGTACAGCGGAAGGTCTTTTAACCAGCTTATGTTTCCCTGGAGGGAAACGGAGGTCAGCGAAAAATGAGTACGAGTTCGTCCGTCTATTCTGCCTACCTGGGCAACACTTTTCTCTTCGGCGGTAATGCGCCTTATGTCGAAGAGATGTATGAAAACTACCTCGACAACCCTGGCAGCGTGCCTGATACCTGGCGCGACTATTTTGACGCCTTGCAGCATGTACCGGCTTCCGATGGCAGCAATGCGCGCGATGTGGCCCATCTGCCGGTGGTCAATGCCTTCGCCCAGCGCGCCAAGTCTGGCGGTACCCGCGTGGTACTGGCTAGCGCCGACGCCGAAATGGGTCGTAAGCGCACCGCCGCGCAACAGCTGATTGCCGCCTACCGGAACGTGGGTCAGCGCTGGGCCGACCTGGATCCGCTCAAGCGTACCGAACGGCCGAACATTCCCGACCTGGACCCCGCGTTTTACGGCTTTGCCGACGCCGACCAGGAAACGGTGTTTGACACCAGTAATACCTTCTTCGGCAAAAAAAGCATGTCGTTGCGCGAATTGCTCAACGCCCTGCGCGAGACCTATTGCGGCACGCTCGGCGCCGAGTTCATGTATGCCACCGACCAGGACGAGAAGCGCTGGTGGCAACAAAAGCTCGAAAGCGTACGCAGCAAACCCAATTTCAATGCCGATAAGAAAAAGCACATCCTGGGCCGGTTGACTGCGGCCGAGGGCCTGGAGCGCTTTCTCCATACCAAATACGTCGGCCAAAAGCGCTTCTCGCTGGAAGGCGGCGAGAGCTTTATCGCTGCGATGGACGAGTTGATCCAGGCTGCGGGCAGCCAGGGCGTGCAGGAGATCGTGATCGGCATGGCCCATCGGGGCCGCCTCAATGTGCTGGTCAACACCATGGGCAAGCAGCCCAAAGATTTGTTTGCCGAGTTCGACCACACCGCGCCCGAAGAACTGACTTCTGGCGATGTGAAATACCACCAGGGCTTTAGCTCGGACATGAGCACCCCCGGTGGCCCGGTGCATTTGTCCTTGGCCTTCAATCCTTCGCATTTGGAAATTGTCAACCCCGTGGTTCAAGGCTCGGTGCGCGCGCGCATGGACCGACGCTCCGACCCCCTGGGCAAACAAGTCTTGCCGGTGCTGGTGCATGGCGATGCCGCTTTCGGCGGACAAGGTGTGAACCAGGAAACCCTCGCACTGGCGCAAACCCGTGGTTACACCACGGGCGGCACGGTGCACATCATCATCAATAACCAAATTGGCTTTACCACCTCCGACCCGCGCGATATGCGTTCCAGCGCGTTTTGTACCGACATCGTCAAGATGGTGGAGGCGCCGGTGCTGCACGTCAATGCCGATGACCCCGAGGCCGTAGTGCTTGCCACGCAGTTTGCGCTGGAATACCGCATGCGCTTTCGCAAGGACGTGGTGGTCGACATTATTTGCTTTCGCAAGCTCGGCCACAACGAGCAGGACACCCCTAGCCTGACGCAGCCGCTGATGTATAAAAAAATCGGTGCACATCCCGGTACCCGCAAGCTGTTCGCCGACAAGCTGAGCGCGCAAGGCTTGGGCGTGACCCTGGGCGAGGACATGGTCAAAGCCTACCGTGCAGCGCTAGATGAAGGGCGCCATGCGGCAGATCCAGTACTGACGAACTTCAAAACCAAATTCACGGTGGATTGGGCACCGTTTTTAGGTAAAAAGTGGACGGATGCCGGCGATACCGCGCTGCCCCTGAGCGAATGGAAACGCTTGGCCGAGCGCATGACGACGATTCCCGCCTCGGTTACGCCGCACCAATTGGTGCGCAAAGTCTACGACGACCGTGCAGCGATGGGCCGCGGCGATATTCCCGTCGATTGGGGCATGGGCGAGCACATGGCATTGGCTTCCTTGGTGGCCAGCGGCTACCCGGTTCGGCTTTCCGGTGAAGACAGCGGACGGGGCACCTTTACCCATCGCCATGCCGTTATCCACGACCAGAACCGTGAAAAATGGGACGTGGGTACCTACGTACCTTTGCAAAACGTGGCAGATGGACAAGCGCCGTTCGTTGTGATCGACTCGATTTTGTCGGAAGAAGCCGTGTTGGGCTTTGAATACGGCTATGCTTCCAACGACCCCAATACCATGGTCATTTGGGAAGCGCAGTTCGGCGATTTTGCGAATGGCGCGCAAGTGGTAATCGACCAGTTCATTGCCTCGGGCGAAGTCAAGTGGGGCCGCGTTAATGGCCTCACTTTGATGCTGCCGCACGGCTACGAAGGACAAGGTCCGGAGCACAGCTCGGCGCGCTTGGAGCGCTTTATGCAATTGGCAGCCGATACCAATATGCAAATCGTGCAACCGACCACCGCCAGCCAGATTTTCCATGTGTTGCGCCGCCAAATGGTACGCAATGTGCGCAAGCCATTGGTCATCATGACGCCCAAGTCGCTGCTACGCAACAAAGATGCAACTTCGCCTCTGAGTGAGTTCACACGGGGCGGTTTCCAGACAGTGATCGGCGAAGTCAAAGAGATCAAGGCCGAAAAGGTCAAACGTATCCTGGTGTGTTCGGGCAAGGTTTATTACGACCTGATGAAAAAGCGCGAGGAGCGTGGCTCCGACGATGTAGCCATCGTGCGTATCGAGCAGCTGTATCCGTTCGCGCACAAGGCATTTGCCGGCGAGATCAAAAAATACCCGCATGCCACTGAAATCGTCTGGACCCAGGACGAGCCGCAAAACCAGGGAGCCTGGTTTTTCGTGCAGCATTACATCCATGAAAACATGCTTGACGGGCAAAAGCTTGCGTACTCCGGTCGTGCCGCTTCGGCCTCGCCGGCGGTCGGCTATTCGCACCTACATCAGGAACAACAAAAAGCACTTGTCGATGGCGCATTCGGCAAGCTCAAAGGCGTGGTGTTGACCAAGTAAGTCAAGCCTTGAAACGCAAACACATTGAAAGAATCGTATGGCCATCGTTGAAGTAAAAGTTCCCCAGTTGTCTGAATCCGTAGCCGAAGCCACCATGTTGCAGTGGAAGAAAAAAGTAGGTGATAGCGTTGCTGCAGATGAAATCCTGATTGAAATTGAGACCGACAAAGTGGTGCTCGAAGTCCCGGCGCCTGCAGCCGGGGTTCTGGCGGAAATTTTGGTGGTCGATGGTGGCATGGTCAAGGCCGAACAATTGATTGCCCGTATCGACACCGACGGCAAAGTGGCGGCAGCACCAGCAACGGCGCCAGTTGCCTCTGTAGCTTCCGCGCACTCCGCGGTCGCTGCAATGCCTGCGGCCAGTAAAGCCGAAATACTGATGCCCGCTGCGGCTAAGTTAATGGCCGATAATCAGATGGCCCCGGGCTCAGTGCCCGGCTCTGGCAAAGATGGTCGCGTGACCAAAGGCGATGTACTGCAAGCCTTGCAAGCGCCTGCCGCTGCTGTAGCCATCCCAACAGGTGTGCCGCAGACCGCCTTACCGCAAGTTTCGGCGCCGCCCAGCGTCGGACTGGGCGATCGTCCTGAGCAACGTGTGCCCATGAGCCGCTTGCGCGCCCGGGTGGCCGAGCGTTTGTTGCAATCACAATCGACAAACGCCATCCTCACGACCTTCAATGAAATCAACATGGCCCCGGTCATGGAGATGCGCAAAAAATTCCAGGAACGTTTTGAAAAAGAACATGGTATCAAGCTCGGCTTCATGAGCTTCTTTGTCAAGGCCGCGGTGCACGCCTTAAAGAAATATCCGGTACTGAACGCATCGGTCGATGGCAATGACATTGTGTACCACGGCTACTTTGATATTGGCATTGCCGTCGGGTCACCGCGTGGTTTGGTGGTGCCGATTTTGCGCGATGCAGATCAAATGAGTTTTTCGGATATCGAGAAGAAAATTGCTGAATTCGGTGTGAAAGCGCGTGACGGCAAGCTCGGCATGGACGACATGACCGGCGGCACTTTCTCAATCTCTAACGGCGGCACTTTTGGCTCTATGCTGTCCACGCCCATCATCAACCCGCCCCAATCCGCCATTTTGGGCGTGCATGCCACCAAAGACCGCGCCGTGGTGGAAAACGGCCAAGTGGTGGTTCGGCCCATGAACTACTTTGCCATGAGCTATGACCACCGCATCATCGATGGCCGAGAAGCCGTGCTAGGCCTGGTGGCTATCAAAGAGGCGATGGAAGATCCTTCGCGCCTCTTGTTTGATATCTGAACGGGCGCACACCATGAGCACAGAATTTGACGTAATCGTCGTTGGCGCTGGCCCTGGCGGCTACATCTCGGCGATTCGCGCAGCCCAGTTGGGCTTAAAGGTCGCCTGCATAGATGAATGGAAAAATGCCAAAGGTGGGCCTGCGCCCGGTGGAACGTGTACCAACGTCGGCTGTATTCCGTCCAAGGCATTGCTGCAGTCGAGCGAGCACTTGGACCATGCGCTACACCATTTTTCGGACCATGGCATCAGCGCCACTGGCCTGTCGATCGACATACCGCAAATGCTCGCCCGTAAGGATGCGGTGGTTCAGCAAAATAACGATGGTATTTTGTATCTTTTTAAGAAAAATAAAGTCACCTTTTTCCATGGGCGCGGTGCGTTCGTCGCATCCCAAAATGGCTTGCATGCGGTGGAGGTAAGTGGCACGCAGGCGCACAGCTTGAGTGCCAAGCACGTCATCCTTGCTACGGGTTCCAACGCACGGGCATTGCCAGGCGTGCCTTTTGATGAAGTGAATATCTTGTCTAACGATGGCGCGTTACGGCTGGGGGCGGTACCTAAAAAGCTCGTTCTGATCGGATCCGGCGTTATCGGTCTAGAAATGGGCTCGGTCTGGCGCCGCCTAGGGGCGCAGGTCACTATTTTGGAAGGCTTGCCGACCTTCTTGGGTGCGGTGGACCAGCAAATTGCCAAAGAGGCGAAAAAAGCGTTTGATAAGCAGGGACTGCACATCGAATTGGGCGTCAAAGTGGGCGACATCCAATCCGGTAAAAAAGGAGTGTCTATCGCCTATACCAATGCCAAGGGCGATGCACAAATGTTGGATGCGGAAAAGCTCATTGTTTCTATCGGCCGGGTGCCCAATACGACCGGCTTGAACGCACAAGCAGTGGGTCTGGCGCTCGATGAGCGCGGTGCCATTGTCGTGGACGCCGATTGCAAAACCAATGTGCCCGGTATCTGGGCAGTGGGCGATGTGGTGCGTGGTCCGATGCTGGCGCACAAAGCGGAAGAAGAGGGTGTGGCGGTGGCTGAGCGTATCGCTGGCCAGCATGGGCATGTCAACTTCAACACCATCCCGTGGGTGATTTACACCAGCCCGGAAATCGCCTGGGTGGGACGTACGGAGCAGCAACTCCAAGCCGATGGCGTGGTTTATAAGGCGGGTACCTTTCCTTTCCTGGCCAATGGCCGCGCCCGCGCCTTGGGTGATACCACGGGCATGGTGAAGGTTTTGGCCGACGCTGTGACCGATGAAATCCTGGGCGTCCATATGGTTGGGCCGCAGGTGTCCGAGTTGATTTCGGAGGCGGTGGTGGCGATGGAATTCAAGGCCAGCGCTGAAGATATCGCTCGCATTTGCCATGCGCACCCATCTTTGAGTGAAGCCACCAAAGAGGCTGCATTGGCGGTGGACAAAAGAACCTTGAACTTCTAGAGGTCTTCGGTTTCAGGCCCTACGACGCGGTTTCGTCCTTGTTGTTTGGCGCGGTACAAGGCCATATCGGCTTGCTGTACCAATTGCAAGGGCTTTGATCCATGGTGTGGATAGGCCGTCGCCAAACCAATGCTGACTGAAACCCGGCCATGGGGCGAGCCTTCGTGCTGTAGATCCATGGCAAAAATTTCTTGGCATAGATAGCTGGCAACCGTGTGGATGCCTTTGGGGTCAGTGTCTGGTGCGAGCAATACAAACTCTTCGCCGCCATATCGCGCGATCAAATCACCGTTACGCGTAACACCTGCCTCAAACACCCGAGCGAGTTGGCGAAGGCAGGCGTCACCCGCGGTGTGGCCGTAGCGGTCGTTATAGGCTTTGAACCAGTCCACATCGATCATGGCCACCGATAAGGGGCGCTTATCACGTGCGGCGCGGCCCCACTCCATTTGCAGTGTCTTGTCAAAGCGACGGCGGTTGGCTACGCCCGTGAGGCTGTCGACGGTGCTCAGCGCCTCTAAGCGCTGCGCTGCCATAGCAAGCTCCCGGGTGCGTTGCGAAACCTGTGACTCAAGATCAATTTCACCTTGGTGTGCATGTTCTAAAGCCAGCTTATGCTCTTGCAACAAACCCTGCAATTGGCGCATTTGACTGCGCTGCTTATGGATCTCTTGAAGGAGTACGGCAGCTGCCAGAACTGTGAGGTAGAGCGCCAGGGCATTGTCCGAGCCATTGCGGGCCAGCAATACAGGGTCGCCCCCTGCAGTTTGCGAAAGTTGTTGGGCAAGCATACTCAGCAAAGGCGCTACCAGCCCGATGCCGTACCACAGAAACGCACGCTGACCGCGGGCCGCTAGCCACGCAGTGAGCAGTAGCAAAATTCCGACTGCCGCTGGCAAAGCATGGTGCTGCAAACGTGATGCCCATAGGGGCCAGGGTGCGAGCGCCGCCAGCACCAGGCCGAACCCACCCAGCGCGTACAAAATTCGACGGTAGGGTAGATCCCGCGCTTGGCTATCCAAGGCCTGGAGTAACAAGCCGACGGTAAAAAATAACAATGCACCTATGCAAAGGCGGTACGAAACCGTTGCCAGCGCGTGCCCACTCCAGGGCAGCAGCGCGGGAAGGTAGCCGCTGTATTCAACGATATGCCAGGTCGCCGTCAGCACAATGCCCAGAAACCAAGCATAAGAACGTTGTCCTGTGACGCTCCATAACATCGTAAATACCATAGCCAGTGCGGCGCAGGTACCACCGATCCACGCGTAGTGCATTGCATCGGTGTGGTCCGCAGCTTCAAAGGTGTCCATGCGCCACACCTGCCCTGATAAATTAGGGTTGAAGGGACTATGCACTCGCAGCCATACGGTTTGGCCCTCGCGTGGGGCCAATTGGAGCGGAAAAACAAGCAAGCGGTGCGGGTAGCTACGCGTTTCAAAGCCCATGCCATGGCCGGTTTTGGTGGTTTGCAATAAGCCATCGGAAGCCTCCCGATAGACCTCGATGGTGTCGAGCAATGGTTGGGCCATGACCAACAGCCGTACGGTCGGCGTGGTGCCGGAATTAACGATCGGCACTTTTATCCAAAATACCGAATCGCTGCGCTCGGCATTGAGGCTCGCGGCGTCGCCCTGAAATTCCTTGAATTCCAAAGTACTGTTATTGCTGCGGACCCTGTCAAAGCTAAGTGTGCCCGTGCTGTCCTCGGCCCAACTTGCATATGCCATCAGGTTTAGGGGTTCTTGGCCCACGCGAGTCAGGTCCAGTTCCTTGCCGCTAGCGATGCCGCAGACCACAAATGCCAGTAGCACCCCAATGAGGCGCCGCAGTGGGTCCGATAGCCTACCGATCCATCTCGCGCATAGGCCCAAGCCGAGGCGTCTGGCTGTCCCCGGCGCCTGCGACCTTCCAACCGAGGCAAGCGGACGAGGCCCAGTCGCAGGTTCCTTGGCAGGGGGTGAGCATCGCCGCAGGTGAGGGGTGAGGGGGCTCATTGTGCTGGGTCGCTCCGTACCGTTGTGGGTGCGCTTGAATTCTAGTTTTTTCGAATAAACCATGGCCGCCTATTGGATAGCTATTTTCAATTGATCCAGCTGCCGCAGGCAATCCCTTTTGCAGCGTGCGCGCTTGGGGCAGGTTGGCCTCATCGTCGGGCAAGCTTGTGCGATGGGAGGAGGATCTCGGGATTCGCTGTGTAGCAGGGGGGGTGGTGTTAAAGTCAGTCCACATTCACGAAAGATCACCTTGGCAACACCCAATTACGGTTACGAAAAACGCCAGAAGGAACTGGCTAAAAAGCGTAAAAAAGAAGACAAGCTCAAGAGCAAGACGGAGCGCAAAGTGGGGGGCGATCCGGGTGCGCCGGATACCGATGACTTGGTGACGCCGGCCTACACCCCGCCCCAAGCCGAGACTGGCCCGCTAAACAGTTAAACCAACGCTGCGGCTGCCTGGCGCATCGCCATAGCGCTGCGATCGGTGAGTTTCAGCGTTTGCGACTGCGCGTACTGCACAAAATTGCGATCCATCGATTGCAGGTACACCGGGTCGTAATGGTCGGTTAGCAGCGAGCGCACCACGCTGGCAAAGTCCCCTTGGCTGACTGCGTCTTTCCACGCTTCTACGGTGGCCTTACCGCGTTGCGCCGTCAACGCCTCCAGGCGGTTGCAAAAGTGCTCCGGGTTGCGCAGAAAAAATGCATAGTCTTCCAGCAGCAGTGCCACGCGCTCGGGAAGTGACAGATCGATGACCACGCAGGCGCTGGCGCGCATGGCCTCCAGGAGGTTCGTGTGAATCGCCACATTACCTACTTTTTTGCTTTCACTTTCCACAAACACCGGCCGGGACGGCTCAAAACCACGCAAAGCGTCCCAGACCAAGGTATCAAAACGCTTCTGGCTGGGCTGCGGCTGCCCCGGAATGGCGCCTAGGACCGAACTGCGGTGTTGCGCCAGGGCTTCCAGGTCCAGCACTTGCGCACCCTCGGTCGCTAAGGCCTGCAGCAGTCGCGTCTTGCCCGAGCCCGTGGTGCCGCAAATCACCTTAAATTGCAGTTGCTCGGCCAATCGCGCCATGTCCAGCAACATTTCGGCGCGAAATGCTTTATAGCCACCTTCGATCAGGCTGACCCGAAAGCCGATTTGGTCCAATACCAGCGACAAGGAAGCGCTGCGCTTGCCCCCGCGCCAGCAGTAGGCCAGTGGCGCCCAGTCGCGCGTTTTCTCCAGCACATGGGCTTCAATATGGGCGGCGATATTGCGCGCCGCAATGGCCGCGCCGCGCTTTTTCGCTTCGAAGGCGTTGACCTGCTTGTACATCGTGCCAATCGCTTGGCGTTCACTGTCATTCAAGGTGGGCCAGTTCAGGGCGCCTGGCAGGTGATCCAGGGCGTGTTCGGATTCGCTGCGTGCGTCTATCACGGTGTCAAATTCGCCGTAGCGCGCGATGACTTCACGCGGGGTGAGCAGTTGCAAACTCATGGCAGCAGCTTTTTTAATGCGGGCCACACATTGCCCAGCATGATCGGATGCGCCGCTTCGACCGGATGGATGCGGTCGCTTTGGAACAGGGTGTCGGCCTGGTCGGCATCGGCCACGCCTTTGAGAAAAAACGGCACCAGGGCAGCTTTGTGGCGCTTCGCCACTTCGGCGTACATCCCAATGAACTCGGCGGCGTACTGTGGCCCGTAATTGGGGGGGACCTGCATGCCCAGCAGCAGCACCTTGGCACCCTGGCCTTGCGCCGCCTTGACCATGGCTTCCAAATTGTCCTGGCTGGTTTTGAGGGGAAGACCGCGCAAGGCGTCATTGCCTCCCAGCTCGATAAGCACCAGTTGGGGCTTGTGCTGCGCCAGCAGCGTCGGCAGCCGCGACAAACCGCCCGAGGTGGTGTCACCGCTGATGCTGGCGTTGACCACAGAAATCGCCTTGCCTTCGTCGCGCAAACGCCTGTCCAGCAGGGCCACCCAGCCGGTGCCGCGCTTGAGCCCGTATTCGGCGCTCAGCGAATCGCCCACCACGAGCAGCGTTACCTGCGCTTTGGCGCAGACAGAAAAGCGAGTAGCGAGCAAAAGGCCAAACGCGCTTACGTTAAAGTACCTGCGATTCATTGAAAGTTCCATGTCTGATTCAATTATCGCGGTAAGCCAAGTCTGCAAGTCGGTGAGCGACTCCACCGGTACCCTGCAAATCCTCCACAACATCGACTTTTCGCTGCAAGCGCGTGAGGCCGTCGCCATTGTGGGCGCCTCGGGGTCCGGCAAAAGCACCCTGCTGTCTATCATCGCGGGCCTGGACACGCCCAGCAGCGGCACCGTGCATATCGCCGGGCAGAACGTGTTTGCCCTGGACGAAGATGCCCGCGCCGCCTTGCGTGCCCGGCAAATTGGCTTTGTATTCCAAAGCTTTCAGTTGCTGGGTAATTTGACGGCGCTAGAAAATGTCATGCTGCCCTTGGAGCTATCGGGGCGCAAGGATGCCCGCAAGGCCGCCGCCGCCATGTTGGAGCGGGTGGGCCTCGCGCAGCGATTGCAGGCCTACCCCAAGGTGCTCAGCGGTGGCGAGCAGCAGCGTGTGGCGCTGGCGCGCGCATTTGTCGTGCAACCTGCCGTTTTGTTGGCCGACGAGCCCACGGGGAGTCTGGACTTTGCCACTGGCGAGACCATCATGGCGCTGATGTTTGAGCTCAACCGCGAGCTAGGCACCACCTTGGTACTAGTGACACATGACCGCGCCATTGCGCAGCGATGCCAGCGCTGCCTGACCATTGAAGCCGGCTGCCTGGCTTCGGATGTCAGTACCGCGGTCCCCCCGGGGCACATCTAAGCGCCAGTACGAGGCCTGCCGCGATAATCGGGCCATGTCTGCTTCTCACATACTTTTTGGATTTCATGCGCTAGGCGTGCGCTTGAAGATTGCGCCGCAGTCGATTGTGGAACTGTATTACGAGCCCACGCGGCGCGACGCCCGTATGCGCCAGTTCCTTGAAAAAGCCCACGAAGCAGGTGTGCGTCTGATTGAAGCAGATGGTATGCGTTTGTCCAAACTGTGCGGTAGCCACGGGCACCAGGGTGTGGCTGCCCGCACACGGCCCTTGCCGCAGGCGCGCTCGCTCGATACGCTGCTGGAAGACCTGGAGTCCGCACAGGCCGCATTGCCGCTGCAAGAGAGGCAGCCGCCCTTGCTCTTGGTTTTGGATGGCGTTACCGACCCGCACAACCTGGGCGCGTGTTTGCGCGTGGCCGATGGCGCCGGGGCGCATGCGGTAATTGCCCCCAAAGACCATGCGGCGGGCATCAATGCCACGGTGGCCAAAGTGGCCAGCGGGGCGGCCGAAACCGTGCCTTACTTTATGGTGACCAATCTGGCGCGGACTTTGATGGAACTCAAAGAACGCAATATCTGGATTACCGGCACCAGCGACGCCGCACCACGCACTTTGTACGAGGCGGACTTTCGCGGCCCGACCGCGCTGGTGCTGGGCGCAGAAGGTGATGGCATGCGCCAGTTAACGGCCAAAACTTGCGACCAGTTGGTCAGCCTGCCCATGCGGGGGGCTGTGGAGAGTTTGAACGTATCGGTCGCCAGCGGCATATGTTTGTACGAGGTACTGCGCCAGCGCAGCGGCCTGACGATTGCACAAGGAGGAAAACCATGAAAAACAGCTTCAACCCAAAGTACCTTGCACTTGGCGTATGCGCCGCGGCACTTTTGTCGACCTTGGGTGCTTGCACCCAGGAACAACAAAACAAATTGGGCCGTGATATCCAAAACTGGACCGGCACCAATGGCGTGCTGGAAGTCTATGCCGGCGACAAACTGGTACGCCGCTTTCTGAAAGTGGACAAACTCAGCACCGCCATGGGCACGGACGACAACAAGCCGCGCCCTTACCGCTTTGGTTACGGTGTGCTTGATGAAAACCTGAACATGCAAGCCGACGCGGGCGAGAAAAAGGTCTATTTCGAGATCAGCGACTACGCGACCAATTACGTGTTTTTTGAGAATCCAAACTAAGGGTTGCCAAGATGCAGGGGCCAGGGAGATGCTAAGGCCACTGTTCTTCAAACACTTTTGCCAATTAGCCGGTGGACGATGTGGCCGCCGCTGGGCAATCCCTTGTTACCCGGGCAGCGAAGTCCTCGCTTCGGCGCGGCCGGGTTGGGAAATGATTGGCTGATGGAGACCTCTTGCAAGGGTAAACCATAGTTATCCCGGCGCGCTATCCGATGCAATATGGCGCTTCGAAGTGCGGTCCACTAGCCGATTCCGGCCTGGTCCAGGCGTTCGAATATTCGTCATCTACCACCAGGAGCCAGACCCATGAAATCAAAGATCGCTGAAGAATACGTCCACATTCCAGATCTCACTTGGATTGACTTCCCCGCCGGTTTGGCCGATGGCGGCATCCGTTGGAAATTGCTCCATGTTCAACCCGGTCATGGCGCATGGACCGCCATTTTTGATTGTCCCAAAGGTTCCTCGTTTGCACCCCATATCCATGCGGGACCGGGCGAATATTTCCTAACGAAAGGGCGTATGGATGTGCGCGGTGGAAAAGACAATGGCGGTGAGACTGCGGTTGCTCCCGGCTACGGCTTTGAATGCTCTGGTGCGCGGCATGACCAAACCTACTTTCCGGAAGATAGTGAGTTTTACATGACCTTCTTGGGCCCCTTGGTCTTCATCCAGCCCGATGGCACGCCTATCGCAGTCGTTGGATGGGAGCAAGTGCAAGGCGCCTGGCTCGCGGGCTAAGTCAAGGCAGCATGATCCGGTCATGGCCAGGACCGCAGCGACGGGGCAATTCATTGCTATTGGTTTTACCAAGAAAACCGGCCTGCTTCGCTGCGCGCGCCATGACCGACTGAGGGTTTTTGCAGCGTTTCCCCCAGCCTAGTCCTATTGCAAGGCTTGCTTCACACCAAGCCCAAAGCGCCCGCCAGTGCCCCGGCGCCTATCAACCACAGCAGGTGGATAC
>CANFLU010000056.1 GCA_947447975.1 Comamonadaceae bacterium | reverse complement strand
CAAACCTTCTTTTTAAAGAGAAAACTCATGTCAACTTTCAGCGCAAAACCCGCTGAGGTCGTGCACGAGTGGTTTGTGCTTGACGCGACCGATAAGGTCCTCGGACGAGTAGCCAGCGAAGTTGCTCTCCGTTTGCGCGGCAAACACAAGGCCATTTACACGCCTCACGTCGATACGGGCGACTATATTGTCGTCATCAATGCAGCCCAGCTGCGCGTCACGGGCGCCAAGTCTTTGGACAAGGTGTACTACCGCCACTCTGGCTACCCCGGCGGCATTACTGCCACGAATTTCCGCGATATGCAAGCCAAACACCCTGGCCGCGCTTTGGAAAAAGCCGTCAAGGGCATGCTGCCTAAAGGCCCCTTGGGCTACGCGATGATCAAAAAACTCAAGGTGTACGGCGGCGCCGAGCATCCCCATACCGCTCAACAGCCCAAAGTGCTTGATATTCCGGGAGTCGCAAAATGATCGGTGATTGGAACAATGGAACCGGCCGTCGCAAATCCAGCGTCGCGCGCGTGTTCTTGAAAAAGGGTTCGGGCCAAATCGTGGTGAACGGCAAGCCGATCGAAAACTTCTTCGGGCGGGCAACTTCCATCATGATTTGCAAACAGCCATTGATGCTGACAAACCATGCGCAAACCTTCGACATCATGGTCAATGTGGCCGGTGGTGGCGAATCGGGCCAGGCCGGCGCAACACGCCACGGCATCACCCGTGCGTTGATCGATTACGATGCGACGCTCAAGCCCATGCTGAGCCAAGCCGGCTTCGTGACGCGTGATGCGCGCGAAGTGGAGCGTAAAAAGGTCGGCTTCCACGGCGCCCGCCGTCGCAAGCAGTTCTCCAAGCGTTAAACCCGCACTGGGTTTGCTACAAGGGCCGCCCGTGGGCGGTCTTTGTGTTTCTGGGAGGTCATCCGAGTGCGATTCAGACTATTACGACGCCGGCTCACCATCAGCGCGCCGCGCATGGCCGTGCGCAGTGCCATGCCATGGCCCCTGCGCTGGGTGGTCGCCGCCATCGTGCTGGGATTTTGTGCCGCTATTGCATTGTGGGCTTTCGAATTCGGGCGCGATATCGCGGGCTTAGAAAATGGCGGCCAGGCGGAAATGCAGCAACTGCGCACCCAGCTTGAGGCCCTCAAGGCCGAACTGGAGGCGGCTCGTGCGCAGCGAGACCAGGCCCAATCTATCGCCAACACGGCAGGTACCCTGGTTGCGGCGGAAAAAGCATCCAGCGAACATGTCAACACGCAGGTGAAACAGCTAGAAGTCGAAAACCGGCGCCTGCGCGATGACCTGGGCTTTTTCGAAAAACTGATCCCCGCCGACGCTACCGATGCGGTGGCTATCAGAGGTCTGCAGGCTGAAGGCGTTGACAATGGCAAAATCCGCTGGCAGGTGTTGGTCATTCAAAGCAAGAAAAATGCGCCCGAGTTGGTCGGTAAGCTGGAGATCATGCTCACCGGCTTTTCCAACGGCAAGCCGTGGACGGGTTCGGCCAGCACCATGCCGCTGAAAATCACGCAATACGGGCGCTTGGAGGGGTATTTGGATATTCCAGCGCAAGTGACGGTCAAGGGGCTGACCGCCAAAGTAGTGGACGGTACAACGGTCCGAGCCGCCCAGAGCATCAAGTTGTAAGGGATGCCCACCGGGCCAAATACTCCAAAAGGAAAGCCATGTTCAATAAGAAGAAACAACCCCCATTAAAAAGTCTCGTCGCGCAGGGCGCCCGGGTCGTGGGGGACATTTTTTTCACGGACGGTATCCGCATCGAGTGCGAAATCACCGGCAATATTGCTGCCATGGAGCACCAGCCCAGCATATTGGTGGTGGCCGAGTCCGCGGCCGTGACTGGCAATATCACGGCCGACCACATCATCATCAATGGCTCTATCAAGGGCGCGGTCACGGCCAGGCTGATGCTGGAATTGCAACCCAACGCCCGCATTGAAGGCGATGTAGCCTACGGAGCATTGGAGATGCATCAGGGTGCGCTCATTGCCGGGCGTTTGACGCCCATCCTGGCTGGCGATGAAAAAGCCCCACTGCCAACCGAGTCAAATCCCATCTGATTTGATTTCCGACTTAAATACTGTACTATTTGCTCGACTCTCTATTTCTTGGAAATTCACATGAACGCAGTTGCCCCATCAATCACGACCGAAATGCCCGCACCGATTCTGTTTACCGACAGCGCGGCAAGCAAAGTGGCTGATCTGATCGCCGAAGAAGGCAACCCCGATTTGAAGTTGCGTGTGTTTGTGCAAGGCGGCGGTTGCTCCGGCTTCCAATACGGCTTTACCTTTGACGAAATCACCAATGAAGACGACACCACCATGACCAAAAATGGTGTGTCACTACTGATCGATGCCATGAGCTACCAGTACCTGGTGGGTGCAGAAATCGATTACAAAGAAGACCTCCAGGGCGCCCAGTTCGTCATTAAAAACCCCAACGCCACGACTACCTGCGGCTGCGGCTCATCGTTCTCCGCCTAATTAGGCGTCCGGTTTTCAGACCACCGCGCCTGCTCAGGCGCGGTAAATCGCGCCCAGAATCCGCGCACCACGCGCACCGGTCACTGCGGCCACACTCGCTGGCCTGCCTTGGACCGCTTGCTGAGCTAACCATGCGAAAGCCAATGCCTCTACATCCGATGGTGCGACACCCCAATCCTGGGTAGTGCTTACCTGCACCCCTGGCAAGCAAGCAGACAGCCGCTGCATCAAGAAAACGTTGCGCGCACCGCCACCGCATACCACCAAGCGCCGGCAACTGCCGTTTGCGACGGATAAGGCCTGCGCGCAGGCCCAGGCGGTCAGCTCCGTCAAGGTAGCCTGCACATCCACCGGTGCGGACACAGGACAGGCCGACAAGTGACGGGCAAGCCACGCTACATTGAACAAATCCCGCCCTGTGCTCTTGGGCGGCGCTTGCCGGAAAAAAGGCTCTTGCTGCATCGCAGTGAGCAAACCCAGGTCTACCCGTCCTTGGGCCGCCCACTGTCCTTGGTCATCGAATGGGGCGCCGCGGTGGCGCTCGCACCAAGCGTCCATCAACGCATTGCCGGGGCCGCAATCAAAACCCAGCATGCCCGTACCCGCCGACTGAGCCGCCGGCAGGAGCGTGATGTTCGAAATCCCGCCTATATTGAGTACCGCTCTCGATTCCAGCGCATCGCCAAAAACCGCTAAATGAAAAGGCGGTACCAGCGGTGCACCCTGGCCACCGGCGGCCAGGTCGCGGCTTCGAAAGTCCGCAACCACCGTCATGCCGCAGCGTTCGACCAGTAAGGCCGCTTGGTTGAGTTGTACGGTATAGCCAATACCGTCAAAGGACTGTGGCTGATGGCGCACAGTTTGGCCATGGGCGCCTATCGCGGTAACCTGTGCCGGTTCGACACCGGCGCGTTCCAGTAATTGCCCAACGACCTCGGCGTACAAGCCAATCAAGGCATTGGCAGCAAGCGCGGCGCGATGGAGCTCGTCCGCGCCCGCTACGTTGAGGGCCAAAAACTCCTGCCGCAAGTCGTGTGGCATGGGGAGGTGTACGGACGCCAGCACCTTGGGCTGGGCGGGAGCCTCGCCGAGCGCGGCCAGCACTCCGTCAACGCCGTCGAGCGAAGTGCCCGACATCAATCCAATATAGAGGCCGGGCATTGCGCTACGGCCACGCGCCTTACTGAACGCTGCCGACGTGTACCTGGGCCGCCGCAGCCAATTGTTGGCGCGCCAGGTCTGCCACCCGCTCAAACGCCGGGCGCAATGCCGCAGTAACCGGCGCTGCCTCGGCCTGGCGGGCAATCGTCATCGGGTCTTTGTGGGCGCCGTTCACACGGAACTCAAAATGCAGATGCGGGCCAGTGGCCCAACCGGTCGCACCGACCAAGCCGACGTTGTCCCCCTGCTGTAGGTGCTGACCGCTGCGCACATTGATACGGCTCAGGTGGGCATATACCGTGGTAGTGTTGCCGCCGTGTTTGACGATCACTACGTTGCCATAGCCACCTTGCACACCCGCAAAGTCCACCACGCCATCGGCCACGGTGCGCACTGGTGTGCCGGTCACTGCACCGTAATCCACGCCCAGATGGGCACGCCAAGTTTGCAAAATTGGATGAAAACGCATGGCAAAACCGCTGGTAATGCGGGAAAACGCGACGGGCGACGCCAAAAATGCACGGCGCAAGCTTTCGCCCCGCATGTTGTAGTACGCGCCCTTGAGCGGGCTTTTTCCGTTTTGGGCCGTTTGCAGTGACTCAAACCACATGGCCTGGTACGACTTACCCGCGTTGACAAATTCTGTTGTCAGTACCCGCCCGGAACGCAAGGGTTCGCCGTCACCCTCCAGCGTTTCATAGACCACGACAAAACGGTCGCCCTTGCGCAAGGCGCGATGAAAATCAATATCACCCGAGAAAATTTCGGCCATTTGTACTGCCACGCCATCCGGAATACGCGCATCGTCAGTCGCGGCGAACAAAGAGCTTTGAATCGTGCCGCTGGCCATGCGTGTGCTGGCCGTTAAGGGCAGGGTTTCCAGGGTCGATTTCAGTACGCCGGGCGCGCCGCGCACAGTCAAGCGATTGAAAGTGCCGTCTTCTTCGGGGCTCCAGCGGGCGGTCAGTGCTAGCAAACGGCCACGCGCATCCACCTCGGCCTGCACATTACGGCCTGCGCGGCCCAGCAAATTTCTCTGGGCGTTGCGGTCTGCGCGCAAAAAGGCCGATGCTGCAGGGTCACTCACGCCCAGACGGCGCAACAGGCTATCTGCTGTATCGGTGCTTCGGCTTATATCGCTGCGGTATAGGCGCATGGCTTGGCCAGCCAGCAAATCGCGTTGCGGCTCGATCGCCATCGGCTCAACAGCCTCTACTACCGTACGCACGGTGAGTTCGGATGCTTCGGGCGCCAACGATACCAAGGCGTAACTACCCCCGGTTGCGCCAATGAGCAACACGGCCATTCCCGATAAAAATCGGGCCGGATAGCGGCGCACGGTCAAGGCAGCCTCAAGGGCAGCGCTGAGCGCCTTATTCAGCAAGTCGGACACCAAATTCAGCCTTCCTGGGAAGTACGCATCCCGGCTCTGCGGGCGTACTGGGCAATCAGGGCGGGGGCTAAAATACTTTTTTCGCCCGCGCCCGGAACTTTGAAATAGAGGACGGAGTATATCGGGCCCTGCCCTAGGCCTCCACATTCTGCTTATGCACCCAGCTTCGCCCCCCTCTACCCCCGTGTCCGAGCGTGTCCAAGAGGCCCTGGCCGTCACCTTGCGGGGCTGTGAAGAGCTTATTCCCCAAGAGGACTGGGTGAAGAAGCTGACGCGCTCAGAAAGCACCCATACCCCCTTGCGCATCAAATTGGGGCTGGACCCGACGGCGCCGGACATCCACGTGGGCCACACCGTGGTGCTGAACAAAATGCGGCAGTTGCAGGACTTAGGGCACCAGGTGATTTTCCTGATTGGCGACTTCACCACCATGATTGGCGACCCGTCAGGCCGCAACAGCACCCGCCCGCCGCTGACCCGCGAACAGATAGAGGCCAACGCCCAGACTTATTACAAGCAAGCGTCGCTGGTCTTGGACCCGGCTAAAACCGAGATTCGCTACAACAGCGAATGGAGCGATCCGCTGGGCGCGCGCGGCATGATCCAGCTAGCGAGCCGCTACACCGTGGCACGCATGATGGAGCGCAACGATTTCCATGACCGCTTCAAAGGCGGCCAGTCCATCAGCGTGCACGAGTTCCTCTACCCGCTGATGCAAGGCTATGACAGCGTGGCCCTCAAAAGCGACCTGGAACTGGGCGGTACTGATCAAAAGTTCAACCTGCTGGTAGGGCGGCATCTACAAGCCGAATACGGCCAGGAACCGCAGTGCATCCTGACCATGCCGCTGCTCGAAGGCTTGGACGGCGTGGACAAAATGTCCAAGAGCAAGAACAATTACATCGGCATTTCCGAGGACGCCAACACCATGTTTGCCAAGGTGCTGAGCATCTCCGACGTACTTATGTGGCGCTGGTACACGCTTTTGAGCTTCCAAAGCGAGGCGCAAATTGCCGCACTCAAGGCGCAAGTGGACGCCGGGCGCAACCCCAAAGACGCCAAAGTAGCGCTGGCCAAAGAGATTACCGCCCGCTTTCACTCGGCGCAAGCGGCCGATGCAGCCGAGCAAGACTTCATCAACCGCAGCCAAGGCGGTATCCCGGACCAAATCGAAGAACGCAGCCTCGCGTTGCTAGAGGGCGCACCCTGGGGCATTGCCGCATTGCTCAAAGCCACCGGACTGGCGGCCTCCAGTGGCGAGGGTAACCGCCTGATCGACGGTGGTGGTGTACGCATCGACAGCAGCGTGGTCAGCGACAAAGGTCTCAAGCTGGGCGCGGGCAGCTATGTACTCCAAGTGGGTAAACGCAAATTTATGCGTGTCACCCTGGCCTAAGGGCAAAGTCGTTCGCGCGCCGTGACCCACCGTTCCCATGCTGCGCACCTTTAAAGCAAATACCGCCCACCCATGCTCGCGTTGATCCAGCGGGTGCGCCGCGCCAGCGTCACCATAGACGGGTCGACTGTGGGCGCCATCGGTCCGGGCCTTCTGGTGCTGGTCTGCGCCGAACCAGACGACAGCCAAACCCAGGCCACCAAGCTGCTTTCGAAAATTCTGAAGTTGCGCATCTTTAGCGACACCCAAGGCAAGATGAACCGATGCGTGCAAGACCTGGACGGTGCCGGCCGGCACGGCGGACTGCTGATAGTCAGTCAGTTCACCCTTGCCGCCGATACCTCGGGCGGTAACCGCCCCAGCTTTACCCAAGCGGCAGCGCCGGAACTCGGGCGCAAGCTGTACGACTACTTGGTGCAGCAGGCACGGAGCGCCCACAGTGAGGTTGCGACAGGCCAATTTGCCGCAGATATGCAAGTGGAACTGATCAACGATGGTCCGGTGACCGTCCCTATGCGGGTGATCTAGCCTGCCCAAGATGGTGTAGGCACACCGACTTTTTATTGTTGGATCTAAGGAACGCGCGCACTGGCGACCGACCCAAAGGCGCTTTGTAATATGCAGGCTTTCAAGCCGTTATCGAATCCCAAGTAAACAAGGCCTAAAAAGCCAAGCAGCCATGGAACCCGAATTAGAAAATTGGCATAAAAAATTTGCCGTTAGCGCCAACAATCGCGCATGGGAATTAGCCGAAAAACCGCGCACTGCACAGGAAAACCAAGAAATCCTGCATGCGGCCCACGCGGCCGCTTGGCATTGGAATGTCATTGGAACGGAACTCACCCAAATGCGGGCAACGATGTTGCTTGCCCACGTCCACGCCCTACTCGGCCTGGGACCATCCGCATGGCTGTACGCGCAACCCATGCATCACTATTTCCTGAGTCGAAATACAGCAGACTGGGAGGTGGCATTCACCCACGCCATCTACGCCCATGCGGCCTGCGTAGTGGGCGAGGTTGCGATCTATCGCCAAGCCTATGCCCAGGCAGAACATGCATTTTTGGCTATTGCAGACCCGCAGGACAAAGCCATCGTGGAGAAAACATTCAGGCTCGTACCGGCGCCATAAATAGAACCCGAAAATCAGCGCAACCGCTGGGAGGATGGTCCGGCCATCCTTCACCTTCCTCTAATGCAGTTCACCGGTTAGCGGTAGGGATTGCCAAATCCCAGCGAGGCCAAAAGCGCCACCTCATGGGCTTCCATAGCCCGCGCATCGGCACGCGAGGTTTCGTGGTCCCATCCCTGCGCATGCAAGGTACCGTGCACAATTAAATGCGCATAGTGCGCCTGCAAGGTTTTACCTTGCGCTCGGGCTTCTTGGGCAATCACTGGGGCACATAAAACCAGATCCGCGTGAAGCAGCGGTTCCATCGCGTAACCAAAGGTCAATACATTGGTGGCGTAGTCTTTGCCCCGATAGCTGCGGTTGAGTTCCTGGCCCTCTTGCGTATCGACGATACGCACTGTCATCTGCGCATCGCGGGCAAGCGCGTGGCGAATCCAACGCCGTACCGCGTGGCGCGCTAAGGCCTGGCGGTGCATCGCTGCATCGACCAAGTGCGCAAATTGCAAAGACAGGTCCAGGGTTGGCAGGCTGGTGCTCATCGCCTGGGCACCCGGGTTTTAGGCATACCACTGCGCGAAGTCGACGCTTGCGCCACCACTTTGGGAAGTGTTTGCGCCTCAGCCACCAGCGCAGCGGCGATTTCATCAGCCCGGCGGGCCTCGTCGTAGGCGTCGACGATACGCGCCACCAGCGGGTGACGCACAATATCGGCGCTAGTCAGGCGGGTGATCGCGATGCCCTCCACCCGGCGCAGGGTGCGTTCGGCGTCAATCAAGCCACTGAGCTGTGCTTTGGGCAGGTCAATCTGACTCACGTCACCGGTGATCACCGCTTTGGTGCCAAAACCAACCCGCGTAAGAAACATTTTCATTTGCTCGGGCGTGGTGTTTTGCGCTTCGTCCAAAATCACAAACGCATTGTTCAGCGTGCGCCCGCGCATAAAGGCCAGCGGCGCGATTTCCAGCGCCTGACGCTCAAAGGCTTTTTGCACTTGCTCAAAACCCATTAAGTCGTACAACGCGTCATACAGAGGGCGCAAATACGGGTCGACTTTTTGGTTCAAGTCGCCGGGCAAAAAACCCAGGCGCTCACCGGCCTCTACCGCCGGACGCGTGAGCACAATGCGCTGTACCACGCTTCGATGCAAAGCATCCACGGCGGCAGCCACTGCCAAGTAGGTCTTGCCGGTGCCGGCCGGGCCGATGCCGATGGTGATGTCGTACTGGGCGATATTGTCCAAATACACCGCTTGGTTCACACTGCGTGGCTTGAGGTCGGCGCGCCGGGTGGACAAGGTCGGACCGTCGTTGGCGTGCGGCGCGCCCTCACCAGCCAGCATCAATTGCACCACTTCATCGGGGATAGGCTTGGCTGCCATCTCGTACAAGGCTTGCAGCATCTCCATGGCGCGCTGCGCCGGGGCTTTTGGCCCGTCCACCTTGAATTGCTCGTGCCGATGCGCGATGCGCACGCCCAGCGCCGCTTCGATGCGGCGCAAATGCGCGTCCGTGGGGCCGCACAAATGCCCTAAGCGGCTATTGTTGGGAGGCAAAAAAATATGTCTGAGAATCAAGTTGATAATTCCGTGGCAGGGGCTGCGCCATCGCGCAAATCGGCGCAGCGTCGGCCCCCATGATAGGCAATTACACAAAAGGCTCCCGATGATTGGCAAGCTCACAGGCATTCTTAGCGATAAAAACCCGCCCCAAGTGGTAGTGGACTGCGGGGGCGTGGGCTACGAAGTGCAAGTACCCATGAGCACGTTCTATAACCTGCCTGCAAGTGGCGAAAAGGTAAGCCTGCTGACGCACTTTGTGGTGCGCGAGGACGCGCAAATTTTGTACGGTTTTGGCTCGCAGGCGGAGCGCTCAGCGTTTCGGGAGTTGGTAAAAATTTCGGGCGTTGGACCGCGAACCGCACTGTCGGTACTGTCCGGCATGGCGGTCGGTGAGTTAGCCCAAGCGGTCACGCTACAAGAGGCAGGACGCCTGACTAAGGTCCCGGGAATTGGCAAAAAAACCGCCGAACGCCTGCTTTTAGAACTCAAAGGCAAGCTCGGTGCCGACATCGGCATGCCCTCGGGTGCGGGCAGTGAGGCGCAATCGGACATTTTGCAAGCCCTATTGGCCCTGGGTTACAACGACAAGGAGGCTGCCCTGGCGCTCAAGGCTTTGCCCGCCGACATGGGGGTAAGCGATGGCATTAAATTGGCACTCAAGGCCCTGGCGCGCTAAGGCCATGGAAGGACGTGTAATTTGGCATGGGTGCCCCAAGACACCTTGATGGTCTGAATGCCGCGCAAAGCAAAAGCGCAAGTTGCAATGGCTTAAAAACCAATTTCTCCAATTTTGTCCCACCCAAAACGCGCCATCCGGCTAGGCGATACGAATTGCTTGGCTCCAAGCCCTTCATTTGTTTGACGCCCCAAGTTGCTTTGCATAAAATTTAAGAAGAAACCAAGCAGTTGTGGCTTGCCGGTGCCTCGCTAGTGGCACGCTGTCGGCTAGGCAGGTCGCCCGTTGCGCCCAGGGAGCGGAGCAAAAATAAATTCCAAAGTGGGAGAAAGAAAATGATTTTATTGAAGCGTTTGGCTATGTTCGCCTCGCTCATGGTCGTGCTGTGCCACAGTATGACCGGCGCGCATGCGGCCGCCGATCCCGTGGTATTGCGCGTCTACACGGCACCGCCGATACAGCCCAGCGCCGTGCCCAACAAGCCCGCCAAAGGGGCCGTAACCGGCCCTTTGGCGGCAGCTTTTAATATTTCCTCACTCAAAGCCTTGCCGCAGCACACCTTTGTGGCGCAAACGCCATGGTACAAAAACCCTGTTAAATTTACCGGCCCTTTGGTGCGCGATGTATTGGCAGCGGCCAAGGTCAAAGGTACGGTGATCCATGCGATCGCGCTCGACGAATATCGGGTGCAAATTCCATTTTCTGATGCACAGCAATACGACATGATTTTGGCGCACCAGATGGACGGTCAAACTTTGACGGCCAAAAACAAAGGGCCTTTGTTCGTCGTCTATCCCTATGACAGCAAGCCTGAATTGCAAACCGTACAGTTTTACGAGCGCTCCATTTGGCAACTGAAATCGATTCAAGTTGAGTAAGACGCGCATGACCGGGCGCTTCAAAAAATTTTCGTTTGGCCCCACGTTTATTGCCGTCTCTGTTTTCATAGCGCTCGCCACACTGTTCTTGCTGGGCTTTGAATGGACGCAAAGGCAAGCGCTGCAAGCGCAAGGTGATCAGCGGGTGGACTCCGTCACCGCCCCCTCTTTCTTGCTTGATCGCGAGTACCTGCGTTTTGTTCACCAGCTGGATTTGTACCTTAATTCCCGCACGCCCCCGCCTGTGGAGGAACTGCATACCCGCCTAGATATTTTGCTCAGCAAAGTGGAGACAGTGCGTGAGTCCCCCGGCTCAGCCTTGTTGCTTGAGAACGCTCGCGTTGCGCAAGCGGTAGACCAGATGGTCCGTTTTGCCAATCGGGCAGAAGATGCTTTGTCCAGCGACAAGCCCGATCTGCCCGGCTTGCGTGACTTATTGCTTGAAATGCAGGCCTTTACTGCCGAGTCCCTGGCCCTGGGCAATGCCGCCGATCTGCTGGGCTCGAAACTGCTGGAGCGACAAACACGCGACCTGCTAGATCAAAACTTGCAAATAACCTGGCTGACCCTGGCGCAATTGCTGTTGCTCAGCCTGGTCGCATGGGGTTTGGTGTGGCGGCATAGGGTGCAGCAGCGCGAGGAGCAGGCGCTCAAAGCCCTCAACGAGGAACTGCGGCAGGCGCAGCAAGCGGCTGTCAGCGCCAATGTGGGCAAGAGTTTGTTTTTAGCAAATATGAGCCACGAACTTCGCACGCCATTTAACGGCGTCATGGGTTTGCTGGGCTTGTTAGCCAAAACGCCGCTCAATCCAGAGCAATCCGAGTTGGTCAAGATCGCTAACGATTCGGCCCGTCATTTGCTGCAGTTGTTAAATGACATTTTGGACCTCTCGGCGCTGGATTCCGGCAAGATCAGTTTACGTAAAGAGGCCGTACATTTTTCGAGTTTTTTGCGCACTATTGAGGCCACGTTTCAACCTTTGGCGCGGCAAAAAAACCTGCAGTTTGAAATGCACAACCAACTTGACGAGACACTGTGGTTGGAGTCAGATAGCACCCGTCAACGGCAAATTTTGTTTAATTTGATCAACAATGCCATCAAGTTCACCGAGCAGGGCAAGGTCTCACTGTCCGTGCGGGCAGTCCATGATGCGCAGCACACGCCGTGGCTGGAGATGGTGGTCCAAGATACCGGCATCGGTATGGACCCAGCCGCACTGAGCCAGTTGTTTCAACGCTTCTTCCAAGCGGACTCCAGCCTCTCAAGAAAATTTACCGGTGCAGGCCTGGGCTTGCAGATTTCACTCTCCTTGGCGCGACGCCTGGGTGGCGATATCACGGTACAAAGTCAGCCAGGCGCGGGCTCTACCTTCACAGTGCGTATGCCCTGGGTGGTGCGTCAGGCGCCCGATGACCAAGTCACAGACCAGGTGTCGGCTGGGGCAACTTCACGTCCGGATGGACGCGTGCGCATCTTGGTGGCCGAGGACCATCCTGTGAATCGCAAATTCATGTCGATTTTGTTGCAGCGCATGGGTTACGAAACCCGATTTTGCGAGAACGGCGAACTAGCGGTCGCAGCGCTGGTGCGTGAGGATTACGATTTGGTGTTAATGGATATCCACATGCCCGTGATGGATGGCCTGACAGCCACGCGCACCATCCGCGCCATGGCGCAACCCAAATCGGAGATCCCGATCATCGCCATAACGGCCGATGTATTGCAGGACGCACGAGACCAAGCACAGGCCGCTGGTGTCACCGCCTTTATTGCCAAACCAGTGACCCAAGAAGAATTGGAGCCCTTGATTGCGCGCATCGTGGCCCGTGCTGCGGCTACGCCGTCTTCGCAAGTCGAAGCTGCAAGCCCATAAGCGCAAATAAGGCCTTTAACCAAAAGCCACAGCCATCAAAAAAACCTGCAGGACTCGCGTCCTGCAGGTTTTTAATTTGTAGGGCAGCGCGGCCTTTGGAGGCCGCGCTAGACCGGCCTGGGATTACATACCCATGCCGCCCATTCCACCCATACCGCCCATATCGCCGCCGCCCATACCGCCACCCATAGGAGCGTCTTCTTTCGGGGCTTCAGCAATCATCGCTTCCGTCGTCAGCATCAAAGAGGCCACCGATGCTGCATTTTGCAAAGCAGTGCGAGTCACTTTGGTGGGGTCCAGGATACCCATTTCGATCATGTCGCCATAGGTGT
>CANFLU010000055.1 GCA_947447975.1 Comamonadaceae bacterium | reverse complement strand
TGCCGAAAAGTCAGGAGAGTTTTTGCACTTGGGTTTTAGGTGACGGCCAAATTTTTAAATATTATGCACGAGGACATCAGCACGTTTATTGTGGGTCCAAAGTCGACTTTAAAAAAATCGAAAGTGACAAACTTCGAATTGTAGAAAAAATAGGTCAGGAATATGTTGATATTTCATCGGAATGGAACTCTGACCAATTACTTTTAAGCCGAAATGAGAGTTTTAATTTCTTGAAAGAATACTCTCGAGGAATAATTAATAACTCTGCCAAAGTGGATACGCCATCTGGCCTTGGCGCATTTTTGATGGACTTAGGTACGCGGCGAGGGGTAAAAAGCGCACTTGTGTTGCTCCCCGGCATAAGTTATAAATACGAAAAAATAAATATTAAGGCGAATTCTTCAATCATTTTTGATGTGGGTTTAGTCTATCCAGTCAAGACTCTCGCTGCAGTTAAGGTGCATATATCTAGAAGCGGCGCTGCTAAATGGAAAAATATATACAATGAAAATATTAAATTTGAAGAATCCCAATCTTCGATTGGCACAAAAAGAATATCAATCGAACTCAATGAATTTCAAGGTGAGTACGTCGATGTAATTTTTGAATCTGTAAATGTCCCTAATTCTAGTGCCTTGTGGGTGGGTTTCATTAATCCTAGAATAGTAAATTAAAAAATTTTTAATATGAAAAATTCGATTGTCGTTCCTGTGTTCAAAGAAGAGGCTAATATTCGACCTTTTCTCAATAGGATCGAGGCTGTGGTTTTATCCATGAATGTTGATTATGAAATTATTTTCTGCCTCGACCCTTCTGCCGACCGGACCGAGGAAATAATACTTGAGGAAATTAATCGTAACCCCAACATCAAGCTCCTCGTTTTTTCACGACGTTTCGGTCAACCGGCAGCAACAATGGCCGGTATTCTGACTTGTACTGGCGAAACCTGTGTTGTCATTGATGTTGATCTGCAGGATCAACCAGAGCTGATCGAGAAGATGTATGCGAAATTACAAGAAGGTTATGAAGTCGTATATGCCAAGCGACGTTCTAGGCGGGGTGAAACGCTTGTAAAACGCGTAATTGCGCATATCGGGTATTCACTTATAAACAAATTTAGTGATGTTCAAATTCCTCGAAATACTGGTGATTTTCGGATTATGACGCGTCGTGTTATTGAAGAGCTGCGTGGTTTAAACGAAACTCATGGTTTCTTACGTGGTTTGGTCGCATACGTTGGATTTAGACAAACTTTCATTGAGTATGACCGCGATCCTCGATACGCTGGCGTTGGTAATTACAATCGGCTCACAGGCTCTCTTAAGATCGGTTTAAACGGCTTAATTAGTTTTAGCTCAAAGCCATTATTTATGATGGCAATAGGGGGTTTTATAATCGCATGTCTTAGCTTCATTTTGGGTTCATGGTACTTTATTCAAAAGGTTTTAGGAATTGATTTGACGCCAGGTCTGTCTACCACCGTACTACTAGTTACCTTTTTCGCTGGCGTACAGTTACTTGGGCTAGGTTTGATTGGCGAGTATGTTGGCCGTATTTATGATGAGGTCAAAAGAAGACCAATGTATATTGTGGATCGACATGTTAATTTTGGTGATAAAGTATGAATTTGCCCTTTGACTTGCCGCCTCCTAAGGGTTGTGCGGATTCGCCAGTTTGGGATGGTGAATCGTTCCTCGTTGGGACAGAGAGAACCCCAGTTTTGGAATACAGTGAAAACTTTGCGGGTTGGTCTGATGACCTTACAGCACTTCATGAGGCGGCTGCGGGTAAAGATCATCCTATTGATCTAGCTTCGCGAAATGATGCAATCCGTCAGGTAAGGAATTGCATACCAAATCCAAAGGCTGTGATATTAGAAATAGGTTGCTCATCTGGATTTCTTATAAAAGATCTAAAGTCCCAGTTTAATGAAGCGTTAGTTATAGGCGCAGATGTTGTCAAAGAACCTTTGTATAAGCTCGCCAAGGAGCTTCCTGGTGTTCCTCTAATCCGGTTTGATCTTTTGCAGTGTCCTTTGCCGGATAAGAGTGTAGATGTACTGGTGATGCTTAATGTTATGGAGCACATTGAGGATGATGTAACTGCGTTTAAAAATGCTTTTAATTTGCTTCGTCCGGGTGGAACATTAGTTTTAGAAGTCCCGGCTGGGCAATATCTCTACGACTCATATGATGCGCAGTTAAATCATTTTAGGCGTTATTCAGCCACTGAATTGAGGGCTAAGCTGGTTGCATCTGGTTTTATTGTTACACGAAAATCACATTTGGGATTTTTACTATTCCCCGCGTTTGCTTTGGTAAAGTTGACGAATAAAATACTAACGCAATCAAAGACTGTTGTTCACCAGCAAGCAGCTTCTACATCTAATAGTTATTTGGTTTCTATTGCAATGCGCTTGGAGACGTGGTTGCTTGATTTTGTGTCATTGCCCTTTGGTATTCGTGTGCTGATGACTGCAAAGCGCGTTAATTAATGGTATGAAATTAATTAATGGGCTTCATTCCTTATTTAATTTACATTTTTGGGCTGCATTCCGTTTTGGGGTGGTGGGTGTGATTACGGCTGCCATTTACTTTTTTGTGATGTGGTTGTTTACTTCAGGAGTCGGTGCGGGATATATCTTAGCTGTAACTGCTGCATACTGCGTCTCTACCTTTTTTCACTACTTGGGTAATCGCAATTTTACCTTTAACGCTCAGGGTGGAAAACATAAGCAGCAACTTGCAAAATATATTTTGCTTTGCATTATAAATTATCTGATTACTTTGGTCGTTGTAAGTATATTTGTTGATCGAATTGGATTATCGGTGTACTGGGGCGTCTGTGCTTCAGTGGTTGTGACAGTTTTTGTTGGTTACATACTTTCATCGCATTGGGTTTTTAAAGTTAAGGATCTCGATAAATGAGCTCATATGTTGTTACCGGCTGCGCCGGATTTATTGGTAGCACCCTAGTGGATCGTTTATTGCTGGAGGGCCACCAAGTTATCGGTGTAGACAATTTCTCTACCGGTCAACGCCGTTTTCTTGATAAAGCGATGCTAAGCTCAGCTTTTAAGTTGTTCGAAATTGACATTCTGGATGTCCAGGCGCTGACGGATGCTTTCGTAGGGGGCGACGTCGTTTGCCATCTGTCAGCGAATGCCGATGTTCGTTTTGGCACTAATCATCCGCGCCGCGACTTAGAGCAAAACACTATTGCGACTTACAACGTATTAGAGGCTATGCGTGCCAATGGAATAAAAAAAATTATATTTTCTTCTACTGGGTCCGTTTATGGTGAGTCAATACTTGTACCTACACCGGAAGATGGTCCCTTCCCTGTTCAAACATCGTTGTATGGCGCCTCCAAGTTGGCAGGTGAGGCTCTTATTTCAGCTTATTGTGAAGGCTTTGGCTTTCAGGCATGTATCTTTCGGTTTGTATCAATTCTGGGTGAGCGCTACACGCATGGTCACGTTTTTGATTTTTACCAAAAGCTCATGGTTGACCCGACTAGGTTGCCTGTACTTGGAAACGGTAAGCAGCGCAAGTCTTATTTATATGTGCAAGATTGTATAGACGCCATTTTGCTCGCTTTGCAAACGGCTCCAGATAAGGTCAATATCTTTAACCTTGGCATCGATGGTTACTGCGAAGTAAACGATTCAATTACGTGGATATGCGAAGAACTAGGAGTTTCGCCCAAATTAGAATACACTGGCGGCGACCGTGGTTGGATTGGTGACAACCCTTTTATTTTTCTGGATACAAAGAAAATTCAAGCTTTAGGCTGGAAGCCCAAATTTAGCATTAAAGAAGGTGTTTTAAAAACTGTTAAATATCTTAAAAAGAATGAGTGGGTTTTCAATGAGCGAAACTGAAATCAATGTCGATTGCCCAGTATGCGGGAACCAAACTAGGGTTTTAGGAACTCAGCGGGGTATATTGGACAATCGATTCTTTTTCATCAGAAACTGTTTTTATTGCCGTTTTTCATTCGTTAGTAACTACAGGGATGATTATGAAAAGATTTACAATGAAGATTATTACCTAGGGTTCTGCGCTGATCCGATTTTAGATTATATTTACGAATTAGATAACCAAGATTCAACTATAAGGAATTACGAGTGGCAAGGAATTTATGAGATATTTATAAAGAACTTTCCAAAAGGCGGCCGTTGGTTAGACTTTGGATGTGGCGCTGGAGGGCTTGTAAGCTTTGGAAAAAAGAAAGGTATTGACATTATTGGTGCTGAAGACGGTTGGGCAGCTGAAAAGGGGCGGGAAATAGGCATCTCAATTTTAAAAACGACTGAGTTAGAATCATTGTCGGAATGTTTTGATTTCATAAGTGCAATTGAGGTGCTTGAGCATATTTCAAATCCCATTGAAACTTTTCATAAAATAAGAAAGTTACTTAAGCCTGGAGGGGTTTTGTTTTTAACAACCGGTAACGCAAAGCCATGGCGTAATCGCTTGTTACAATGGTCATATACCAAGTGCCCCGACGTTCACATATCTTTTTTTGAACCACACACTTTGTCGATATGTCTTGAATCCACAGGCTTTGCGTCGTTCGACCATAACTCCTTTGATGGTTTCACCAATATAATTAAGTACAAGATTCTGAAGACCATGCGAGTGAAAAATTGTAATTTCTTAATCGATGCACTTCCGTGGGGTTTTATTGCCAGAGCGATTGACTTCAAATATCAAGTTTCAAAGCATCCTTATGGAGTAGCAATTTAAAGTGAAGAAATTTTGTCTAATTACTGGTGCTTCTCGAGGTCTGGGTGCTTTTTTGGCAAAGAGATTTTGGAGTAACGGATTTAGTTTGCATTTGGTTTCGAGTTCGCTCGTTAATTTATTAGAAACCAAATATGATTTGCCAAGGAAAGACGACCAAGAATGTTTTCTTCATATTTGTGATTTGAGCAATAAAATATCAGTACAAGAGTTGAGCAACAATTTGGCTAAAACGATTGGTAATTTAAGTGTTCTAGTAAATAATGCTGCAATCCAAGGGCCGATCGGGCCACTGGAGATGAACGATTTAGTCGACTGGTTGAATGTCATCCAAGTTAATTTATTTGCCCCTGTAGTCTTGTGTAAAGAATTAATCCCTTTAATTAAGGCGGCTGGTGGTGGCTCTATTATCAACATGTCGGGCGGCGGCGCCACTGGTCCAAGAGCCAACTTCAGTTCCTATGCAACCGCGAAGGCCGGATTGGTTAGATTCAGTGAAACTATCGCTGAGGAATTGAAGCCTTCCGGTGTCAGAGTCAATTGCATTGCCCCTGGCGCTATGAAGACGGACATGTTGGCTGAGGTTTTACGAAACGGTGATATCGCAGGAGATCGAGAGCGCGCATTGGCGACCAAGGTGTTCGAAGAAGGCGGGGCCTCAATGGACCGAGTAGCTGATCTCGCACTTTTCTTGGCGAGTGACGCCAGCAAAGGCATCACCGGCAAGCTCATCAGCGCTGTTTGGGATGACTGGGAACATTGGCCAGAACATGTAACAGAGCTCACAAGTTCGGATGCCTACACTTTGCGTCGGATTACCGGACGCGACAGGGGTTTTGATTGGGGGGATAAATGAAGGTCTTTGGTGTAGGTGTAATCGGCTGCGGCTTGATTGGTCAAAAACGAGCCAAAGCGCTTGGCTTAGGCGGACGTTTGGTCGCCTGTGCAGATATCGATTCTGATCGGGCTAAAAACCTCGCCCGGGTGACTGAAGCGCAGGTATTCACCGATTGGCGTGAATTGGTGAGGTCCACATCAGTAGACGTGGTGATTGTCGCGACGCTACACGATTCATTGGCTGAAATAACGCTGGCTGCCGCACTAGCTGGTAAGCATGTGTTGGTAGAAAAGCCTGCCGCAAGGAATGCGGCTGAGTTAGTGCCAGTGATGGCTGCCGTCAAAAAACATGGTGTCAAGGTTCATGTTGGGTTTAATCATCGTTATCACAGGTCATTGCGCAAAGCTAAAGAACTTGTTGATTCAGGCGCTTTGGGTGAGTTGATGTTCGTCCGTGCTCGCTATGGGCACGGTGCGCGTTTGGGTTACGAAAAAGAATGGCGATCGAATCCGGCTTTGTCGGGTGGTGGTGAGCTAATCGATCAGGGCCCTCACTTAATTGATCTATCACGCTGGTTTTTGGGTGATATGACGGAGGTGCAGGGTTTTGCGCATACCTATTTTTGGGATATGCCCGTGGATGACAATGGCTTTATGTTGCTAAAGACTGCTAAGCAGCAAACAGCTTTTTTACATGCATCATGTACCGAGTGGAAGAACCTTTTTTCGATGGAAATTTATGGCAAATTAGGCAAGCTGGACCTTTCGGGCTTGGGCGGTAGTTATGGTTTAGAAAAAATTACCTGGTTCAAAATGTTGCCAGAGATGGGGCCGCCAGATACTACTTCGTGGGAATATCCCATGGCCGATGACTCGTGGGCAGTAGAAATTGCAGAGTTCTTTGAAGATATTCGATTGAACAGAGAGCCCGCTGCTAATCTAGCTGATGCCTCTGCTGCTTTAGTAATAGTTGAGCAAATTTACAGGGAGTCTGGTTATGATCATTGCGCGTAGTCCTTTGCGCATTACCTTGGGCGGCGGTGGTACAGACTTGCCCTCGTATTACCGCGATCACGAGGGGTTTTTGGTTTCAGCAGCGATTGACAAGTATGTATACGTTAACGTGATGCGACCTTTTACGGAAGGTATTTTCCTCAAATACTCGCAACTGGAGCATGTGGAAAAAGTTTCGGAAGTTAAGCATCCGATCATACGTGAAGCATTGCAAATGTTGGGTTTCAAAACGCCGCAGGTAGAAATCACAACGCTTGCCGATATTCCGGCTGGTACAGGGCTTGGCTCATCGGGCAGCTTCACAACGGCCTTGCTTAAAGCGCTTTATACCCACCGAAAGCGTCATTTGCACCAAGAGGAGCTGGCTGAATTGGCCTGCCATATTGAAATTGACCGTTTGGGTGAACCGATAGGCAAGCAGGATCAGTACATAGCAGCCGTGGGTGGTGTAACGTGTTTTACCTTTCATAAGGACGATAAGGTTACGGCTACGCCTTTGGGCATCAGCATGGATACCATGTTTGATTTAGAAGATAACCTGTTGTTATTTTTTACAGGCTTTTCTCGTAGTGCCAGCGGAATTTTGAAAGATCAAAAAGTTAAGTCCCAACAAAATGACGGCGATATGTTAAATAACCTGCATTACGTCAAAGACTTAGGCTACAGAAGTCGGGACGCATTAATTGCAGGCAACACAGAGCTTTTTGGGGATCTCATGCATGAGCATTGGGAGCACAAGAAACGTCGCTCTGGAGGAATGAGCAATCCTCAAATAGATGCTTGGTACGAGCTGGGTATGAAAAATGGGGCTGTCGGCGGAAAGTTGGTTGGCGCGGGTGGTGGTGGCTTTTTAATGTTTATGGCACGCGATCGGAACAAGCTGCGGCATGCTATGACAGGCGCTGGACTTGAAGAGGTTCGTTTCAAGTTTGATTTTGAAGGCGCCAAGGTTGTGATGTCCTCTTGATGTTGCCCGTAGCGATTCTTGCAGGTGGATTAGCCACGAGGCTACGTCCAATCACAGAGACCATACCCAAGGCTTTGGTGGAGGTGGCAGGTCAGCCCTTCATCACGCGTCAGCTTAATTTTTTACGTGAGCAAGGGGTGAGAAAGGTAGTGCTTTGTATTGGCTACTTGGGGGAAATGATCCAAACGCTTGTGGGTGATGGCTCCCAATTTGGGCTAGAGGTTGTTTATTCTCCTGATGGGCCCGAATTATTAGGCACAGGCGGAGCAATCAAGCAAGCGCTACCTTTATTGGGACCCAATTTTTTTGTCTTATACGGTGACTCTTTTCTGCCAGTTGAATTTGCTCCCGTTGAAAACGCATATTTTGAAAGTGGTAAACCTGCTCTGATGACTGTTCTGAAAAATGGAGATCGGTGGGACAAAAGTAATGTCATATTCAGTGAAGGTTTATTGATTGAATACAACAAAATTAACCCAAAACCCTCTATGGCATTCATCGATTATGGACTTGGTGCGATTAGCAGCGATGTGCTTGAAACTTACCGCACTGGCGAAATTTTTGATTTGGCACAAGTTTACCATACTCTTTCTATGAAGGGGCAACTTGCTGGATATGAGGTGTACGAAAGGTTTTATGAAATCGGCTCTCACAATGGGCTGCAGGAATGTGAAGAATATTTTTTAAAGAAAGGTGATATATGAGTTACGCACAACAACATCTAAACGAGGCTACAGAAATCATTGAGAAGATGGATGTGGCAGCCATTGAAAAAATGGCGGATCTTCTCGCAACGGTAAAGGCCGAAGGAGGACGGATATTTTTCTTGGGGGTAGGCGGCAGTGCTGGTAATTGCTCTCATGCCGTTAATGACTTCCGTAAGATCGTCGGAATTGAATCTTACGCGCCCACCGACAATGTTTCCGAACTTACAGCTCGCACCAACGACGAGGGCTGGGCCACAGTCTTCGTGGAGTGGTTGAAAATCAGCAAATTACTGGCAAAGGATGCCGTGTTCATTTTCTCCGTGGGTGGCGGCAATCTGGAGAAGAACATCAGCCCTAATTTGGTAGAAGCATTGAAATACGCCAAAACAGTAGGAGCCAAAATAACCGGAGTGGTGGGCAGAGATGGTGGATACACCGCGCAGGTTGCCGACGCTTGCGTGATTATTCCCACGGTCAATGCGGAAAATATCACCCCCCATTCCGAGGCTTTTCAAGCAGTGGTTTGGCACTTATTGGTTTCACACCCCAAGCTAAAGGCCAACCAGACCAAGTGGGAGTCTGCGGTTAAGTAAGGCGCAAGTTCAATGCGTAGGGCAGTATTTTTAGACAGAGATGGTGTAATCAATCGCGCACTAGTGCGTGATGGCAAGCCATACCCGCCAGAAAACCTTGCTGCGATGGAAATACTACCCGGTGTACCTGAAGCATTGGCGGCTTTGCGTCGAGCGGGTTTTCTGTTGATTGTGGTTACTAATCAACCTGATGTGGCTAGAGGCACCACGCCAATGGAAGTCGTGGAGGAAATCAACAGCTTTCTGACCCGTAGCTTGCCAATTGATGAGATCAGAACCTGCTATCACGATAATGGCGAATGTGATTGTCGTAAACCTTTACCTGGCGCATTACTCGCGTCAGCAATAGTGCATGCGATTGACTTGGAGCGAAGTTTTATGGTTGGGGATCGTTGGCGAGATATAGAAGCTGGCCAACGTGCAGGGTGTAGAACAATATTTATTGATTATGGCTACGATGAAAAGCAGCCGGAATTTGTAGATCTTCGTGTGGCCTCTCTTCAAGAGGCCACGAAACTTATTATTGGAGAAATGATATGAAAAATGTAGATGAACTTAACGTTAAAATATTTGCTGATGGCGCTGATAAACAAGGTATGTTGGAAATGTATGCAAAGCCATTTGTCAAGGGATTGACCACGAACCCAACCTTGATGAAGAAAGCCGGCATAACTGATTACCGTGCATTTTGCAAAGATATTCTTACAAGTATCAATGACAAGCCTTTGTCGTTTGAAGTCTTTTCAGATGATTTCGAAGAAATGGAACGTCAAGCCCTAGAAATTGCTAGTTGGGGAAGTAATGTGTATGTCAAAATTCCAGTAACGAATACCAAACAACAAAACTGCTATGCCCTGGTAAAAAAGTTGGCTGCTCAAAAGGTTAAATTGAACGTGACCGCGTTAATGACTCTCACCCAAGTCCGTGATGTAGTTGCATCGCTTGAACCTGATGTGCCAAGTTATGTATCGGTTTTTGCTGGTCGTATTGCCGATACAGGCGTCGATCCATTGCCCTTGATGAAGGCAGCGGTTGAGCAATTGAAACTCGCACCTGCTTCTGAATTAATTTGGGCCAGTCCGCGCGAGTTGTTGAATATTTTTCAGGCAGACGAAATCGGTTGTCAGGTAATTACCGTTACAAATGATATTTTAAAGAAGCTTTCATTGGTTGGTTACGATCTTGACTCGTATTCACTTGATACGGTGAAGATGTTCTATGCCGATGCTGTTGCTGCGGGGTTCAAGCTCTAAGTATTTTCTGACCCAGCGTAATTTATCACTCAAATCAAAAGGTAAACGACGTAAATGGCAAAAAAGTATATCGTGATTGGGGGGCGTGGTTATGTTGGTTCAGCGATCTATAGCAAAATTCCCGGGCATCTAATCGGCCTTCGTACCTCGTCAACTAACGCTTCGGATTTTATTCAAGTCCGCTTGGGAAGTCCCGAGGATTTTTCCTCTCTGCCTATCAGTAGGGGGGATGTTATTTTTCTTACTGCTGCGATTTCTGCGCCTGATATCTGTGCCAATGAGCATGATCGTGCCTGGGCTGTGAACGTGATTGGTTCGATTAATTTAATTATCTATGCAATTGACCGTGGCGCAAGAGTCGTGTTCTTTTCGAGTGATACTGTTTACGGTGAGCGTGATGATGATTTTGATGAAAGCGCTATATGCAATCCTGCAGGTGAATATGCAGTCATGAAGCGCGAATTAGAGCAACGCTTTGATGGCATCCCTTTTTTTAAGGCAATTCGTTTATCTTATGTATTCTCAAAAGATGACAAGTTTACCCGTTACCTTGGTGGCTGTGCCGAGCGAAGTGAAGATGCGGAATTATTTCACCCTTTTTATCGGTCGATAGTGCATCGCGATGATGTTGTTGCGGGTGCTTTAGCCTTGGCAGAGCGATGGGATGAATTCCCAGAGCAGATAATTAATTTTGGCGGTCCGCAGGTGCTATCTAGGGTTGACTTTGCACAGGCATTGCGTGACGTTCATTTCGATAATCTGCGTTTCTCAGTAACCGAACCTAATGCAGAATTCTTTAATAACCGGCCAAGAGTTATTGCGATGAACTCACCTGTATTCGGGCGCTTGCTCGGACGCCCAACTCGAACGCTCTTCGAAGCCGCACGCATCGAGTTTGATGCTATTTAGATTTTCAATTTTATGGCTAAAAAAATATTGATTACAGGTATTACAGGGCAGGTTGGGTCACAACTGGCTGATTATGTACTCGAAAATACTGAATTTGATGTTGTGGGTATGATGCGTTGGCAGGAGCCGATGGAGAACCTATACCATTTAACTAAACGGATAAATGTCAAGGATCGTATATGTTTGCACTACGCTGATCTTAATGATTTTTCTGCGCTTGCAAGGATGATAAAAGCGGTTCGCCCGGACTATATTTCCCATCTGGCTGCGCAGTCTTACCCCAAGACGTCTTTTGATATTCCAATCGAAACGCTCCAAACCAATATTATTGGCACGGCTAATCTATTAGAGTGCATTCGCCAGCAAAGGGACTCTGACGGTTACGGTCCGGTGGTGCATATTTGTTCCTCCAGCGAGGTCTACGGCAAGGCGCTACCCGGTGTGCCCCTTGCTGAAAATACGGCCTTTCATGGTGCCAGCCCCTACAGCATCAGTAAAATCGGCACCGATTATCTGGGCCAGTTTTATGGTGAGGCCTATGGGATCCGGACCTTTGTGACGCGTATGGGTACCCATTCCGGACCCCGCCGGAGTGATGTATTTTTTGAAAGTACGGTTGCCAAACAAATTGCACTCATTGAGTCGGGTCTGCAAGAGCCGGTAATTAAGGTAGGCAACCTGTCCAGTACCCGAACTTTTCAAGATGCGCGCGATGCGGTCAGGGCGTATTTTTTACTGCTTCAAGCGAGCGAGTCAGGAAAAGTTAAAAGCGGCGACTATTTCAATATTGCGGGTGAGGAAGTATTCAAACTTCCTCAAGTTATTGATTTACTGTTGAGTATGAGTACCCGCACCGATATTCAGATAAAGACGGATGCGGATCGACTTCGACCCATTGATGCGGATTATCAAATGTTTGATAACACCAAAATTCGTAAAGCAATTGATTGGAAACCTGAAATTCCGGCCAGGCAGATGTTTAGCGATTTATTGAATCATTGGCGTGATCAAATAGCCAAAGGAAATATTCCGCTCAATCGATAGACTTATGCCTGAAGCAAATTTTTTTAAACTATCTATGGTTCGCGCTCGCGCTCCCTTGCGCCTAGGTCTTGCCGGTGGTGGCACCGATGTTTCCCCCTATTGTGATATCCACGGTGGCTATGTGCTAAATGCTGCCATAGACCGGTACGCCTATGCAGTGATTCAGACGCTACCAGACCCGGTATTGCGTTTTATTGCCACCGACCAGCAGGCGGAAAAGGTGATAGCGATTGACCAGCCATTGCTGCTAAACGGCAAATTAGATTTGCATAAGGCAGTGTATACCCATATGGTGCAGCACTTTAATGGGGGCAAGCCGATCCCCATGGAATTGAGTACCTTTTGTGATGCACCGGCAGGCTCAGGTTTGGGCTCTTCGTCCACCTTAGTGGTGGTAATGATCAGGGCTTTTGCGGAGTTCCTCAACCTGCCGCTAGACGATTACGCCATTGCGCAAATGGCTTACAAAATAGAGCGGGTCGATTGCGGATTGCAAGGTGGGCGGCAAGACCAATATTCCGCCACCTTTGGCGGCTTCAACTTTATGGAGTTTTATGCCGACGAGCGGGCGGTGATTAACCCGCTGCGCATAAAAAACTGGATTATTTGCGAATTAGAGGCTTCGCTAGTATTGTTTTTTACTGGCGTATCACGCGAGTCCGCCAAAATTATTGCCGACCAAACTAACAATATGAAAGCTGGTGCTGTGGATGCGATGGAAGCCATGCATGGTATGAAGCGCGAGGCGGTGGTGATGAAAGAGTGCCTGCTGCGCGGTGATTTTGCTGGGCTGGTGGACTCTATGCGCCTAGGCTGGGAAAACAAAAAGCGCTCTGCCAAAACCGTGTCTAACCCGCATATAGATGCAATCTACGACACCGCTATCCAAGCGGGTGCCTTGGC
>CANFLU010000054.1 GCA_947447975.1 Comamonadaceae bacterium | reverse complement strand
ACAACAATAGCTTGGGTTCTTGGGCCAGGCACATCGCCATCTCTAAACGGCGCTTGTCGCCACGCGACAGGCTGTTGGCGATCATGTCCCGCTTGCCGTAAAGGCCCACGTCTTCGAGCATGTGCTTGGCGACTTCATGCACATGGGCCTGTTCGGCAGCGCGCGACCAGCCGTTGAGTTGGAACTCGCCGTCGCGGTGCGAGAAGGCCGGAATCAGCACGTTGTCCAGCAGGCTCAATTCGCCGAAAATTTCCGGCGTTTGAAAGACCCGCACCACACCGGCTTGGTTGATTTCATGCGGTTGCAACCCGACCAGCGAAATGCCGTCAAAGACGACGCTGCCTTCGTCGGGGATCAAACGACCTACGAAGGCATTGAGCAAAGTGGACTTGCCAGCGCCATTGGGTCCGATGATGGCATGTACGGTGCCAAATTGCACCGTCAAGTTGACATCATTCAGCGCTTTGAGACCGCCAAAACTTTTCTTCAAACCAGAGACTTCAAGTGCAGCCATTAGTGTGCTCCTCGGGTCGCATCAGCAGCGGGCGTGGCCTGCGCAGGAAAGAGGCGGCGCTGCAGACTTTGAAAGCCTTGCATCAGACCTCCAGGTACAAAAATAATCAACACCAAGAAAAGAACGCCCAAGGTCAACTCCCATCCTTCGCCTACAAACAAGCCCACGAACTTGACCACCGGGTGTTGCATAGCGTCGGGCAGAAAGCCAAAGACGCCATTGAGTATCTGCTCGTTGAAGGAGGAGAAAATATTTTCCAGGTACTTGATGACACCTGCGCCAATCACCGGGCCTAACAAAGTGCCCACGCCACCCAAAATCGTCATCAGCACCACTTCGCCCGAGGCAGACCAGTGCATGCGGTCTGCACCCGCCAGCGGATCGGTCACCGCCAGCAGGGCGCCGGCCAGACCGGCGTAGCAACCACTGATCACAAAAGCGATCAAGGCGTAAGAGCGGGTGTTGATACCGGTGTACTTCAGGCGGTTTTGGTTGGACTTGATGGCTTTGAGCATCAGGCCAAAGGGCGAACGGGTCAGGCGCATCGCCACATAAAAACTGATGATCAGCAGTGCCGCACAGAAATAAAACCCGCTGTAGCCCACCATGGAAATCCCAAAGAAATTGGTGGAGGGGATGCCGTCCACCATTGGAACGCCAAACCAACGGTCCAGGAGGTGCGGATCGCCTTTGACCAATTGCAAACCGGTTTCGCCGTTGGTGATCGGTGTGAGCACCGAATACGCCATGTTGTAAGCCATCTGGGCAAAGGCCAGCGTCAGAATCGAGAAGTAAATGCCCGAGCGGCGCAAGCAGAGGTAGCCAATCACCAGGCCAAACAGGGCGGTCATCAATACGCTCAGAATGATGGCGGGTAACACATTCATGGTCAGCAGTTTGAAGCTCCACACCGCGGTGTACGAGCCAATGCCCAAAAACGCAGCATGGCCGAAGGACAGGTAGCCCGTCAGGCCAAACAAAATGTTATAGCCCACCGCAAAAATTCCGAAGATACAAAATTTTTGTAGTAAATCCGGGTAACCGGCCCCGAAGGGTTTGAGCAATATAGGGCCGGCCAGCAGGGCCAGGGTGAAGCCGATCAGCAACCAGCGGTCTTGTTGTGCTTGTGTATTCATCATCAGTCCTCCATCACGCCTTTGCGGCCCAACAAACCACGCGGCCGGGTCAGCAAAATGACGACTGCCACCAAGTACACAATGACCTGGTCGATGCCGGGAATCAGCTGCTTCACTTCATTCATCGATGCAAAAGATTGCAAGATGCCCAATAAAAACCCGGAAGCCACCGCACCGGGCAGCGAGCCCATACCGCCCACCACCACCACCACAAAGGACAAGACCAAAAAGTCCATGCCGATGCGGTAATTGGGCGACACGATAGGCGTGTACATGGCGCCGGCGATACCGGCCACCACGACGGCGATGCCGAAAACAATAGTGAAGCGGCGTTCGATATGGATACCCAACAGGCCTACGGTTTCGCGGTCCCGCATGCCCGCGCGCACCACCATGCCGAAGGTGGTGAATTGCAAAAACGCAAACACCATGGCAATGACGGCGGTAGAAAAGCAAAAATACACCAGGCGCCACCAGGGGTAACTCACCCCGGCACCCATGCCCAGCCATTCGCCAATATTGGCGCTACCAGTCAACATCTGTGGCGCGGGCACGGGAATAGGGGTGGCACCGAAAAAACTTTTAATCAGCTCTTGCAGCACAATCGCCAAGCCAAAGGTCACCAAAATTTGGTCTGCATGCGTGCGATGGTAAAAATGCCGAATCAGGCCGCGCTCCATGATTACCCCGACCAATAGCATCAAGGGGATGGCCACGATCACGGAAATAGGCACCGCAAAGCTAATGAGTTGTGCCCCGGTATCGCCAAACCACACTTGCAGATAAGGCACGTCCACCATCATCTCTAGGCCGGGAATGCTCTCGTCTTTGACCTGGGTTGACAGGTTGAGTAGTTTTTGCACACCAACGGCGCAAAAGCCACCCAGCATGAACAAAGCGCCATGCGCAAAGTTGACCACGCCCAAGGTGCCGAAAATCAGCGTCAGACCCAAGGCAATCAGCGCATAAGCACTGCCCTTGTCCAGGCCGTTGAGTAACTGAAGAAAAATAGCGTCCATAGCTTCGTCTGTTGTTGGCAGCTGCGCTAGCTGCACTCAAAAAAGAATCGGGTTCCGTAATTTTGCAATTACTGGGAACCCGCAGGATGCCACTGCTTGTCCAGGGACCACGCCAGGTCCCTGAAGGCGTGGAGAATTAGACGACAGCGACTTTGTAAGGTCCCAGCTCGCCGCCGAAGATATCGGCTTTGTATTCCACCTGGGCGCGCGGAACGATCTGGTGCACGTCCATCAGATCCCACTTGCCGGCAGGCTTTTCCTTGCCGCGCACCACCAGCACGTCTTTGAAACACTGGTGGTCTTCAGCGCGGTATTCGGTCGGGCCATTGCCCATGCCGTCGAACTTGAAGCCTTCGAGCTTTTTGATCACTTCTTCGGGGTTGAAGGTGCCGGCCATTTCGCAGGCATTGGCGTACAACAGGGTTTGCACATACGCGGTGTGGGCGGCCTGTGACGGTGGCTCTTTGTAGGCAGCGACAAAAGACTTGGTGAAGGTTTTGGAGCCTTCGTCTTTCAAGTCCCAATCCCAGTTGGAGGTACCAAAAATGCCTTTGATCGCGGAACCTGCGCCCTGCGCCATCAGCTCGGAGAACAGCGGCACCACGATTTCAAAGCGCTTGCCATTGGCCATCTTGTCGCGTAGACCGAATTGCACCGCCTGGGTGAGCGAGTTGATCATGTCCTTACCGTAGTGGTTCAGAATCAAAACGTCCGCGCCCGAGTTGAGCACGGGGGTGATGTACTGCGAAAAATCAGCAGAGCCCAAGGGTGTTTTCACCGCATTGGCGGTTTTCCAGCCCAGTGCTTCGGTTGCGTTTTTCATTGATTCTTGCTGCGTCCAACCCCAGGTGTAGTCGGCCGTCAGGTGGTAAGCGATACGCTCTTTGCCATATTCTTTGCCCAGCACGGGGCCTAGGGCCTTGCCCGACATGTAGGCGTTAAAGAAGTGGCGGAAGCCATAGCGGCGCTTGTCTTTGCCGGTAGTGTCGTTGGAGTGCGTCAGGCAGTTCATGAAAATCACACCCATTTCCTGGGCCAGTGATTGCATGGCGATGGCTTCGCCGGAAGAAGAACCGCCGGTACACATGATGGCACCGTCTTTTTCCATCATCCGTTTGGCCACACCGCGCGCCACATCGGTTTTGGTTTGGGTATCGCCCTGCACATATTCCACTTTTTTGCCCAGGATACCGTTGCCCTTGAGGGCCAGCGGCTTCATGGTTTTGAGCATGCCGCCGTCGCCTTCGCCATTGATGTGCTTGATGGCCAGTTCATAGGCGCGCAATTCGTCTTTACCTTCGTCGGCATAGGCGCCCGTCAGGGGTAGCGTCAGGCCGATGGTGACGGTTTTGCTATTGCCTGGGTCATTGCGAAAGGTACTGGCCGTCGAATTTTTCATGTAGAAGGCGGGTGCTCCTACGCCAGCGACAAATCCTGTGATCGATTTAAGGGCCTTGCGGCGAGTGGAATTCAACATGAGATTCTCCGAAGTTATAAATGCAGCGGGTGACTGTGCAGTCTAGAAAAAGACGCCAAAGTATATGAAGCAATATCCGATTAATCAACACGGGTTTTCTAGGGTTTACCCTAGGTATTTCGGAATTAATTTACAGGATATTCACAATTATTTTTTTAATATGCTGACAACTAACTTACTTGGCCCAATTCCCCAAAGTTTTATAGGGGTTTGAGGCATTGGTTTTCTGCAGGACTTAATGGGTTAGCGCACCGGCTTCAAACCATTTTTTAATCTGCGCGCGTTCATCTTCCGTAATTCGCGTGGCGTTATTCATGGGCATGGCCTTAAGGACGACTGCTTGTTGGTATACCGCCTGCGCGTTTTGGGCCAGCAGCGCGGCCGAGTCCAGTCGGATATTTTTCATTTGCATTGCCTGGCCGTGGCAACCGTAGCAGCGCTGGGCGATGACCGGTTGGATTTGGGCGTAAGCAATGGCGGCGTTTTCATGACCCTTTGCGGGCCCGGGCCCCGTGGGCGTACCCGTGTCAGCGCCTGCGGTCACGCTAGCGCCCCTATCGGCGTCAAGGCCCGCTGCGCTGCTGGCAGCTAGCGTCGCGCTGTCCGTAGCGCGGGGCGGTGCCATCGCCACGATCAGGGCGGCTATCAGCACCAGGCCTGCGGCCACATAGGGCCAGGGATGGGCATTGCGGCCCAGTTGGTAGCCGTGGCGCAGCACAAAAAACTGGCGGATGGACGCCCCTGCAGCCATCATGGCTATCAGCACCAGCCAGTTCTGCGGATGGTTGTAGGTAAAGCTGTAGTGCGTGCTGAGCATGGCAAACAGCACCGGCAGCGTGAAATAGGTGTTGTGCACGCTGCGCTGCTTGCCGCGCTGGCCGTGGATCGGATCGACCGGCTCGCCCGCACGAATGCTTGCGATGACGGTTCGCTGACCGGGGATGATCCAGAAAAACACATTGGCACTCATGCTCGTGGCCAGCATCGCGCCAAGTAGCAAAAACGCGGCACGTCCGGCAAACCAGTGGCAGGCCAGCCAGGCCGCCGCGCAAACGAGCAGGGCCAGCAAGCCGCCTACGATGCGGTCGCCGCCAGGGCGCTGGCCCCACAGGCGACAAATCGCGTCATAGGCCAACCAAAACACCACCAAAAATCCCAGTGCCGCGCCTACGGCAGCGGCAGGCGACCAATCCATGCGCGAGGTATCGATCAGATAGCTACTGGCATTCCATAGGTAGGAAATAGTAAATAGCGCAAAGCCGGTGAGCCAGGTGCTGTAGCTTTCCCAGTAAAACCAATGCAGATGCTTTGGCAGCTCGGGCGGACGCACCGCAAACTTCACCGGGTGGTAAAAACCACCGCCATGAACCGCCCACAGTTCGCCGCTGACGCCCTGGCGCTTCAGGTCTTCGTCCTGGGGTGGTGTCAGGTTGCTGTCCAGAAAAACAAAGTAGAAAGAGGCGCCTATCCAGGCCACCGCAGTCACCACATGCGCCCAGCGCAGTAGCAGATTAGCCCATTCGAGCAGATAAGTTTCCATGGCGGCGTACTGTGGTGGTGTTGCGGGAAATTGTAGGTAGGGCGGCGGCGTGTTTACGGCCTGGGCCCGTCGGGCAGGGCCATGAGCTGCGCCGCCACCGAGACCGCAATCACTTCGGGCCGCTTGTCGCGCAGTCCGGGCAAGCCGATGGGGCTGGTGATATGCGCCAACTCCTGCGCGCTAAAGCCCCGCGGCTCCAAGCGCTGGCGGAAGGTGGCCCATTTGGTTTTGCTACCGATGAGGCCAATAAAGGGCAGGTCGGCGCGTGCGCGCTGGCGCAGCAGGCAGGCGGCCACGATGTCCAGGTCTTCGGCATGGCTAAAGCTCATGATCAGCACACGGGAGCCGGGCGCTAGCGTGGCCACTGCGTCTTGCACGGGCTGCGAGTGTTCGCAGCGCACATTGGGCGCGACGGTATCAGGGAAGGGTGCATCGCGGCTGTCGATCCAGTGCACGTCCAGTGGCAAATGCGTAAATACCTGTACCAGCGCATGGCCTACATGGCCGCCGCCAAATAAGGCCACCGCTTGGTGTCCCGCTTGCAGCTGTTGGCGCAGCCGGTCCGCATCTTGCGCACTTACCGGCTCAAAGCCCAGGCGCACATGCCCACCGCAGCATTGGCCTAGGCTGGGCCCCAAGGCATAACTTCGCTCACTCGCCGCGCCGGGGTCTGCGAGCAGCGCCCTGGCGTGGGTGATGGCGTCTTGCTCGAGCCGTCCGCCACCTATGGTTCCTACAGTACTATCGGAAAAAACCGCCATCCAGGCACCGACATCCCTGGGCACGGAGCCGCGGGTTGCCAGTACCCGGACCCACACAGCGGGTGTCAGAGCCAATTGATCCAAAAAGTGGGTGATCAGGATTTGCATACGAAACGACGGCGCGCCACCTTGCGTGCCGCATTGAGACTGCGATAGAAAGGATAGGTATGCAGCGCTTGCATTTTCCGTGGCGGATGCGCCCGGACCCTACATGGCAACGGCTTTGTCTTGTTCCGCTGATATGCATTGCCGTATGGCTGGCCGGTTGCGCCGCACCACCCAAGCCGGCGCCTGTGCCGCCCGAACCAGTCAAGCCCGCACCGGTAGCTCCCGCCCCCGCACCCCCCAAGCCTGAACCAGCGCCGCCTGTCGCTGTGGCGCCCGAGCCCGAAGCGGTGCAGCTGCCTCTGCCCCGGGCGTCCGATGCGAACAATCCGCGCGATTACCGAAAAGATGCGGCTGCGCACCTGTACCAAAAATACGCGAGTCGCATCTATCCCGGCAAGATGCCGCCGCTGTTGGAGGCCGTGGGCGTATTGGAGCTCGATATTGGCCGCCGGGGCGAAATTCTTGCGCTGCGCTGGACGCGTCCACCCACGCACGTGCCGCAAGTGATGGCGCAAATCGAAAGCTTGGTGCATGCGGCGGCGCCGTTCCCGGCGGCGACACGCATGGGAAAGCTCAGCTACACCGAGGTGTGGTTGTGGCACAAAAGCGGGCGGTTTCAACTGGACAGTCTGACCGAAGGGCAGAAATAGGATTGCTGCATCGCAGCAGCGCCAAGCACTCAGGAGCCCCGGTAGGTGGAATAACTCCAGGGGCTGACCAAGAGTGGCACATGGTAGTGGGCGCTGGCATCGGCGATACCGAAGTCGATGCCCACCTGATCTAAGAACGGCGGTTCGGGCAATTGCACCCCGCGTGCGCGAAAGTAATCGGCCACCGCAAACTCCAGCCGATAGCAGCCGGCCTGCAGCGCCGCGTGTTCATACAACAAACCATCTGGGTTGCGCCCATCGTCATTGAGCACCAGCGCCTTCACGAGGGTGCCTTGCGCACCTTGCACGCGGTATAGGCGCACTTGCATGCCTGCTGCGGGCGTACCGTGCATGGTGTCCAAAACGTGGGTGCTCAGGCCCATAGTCGATTCCCCTCAAATAGGGCGAAAGTGTAATCAGTGCTTTGCGGGCTATGCGCACTAGCCTGGGCATGGGCTTTGCCGCTACCATTGGCCGCATGCCCCATTACGACACCACTGCTCCCTATCCCCGCGACCTGGTCGGCTATGGCGCTAAGCCGCCCCACGCGCATTGGCCCGGTAATGCGCGGGTGGCCGTGCAGTTTGTGCTCAATTACGAAGAGGGCGGAGAAAACAGCGTATTGCATGGCGACGCCGGCTCCGAGCAGTTTTTGTCCGAAATGTTTAACCCTGCTGCCTTTCCCGAGCGCCATATAAGCATGGAAGGTATTTACGAATATGGCTCGCGCGCAGGGGTCTGGCGCATCCTGCGCGAATTTGAAAAACGTAAGCTGCCGCTGACCGTGTTCGGCGTCGCCAGCGCCATGCAAAAACACCCGGAGTTATGTGCTGCGTTTCAGGCGCTGGGGCACGACATCGCCTGCCATGGCCTCAAATGGATTCATTACCAAAACATCGACGAGGCCACCGAACGCGCCCATATGCGCGAGGCCATGGACATACTGCGCGACTTGTGTGGCGAACGCCCCTTGGGCTGGTACACCGGCCGCGACAGCCCGCGCACCCGCCGTCTGGTAGCGGACTACGGCGGCTTTGCCTATGACAGCGACTACTACGGCGACGACTTGCCGTTTTGGATGAAGGTGCAAAAAACCGATGGCACCGTGGTGCCGCAGTTGATCGTGCCCTACACCCTGGACTGCAATGACATGCGCTTTGCGCTGCCCCAAGGCTATTCACACGCCGACCCTTTCTTTCAGTACATGAAAGATAGCTTTGATGCGCTGTATGCCGAAGGCGACCCGCAAGGCGACAACGCACCCAAGATGATGAGCATTGGCATGCATTGCCGTTTGCTGGGTCGGCCCGGGCGTATCACCGCTTTGCAGCGCTTTTTAGACCATGTGCAGGCGCACGACCAGGTTTGGGTTTGCCGCCGTCTGGATTTGGCGCGGCACTGGAGCAGTGTGCACCCCTATAGCGAAGCCGCATGACCCTGGACGAGCTCAATCGCGCGCCCTTGGCGCAGGCGCAGGCCATGCTGGCCGGTTTGTACGAGCACTCGGACTGGATAGCCGCGCAAGCCCTGGCCGAGCGCCCTTTCAAGTCGCTAGCGCATTTGCAGTACGCCATGTGCCGCGTGCTTGATGCGGCCGGCCGCGAGGCGCAACTGGCCCTGCTGCGCGCACACCCGGAGCTGGCCGGCAAGGGTTTGGTCGTTTCCAGCCTCACCGCTGAGTCGCAACACGAACAAAAAAAAGCGGGACTGACCGATTGCACGCCAGATGAGTTGGCTGCTATCCAGAAGTTCAATGCCGATTACCGCGCTAAATTTGACTGGCCTTTTATCGTGGCGGTGCGTGGCCCGCGCGGTACGGGCCTGACCAAAGCGCAGATCATGGCCACTATGGCGCGCCGCCTGCAAGGCCACCCCGACTTTGAATTGCAAGAATGTTTGCGCAACATCCACCGCATTGTGGAAATCCGCCTGGCCGATAAATTTGGGATCCAGCCTGGATCTGGCAACCAGGTCTGGGATTGGCAGCAAGACCTGGCGCGCCACAGCGACCCTGGCTTTGCCGAGCGCGGCGAACTCACGGTGACTTACCTGACCGAGGCCCACCAGGCCTGCGCGCTGGACATCATGCAGCGTATGCGCGCTTGCGGAATGGACGAGGTGTACATCGACGCCGTAGGCAATGTGGTGGGCCGCTACCACCCGGCTACTGTGGGCGCGCGCTACTTACTTACTGGAAGCCATTACGACACGGTGCGCAATGGCGGCAAATACGACGGACGCCTGGGCATATTTGTGCCTCTGGTCTGTGTGCAGGCCCTGCAGCAGGCGGGGCGGCGCCTGCCTTTTGGCATCGAAGTGGTGGCCTTTGCCGAAGAGGAAGGCCAGCGTTTCAAGGCCACATTTTTATCAGCATCGGCGCTTACCGGCAGCTTTGACAGCGCCTGGCTAGAGCAATGCGATGCCGACGGCATCAGTATGCGCAGCGCCATGCAGCAAGCGGGGCTGGAGCCGGCGCAGATTGCATCTATCCGGCGCGATCCGCAGCACTACCTGGGCTTTGTGGAAGTGCATATCGAGCAAGGGCCGGTACTCAATGAATTGAACATGCCCTTGGGTGTAGTCACTTCTATCAATGCCAGCGTGCGCTTCACCGGCAGTGTTATGGGTACCGCGAGCCACGCCGGTACCACTCCGATGAATAGGCGGCGCGATGCGGCGGTGGCCGTGGCCGAATTGGCCTTATTCATGGAACAGCGCGCTGCACGCGATGGCGATTCGGTAGCCACCATCGGGCAGCTGCATGTGCCTGCCGGGTCGGTGAATGTCGTGCCGGGCCGTTGCGATTTTTCACTGGACATGCGCGCCCCTTCTAATGCACAGCGCGACGCCTTGTGCGCAGATGTCGTGGCCCAATTGGCGTCCATTTGCGCGCGCAGGGGGCTGGCTTTCACTTTGAACGAAAGCATGCGCGCCAGCGCGGCACCCAGCGATGCGGCCTTGCAGGGGCGCTGGGAAGCGGCCGTGGCCAAGTTGGGTTTGCCGGTCCACCGCATGCCCAGCGGCGCCGGGCACGACGCCATGAAAATGCACGACCTCCTGCCCCAGGCCATGCTGTTTGTGCGCGGCGAAAACAGCGGCATCAGCCACAACCCGCTCGAATCGAGCACCAACCACGACATGCAACTGGCAGTCGATGCCTTTGACTATTTGCTTCAGGATTTGGCAGCGCCGACCTCCTGAGCGCAAACGCGCAGACCCTTTTTTCGTATTCATTTTTTGATTGCATCCTATGAATCCATCCCTATACGCCCAGCTTGACGCCTGGGTGAACCAGCATTTCGACGAGGAAGTGCAATTTTTGCAAGCGCTGGTGCGCGTTCCCACCGACACGCCTCCCGGCAACAACGCGCCGCATGCCGAGCGCACTGCCGACCTGCTGCAGGCCATGGGCTTGGAGGCGCAAAAATTCCCGGTTCCCCCGGAAATGGTGCACGCGGCCGGCTTGCAAAGCGTCACCAACCTGCTAGTGCGCCGCCGCTTTGGCCCCGGGCGCACGGTGCTGCTCAATGCCCACGGCGATGTCGTGCCCCCCGGCGAAGGCTGGACGCACGACCCCTATGGCGCCGAGATCGTCGACGGCAAGCTCTATGGCCGCGCCGCTGCGGTCAGCAAATGCGACTTTGCGACCTACACCTTTGCCTTGCGTGCCCTAGAAGCCGTGGCCAAACCAACGCAAGGTTGCGTGGAATTGCTGTTTACCTATGACGAAGAGTTTGGCGGCGAACTCGGGCCCGCTTTGCTATTGAACAACGGCACTCTCAAGCCCGACCTGATGGTGGCCGCCGGCTTTAGCTACCAAGTGATTACCGCGCACAACGGTTGTTTGCAATTAGAAGTGACGGTGCACGGCAAGATGGCGCATGCGGCTATTCCCGACAGCGGTGTCGATGCCTTGCAAGCGGCGACGAAACTGTTGCAAGTGCTTTATGCGCAAAACGATGTGATCAAAAAAGTGCGCTCCGATGTGCTTGGCATTACCCATCCCTATTTGAATATTGGCATGATCGAAGGCGGCACCAATACCAATGTGGTGCCGGGCCGGGTCAGCTTCAAACTCGATAGGCGCATGATTCCAGAAGAAAACCCCGAGCAAGTGGATGCGGATTTGCGCACCCTCATCGCGCAGACGGCGGCGCAGTGCCCCGGCATCAGCGTCGATGTCAAACGCATACTGCTGGCCCGCGCCATGCGTCCGCTGCCGGGCAATGTGCCGCTGGTGCAGGCCTTGCAAAGCCACGCGCAAGCAGTATTTGGCGTGCCCGTGCCTGCTTTGGGTACGCCGCTGTATACCGACGTGCGTTTGTTTTGCGAAGCCGGTATTCCCGGCGTGATTTATGGCGCGGGGCCACGCACCGTGCTGGAATCGAATGCCAAACGCGCAGATGAACACATCGTATTGGAAGACTTGCGCCGCGCGACGCAGGTCATGGCGCGCACTTTGGCGGACTTGCTGGCCTAAGCCAATTCGCAGTGTGCGCGCCCTGGAGAGGGCGCGCGCTGCTTTCGCTTGGTGCGGTAAATCGCACTTATGCCACGACAAGAACTAAAAGTCGCAGCATCCGCGCGGCAAAAATTGCACGTGTTACACACGATCCTCGACTTTTCTGTAACCTTTTTACCAAATTTCATGTGTTGAAGTATGGAATGTGTGATTTAAATTAAATTTGCGAATATCATCCCGACCTAACGGAATAGCCAGCAAGAATGAGAAGTTCTTGCGCTTTGTCAACGCTAAAGAAGGGTAGATATGGACGCATCGACAGAACAAGAAAGCTCCTTGGAGCCTAAAGACCTCACTGCTGGCGACTACGGATTCATCGCTTTCATTGTGCTGGTGTTGGTCGCTGTGACTATGCTGGGCGTGTTGGGACATCGCGAGGCTCTCAAAACCGAAGGAAGCAAGCGCAATGGCGAACAATGGGCTGCTTGGTTTACAAAGGCTAGTGAAACCCGTTTTGCCCCTGACTATGCCGTTGCAGCTTGCGCCGGAGGCACTAAGCCCGTGGCACCGGCAGCGGCTCCCGCCGCTGGCGAAGACGCCAAGCCCGCTGATGCGCCTGCCGCAGAGCAAGCGGCGGCTGCACCTGCCGCCGGAACCTGGGGCGCATGTGTTGCGCACCTGATGAGCGCCACCGAATTCAAGGATATGGTCAATCCCTTCACCGGAGCAGCGCCTAATTTCATACCAGCCTGTAACCCGGCGGACCACAGCTTAGTGGGCTCTATCGTGATTGAAAAAATCACCCCCAACCCTCCCGGATCCGCAGTTCCTAGCATCACCTCCCAGCTCGTGGATGGCGATTCGATCGCAGAAAAACTGGCACTCAAAGTCAGCGTATGTGACAAGGGCTCTTACGCGGTCAAAGTCGCTGAACTCGAATTCTGAGGTACATCATGGAAGAACGTAAAACCATATCGATCAAAGACCTGAATATCAAAGACCTGCTGGATACGGAGGTCAAGACGGCTGATATTTCGCGCGACTTGCCGTTTCGCAAGTGGCTGTATTCCTGGATGTTGGACCCGGCTATTCCCGGCAATTTTCAGGGAAGTTTTGACAAATGGATCGGCATATTGATTATTGCCAATCTATTTAGCCTGATCTTTGAAAACGTTCCAGGCATCTACGAACCCTACAAGCCCTGGTTCGAGTTCTTTGACTTGTTCTCCATTGCCATATTCACCGTGGAGTACCTGCTGCGATTTTATTTAGCAGCGGAAGACGCGGCTTTTCAGGGCAAAGTCAGTTCTCGCCTGGCCTATGTGCTGAGCCCGTTCGCGATTATTGATGCGCTCGCTATTGTGCCCTTCTACTTGGTGCGCGTGTTTGGCCTATCGATTGACTTGCACGTACTCAAGGCGCTGCGGATTTTGCGTCTGCTCAAAATTTTCCGCATCGTCATTCCCGCCTACTACGAGTTTGCCGCGCTCAACCGTGGACGTACTTTTCGTCAAAAGATCCATGCGCTGATCTTCGAGAGCGCCTATGGCGGACGCTTGCAAGAAATGTTCGAACTGTTTATCGCCATGTGGGTACTGGTTTCCGTCTTTGCGGTGATCTTGGAGTCGGTGCACGGCATT
>CANFLU010000053.1 GCA_947447975.1 Comamonadaceae bacterium | reverse complement strand
TGATTCTGATCTTCCATATTCCCTTGTTCGCCGCGTGGCTCAAAAAGGTGATGAACAACGGCGTGCGGGTGCAAATGGTGATTGATTCGCCGGACGACTTGCTGAACTTTCAATCCCCCCCCGGCCTGAAAGACGCCATCATGTATGCGCACGAGGTGTATGAAAAAACCCAGCATATCCATGTGACCAGCAAAGCAGGTACCGACTTGCGCTACAGCCGGGGCGAATACCCGGTGATGAGCCAGTATGGCTTTGCCGACGAGCCGGGTCACTTTGACCATTGGGGTGTGGGCCTGATACACACCTTCCCCAACGAGGGCAGCGCCAACGGGCGCGTGGTCATCATGCCGGGGGACATCATCATCTTGCCTTACTGCCGCTATGTGCAAGACCCGATTCATCTGGAAATAGAAAACGGCCATGTCACCAAAATCGAGGGAGGACTCGACGCCATGCTGATGCGCGACTGGCTGGACGAAGGCAAAACCGGACCCGAGGACATGGACCCGTTTGCAGTCTCGCATCTGGGCTGGGGCATGAACCCGCAGTGCCGCTGGGACAATATCGCGCTCAATGGCGACGTGCCGGAACACAACCGCGCCGGCGCGCGCAGCTTTCCAGGCAACTTTTTGTTCTCTACCGGCCCCAACAGCCAGGGCGGCGGCAAACGCACCACGCGCGGCCACTACGACGTGCCGATGCGCCATTGCACGATTGCGCTTGACGGCAAAGTGGTGGTGGACGAGGGCCGCTTGGTGGACCCCAAGATGATCGTCCCGCGTGTGCAGCGCTGAACTCGTGCTTTACTGCAAGCCCTAGCGCCCTATGCTGATCGAAGGCCAATTTGACATCGCCGCACCGCCGCAGCTGGTGTTGCAGCACTTATTCGATGTGCGCTTAATGGCTTCGTGCCTGCCTGGCTGCGAAAGCTTGCAGCCGGTGGACGATAAGCGTTACCGCGCCGTGATTCAAATCGGGCTGGCCGGTATCAAAGCCCGGTTCGAACTGGAAGTGGAAATCACCCGGCAGGAAGCCAATAGCATTTGGGCTGTCACGCGCGGTGAAGAGGGTGGCCGCGCCAGCATGCTGCAGGCCGAAAGCCAAATCACCTTGCAGCCCCAAGGCACGGGTACCCAGGTGCGTTACCAGTCCGAGGTTTCGGTCACCGGCAGGCTGGGGCGCTTTGCGCTAGGCATGATGCGCAAGCAAGCGCAAAACCTGGGCGAACAGTTTGCCCGTAATTTGCAAAAGGCTTTGCAGTCCTTGACGGACACTAATGACCTGGTGCAAGACGCACCTGCTACTTCCTAGGAACGCGTATGTTGCAAGGCTTTTTTCTCCCTGAAACCGTGGACCAGGCCACGGCATTGCTGGCCCAGGATCCGGAGGCCAAACTCATGGCCGGTGGTGCGACCTTAGTCGCCATGCTCAATGCCCGCGTCATTGAACCGGCAGCCTTGATCAGCTTGTCGGCGATCCCCGAAATTCAGGGTATTTCGGTATTGCCCGACGGCCGCATCCGCATCGGCGCGTTTACCCGCCACCGCGAAACCGCCCAATGCACACTGCACTTGGGCGCTGCTGCGGTCTTGCGCCATGCCGCGTCCCAAATTGCCAATGCCACGGTGCGCAATATGGGGACCATCGGAGGCTCTATCTCGTTTGCCGACCCAGGCCTGGACTACCCGCCCGCCTTGGTTGCCGCGCAGGCCGATGTGGAGCTTGCGGGCAGGGGTAGCCGCCGCCTTCTGGCTGCCCAAGATTTCTTTCAGGACTGGTATCTCACCGCGCTGGAGCCTGGCGAAATGGTCACGGCCATCATCCTGCCCAAGCCGCAAGCGGGTGCCCATGGCGTCTATATCAAGCATGCGCGTGTGGCTGGCGACTACGCCACCGCCTCGGTCGCAGCCTGCGTGTCGGGATCAGGCCACATCCGGGTCGCCGTAGGTGCCTGCGGGCCGGTGCCTATTCGCGATGACGAAGCCGACGCGCTGCTCAGCGAGGATCGCAGCGAAAGCGCGCTGGCGCGTGCAGCAGCGCTCTTGCAGGCGCGCGCCGACCCGCTGGATGATGTGCGTGGCAGCGCGGACTACCGGCGTGCCCTGATACCCCGCTTATTGCTGCGCGCTGTGCGGCAATTGGCACTGCCCACCGGAGCTGTGCAATGAGTGCGCCGCGTCAAACCCTGCAACTGCAAGTCAATGGCGCACAGGCTGAGGTGCGGGCCGGTCTGCACGACAGCTTGCTCACCGTACTGCGCGACCAATTGCAATTGACCGCCGCTAAACGCGGTTGCAACCAAGGCGTGTGCGGAGCCTGTACCGTGGTGCGCGACGGCTGGCCGGTACGCGCTTGTCTCAGTTTGGCGCATGGCTGCGCCCATGCCGATATTGAAACCTTAGAAGGGCTCAACCAGCAAGCGGCCATGCAGGCATTGCAAAAAGCATTCGCCGCAGAGTCTGCGTTTCAATGCGGGTTTTGCACGCCGGGGATGTTGGTCAGCGCACACGCTTTGCTCAAGCACACCCCCCAGCCTGACGCGGACCAGGTGCGTGCGGCCATGTCGGGAAATCTGTGCCGCTGTACCGGTTACGCGCCTATCGTGGCGGCGGTGCTGCAAGCGGCTGCACAGTTGCGCGCACAGGAGCTTGCACCATGAGCCCCATAAGCAAGCAAGCCGATGCACTACCCGAAGGCGCAGTAGGGCAGTCGGTCACCCAACTCGAAAGCGACGAAAAACTCACCGGCCAGGCCCAGTACATTGCCGATATGTACCGGCCCGGCATGCTGCACGGCGCGCTCTTACAAAGCCCGCATGCCCATGCACTTATCGAGGGCTACGACCTGAGCGCGGCCCATGCGCTGCCAGGTGTGCGCGCCATCGTCACCGGCATGGACCTGGACCCGGCACACCGTATGGGCGCTTTCATCAAAGACGAGCCGGCCATGGCCTTGGGCAAGGTCCGTTACTGCGGCGAAATCGTGGCAGCAGTGGCCGCCGATACCGAAGCCATTGCACGCCAGGCCGCCCGCCTGATCAAAGTGTTTTATCAGGTGCTGCCTGCGGCGCTGGAGCCAGCCGCTGCCTTGCAGGAAGGCGCGCCGCTGGTACACGACAACACCGATAGCTACGTCAAAGTATTCGATGCCGGTACGCAAGGAAATTTGTGTTCGCGCACCTCTATGCGCGAAGGCGAGCTGGAATCCGCCTGGGCGCAGTGCGATGTGGTGGTGGAAGCAACTTACCACACGCCGGGGCAAGCCCATGTATCACTCGAGCCCTGCGGCGCATTGGCCGAGATCGATGCTTCCGGGCGCATCACCCTGTGGTCGGCCAACCAATCCGTATTTCGGGTGCAGGCCAATGTCTGCGAGGCGCTGGGCCTGCCCATGACCAAATTGCGCTGCCTTACGCCCCGTATTGGCGCCGGATTTGGCAACAAAATGGAAGCGCATGTGCAGCCCGTGGTGGTACTGCTGGCGATGAAGGCGCGCAAGCCCGTCAAGCTCATCCTCAGCCGTGAAGAAGACTTCGAAACCGTACGCGCACGCCATCCGGCCACCATCCGCATGAAGACCGGCGCCCGCCGCGACGGCACCTTGGTCGCCCGCGAAACCGAACTGCTGCTGGACGGCGGCGCCTACGGCGACGACAGCCCCGGCGTACTGGGCTACGCCTTGTTGATGAACTGCGGCCCCTACAACATTGCCCATGTACATGCCCATGGGCGCGTGGCCTATACCCACAAAATGCGCTTTGGTGCGTTTCGCGGCTTTGGCGTGCCGCAGGTGACCTTTGCCTCTGAGCAGCAAATCGATGCCATCGCACGTGAGCTGGGTATGGACGCCTTTGCTATTCGCCGCCTGAACATGAAGCGCGACGGCGACCGCTGGCTGGGCGGCCAATCTATATTTTCCAATGGCCTGGCCCAATGCCTGGATGCCGTCGAGCAAGGCAGCGGCTGGAAACAGCGCCCGGCGCAAACAGGTGGCAAAGCGGCCACTGCTGAAACCCGCACCGGCATGGGGCTGGCTATCTCGGCGCACATCAGCGGTTTGCTGGCTACCGGCGCCATTGTGCGCATGCTCGAAGACGGCACGTTGCTGCTCAACACCGGCGCGGTAGACATCGGCCAAGGAAGCAACACCGCACTGGCCCAAATGTGCGCACAAGCGCTGCAAGTGCCTATGGACCGGGTGGCTATTGCCAGCCCGGATACCGATGGTTCGCCTTACAACTGGGGCACAACCGCCAGCCGCGTGACCTATATGACCGGGCGCTCGGTCGTTGCCGCTGCCGGCGAGGTGGAAAAGCAAATCAAAAAATACGCTGGCGCGATGATGGAATGCGCACCCGAAGATATCGAACTGCGCCAGGGCGGCAGCGTGGGCATCAAAGGCGTGTCCGCAGCCAGCCTGAGCTTTGCGCAGATATCGGGCTATGCACATTGGGCTGCGGGCGGCCCCATCATCGGCAGTAACAGCTGGGTGTTTGACCAGAAAACCGTGGACCCCAAGCGCGCCGTTGTATTGGGCCTGCCCTTTGCCAATATCGGTGTGTTTAGTTTTGTAGCCCAGGTGGTCGAGGTCGAGGTGGACACACTCAGCGGCAAAGTGCGCGTGCCGCGCGCCTGGACGGCAGCGGACGTGGGGCGGGCTATCAACCCGGCCATGGTGCGTGGTCAGATCGATGGTGCACTGGTGCAAGGCATGGGCTATGCGCTGACCGAAGAATTGGTGTGGGACGGCCCGCGCCTGGCCAACCCCAGCCTGATGGATTACAAAATTCCCACCATGGCGGAGGTTCCGCAATCGCACGAAATCTATGTCGTCGAAGCGCAGGAACCCACTGGTCCCTACGGTGCAAAGAGTGTGGGCGAATTGGGTATCAATGCCGTTGCTGCGGCAGTGGCCAACGGCATCGTAGACGCCACGGGTGCCCGACTGACCCAGCTACCTTTAAGCGCCGAGCGGGTGTACCAGGCGCTCTACCCGCAGGACTTTGCGTGATCGGGCTAGAACACTATCCCGCCCAAGAGCCCATGTCGCCCCTGGGCGCGGCCTACCAGCAAAAAATACTTGCGTTGGGAGCGGGACTGCGCGGCCAAAGCCATACCTACGGGCCCGGCCCGAATCAGACGCTGGAAGTCTTTCCCAGCACCTACCCCAGCGATGCCGTACTGGTTTTTTTCCATGGCGGCGGCTGGACCAACGGCTACAAAGAATGGATGTATTTCATGGCACCGGCCTTGCAGGCGGCGGGTATTCATTTTGTCAGTGCCAGCTATCGCCTGGCGCCAGCGCATGTGTTTCCTACCGGAATGGACGACTGCGCCGATGCGCTGGCCTATGTGTCGCAAGGCCGGCTCGGCCTACCGATTCCTGGTGACGCACCGGCACGCGTATTTGTGGGCGGGCACTCGGGTGGTGGGCATTACGCAGCCCTGCTGGCAGTTAGCTCCGCATGGCGCAGCGCGCGCCACCTGGCAGCCCAGCCTTTGGCCGGTTGCTTGCCGGTGTCGGGCGTGTACTTGTTGGGCGAGGGCAGTGGCCTGGCGCAACGCCCGCGCTTTCTGGGGCCGGCGCTGGACGCTGCGCACGATGCGCAAGTGGAGCGTAGCGCGTCGCCCCTGCACCTGATTGAGCCCGCCGCCTGTCCGCCGTTTTTCATGGCCCATGGCGAGCGCGATTTTCCGCACCTCATCACCCAGGCCGCGCAGATGCGCATGGCGCTGCAAGCTGCGGGGGTGCCCACGGAGTTAGAAATTCTCGAAGCATGTGACCACTTCGAGACCAGCGTCGCCTGCGGCGATGCCACCCGACCCTGGGTGGCACGTGCAGCGGCATGGATGCGCGGTCCTGGTCGTTCAACTTTTTCCTAAAGCACTGGAGTAATGAGATGAAATTTTCTTTTTCAAACCGCCGGGCCTTTGTCGGCGGTATCACGGCAGCGTTGCTCGCATTGACGGCGGGCATGGCCGCGGCTCAGGCAGACAAACCTTTGCGCATCGGCTTTTCGATGGCGCGCACCGGCATGCTGGCCAACGCCACGCCTTCGCAAATGAACACCTATGAACTTTGGCGCGAACAGACCAATGCCAAAGGTGGCATGGATGTGGGCGGCGTGCGGCGCAAAGTGGAGTTCGTGGTGTTTGACGACCAGTCCAAGCCCGAACAGGCGGTGCGTATTTATGAAAAGCTGATCACCGACGACAAGGTCGATTTATTGCTTGCGCCTTGGGGCACCCCCTTTCATCTTGCGATTGCGCCAGTACTGGAAAAATTCAAATTCCCTATGGTCGGCAATACCGCTGCATCGGTGGCACTGCGCCAGGTCAAGCCCGGCTATATCTGGTTCCCCACTTCGGCGATTCCTGACCGCATCGGTGCAGAACTGACGGCAATGCTGAAAACGCAAAACGTGAAATCCGTAGCGGTTCTATCGAACGTGTTGCCGTTTACCAAAGAGATCAAAAACTTTCTCGAGCCTGAGTTGAAAAAAGCCGGTATCGAGATCAAGGTGTCCACCGAGTACCCGCCAGACATCAGCGACATGACTTCCACGCTGACCCAGATCAAGCAGGCCAATGTGGACGCGGTCTTGGCCCTGGCTTATCCCGGTGACTCGGTGCTCTACGCCAAGCAAGCCAAAGAGTTGGGCCTGAACCAGCCCTTCCAGTTCGTGGCCATTGGGCCGAGCGATGCTTTCTTTCCCAAGGCCGTTGGTGCCGCCTCTGCCGAAGGTGTGGTGACGATTGCCCACTGGTCGCCACGTGCCGAGTGGAAAGGTTCGCAAGTCTTTTATGACGCCTACGTGAAGAAGTTTGGCGAAGACCCGGACTACCTCAATTCCGCCCTGGCCTGGATGTCTTTGGAAATTTTGGAGACCACCGTGGCCAAGACTGGCCTGGATAAAGTGAAAATGCGCAACATGATCAGCAGCAGCACCTTTGACACCATCAACGGCAAAGTCAAATTTGAAGGCGTGCAAAACGTGATCACACCGACGGCCTTTGTGCAAACCCAGAAGGGTAAGTTGCAACTGGTCTGGCCAGCGTCGATGGCGAGTTCTAAGTTCGAAGCCAAAAAGGGCTGGTAATCGCGACATGACGGTGCTCGAAACCCTGCTTTCGGGCCAGTTGTTGTTTGCGGCCCTGGTGACCGGTTCGCTCTATGCCTTGATTGCGCTGGGGCTGAACCTGGTCTATGGAACCATGCGCTTACTGAATGTGGCGCATGGCGAAGTCGTCATGCTGGGGGCCTATGCTGCTTATTGGGCGTTTACCGCCTATGGCCTCTCGCCCCTGTTGGTAGCGCCGGTGGTGGCCGCTGCCGGGGGCTTATTAGGCTATACGCTGTACCGGGGCATTTTCAAAAGCTTGCTGGCCGATAGCAGCGCCGCCCAAATGCAACGCATGGAGAGCAACTCGCTCTTGCTATTTTTTGGCTTGTCGATTGTTTTACAAAACGCCACGGCTTTGGTTTTCACGCCGAATAATCGCGCCTACAACTACCTAGATACGGTCTATCACTGGGGCTCGGTATCCATGACGGGCAACCGCCTGGCTGCACTCTGCGTGGCCGGCACTTGCTGCCTGTTGGTTGCCGTATTTTTAGGCCGAAGCGTGTTTGGCCTGGCCACGCGTGCCGTCATCGAGCGGCGCGAAGCCGCCTTTATTGTGGGGGTCAACGTGGACCGGGTGCAGTGGCTTAGCTTTGTGCTGGGCTTTGCGTCTGCGGCGCTGGCTGGGGTGCTGGTGTCCATGCTCGGGCAGTTCTCGCCCTTCTCGGGTTTCCCGTACACGATTGCCGGTTTTATCGTCATCATCTTGGGCGGGCTGGGCAATGCCATGGCCGGTTTGCTGGCCGCTTTGCTGCTGGGTGTGATCGAGACCTATGGCGTGGCGCTGACCTCAGCCAATATGCGCTCCATGCTCTTGTATGGCGCATTTGTGGCGGCCTTGTTGCTCTTTCCTAATGGTGTGTTCGCGCGCCGTAGCGCGGCCCGTTAAGTCCTATGCGCGATTTGTTCCCCAACCGCTGGTGGACTGCCTTGTGGCTGTCCAGCCTGTCGCTGCTGGCCGCACTGCCTTTCGTCGCGAATGATTATGTGGTCGGCATCGGCCTGAGTGTGTTGATGTGGCTGGCCTTGACGCAAAGCTGGTGCCTGCTGTCCAAAATGACCGGTTATGTATCGCTGGGGCATGTGGTGTTTTACGGTCTGGGCGCCTATGGGGTGGTCATCACTTGGCAGCAGATTCCTTTGCCCTTGGCCATTCTCGGGGCCGGCGTGCTGGCCGCACTGCTGGCGGCGCTAGTAGGCCTGCCGGTGTTGCGGGTGCGCGGGCCTTACTTTGTGATCCTGACTTTTGGTTTGGCCGAGTTGGTGAAGTACACCATTACCTGGGCCGAATCGGCCAGCGGTATGGCCAGCCGTATCTTGTTTGGCGCGCCGGATTTGGAGGTCATCTATTTCTCCATGTTTGCACTGGCCGTCTTGGCGGTGGCCATGCTCACCTGGGTGGGCAGCTCTCGTTTTGGCCATGGTTTGCGCTCCTTGCGCGAAAACGAGGAAGCCGCCGAAACCCTGGGCGTGCCGGTGGTGCGCTACAAACTGATTGCCTTTGTGCTGGGCGCGGCCATACCGGGCATGGTCGGTGGCGTGATGGCGCTGCGCTCTACCTACTTTGTCGTCGGCCAGGTGTTTGACCCGATGATCTCCGTCACGGTCATTGCGATGGCTATTTTGGGTGGTGGCGACAACGCGCGCGGCCCTTTGCTGGGCGTGCTGTTTTTATCGCTCTTGTCTGAACTCTTGTGGGCCAATGCGCCTTTGCTGTACATGGTGATTTTGGGCCTGGTGCTCATCGTCTTTGTACTGGTTTTGCCGCAGGGGATCATGGGCGTGTTAGAGCGGAAAAAAACGCCAAGCGCCAAGATACCCCATGACGCTGCGCATGCATCCTCCAAGCAAGGCGGTGCACCATGAGTGCCTTATTGCAAGTCCAGGGAGTAGGCAAGCGCTTTGGCGGCTTGCAGGCCCTGGACCAGGTGTCATTCGAGGTGCAAGCCGGACAAATCGTTGGCGTGATGGGCGCTAATGGCGCGGGTAAGACCACTTTGTTTGCCTTGATTGCCGGAAATACCGCGCCCAGCACGGGCACCATCCGCTTTGCCAACCGCAGCCTGGCCGGACTGCGTGCCGACCAGATTTGCCGCTTGGGCATTGCGCGCACCTTTCAAATCGTCAAGCCCTTTCCCATGCTCACCGTGCTGGAAAACTTGCGCACGGCGGCACTGTTTGGCAAGGCGCAAGCACCGGACATGGCCAGCGCTGATAAATCGGCTTGGCAGGTGTTGGAAGAAGTGGGCCTGGCGCCCATGGCTTTGCAGCCCGCCCACACGCTGACCCTGTCGGGGCAAAAGCGCCTGGAAATTGCGCGTGCGGTGGCTACCGGCGCGCAACTGGTGCTACTCGATGAAGTGATGGCTGGTCTGACGCCCACCGAAGTGGCGCAGATGCTGCACACCTTGCGCGCGCTGCACACCACGCGCGGCTTGACGCTGCTGGTGATCGAACATGTGATGCGCGCCCTGATGGAGTTGTGCGAACACATTGTGGTCCTGCACCACGGCAGCCTGATCGCCCAGGGTACGCCAGCGCACATCGCGCGGGACCTGCAGGTGCATGCCGCCTATTTCGGAGACAGCCCATGAGCGCCGAACCCATGCTGCAGGTCCAAGACCTGGCCGGCGGCTATGGGGATACCGCCATACTGCATGGCGTGGATTTGCAGGTGCACAGCGGTGGCGCCACCGCCTTGCTGGGGGGCAACGGCGCGGGCAAGACCACCCTCATGAAAACGCTCGCTGGCCTCTTGCCGGTGCGCCGCGGGCGTATCCGGTTTTTGGGTGAAGACATCAGCCGCCTTGATTGCGACAAGCGGGTACTGGCCGGGCTGGTGCTGGTGCCAGAAGGGCGCATGGTATTTCCCAGCCTGACGGTGCAAGAAAACTTGCGTTTGGGCGCCATCAACCAGCGCGCCCGCGCGCACTGGCACAGCACGCTAGAGCAGGTCTACCACGTCTTCCCCCGCTTGCGGGAGCGCCATACGCAAGATGCGCTCACGCTGTCGGGTGGCGAGCAGCAAATGCTGGCGATTGGACGGGGCATGATGGCCATGCCACGGCTGATGTTGCTCGACGAACCGACGTTGGGTTTGTCGCCATTGATGGCGCAACATATTTTTGGCCTGGTACACACCATGGTGGAAGGCGGCTTGACGCTGCTCTTGGCCGAGCAAGATGTGCGCAAAGCGCTGCAGGCCTCCAAGCAGGCTTATGTGCTGGAAAACGGGCGCGTGGTCATACAAGGTGGCGCTACCGAAGTGGCCTCGGACCCACGCGTGCAATCAGCTTATTTGGGTTTGTAAATACGGGCGCAGCCAGTGCGCCACGTTTCCATCAGCAAGGACAGTCATGGTCAATACCACGCCCTATCGCATTCCCGGCCAACCTTCGCTCGCGCTCGATCTGGCCGGTAGTGGCCCGTTGGTTTTGTTTATGCACGGCATAGGCGGCAACCGCGGCAACTGGCGCGCGCAGCGCGATGCCTTTGCCCAGGACTTTGCATTTGCCGCCTGGGACGCGCGCGGCTACGGGGATAGCGACGATTACGAGGGTCCACTTGCATTTGACGATTTTGTGCATGACGTACTGCGGGTGCTGGACCACTTTGGGGTCGCCCGCGCGCATTTGGTGGGCTTGTCCATGGGCGGGCGTATTGCGATGCGCACCGCTTTGCTGCACCCAGACCGGGTTGCAACGCTTACCCTGGTGGACACGCATGAAGGCTTTGAAGCCTTCACCCCGCAGCAGCGCCAGGCCTTTGTGGACAGCCGCCGCGCGCCTTTGCTGGCTGGCAAAGAGCCGCGCGATATTGCCGAGCCGGTGGCGCGCAGCCTGGTAAGCCCCGGCGCTAAACCCGAACATTTGCAGCAACTGATTGACAGTATTTGCGCCTTGCATAAAGCGTCGTACATCAAATCATTGGAGGCCACGGTAGCGCAGGTCACGCTGGGTGATATTTCGGCCATCCGCGCGCCGGTGCATTTTGTAGTGGGTGAGCAAGACACGCTCACGCCCGTGGCCATGCACCATGCAATGGCCGCAAAAATCGGGAATGCCCCGGTGAGCGTCTTGCCCGGCGCAGGGCACTTGAGCAATATCGAAAATGCCTCGGCTTTTAACAGTGCGGCACGCGACTGGTTGCTGCCCCATGGCGGGCTAGGGGATACGCCTAGCTATTGGCCTGCCAGTTAACGGCAGCAAGTAAATGCGGAACTAAATCCGCAGATCTGCCAGCGCATCGCCTGCGAGCACTACCGGCTGACCGTGCGGCGTGGCTCTGGCGGCGCGGTCCCAGGCGGCTTGCACTTGGCTTAGTTGCGCCCTACTGGCGGCGCCTTTTTGTACGGTCAGGCTTTCTAATGCGGCCAGCCAGTGGCGGTAATAGGTCTGGCCGGTATCCGGGTCGCCGGCAAGCTGTGCGGCTTTAATTTGCGCGGACAACTCGGCCGCCCATTCGGGCCAGCTAAACAGGCCGCGCGCATGCGCATCAATGGCTAGCGCAAAAGCTTGCGCCTCCCATGGTTCGCGAAACACCGGGCCTTCGGCGTCACAGGGCAGGGCGGGCACCAGGGCCAGCATCTCGGCCGGCGCGCTCATGTGATGGTCTCCAGCAAATAGGGCTCCCAGCAATCGATCAGTACCTCGAGCCTAGGGTCCGCATCCTCGCCCCACAACTCGGTACCGCCAAAACGCACGCCGTAGCACCAAGCGGGCTGTTCGCCTTGGCCGTGGGCGTGCGTATCCGGAAACACAAAAGCACCGTGTACGGCAACCACTTCGCCCGTCTTGCCTCGTGCATAACGCGGCAGGCGCGTGTGCGAGCTTGGATGCATCACGCGGGTGCGCACCACATCACCCACTGCAAAGCGCGCCGGCCGGTTTACTTGGCGGTCGTAGGGGCTGCCCGCAGCCAGTGCGGCTTGTACTTGCGCCTTGGTTGCAGCCGGTTTTTGGGTAGGCACCGGCGGCACCAGCATCTGCGCTTGCTGCACTTCCTGCTTGGTCACCATGCCGCGCTGGTCCAGCATATGGGCTAATGCGTGGGTCCAAATTTCGTAATAGGACACACCCAGGTACACATGGGGCGGCAACGACTCGCGCGCGTGCCGGCCCATGTCCAAATTCCACTCGCCTAAGGCGGCGCTGGCCAGCGTGATCGCCAGTGCGCGCTTTTCCCATTGCCCATGAAACACCGGCTCATTAGCCTCGGGGCACACGGGCCCGAAACCCATCATGCCGCCCAGGTCTTGTGGGCCGTTCATGTGTTAGCCCTAAGGGTGGCCGGAGCGCCGGGTAGGGGCGATGGAGCGGCCTTGGGCAGGCCCGTGCCGATCATGCTGTCGCGTGTTACCAGTTCGGCTAATTGCGCTTCGCTCCAACCTTCTGTGCCCGCCGGGCGCTGGGGTAAGACCAGGTAGCGAATTTCGGCAGTGGAGTCCCACACCCGTACCGTTTTGTCTGGTGGCAGCGTCACACCAAAGTCGGCCAGCACTGCGCGTGGCTCCAGCACCGCGCGCGAGCGATAGGGCGCTGACTTGTACCAAACTGGCGGCAGGCCCAGCACCGGCCAGGGGTAGCAGGAACACAGCGTACATACCACCATGTTGTGCACGCCTTCTGTGTTCTCCACCACCTTTAAATGCTCGCCCTGTCGGCCCGAAAAAGACAGTTCCGCCACCGCCTTGGTGCCATCGGCCAGCAGACGCGCTTTGTAGTGCGCATCCACCCAGGCCCGCGCTACCACTTGCGCGCCGCAGCGGGGCCCAATTTTGGTTTCATAGGTTTCCACAATCAGGTCTAAGGCATCTGCATTGACATAGCCTTTGGCCAGCAAGACAGTTTCTAAAGCGCGTACGCGGATGGCCGCTTCAGAAAGCTCGGAGCCGTGGTCATGGTCATGATCGTGATCGTGCGGGTCTGTCGTTGGGTGTTGCATAGCGTAATTATCACGGCGCGCCGCGCACAGAGAAAAAAAGCCTGGCCACTTGCGTGACCAGGCTTTGCTATCGCATCATGCCACCCTGCACTGCCGCGTTGCTATCGCTCCTCGCGGCAATCTGGGGGCGGGGGCTTACTTCGTAGAAGCTTCCCAGATAGCGTGCGAATAAGCTGCTTTGCCTGGGTCTTTCTTGATCACGGGCGAACTGCCGCTGGACAGCAACACTTTGACCGTGCGCTCGAAAGCGGCTGGCTCTAGGTAGCCCATCTTGGCGGTGCCTGCGTTGGTGATCAACTTAGCCACGTTTTCCATTTGGCGCTTTTGCACCGCTTCGTTGGCGCTGCCGGATGTATCACCAGCGACGACGATCTTGGCCGCTTCAGCGGGGTTTTTCACCGCGTCGTTCCAGCCTTTGAGGCTGGCCTTCACGAACTTGGCCATGCGGGCCACAAAGGCCGGGTCTTTCAGGTTGGACTCCAGCACATACAGGCCGTCTTCCAGCGAAGCGACGCCTTCTTTTTCATAGAAGAACGTGATCAGGTCGCTCTCTTTGACGCCTGCGTCCACCACTTGCCAGTATTCGTTGTAAATCATGGT
>CANFLU010000052.1 GCA_947447975.1 Comamonadaceae bacterium | reverse complement strand
GCCACCGCCTTGGTATTGGGCGCGCCACTGCGGCGGCGGAACAAAATCCCCTTGCGCGCTGCCGTCTCCCAGTGCATCGTAAGCGGCCCGTTTGTCCGGGTCTTTCAATATCGCATAGGCCTGCGCAGCTGCTTTGAAGCGCTCTTCCGCGCCCGCGTCTTGGGACACATCGGGGTGGTTTTTGCGCGCCAGGCTGCGATAGGCCTTTTTGATCGCATCCAGATCGGCCGTTTTGGGAATCCCCAGAACGGCGTAATAGTCTTTGAATTGCATGTAGCCGCTTGGGGTGTGCCTCGTGATTGCGCCAAGACTCCCATGGCGGAAAGTCAACCAGCATTCGACGTGCGCTTCAATGAAGCCACGCTTGGCGCCGAGCGTAGGCTATGGGGCGCAGTGCGCCTTGATGTGCATCAAGGCTCGGCGGAGTGACTCTGCCTTGCAGAATAAGTGGACTCGACCAATTTCACCAGCGCATACAAAGCCTGGTTTACCGGCGTGGACACGCCTAGCGCTTGCCCGCGCCGCACCACAAAGCCATTGAGGTGGTCGATCTCACTGGGTTTGCGGCGCGCCATGTCTTGGGCGGTAGAGGACTTTTGTCCTGCCATGGTCTTGGTAATAGTGGCCACCGCTTGCATCGCAGTGGCCTCGTCCAAACGGGTGCCGTCGGCTAGCGCCACGGCAATGACCTCGCGCACCAGAGCGACCTGGGTCGTCTGGATAGCCTGTACCGCGGCCAGCTTGCCGTAGCTGGTTTGGGCTAGCCCGGAAATTGCGTTCAACACGCAATTAATCAGCAGCTTGGACCACAAGTCGACCATCACGTCTTGCGAGATTTGCACCGGCACCTGCGCGCTGGCAAAAAGTGCCACGATATCCGCCAAGGCTTGTGGCGCATTGCTGAGTCTGGAGGCTCGCATGGTGCCGATGACCAGCTCACCCCGGCCATGGTGTTTGAGGCACCCCGGCGCAGTTATCTCGGTAGCCACATAGACCACTGCCGGAATTACTGGGTTGGGCAGTGCGCTGGCAATCAGCGCTGCGTTCTCCACGCCGTTTTGCAAACTCATGATGATGGCTTGGGGCGCCACATGCGCCGCCATGCTGTGCGCAACAGCCGCCGTGTCGGTGGACTTCACGCAAAACAATACCAGGTCTGCTTGGCGCAAAATCGCCAGATCGGTAGTTGCGGGAATGCGCACGCTCTCCACCGCAGTGGACTTGGCCAAGTCCAGCTGCAAGCCATGGCTTTGTATCGCCTGTACATGCGCGGGCCTGCCGATCAGCGTGACCTGGTGTCGGGCGCGCGCCAGCATGGCCCCAAAAAAACTGCCAACCGCACCAGCGCCAACGACCACGGTGTGTTGAATAGGAGATGTGCGCATACAGATTCCTTAGTAGCGCAAAGTATAGGGTGGGTGTTCTGGCCGGCAGCAGGCCAGCATCACCCTGTGCGCTGCGCTTGGCTGAATTCAGGCCATCAGCCCTAAAAACGTTGGCAAGGCGGTGGACAAGGCAGGCACCAGTGCGATGAGCAAACTGCCAACAAAAATAGCCAGCAAGGCGGGGGTCACCGAGCGAGCGACGCTGCTAATCGGTTTGCCGAACATGGCGGACGCAAAGAAAATATTCATCCCCGCCGGGGGGCACAGAAAGCCCATTTCCATGGCTGCTAAAAACAAGATGCCAAAGTGCACCGGATCGATGCCGTAGCTTTGGGCCACGGGCAACAGCAAGGGCACTAGCACCACAATCGCTGCGAATATTTCCATGAGCGCGCCGGCAAATAACAAAAATAAGACCAAAGCGACCAAAAAAATCGCCTGGCTAGGAATCAGGTTTTGGGTCGCAGTAATCGCTGCATCGGGGATGCCAGCGTCGATCAGGAAATTGGTCAGCGCGAGCGCCATGCCTAATATGAGCAACACGCCGCCAATGATTTGGGCCGCATCGCTCAGTGCGCGGAAAAAAGCTTTCAAGGTTAATTCTCGGTGGGCCAAGGCCTGCGTCATCACCGCATACGTAGCGGTAAGGGCCGCGCTTTCCATGGGGGTCGCTAGGCCGCTGACGAGCGAGCCGATGGCCACTACCGGTGCCAATATTTCCCATTTGGCGAGCCACATGGTGCTCCAGAGGGCGGCGGCTGACGCTCTTGGGGCTTGGGGTGCCGGATGGGCGGTCGATGTCAAAAATCCACCAAAAATCAATAAGCTCATGACCATGACGAGCGCGGGTATCGCGCCCGCTAAAAACATGGTGCTAATGGGCACACGCGCCACAATCGCGTACATGATGAGCGGTACCGAGGGCGCCAGCAATACGCCTAACGCGCTCGCACTGGTGACAAGCCCGATGCCTTTCTTTTCCGGGTAACCGGCGTTGCCCAATAGCGGCAGCATGAGCCCGCCAAGCGCCAAAATGGTAACGCCACTGCCACCGGTAAATGCGGTGAAAAACGAACATAGCAAGGCGACGGCGACCACCGAGCCTTTCACGCCACCGCCAAACAGGCTGACGAATAAGTCGCCCAGTCTTTGCGTGGCTCCGGTACGCGCAAATAGCAACCCCGCCAAAGTAAATAAAGGCAGTGCCGGTAAGGATGGATTGACGGTTATTTGGTAATGCGACAAGGCTACTGAGGCCAAAGGCATGCCTTGGCTCCAGAACAGCACTAGCGCCAGACCCCCCAACACAGTAAATATCGGCGCACCGGCAATCAATGCCGCGGCGAGCAAGGCGAAAGCTGGCCAGGGGGAAAACCAGGTCTCCTCCAGTTGCGCTGCGATGGCGATGCCCAGGAGAGGAATGCATGCGGCCACCAGCACTTCCAGACGAAAACCTCGGGTGCACCTCGCGCCCAATTTACAGCCCAGCAACACAAAGCACAAAGGCATGCAGGCTTGCAGGGTCCAGACGGGCACGCTATAGGCCAGGGTATGCGCAGCATCGCGCTCGGTGCTGACGAATTGCCAACTCGCGTAGGCCAGCATGCCACACACCAATGCGCCCGATAACTGGGCGAGGCGCCACGCAGGCGTAATGCCCTTGCTGCCATCATTAGAGCCAAAGGAGCTCAGGTGGCCATGCCTTTCTGCCGCTAGTGCGCCAAACATCGCAAGCACTAGGCCTAGATGCTGCACCAGCACAGGTGCGTTGGAAATGCCGCTTCCCATCAAAGGCCGCATCACGATCTCGATGAGCGGGATGAGCATCATCAGCCCCAAAGCCAGGGCGGCGATTTGCTCGTCCATGCTGCCCAGCCAAGTGCGAAACGCTGCCAGGCGTGACATGTTCACTTGCCCTTGCCCGCGCGGAAGTCTTTCAGATGGGCTTGTACCTCATCAAAGGTGTCGGCTGGCACCATGGTGCCGCGAATCCGGGGGTAGAGTTTTTCAGCAAACTCGGTCCATTCGCGCATTTGATCGGGGCTGGGGCGACTGACCACCAGGCCGCGCTTTTTCATGGCATCGACCGCTTCTTCGACTTCTTGTCTGGCCTTGGCGCGAATTTGAACGCCCGCTTTCTCGCTGGCGGTACGCATGGCCGCTTGCGTGGCAGGGCTCATATCGTCCCAACTCTTTTTGGTCAGCACCAAGGCGCCCACAATCGGCGCCCAGTTGATTTCCAGCATATGGGGTGCAGAGGTGTAAATCTGCGTGGCCAAGGCGAAGTAGGGCGTGGAGGGCACCACATTGATCATCCCGGTTTGGATAGCGGGAAGAATGTCCGAGGTTTCCAAAGGCACCGGCGTGTAGCCCAGGCTTTTCATAATGGCCTGCTGGTCTGGCTCTGCGCCCCAGGCGAAAAATTTCATCTTCTTGTAGTCATCAGGTCTAAGCGCTGCATCTTTTGAAAAGAAGCGCACCCAACCTGCATCGCCCCAGGCCAGTACGACAAAGCCTTTGTCTAAAAATTTCTTCTCCATCGATGGCCGCATTTTTTCCCGAACATAGTCCACTTCCTCCCAAGAGCGAAATAGCATGGGGATGGCTTGCAGGGCCGTAATTGAGGGCTCGATTTCTTGTAAGCCGACCACGGAAAGCAAAGCGCCTTGCAGTTGTCCGATGCGCATGCGCCGCGCCATTTCCGCTTCGCCGCCCTGGCTTCCGTCTGGATAAACGACGTATTTGCTGTTCTCTGGCTGCGCCGCGCGCCAGGCTTCGCCGATGTCCATCAGTTGGCGGTGGTAAAGCGAATTTTTGGGCACCAGAGAACCGATGCGAAGCTGCTTGTCTGCAGCCATGCAGTACGGACTGCTGAGCAATCCGAGCGCGAGTAAAACCCAAGCAGTCAGTAGCCTAGAAGGTGTCGTCAAGGTTTTCATTTGGGGTTATTTCAAAATAGGTCGTCGGCGCTACGGAGCAACCACAGCGCCCGTTGGCGCATGATGTCGTTGCTCAGGTCGGGGTGTTGGTCGCTGGTCTCGATGGCTTTTTTCAGCAACATTTCAAAGGCTTCGCGCTGCCCTTGCGCCAAGGCGATGCCCTCCGCTTTGGCGATGTAGGGCCCTGCGTTTTTCCCCTGGCTGATCGTGATGGCGGCGTCGAAATAGTGGGCAGCTTTCACCAAGGAGCCGCCTGGTTGCGCGGACTCAAAGCTTCCCATCAAACTGGACAGCCCACCGTTGCCGTAGTTAGCATTAGCCTTCCAGGCAATGGTTGCCAGCCGGTAGGCGAGGGGAAAGTCGGCAACGGCGTCGGGGGAGTCCTTGGACAGCGATATATAGCCGCCCCACGACGCAGCGGCCCAATACGCCAGGCCGACTTGGTCTTGGGATAACAGTGGCCATTGCTTGGCATCGGGATGCGCAAGTTTGGCCCGAAAGCCCGGCGTTGAAAGCTCCAAAGCCCGCATAGCGTGTTGGTGGGCGCGTAAATAGAGGCGCTTTGCGCGCTCATTGATGCGATAGGCCACCTGCGCATCCGTGGCTGCAAGACGTTCTGCCTCAAACGCAACATATGCAAAGCTGTACTGGCTCAATCCAGCACCGACGGCTTCCGCCAGCTTGAGGTTGTCGGGGGTGTCTTTCAATAGCGATTCCGACAGCTTCAAGTAAAACGCGCTGGCCTCGCGCGCCAGGCCCGGGTCATCCTCCTGTGATTGGCCTTGCTTGGCCAATTCGTCGCCAAGGCTTTTCTTGATCAGGGCAGTCGGGGAGCAGGCGCCCAGCCCTATCGCCAGGACTGCGATGGCACTACGGGTGAATCGCTTAGCCCGCACATGCCCAGGGGTGCTGTTAGCGAAGGCTGAAAAATAATTCAATGGAATTTTCTAATTGTTTGGATTTGATTGCGAATCTAGGTGAATTCCATGAATATTGCGTGACATAGGCATGTGAAATATGACGCCTAAGCTGCATTTCCATGTGCTGGTTTTTGCTTGCGCCTTGGCGGGCCAACTATTGCATCTGCGCCCTCATGAAAAAATTTTCTAAGGCCTTTTGAAATCCGGTCAAGGGCCTAGGGTTTCCCCTGTAGGTAGCCTGATATCACCCGCAGTGGGAGATTCGAACAGATACTTTCCGGGCGAACCAAACCACCGTGCGTATGCACCTAACCCACCGGAGACCACTATGCGTGTTATTTCCATTGCTCAGGCGAGCCCCGAGGTCGCAGGCTGCGACGAAGAAAGCGGAGAAGTCCGCAAAGTAAATGTGCCGCTGGCGCGGCGCGAATTTTTGAAAGGCTCTGGCCTCTTGTTCGGCACCTTGGTCAGTGGCTCCTTGCTGGCCGGCTTGGCGCCTTCCAACGCCTGGGCCCTGGAGCTCAAAAAACTATCCACCGCTGAAGGCCAAACCTTGATGGCTATGGGCCGCGTGCTGTACCCGCACAAGCGTTTGCCCGATGCCGTGTATGCCTTGCTGGCCAAAGACCTGGATGCCAAAGCCGCAGGCGATGCGGCCAGCGCCAAGATGCTGCAAGACGGCATTGCCTGGCTGAACAGTTCGGCGGGCGGCAACTTCGCAAAAGCCAGCGCCGCCAAGCGCGACGAGATTGTCCGTGGCATGGAGGGTACGGCGTTTTTCGGCACCGTGCGCGGCCAGTGCATCACCTCGCTTTACGACAACGATATGGCCTATGCGGTATTCGGCTACCCCGGCTCGGCCTGGGAAAAAGGTGGCTATATCACCCGTGGTTTTCAGGACCTGAAGTGGTTGCCCGAGCCTTCCAAAGAAGCCAGCCCCCCGCCCTACATGGGCTAAGCCCCTCAACCCGATTTTGGAGAATAGAACATGGCTAAATTTGATTTTTCGGACGACTCGGTAGTCGTAGTGATTGGCTCGGGGGCCGGTGGCGGTACGCTGGCCAATGAGTTGTGTCAAAAAGGTATCAAAGTGGTGGTCTTGGAAGCCGGGGCTTTGCAATCGAGTGCCACTTTCATCAATGATGAATGGAAGTCTTTTGTACAACTGGCGTGGCTCGATGCGCGCACCACCTCGGGCTCCTGGCGGGTGGCCAAAGACTTTGCCGGTCTGCCAGCATGGATTTGCAAAACCGTGGGTGGCACGACCACGCACTGGGCCGGCGCATCTCTGCGTTTCCAAGAGCATGAATTCCGTGTCAAAACCGCCTACGGTGAGCTCACAGGCGCCAACTTGCTGGATTGGCCGATTACCCTCAAAGACCTAGAACCCTACTACGCCAAGGCCGAGTACAAAATGGGTGTGACCCGCACCAACGGTATACCTGGCCTGCCTGGCAACAACAATTTCAAAGTGATGCATGCCGGGGCTTCCAAGCTGGGTTACAAAGAAGTGCATACCGGCAATATGGCGATCAATAGCCAACCGCGCGATGGCCGTGGCCGTTGCATGCAATTGGGCTTTTGCTTTCAGGGCTGCAAGAGCGGCGCCAAGTGGTCGACGCTGTACACCGAAATCCCCAAAGCCGAAGCGACGGGGAATTTTGAAATCCGCCCGCAATCCCATGTCACGCGCATTGAGCACAACGCGGCGGGCAAGGTCACCGGCGTTGTGTATTTCGACAAGGACGGCAAAGAGCAACGCCAGAAGGCGCGCATTATTTGCGTCGCGGGTAACTCGATCGAAACCCCACGCCTCTTGCTATTGTCCGCATCCTCTATGTTCAAAGACGGCCTGGCCAACTCCTCCGGCCAGGTGGGGCGCAACTACATGCGCCACATGACGGGCTCGGTCTATGCCGCGTTCAAGAACCCGGTGCATATGTACCGCGGTACCACCATGGCCGGCATCATTCGGGACGAAGCGGCGCACAATCCCAAGCGTGGCTTTGTCGGCGGCTACGAGATGGAAACCCTGAGCTTGGGCGTACCCTTTATGGCGGCCTTCCTCAACCCGGGCGGCTGGGGTGCGGATTTCGCTTGGTGGATGGACCATTACACCAATCTGGCCGGTATGTGGCTGGTCGGTGAAGACATGCCGCGCGAGACCAACCGCGTTACCTTGAACACCAGCGTCAAAGACCAATGGGGCAATTACATCCCCAATGTGCATTTTGATGACCATGACAACGACGTTGCCATGCGTAACCATGCGTTCACCCAAGGTGAGCGGGTGTACCAGGCGGCCGGCGCGATCAAGACCTTCCGTACGCCTCCCTATCCGTCCACCCACAACCTGGGCACCTGCCGTATGAGCGCGCGGGCGCAAGACGGCGTGGTGAATGCCTTTGGTCAGACACACGATATCCCTAATCTGTTCATCAGTGACGGTAGCCAGTTCACCACCGGTGGCGCGGAAAACCCCACGCTGACAATCGTGACGCTGGCCATCCGCCAGGCCGATTACATCGCCAAGCAAATGACAGAGCGGGCTATTTAAAATGCCCAGCGCAACAGTGGGAGCCGTCCATGTGTGAATATTTCGTCAAAGCAGACCCTATCCAGTATGAACAGCGCTCGCGCACCGTGCGAATCCGCAATGTGCTGACCAGCCTGCGCTTGGAAAACATGGTGTGGGATATTCTGGCGGAAATGGCCGAAGAGGAGGGCTGTACCACCAATGCCTTGATTTCGCAATTCCATGACGAGATCCTGGCCCATCGTGGTGAAGTGCCCAACTTTGCTTCATTTTTGCGGGTCACCAGCATGCGCTATTTGCGCCGTTGTGTGATCAATTTGGAACGCGAGCACGCAAGCGCTGATGCCATGGCTTCTGTGGCGCCTTTGGCGCGCGCAAGGCATGCGCTTGAAACCGCCCCAAAGCCGAGGGTAGCGGTGGGCAGCTGATCCAGTTTCCCATCGCAATCCCGCCGATGCCCAGGACGACATCGGCGGGGTCTTCCCTAGCTAGCACCCATTCTTCGAAAGAAAATTTAACAATGTCGTTTACTACTGACATCCTGCCTGGCGTGAGCGAGCAGGTTCCCGAGCAAACCCGTGGTTTTGTGTTTAACCACTCGATGCTGCGCGTGAAAGACCCGCAAGTGGCCTTGGCTTTTTATACCGGCGTGATGGGCATGCGCCTGCTGCGCAAGCTGGACTTTGCAGAGTTGAAGTTTTCGCTGTATTTTCTGCACCGCGCAGTCGATGGAGAAAGCGTACCGCAAGAAGAGGGCGAGCGCACTGCCTGGACTTTTGCACAGCGTGGAATATTGGAATTGACCCATAACTGGGGCACCGAAACCGACGCGAATTTCAGGTACCACGACGGAAATGCCCAGCCGCAAGGCTTTGGCCACATCTGCTTTTCCGTACCGGACTTGGATGCGGCTGTTGCCTGGTTCGACCAGCATCAGGTTCCGTTTGTCAAGCGCCCCGACCAAGGCAAGATGAAAGACGTGGCCTTCATCAAAGACCCCGACGGTTATTGGATCGAGATCGTTGAGCCTGGCCGCCTCAAGAATTTGGGGCGCTAAAACCATGGCCACTCCTTATACGCCAATTCAGTCGTCCGCACTGTCAATAGCCGCATTGGCGGCAATGCTTACCCTAGGGCAATCCGCTCAGGCCAATGAAGCCTTGGCACAAAAGAATAATTGCCTGGGATGCCATGCGGTGGCCACGAAGTTGGTCGGCCCTGCTTACAAAGAAGTGGCGGCAAAATATGCAGGACAGGTCGATGCACAAGCACGTGTGATGGAGAGCATACGTAATGGAAGTGTCGGCAAATGGGGGGAACTGCCCATGCCACCACACTCGAAAATTTCGGATGCTGATCTTAAGAAGCTGGCTACTTGGGTGCTGAGCGCCAAATAAGCGGGCCTATGCAGTATTTACACACCATGGTGCGGGTCAGCGACCTGCAAGCGTCTTTGCGTTTTTACTGCGACGCGCTGGGCCTGGAGGTATTGCGCATGCAGGAGGTGCCGCATGGCCGTTTTACCCTGGCCTTTTTGGCGGCACCTGGTAATGCGCAGGCCCAGGTGGAATTGACCTACAACTGGGACCCAGAGGACTATGGCACAGGCCGTAACTTCGGGCATCTGGCCTACGCGGTAGATGATATCTACGCCACGTGCGAACGCCTGTTAGCCCATGGCGTGCCTATCGTGCGGCCGCCGCGCGATGGCTATATGGCCTTTGTGCGCTCACCCGATCAAATTTCCGTGGAGCTGCTGCAGCGCGGCGCACCGCTCGCGCCTCGAGATCCTTGGGTTTCTATGCCAAATATCGGCACATGGTGAACACGGTAGCTCCCGAAACTGCTCTATGGCCGGCGCACCACGCGGTCGCCTATTTGCCGGGGTCCTTGCCTATGGGCGGGGTGGTGCCTATGACGCCGGTGTACGCATTTTCCCAAGAGCCTGTGGCTTTGCGCTTGCAATCGCAGCCGGATCTACAGCCGGTCCGGCGCGACATTGCGCTAGGCGGATTGTTGGCTTTTGTGATCGACCAGGTGCTCAGCCCCGACGAGGCCGACGCCATGGTGGTAGCCACTGAGCGCTTGGGCTACCGGGATGCAGCGCCCGGCATCGTGACGCCGCCGGGTATGCGCATGAACAAGTCCGTGCATTGGCTGGCCGATCTTGGCTTTATGGAGTCCCTGGCCAGGCGCATCGCACCGCTCTTGCCAGGTGACATCGATGGCATTCCCTTATTCGGGCACTTGAGCCAACGCGTCAATATGTACCGCTACGACGCCCAGGATGTGTTCAACCGCCATACCGATGGTGACTGGCCGGGATACGGCCTGAGCCCGCGCCGTGACCAGATGCTGCAGTGGCCGGACAGCCTGCGCTCTTGCCTCACGATGCTGCTCTACCTCAATGGAGCGCGCGACGGAGTGCAAGGCGGCGATACTCGGCTTTTTAGGCCCGACGGGGCATATGTGGACGTGTCCCCTGTCAAAGGTTCGGCCTTGTTTTTCCGCCACGGTTTCGGACCGGGCTCGGTACTACACGAGGGCAGGCAGGTGTCTGGCGCGGTCTCAAAGTACGTGGCACGGATCAATGTGATGTACGGACAGTGATACGCCGCCTCCCCATTGCTGGCGCCAGTGCGCCCCACTTAGGGGTCCGGCTCAGCCGCCGTGCAGCTTATGCGGCGATGGTCGTACCCGCCTGGTAGCAAAATGCGGGCTTGGAGCGCCGCCCGGCATGCAGAAAACTATTGCCCTTTTCATCCACCATCCCACCTGCTCGATCGATTCGGTCAACGGGGTGATCGCTGCCCTATCCCCCTTGGCCCGCATTAAGTTGTTTACACGGCAAAAAGTGCATGAGGGTTTTTTTGACGATGTCGATCTCGTGGCGTTTCCCGGTGGCGATGGCGAGGCCACCTTATTTCGCAGCCTTCTCAAACCTAATTTGTCCGATGTCCGTGCCTTTATGCAGCGCGGCGGCAAATACCTGGGGATTTGCATGGGCGCCTATTGGGCTGATGCGTATTACTTCGATTTACTCAAGAGCACCCGATGCGTGCAATACATCAAGCGCCCCCGGGCCGACATACGGGCTTCTTATGGCACCACGGCCCCGGTCCATTGGCGCGGGCAAGTACATCGGATGTATTTTTATGATGGGCCCACCTTCGTAAACGGTCAGTTTGAAACCGTAGCCACCTATGCCAATGGCGATCCCATGGCCGTGGTGCAAGGTGCGGTAGGCTTGGTGGGTTGCCATCTAGAAAGCCAGGCGCATTGGTACACCAAGAAGTACATGCAGCCTCAATGGCATGCCAATCGGCACCACGTGTTGTTGGCGCAATTTGTCGCCGACTATTTGCTGCAGGCCCGGCAAATTCCTTTGTTTTAGGTGCGGTGCAAGCTGGGCCGTCGCTAGGCACTTCTTGATGTGTATCAAAGTACGGATTCAAAAGTAGCACTAAGCTAGGTGTGAGAAATCGCAGTGGACCCCAGCCGCTTAGCTGGCACTGGTACTTCCAATGGTGCCGGCTGAGATAGTGCGATAAAGACTTATATGATTGCATTAAGCCAATTGTCAGCAAATGCTGATTTACCGATTTTCGTTTGTGACCTCAGTCCCTTGCAGCAGCCACTTCGCCTGGCGCGCGAGGGTATTGATGAATTGCGCATCACGCACCCAGAGTCACCGCTGTCAAATGTGAAAGCCGAGTACATGACACCGTGGCGAAGTCATTTATTGACACCGAAATTTGCCCCACTTATCGAAGTAGTCTTACAAGTAGGCAAAGAGGCAGGTAGCTTGCTCAATGCCGCATCTGAGAAGCCTATGCCCGAAATGCTCATTAGCGAATGCTGGGGAATCATTTATGAAAAATCGAGCTATACCAAGCCACACAACCATTTCCCATCCGACTTTGCCTGCGCCATTTATCTGGAAGCACACGAGGACAGCGCCCCCATTATTTTTTCCGGTAAATACCCGGTTCAACCCAAACCCAATATGCTGGTTATGTTTCCTGGCATTTTGACCCACGAAGTTCCCGCTACCGAAGGGCGGCGTGTGGTGGTGGTTATGAATTTACATCAGCAAGCGACGTTTGCTAACGTTCAGTTTGCCCCGGCTTAGTCCTGGGTTTTTTTTTGGTTTTTCGATTTTCAAATGGACCCAAACTAGTGAAACTTCACTTGCCTTGCTCTTTGGTGTCCTCGACTTCAATCATCACTTCATTGCGCCTGAACATGGGCAGCGTCCATGGCGGATCGTAGCGAGCGAGTTGCGCTTGACTTAGCACTTTCAAATTCTTCTGCCCAATCCAGGCGTTGAGCTCATCTGTCTTGGCTTGAACGCGTGTTTGGGTGTTAAAGCCGGTAAAGCTGCTGACCGCAAAAAGCTTCCCGGGAATCTCCCGCAGTTTTACATCCGGGTTTTTCGGTTTGGGAATGGTGCTCATGCTGTACTGCGAAGGCATAACGAAATGAACCCGCCATTGCTTGGACCCTCCCATGGTCTCAGCAGGCATAAGCGCGACCGGCGCCGTCATTGCAATTTTTTGCGATTGCGGCTCCATGGTGACCGGTGCAGTCATCGCGATTTTGGCAGAGCTTGCGCCTGTCTGCACCTGGTTATTGCCGAAGATGTAGTCGGCAATTCTCCTGAAGCCTGTGGTTCCGGCATCGTCCATGTCGCCGTCAACCATCGTCTCAGCGACCAACATAGGGGCGTATTGCCGCAGCTCAAATGTGCCGGACTTGGTAATCACTTTAAAGCTGGGTTCTTCAATAGCCATAGCAAGTGGGGATACGAAAATAGTTGCAATGATTAGCGCAATTCGATAGCCGGAAACGGTATCTTCTCTGCGTTGCGAAAGTAAGTTGTTGCGCATAGAGTGCCAATCAAATGTAGTTGCATGTTTGCTACCTGAGGTCTGATCAAAAAATTCGAATTTATGCCCGGCAGCCTATTTCGCTCCTTGCCATGGCAAGTTTCCATCGCTGTAGGGCCACCATACTTGCCTGCTGATTTGGGGATCGGAATGCACCCTGGAGAATTCGGCATTGGTATTGGACTCTCCGCATCATTTGCTTCGACCGTCACTGGACCCACCTGTGCCCAGCTACAGCTTGACACCATTCAGTCATATATTTCTATTATCATAGAACTATGGAAAGCCAATATGTTATCAATGCCCTAGCTGCACTGGCCCAGGCCAGCCGCCTTCGAATTTTTAGAGCCCTCGTTGTCAGGGGCAATGAAGGACTGACCCCGGCACGGTTGGCCGAGATGATGGGCATGCCTGCCAATACGCTTTCCTTTCACCTTAAGGGACTCATGCATGCGGATCTGATTTCTCAGGAACGCAGCGGACGCAATTTGATTTACAGGGCGCAATACGACCGCATGAACGCTGTTTTGGCCTATCTTTCCGAAAATTGTTGCCAAGGGCAGGCCTGCGAAGTCGTCCCTCAGACGGATTGTCAAACTACTTAAACGTGGAGGTATTCGCCGTGACCGATCCAAATCCCTTGAACGTGCTATTTCTTTGCACGCACAACTCTGCCAGAAGCATCCTGGCAGAGGCCACACTCAATCACATGAGCAAGGGCAAATTCAAAGCCTATTCGGCAGGCAGCAGCCCCCGAGACAATCAAATACCAAACCCGATGGCCTTGCAGACATTGGAAAAGGCTGGCATTTCTACAGAGGGTTTAAGTAGCAAGAGCTGGGACATTTTTGCTTTGCCGGATGCCCCCCACATGGATTTGGTGATTACGGTCTGTGACAACGCGGCAGGGGAGGTCTGCCCCTATTGGCCAGGACAACCGGCCACGGCCCACTGGGGCTACCCGGATCCCTCAGAAGCCGTCGGCAGCGACGAGGTGAAATTGGAAGCGTTCAAACAAACTCTGATTCAAATAAAAAGGCGTCTGGATCTGTTGACCAGTTTGCCCTTGGCTAGTCTTAGCAAAATGGCTCTGGAAAACACGGCGCGTGAATTGGCTAAAAAGTGACCAACTTACGTAAATATTTTGCTGAGCTTGTAGGTACCGCAGCGCTTTTGTGCGCTGTGATCGGATCGGGCATCATG
>CANFLU010000051.1 GCA_947447975.1 Comamonadaceae bacterium | reverse complement strand
TTTCACTATTTAATCGCTTATTTCAGCGCTATGACCTCGCCTTTGTGACCCAACCAAGCGATCGTGCTTACTTGTATGGCCTAGTGGCAGCATTTCGCAGAGTCGGTATTTTGGGTGGGCACCCCCAAGGCAAGCAAAGTAAGGCTAAGCAGCAAAATTCCTGGAAGAAATGGATTTGCATGCATACGATTGATGTAGATTATTTTGCACAACATGTCATTACTGAAAAGATGCGCTTACTCGAAGTCTTTTTCAGAAACCCCACTGAATTATTTGCCAAACCCATTGATGTCACCCCACCGATTGGCGAGCCTCTCACGCCAATCATTGCTAGCGAGTTAACTCAACCGTATGTCGTGATTCATCCAGGACCCTTGACTGCTTATAAGCGCTGGCCCCTTACCTATTGGCAACACCTTATTACATATTTAGTTAAACGAGGTTGCCAGGTAGTGCTCAGTGCTTCGCCAGCAAAGCAAGACCTGCAGCTTAACCATGACATTCTGTCTTTACTAGAAACGGGTATTCGCAAACAGGTGATCGATACCGCAGGTAATTTATCGATTCCTCAAGCAGGATCTTTATTGCGCGGCGCCAGCCTATATATTGGGGTCGATACTTCTATTACCCATTTGGCAGCAGCCTGCAATACCCCAACCATTGCTTTGTTTGGCGCTACACCGCCTACCAATTTTGGGCCCTGGCCTAATGGATTTATTGGTGAACAACCCTACCAATTGCGTGCCCGCTCTCAAACCGTTGGCAATGTCACGATCTTGCAAGGTCCTGGAGAGTGTGTGCCCTGCCGTAAAGCTGGCTGCTTAGATCGAGCGGATAGTAATAGTGAATGCTTAGATTTACTGGAGCCTACTCAGGTGATTGAGGTGATAGAAAAAATTTTAGGTCAACAGTAAAAACTAAATAACGATTACTGGTATTGAACCTGGACAGGATCTTTTTGTTTTGATGTTAGCAACTGATTAAGACTATGCAAGCAAGCATCATCCGGATAAATCCGCATTTCTTCAGGGAACTGCATAAGGCAAGCACCGCCACTGGTAGTCACCGCTGCAGTCAACATTAAACCCTTAACACCGTCATTCGCATTAACACTTGGTGCCTGCGTGCCAAATTTAGGATCGCGCTTACGGTTCGCCATGAGGTAGGGTCCAATTTGGCTCCGCAGCATTCTGATATCGACTGCTGCATCAAGACAGACGTGAACATTGCGCGCAAAACGCATTCTTGCTCCAGTAATATCCATCACCGCCTCAGAAACAATTCGCATGCCTCCAGAAAACTTATCAGGTGTGACATTAACCTTAGCAACCAATAACTCATCCTCTTTTAGCCAGGAACGATTTGGCTCATAGACTTCGCTATATAAAGTGACTTCCAAGGCCGCCGAACCATCATCAATAGTGGCTATCATCATCCGACCGCGTTGACCTGTCAGCATGCGTGCAGAAGTCACAATTCCGGCAATGAGTTGGTCTTTACCTTCAGTAATCTTAGCCAATGATTGGCGAATAAAGTGTGATGTCTCTTCACGATAAGCATCAAACATATGGCCTGTTAAACACAGTCCAAGGGCAGTTTTTTCTTCTTGGAGACGTTTTTTCTCAGACCAGATAGGCTCGCGTACTAACTCGGGTTGATGTTGATCATCTTCACCTGCAGCCTCAAATAAACTCACTTGATGAATCGATGCTTCGGCTTGCTCTGCAGCTTCAATAGCTCTCGCTAAAGAAGCCAATAAGGTGGAGCGGATGTCATAGAGGTTACCGCCAGCAGGTACCGAGCCTCGATACAAACTATCAAACGCGCCTGAGCGGATGAGTGCCTCAATGGCGCGACGATTAACTTGCCTACGATCCACGCGAGCACAGAAATCAAATAGATCTTTAAAAGGGCCGCCCGATTCACGTGCTTTTACAATAGCTTCAATCGCTGCTTCCCCAGTTCCTCTGACTGCACCTAAGCCATAACGAATATGACTAATCTGCGCATCGGGGGCTGCGTCAGGTGCACGCAATGGGGTGAACTCATAAACACCGGTATTAATATCCGGCGAGAACACCCGAATCTGATTCGCTAAGCAATCGTCATACAGAATCTTCACCTTATCGGTGTCATCCATTGCGAGCGATAAGTTAGCTGCCATAAATTCAGCTGGGTAGTAAGCCTTTAACCAAGCTGTTTGGTACGCCAGGAGTGCATAGGCTGCCGCATGGGATTTATTAAATCCATAACCCGCAAAGCGCTCCATGAGGTCATAGATCTCATTGGCTTTGAATTCAGAAATGCCGCCCGCTTTAGCCCCATCGCTAAAGATTTTGCGATGCTGAGCCATCTCTTCTGGCTTTTTCTTGCCCATTGCACGACGCAACATATCTGCACCGCCCAGTGAGTAACCACCAATCATCTGCGCCATCTGCATAACCTGCTCTTGATAGACCATGATGCCGTAGGTCTCGCGTAGCACTGGCTCAATGCGGGGGTCTGGGTACTCTACTTTTTGACGGCCATGCTTACGTTCAATAAAGTCTGGAATCAAATCCATTGGACCAGGGCGATACAGAGCGACTAAGGCAATAATGTCTTCAAAGCGGTCAGGTTTCGCCTCCCGTAGCATGCCTTGCATACCCCGACTTTCAAGCTGGAACACGGCAACGGTATTGGCTCTCTTGAGGACATCAAAAGCTTTTTCATCATCGAGCTCAATATCGCTAATGCTCCAGTCTTTGCGCTCAAGATGAAGCGCTTTAATCCAGCGCTCGGCTGCAGCCAGGATGGTAAGCGTGGTTAAACCTAAGAAGTCGAACTTGACTAAACCAATTGCCTCAACATCATCTTTATCAAATTGGCTAATCACAGAGCTGCTGTCTTGGTCTTTACTCTCTTGCGTGTAAAGCGGACAAAAATCTGTCAGACGTCCTGGAGCAATTAATACGCCACCAGCATGCATACCAACGTTGCGGGTCATACCTTCTAGTTGCTGAGCTAAAGAGAGGAGTTGACGCACTTCATCTTCATTCTTTTCACGTTCAGCTAATTGCTTCTCTTCTTTCTTTGCGATTTCGATGGTCATGTATTGGCCAGGCTTATTGGGAACAAGCTTTGCAATCCCATCAACGAAGTTATAGCCCTGCTCTAAAACGCGGCCGACATCCCGAATTGCCGCTCTAGCAGCCATCGTACCGAAGGTAGCAATTTGACTAACCGCATCCTTGCCGTACTTATCTTTTACATACTGAATCACTCGGTCTCGACCATGCTGACAAAAGTCGATATCGAAGTCAGGCATCGAGACCCGCTCCGGATTTAAGAAGCGCTCAAAGAGTAAGTTGTAGCGCAAAGGATCTAGATCAGTAATCCCTAGTGAATAGGCTACTAAAGAGCCCGCTCCCGATCCCCGTCCTGGGCCCACTGGTACCCCATTATTTTTGGCCCAGTTAATGAAGTCTGCAACGATCAAAAAGTAACCTGGAAAGCCCATTTGGGAAATGGTCTTCACTTCAAACACTAAGCGCTCGTGATAACGTGGCATCTCTTTAGAACGCTCTTCCGCATCTGGAAAGTTGCGCTCCATGCGACGCTCAAGACCCAGCTCAGATTGAGCAAGTAAATACTCATCTAAAGTGATGCCAGGTGGCGTTGGAAAATCCGGTAAGCGTGGCTGTCCGAGCACCAAAGATAAGTTGCAACGTTTTGCAATCTCAACAGAGTTAGCTAAAGCAGTGGGCAAATCTGCAAAACGCTTTTCCATTTCTGCTTGCGTCAAAAAATACTGTTCTTCATTAAATTTCTTTTGGCGACGAGGGTTACCGAGTAATTCCCCTTCAGCAATACACACTCGTGCTTCATGCGCTGTAAAGTCAGTCTTTTGCATAAACTGCACCGGATGGGTTGCCACCACCGGTAAATCCAATTCACCCGCTAAATGACAGGCTAGCTGAAGCTGCTTTTCATCTTGCGGGTGACCGCCGCGTTGTACTTCAAGATAGAACGATTTCGGGAAAAGTTTTTCGTATCGTCTTGCGGTCATCCTGGCTTGATCTTCTTGGCCTGCTAATAAGGCCACTCCAATCTCGCCCATCCGCGCACCTGAAAGTGCAATCAATCCATGAGAAAGTGTTCTCTTGGCTTTTTTATCTTCCGCTTTTGCAGCGGGTTCACTAAACCATGCTGAATCCACTTCAGCACGACCACGCGATTGATTTTCTAATGAGGCTCTACTAAGTAACTCACAAAGATTGAGGTAGCCAGAATGGTTCTGCACTAGCAACAAGAGTCGATACGGCTGATCGGGATCTTGGGGATTGCTTACCCACACATCTGCTCCAGTAATTGGCTTAATACCGCCAGCGCGAGCAGCGGTGTAAAACCGGACAAGGCCAAATAAATTACTTAAATCGGTCAGGGCCAAAGCCCCCATCTCGTCTTTAGCAGCTGCTGCTACCGCATCGTCAATGCGCACGACTCCATCCGTAATTGAAAACTCGGAATGAATGCGAAGATGAACAAAACGGGGTAAAGCCATGAGATGATTTTAGCTGTGTCCAAGCTCAAAAACCCTTCACCCCCAGCCGACGGCTATTGCGGGCGATTTGCCCCCTCGCCCACCGGACCACTCCATGCGGGATCGCTGGCAGCTGCCCTTGGAAGCTGGCTAGATGCCCGTAAAAATGGGGGTAAATGGCTGCTCAGAATCGAAGATTTGGATACCCCACGGTGCATCCCTGGGGCCGATCAGCAAATCCAGTCCCAATTACTCGCCTGTGGCCTTTTTTGGGATGGGGAAGTCAGCTATCAGTCTGCACGCCAAACTCTTTACCAAAAAGCTTTAGAGCGCCTAAATCAGCAGGGGCAACTCTATCCCTGTACCTGCTCAAGGCAAACCATTACAAATCATCTGGCAGCCCTGGGAATCCAAACACCCCGTCATCAAGAGATAGTCTATCCCGGCACCTGTAGGCCTATCCTTTTGGAGGGCAATGCAAACGGTGTTATCACCGACAGCAAGGTTGCCTGGCGAATTGCCCTGCCAAAAAATTGCCAGATTGATTTTGAGGATTTGGCACTTGGATCTCAAAGCCAAGATCTCAATACCCAAGTGGGTGATTTTGTTTTAAGAAGAGGTGATGGCTTATTTACTTATCAACTCGCTGTAGTGGTGGATGATGCAGATCAAGGCATCACTCATATTGTCCGTGGAGAAGATTTGCTGAGCAACACTGCTAGACAAATCTATTTACAAACTGTACTGGGCTACAAAACGCCGCACTACAAACATCTACCCTTAGTGTTAGATGAGCATGGCGAGAAACTGAGCAAACAAACCTTAGCCACGCAAATCAACACTCAAGATGAACGTCATTCCCTCACAGAATTACGAAAGGCTACAAGACATTTGGGCTTGAGTGGATTACCAGATGGTGAAAGCATCACCATTGCAGAGTGGCTCTTAGCAGCCACCCGTGCGTGGAGTTAATTACTTCTTCTTAAAACCACCTAACAAAGCACCTACTGCTGGCTTTGCAGGAGTAATGCCCACCTTCTTGACTTCTGGTTTTGCGCTCTCTGAAGATTGCACAGTTGCAGTTGGCTCATAAGGTTTATAGAAAAATGGGTCTGACATTTTTGCTGGTGCAGCACTGCTATGTTTAGAACTGCTGGATGAAGAACTGCTAGAGGGCGCCCTACTTGGCGCAGCCATGCCCTCAGGCAAAGGCTTGATATCGAGCTTACGCTTCATCAATTTTTCAATGTCATCAAGCAAGCGTTTTTCGCTAGCATCCACCAAAGCAATTGCATCGCCTGTGCTACCAGCACGACCAGTACGACCGATACGGTGAATGAAGTCTTCAGCGTTATAAGGAAGTTCATGATTAATGACGCAAGGCATATCTGGAATATCCAAGCCACGTGCAGCCACATCTGTTGCCACCAAAACTTCAATCACACCAGACTTAAACGCATCTAAAGTGAGTGTACGTTCTCCCTGACTCTTATCACCATGGATCGCACCCGCCTTGATACCGTCACGCTCTAGGGCCCGTGCCAACTTAGCACAACCTAAACGGCTGTTGGTAAAGATGATGCACTGACGGGAGAGGCCTTGACGCGTGCGGTTTTCTAATACCTTCACAATAGCGCGCTGCTTATCGCTTGATGACACCATATGAACTACTTGCTTGACGGTATCAGCAGCTGCATTTTGACGGGCTACCTCAACCGTAACTGGGGTGCGCAAATAGCTCTGTGCCAATTTCTTAATCTCGGGTGAAAACGTAGCCGAGAACAATAGAGTCTGTCTTTGCGCTGGAATCAAATTAATAATGCGCTGTAAATCAGGCAAGAAGCCCATATCCAACATGCGATCAGCTTCATCGAGAACCAGAATTTCTACTTGGGAAAGGTTGGCTACCTTAGAGCCAATGTGATCCAGTAAACGCCCAGGTGTTGCAATCAAAATCTCAATACCATTTCGCAGTATCGCTACTTGCTCTTTCATATCGACACCACCATAGACTACGGCAGCGCGCAAATCGGTATGTTTTGAATAGTTGGCGGCGTTCTCAGCTACCTGAACGGCCAATTCCCTAGTGGGCGTTAAGACCAGCGCACGAATTGGATGTCGCGCTGGTGAAGCACTATTACTCGCGTGACGCAAAATCTTTTGAATGATCGGCAATACAAATGCGGCTGTTTTACCAGTACCGGTTTGTGCCGCGCCCATCAAATCACTTCCCGCTAAGACATGCGGAATCGATTGCGCTTGAATCGGTGTAGGAGTGTTGTAGCCTTGTTCGGCGACCGCTTTTTGAATCAGCGGGTCTAAACCAAAATCAGCAAAAGTAATGGTTGCTGGAGGGGTGGCGCTAGGTGCGTCGCCAAGAACGACTGAGTCACTAACCCCTGTAGGTGAATCTATTTCAGTAGCAGTATTTGTCAAGGTAACTTACAAGATGGCGGCAATGCCGGCCTTAGCGGTCTCAGCATCTTCCGCAGATTTAACGCCGGAAACGCCGACTGCGCCGATGGTATGCCCATCTACTTCGATATTGACGCCACCTTCTAACATACCCGATACATGTGGGGCTGATAGAAAAGCATGACGACCATTATTAATAATTTCTTCATAAACCCGAGTCTCACGTTTACCCATTGCAGCAGTACGCGCTTTTTCTTGCGCAATATAGGCTGATAGAGGAGCGCAACCATCGCGACGAATTAAACCCACGATATGTCCACCATCATCGCAAACAGCAATCGTGACTGCCCAATGATTTTTTGCAGCATGTTTATCGGCCGCATCCAAAATCTTTTGTACAGCAGCCTGGGTTAAATACGCTTTAGTTGCCAACATGTTGAATCCTTTTTTGAATACTCTTATCTCAAATATGTTTTATGTGATGAAAGTAATATCTATACAAGTGCTTGAATTATAAAGGCTGCAGCTAGATTCAGGCCTATAGGCCCCACTGAATGCTACTTCACCCCATTTCAACCTATTTGCGCTCTATCCATCGCCTAATAATGATTATTTGAGAAATTCTTGGGCTGCCACAACCCCACTGGCTTTAGGCTTAAAGCCCATTGAACCTAAACTCATCTCAACGCCACTCAAAGCAGCCATCAAACTGAGCTCATTACAGTCACCCAAATGACCAATCCGGAATGCTTTGCCCTTAATTTTGCCTAGGCCAGTGCCAAGAGAAAGATTGAATTTTTCCAAAGCATGTTTGCGCAATTTGTCAGCATCCATACCTTCAGGTGTAGCAATACAAGTTAATACTGGGGAATAGGCATCTTGATCCAGACACTGCATTTCTAGACCCCAGGCATTGACTGCTGCCCGACAAGCGGCTGCTAAACGTTGATGTCGTGCAAAGACCGTATCCAATCCTTCAGCCATCATCATGTCAATTGCTTCATGTAATCCATACATCAGATTAGTGCTGGGTGTGGTTGGCCAGTAGCCATTTTTATTAGACTCCAGAATTTCATCCCAAGCCCAATAGGATTTTGGGAAAGTCCCGCGCTTACTCACCTCAATGGCTTTCGGAGATAAAGCATTAAAGCCAATACCCGGCGGCAACATCAAGCCTTTTTGTGAGCCAGCAATGGTGACGTCAGCGCCCCACTGATCATGCTCATAGTCCGCAGAGCCAAGGCCTGAGACACTATCGACCAATAACAAGGCTGGGTGCTTTAAGGAGTCAATAGCTTTGCGCACAGCAGCGATATTCGAAGTCACGCCAGTGGAAGTTTCGTTATGCACTACACATACCGCTTTAATTTCATGCGCAGTGTCTTTACGCAAACGCTCTTCAATCACAGCAGCATCTATACCCCAGCGCCAAGAATCTTGTCCTGGCTTACCAACGACTTCAACATTCAAACCCAGTCGCTCTGCAAGTGCACGCCATAAATTCGCGAACTGACCAGTCTCATAGAACAAGACCTTGTCGCCAGGATTGAGAACATTAACCAATGCACCTTCCCATGCACCCGTACCCGAAGCGGAATAAATAATCACAGGCTGCTCAGTTTTAAAGATCTTCTTGATGCCATCCAATACCTTCAGACCAAATTGACCAAACTCAGGACCACGATGATCGATGGTTTGATAGCTAATAGCGCGTAATACGCGAGAAGGAGATGGGCTAGGGCCGGGGATATGTAAAAAATGGCGGCCTGATGCGTGGTTATCTAATTTGAGCATGCTTTGTCTCGTGATGGGTTTTGATAAGGATCTATATTCTGGGAATGCTTTTCTGACGCTAGTGTATGACAATTTTTGATATTTTTCTATTTTGCATACAAATTATTTTAGTTTAATATCAAAATAAAGCCTTATTTAAGCCTTTAAAGACGTTATTTATGCTTTATGATGGCTGAATAATATTTTTGTATACAAATTTAGGATTCCAGAGTCATGGCGATAGAAGCAGCGCATTCACAGAATCTGCATGAGTCAACCTTCCAAAAACTGCGCTCACTTTTGGTGGAGGGGAAGATTGCTCCTGGTAGCAAGCTTAATGAACGTGAATTGGCCGAAAGCCTCAATGTGTCACGTACGCCCATTCGGGAAGCTATTCGTCGTTTAGCGGCTGATGGCTTGGTTGAGCTCATTGCTAATCGTGGTGCCATTGCCGTGGAACTAAGTTTGGAAGATGTCATTCACACCTTTGATGTGATTGCAGATTTAGAAGGATTTTCAGGTGAGTTAGCGGCGAACAATATTAGTGCTGCTACCCTCTCTGAATTAGAAGCCCTTCAATATGAAATGCTGGCATCGTATGCACGTCGAGATTTATCTAGTTACTACAAACTCAATCTGCGTATTCATCATCTAATTAATCAAGCGGCCAATAATCCTGTACTGTCTAGACTCTTCTCCCAAGTGAATGCGCGGATTGAAGCCTTACGCTTTCGCTCTAATCAAGATGGTGTGAAGTGGGAAAAGGCAGTGGAAGAACATCAAGAAATGCTCGAGGCACTGAAGGCACGTGACAGCAAAAGAATGCGCAAGATCATGATGCAACACGTCATGAATAAACGGGATGTCGTTGTGCAGCTCTTAAAAGCAGAAGCATCATCTTCAGAAGTGGCAGAGGCTAGCAAATGAATAAACCCTTAGATCTTAAAGAGCTGATGATCGATCAAGCCCAATTAGCAAAGCGCTTGCGCCAAGAAACTTCTGGTGAAGTGATGACCGATAGCGCTAGTCGTGGTCGCTATGCTACCGATGCCTCTATTTACCAAGCGATGCCAGTAGCTGTATTAGTGCCTAAGACGGCAGAAGATATTGCGACTGCAATCCAGATTGCTGCTGAGCTTGGTGTACCAGTATTGCCTCGCGGGGGTGGTACTAGTCAATGCGGTCAGACTACTGGCGCTGCACTAGTCATTGATAACAGCAAATACTTCAGAAATATTCTTGATCTCGATCTTGATAAAGGCTCTGTAGAAGTTGAGCCAGGGATTGTGCTTGACCATCTTAATCATTCACTTAAACAACACGGCCTTTGGTATCCAGTCGATGTCTCTACTGGCGGCCAAGCTACGATTGGGGGCATGGCAGGCAACAACTCTTGCGGTAGTCGCTCGATTGCTTACGGCAATATGGTGCACAACGTTTTAGGTATCAATGCTTGGTTGGCTAACGGTCAAATTGCCGAATTTGATCAATATGCTAATAGCTCGGGTATTGCCAAACAGTTGGGTGACTTTGTCAAAGGCTTGGCCAATACCCTGCAACCAGAAATCGAAGCGTACTTTCCAAAAGTGCTCAGAAGGGTTGCAGGCTACAACCTCGATATCTTCCACCCGCAAAGTGAACTGCCCTATACGCAAGATGGCAGCGTCAACCTATCGCACCTTTTGGTGGGTAGTGAGGGCACCCTAGCCTATTTTAAGTCTCTCAAACTCAAGCTATCCCCTTTGCCTAAACATAAAGTACTTGGCATTGTGAACTTTGCTAGTTTTTATAAGGCGATGGATAGTGCCCAGCATATCGTCAAACTGGGGCCCACTGCCGTTGAGTTAGTCGATCGCACCATGATTGATTTAGCGCGTAGCAATCCAAGCTTTACGAAAACGATTGAGACTGCGCTCATTGATCACACTGCACCAACGCCGGAAGCCATCTTGCTAGTGGAATTTTCTGGAGAGGCACACGCACCCTTACTGGAAAAACTCGCTGCTTTGCAAGAGCTCATGGCAGACTTGGGTTTACCAGGCTCAGTCGTTCCGATGTCCGATACCAACCTGCAAAAGAATTTGTGGGAAGTGCGTAAAGCAGGTCTGAATATCATGATGAGCCTGAAGGGTGATGGCAAACCGGTGAGCTTTATTGAAGACTGCGCCGTGCCACTCGAAAGCTTGGCCGATTACACCCAAGAACTCACTGAGGTCTTCTCTAAATACGGTACGCGTGGTACTTGGTATGCCCATGCGTCAGTAGGCACATTACATGTTCGACCCATTCTGGATATGCGCAGAGATGGCGCGCAGAAAATGCGTGCTGTTGCCGAAGAAGCCTCTGCATTAGTTCGCAAATACAAAGGGGCTTATAGCGGTGAGCATGGTGATGGTCTGAGTCGTGGCGAATGGATCTCTTGGCAGTTTGGACCCAAGATCACCGAAGCGCTTGCAGAGATCAAACACGCTTTTGATCCGACAGGATTATTTAACCCTGGCAAGATCATCAATCCCCCCAAGATGGATGATGTCAGTTACTTTCGATTTCCACCCAGTTACAAAGTTATCCCTTTGCAACCCGCTTTAGATTGGTCTGCTTGGAATGTTCAAAACAATCCAATTACGGAAGAAACTTCAGCACTTGGTACTGGTGGCGATCCAGCAATGGGCTTGGCTAAAGCAGTAGAGATGTGTAATAACAATGGCCACTGCCGTAAGTTTGATGCGGAAGTGATGTGCCCGAGCTATCGCGTCACCCGTGATGAGAAACACCTCACTCGTGGGCGCGCCAATACCTTACGCTTGGCACTCTCTAATCAATTGGATATTAAAGATGAATTCTCTCCACTAGGCAGTGACGCCATTAAAGATGTCATGGAGCTTTGCGTGAGTTGTAAAGCCTGTCGACGCGAGTGCCCTACTGGCGTTGATATGGCCAAGATGAAAATAGAGTTCCTGTCTGCCTATAAAAAGCGGGTTGGTCATTCATTACGAGATTTGGCGGTAGCCTATCTGCCCAAATATGCCAGCACGATTAGCAGCATTCCACTCCTGCCAGCAATACTTAATCTCCGTAATCGTATTGCCCCACTGGCTAAGCTCCAAGAATGGATTATGGGAATCTCTGCCCAAAGAAGTTTGCCTATTTGGAAGGCTCAGACTTTCTGGAATCAAAAAGTTATCCATCAACAGCATCAGTTCACTCCGGAGCAGCTAGTCCAGGGTGATCATGGTAAAGGGGTGGTCTTATTAGCTGATACTTTTAATGCTTACTTTGAGGATGAGAATCTCATGGCTGCGCTCAAGGTTCTCAAGGCTGCGGGCTACCGAGTGCATATCCCCCATAAGAGCGGGAATGTTTCCAGCAAAACTTCTAGCAACCCTTCTTGCTCTAAAGAATTTTGCTGTGGCCGAACCTATCTTGCAGCCGGTATGGTGGATAAAGCCAAAGAAACGCTGGGTGAGTTGATTGATCACCTTGGGCCTTATGCCGAGAAGAATATTCCCATCATTGGTTTAGAGCCTTCATGCCTCTTTACTTTAAAAGATGAGGCTTTAGTCATGGGTTTTGGTGAGCGTGCAGTAACAGTCTCTCAACATGCACAACTCTTAGAAGAGTTTTTAGCAAGCGAAGCTAAGGCCGGAAAACTCCAGCTCACACTTAAGCCATCGACTAAGCCCGTCCTTTTTCATGGTCATTGCCATCAAAAATCTTTTGATGCAGTAACACCTGCACTGGAGCTACTCAAACTGATTCCTAATGCAGAGCCGAAGTTAATTGAATCTTCGTGTTGCGGTATGGCGGGTAGTTTTGGTTATGAAGCTGAACATATTGAGGTCTCTAAGCAAATGGCCGAAATGAGTCTATTGCCCAGCATTCGTAAATCACCAGATAGTTGGGTAGTGGCTGATGGTACGAGCTGTCGTCATCAAATTGCCGATGGCACGAAAAGAGAAGCTGTCCATATCGCCAGAATCTTGGCGGCACATCTGTAAAGCTTAGCGAAGTAGTATTACAAGCTGCTTATTAAGGCTTCCTAGCGAATTGCGCCATAGCCAACCAAGAGCAAGGTACCCGTCAATAAGGCTGGTACCAAACGCTTGGTTGGTTTAGAGACCATGACGCCAAGACTTAATGCGCAAATCAGCGTTCGGATCCACCAAGGCACAGTCGCCATGAGCCCTAAAGGCATCAGGATAAGACGAATTGTTAAGGCAGCAACCATAGCGTAAGTGACTGCAGCTAACCAGCGAAAGATTTCGCTATCTTGATTAATGCTTTTAGACAGCATTACTCCAATGGCTCTGCAGAAATAAGTGCCAACACAAGCGCCTATCAGAGCGATCCATAGGCCCCATCCAGAAAGCGCATTGGCCACGGTATCTATCGTACTCATCACCCAAGCACCCCAGCCCTCTTACGCAAAAACTTGCGATCAATAAAATAAGCCAAGGTTCCACCAACCAAACCAGCGGTCAGCAAACTCGTATCGCGATCAATCATGAAGAAGATGGGGCCTAGAACACAGCCCAGCAAAATTGCGATGCGATTTACCCAAGGCTTTACTTCAGTGAAGGTTAATAAGAAGAACAGCGGGTTAATAAATACAAGCCCTAGGGTTACCGCCGGAGGAACCATACCTGCTAAGTAGAAACCTAAGATAGTTCCAGGTACGGAAATTAACCAACATAACAAACCCAAGCCAATGAAATAACTTAAGCGATGTTTGACTTCCATCGAATGAAATTCTTTCATCGATGTAGCCCAAGCAGTCATCGCTAACAAATGGACTGAGGCATACAAACTACGATTACGATCTTTTTGATGAAATTGAGGAAAGAGAGTGACCGTCATTGTGATAAAACGCGTGGCAGTCAAGGTGACTGCTAAGGTAATGGCCAAAATAGAGGAGCCGGTAATAGCCATTTCCAAGAGCACCACTTGGCCAGGCAAGGCAAACATGAAAAATGTGGTGAAGGTTGTAAACCAAACATCAAAACCATTGGTCTTACCCATTGCTCCAAAACCTACCATGCCAGCAAACAGCACCATCGCAGGAGCGCCAGAAGCATCTCGAATACCAGACCAGAAGGCGTCTCGTTGACTTGCAAAGCGCTGCTCTGCCGAACCCTCTAGCGCAATTTCGCTAGGATCAATATAAGGTTGGCCGGATGATGACATACGTTCATTGTAAGAGCTAGGACTGATTCTTGCTTAAGAAACCGTGCTCAAGGCCCACTTAATATGCTCGGCTACCAAAGAATCTGCTGCTGGCAGATCTTTACTTAATGCTTGCCGAATAGCCTCTTTGTCTGTGTCAGTAACAGCAGA
>CANFLU010000050.1 GCA_947447975.1 Comamonadaceae bacterium | reverse complement strand
GCACCTTAAGCGCGCCACCGGCCTTGCCCGCGTGGGACGACAGCCGGGTGACCGATGCCGACGAATCGGTGGTGATTTCGCACAACTGGGACGAACTGCGTCGCTTTATGTGGGACTACGTGGGCATCGTGCGCACCAACAAACGACTAGAGCGCGCCGCGCACCGGATCGCGCTGCTGCAAGGCGAGATCAATGAGTTTTACGCCAACTTCCATGTCAGCCGCGACCTGCTGGAATTGCGCAACCTGGTGCAAGTGGCCGACCTGATCGTCCAAAGCGCCCGCGCCCGCCACGAAAGCCGAGGCCTGCATTTCAGCCGTGATTACCCCGCGATGTTGACCCAGGCAATGCCCACAATCTTGGTACCAAATAGTCGAAGCTGAAAGTAGCCCGCCTAGATCAAGCGCTAGAAGCGGCACCGAATACGGCTTTTGTGATCACATCGCTTTCGTGCGATGCATTTTGGTCTACGCCTAAAGACGTATTTATACCGTTCGCCCGCTCCTTTTTTTCGCTCAGTAAATACCGCAATAGTCTAGAAGAAGTATCTTGCTTGGATGCGCTGCGCAGCACCGATATGCATGACTGGCGCTCATGCCTTGCGATGCGGCAACGGATCGACCATGCATCGATCGTTTCACCGCGCTTGCGCAAGATAAAAATATGATAAAAATATGTTAAATTCAATTGAATCTTTATATTTAACAAAATAATTAGATTGAATCCCTTGGTTCATTACCGGCAAAAAAATAGTTTTTATATGACAAACCTGGACTGGCTCTTTACATCGACGCTGGTCATCGCTATGGCGGCGGGCGCTTACCGGGGTTGGTTGCCGCAAGCCCTTTCGATGTTGGGCCTGGTGTTGGCCATGTTTGCAGTGGTTTACCTGGGCCCGATGGTGGGCGCGCATTTACCGCTGAGCGGGCCGGGCGAAAGTTTGCGCCAGGGATTGGGGGCTCTGCTGGCCTTGGTCTTTACGCTCTATCTGGCGCATTTAGGCGTTCGACTACACCGCTATATGTTCCACCACAGCGGTGTGCAACCGGCGCACCGGACGGTAGGCGCTGTATTCGGCCTGGTCAGTGGCGTGATGATTTGCCTGGGTCTTAGCACGCTGGTAGAGCTCACCGAGCTGCGCGAGGAGAGTTGGTGGCAGGGTTCGGTTGAAAAGCAGATGGCCGAGACGGTGCTGACCCGGCTCAAGACTGCACCAAGCGCGAATTAATGCTTTTCGATGGCGGGCAGTGTGTCTTTCATGGCCACCTGCACCGTGCGCCAGGCTTTTTCCATTTGGGCTACGGTTTCACCCACGCCATAGGTTGCGACGCTCATACCCAGGATAAACGCAAAAATATGACTCATGGTCCTAGCTTTCAATGGCCGCACCCCATGGTGGACCTACTAAGGTATCGGCAGCAATGGGCTAAAACTTGAGCCCTGATAGCGCCCTGCCTCAGGCCTGCCCGTTAGCCAGGAGGCCTGCGCCTCTCGCCAGGCGCCTTACCAACGCTGTTGCAAAACCCCTGCTTGCAATTGCAGTCCGCGTGCACCCACGGCGCGGGCCTCGGCCTCGTCATGCGTGACCCACACCACGGCCATCGGTGCACTGGCAATATGTTGTGCAAATTCAGCGCGCAAACTGCTGCGCAGCTGCGCATCGAGCGCGGAAAAAGGTTCGTCCAGCAAGAGCACGCGCGGGCGAGTGATCAGGGCCCGGGCCAGTGCCACGCGCTGCTGCTCGCCACCCGATAACTGCCACACCCTACCGAGCCCGTGCGATGCCATGCCAAAACGTTCCAGCATCGCCAGCGACTGCGCGCGGGCCTGCTGGCGGCTGAGGCCCTGCTCCACGAGGCCGAAGGCCACGTTGTCTTGCACACTTAGGTGCGGAAACAGCGCGAAGTCTTGAAACATCAGGGCAAAGCGGCGCAAGTGTGCAGGCGTGGCGCTGATATCCTGCCCTTCGCAGAAAATCTGCCCGCTATCGGCCGCCTCTAAACCAGCAATGATTTTGAGTAATGTGCTTTTGCCGCTTCCAGACGGCCCCAAGATAGCCACCGTTTCACCACGACCTAGGTGTAATTGGAGTCCGTCTAACAAAACACGGGGTGCGGTGCCTGGCGCTCGCCAGTGTTTGACGATATCGCGTAACTCAAGCATGGGGCGCATAGCTTAGGTGGTCCTCCCGGCCCGGCCACTCTAGCAGCATAAAGGCTGCAAAGGCTAGCACCATGAGGGCGCACGAGAGGACCAACGCAGACGCGTAATGCGTCTGCCCCGGGCGGCCAAGGTGTTCGTAAATCAAGGTCGTCAAAGTAGCCCACTCGGGTCGGCTTAAAAACAAGGTCACTGCAAATTCTCCCACCGCCGTGGCGGCCGCAAACGCCATGCCCCGTCTAAGGGCTGGCTGCAACAGCGGCCAGCGCACACGCCAGAAGACGCGCCACGGCGACGCGCCCAAGGTGGCGGCCGCCTCCAGGTAGTGTGCGGGCATACCGTCCAGCGCTGATGCCAGTGCCTTGGCGACAAAGGGGTAGGCCAGCAAAGCATAAGCGGCGACCAACAGCGGCGCGCTAGCGGCCCATGCGGGATACAGCAACAACAAGCCAAAGGCGACCAGCACCGGCGACACCACAAAAGGCAAGAAGGCCAGCGCCCGTAGCAGCGCCCAGCGCTGCGCGGCCAATGCGTGGGACACACCCAGAACGGTAGCCAGCAGCAGTGCCGACGCAGAAAAACGCAAGGTATTCCACAGCGCAAGCAAGGTGTCGGCCTCCCAGAGCACGGCCCACGCTTCAGCGCCCGCCCCCAGCGCGCGCGCCACCATCGCCAGCACCGGTGCGGCGCAAACCAGCCCCAGAGTCAACACCATCAGCCACACCGCCAACCATTGCGCAGGGCTGCGCGGCCTGCGCCGTGTCATGCGGTCCGCGCGCTGCGGCGTGGCCAAACGCCTCTCCAACAACGCATAGACCAGTGCACACGGCGCGGTAAGGCCCAGCGTCCAAGCCGCCAACACGCCGGCCTGGCTAATCTGCAATTCATAAGCGACCAAGGTGTAAATCTCCACCTCTACGGTGGCAAAGTGCGGCCCGCCGAGCACCAGCGCCAGCCCAAAACCGGCAAAACAATACAAGAACACCAGGCACAAAGCCGACATCAGCCAGGGCGCGATGGCCGGCCACTCGATACGCCAAAACGCGCGCCAAGGAGTAGCGCCCAGGGTGCGCGCAGCCGCCAGGCGCGAGGCGCTGACTTGCTCTAGCGCCTCGGTGGCAGCGCGCACTAGCATGCACAGATTAAAAAATACATTGCCATACAAAAGCAAATACGGTGTGCCCTGCCATGATGCACCACCCCAGCGCTGCCACAAGCCTTGTGGCCCGGCCAGCGCCAGCACGCCCATAGCCGCGACCAGTGTGGGCATCACAAAAGGCAGCATCAAGGCGCGCAACAGCCAGCCACGCCCCGCAAACTCCCAACGTGCCAGTACCCAAGCCATGGGCAGGCCTAGCAGCAAGACCAACACACAGGTAATGCAAGCCTGAAGCAAGGACCAGAGCAGCCGCCAGCGCAAATACGGATCGCTCAAGGGCGCCAGCCAAGGCGCGTCGCTACTGCCAAGCGCAGCCGCCTCTGCCAGCAGGCCAAGCGCAGGAGCGATCAAAATTGCCAGCAAGAACGCCAGCGGCAGGCATGCCAATGCCCAGGTGCCCACCCCATCAGCCCAAGCGGTGCGGGGCTTAGCCACCGGGGCGCTCACCTCCACAGCGACACGCGCGAACAGCCCCAGCCAAAAGCGCCTTCGGTAAATCGGCGAGGGGTTTGTCCATAGGAAGGCCTTACTTCAAAACCACTTGCGTCCAGCGTGCCACCCAAGCCGGGCCTTTATCGGCGATATCTTGGTCCGAGGGCGTGTCCGCTTTGGCCGGTTCGGGCGCCAACTTCATGGCATCGGCCAGCGCTACACCTGGCTCGACCGGGTACATCCACATCTCGGTTTGCAATTGCTTTTGCACTTCGGCCGAGCGCATAAATTCAATAAATTTTTCTGCGGCTGGACGCGCTTGTCCGCCCTTGACCAAAGCCACACCTTCGATTTGTTTGAACACGGCACCTGGCAGGCTCAGGCTGCCGGTAGGCGGCTGCGTCAGTTTTTCTTTGCTGTAAAACAATTCGGCCGCCGGGCTACTGGCATAGCTCACCACCAGGGGGCGTGCGCCGCCTTCGGCGCGGCTGAAATCGGTGTAATAGGCCTCGGTCCAACCCTTGGCCACCTTCACACCGCCCTTGCGCATACGCGCCCACCAGTCAAAGGCTTTTTCCTCACCCATAGCGCCAATCGTGGCCAGCAAAAATGCATAACCGGTGCTCGATGTGGCTGGGTTTTGCACCACCAGCAGACGGGCCATGGTGGGTTGCGTTAAGTCTTCCAGGCTAAGGGGCAAGGCTACTTTGCGCTTGGCAAACCATTGCACGTCGTAGTTGATCGTCACATAACCATAGTCCACCGGGACCAAAGGTGCTGGCAAGGACTGCGCAGCGGCGCGCTGGCTGGTCGGGCCGCTGTAGACATCGAGCACATCGGCGGCAATCGCTTTGGCGGCTAAGGTGTTGTCGATGCCGAACACCACATCGGCGATGGGCGCTTTGCGGGTCAGGATCAGCTTATTGAGCATTTCGCCAGCGTCGCCGGCTTTGCTAATGCCCAGCTTCACACCGGCCTCTTTTTCAAACTGTGCCAACAGGGGTTTGGGCACACTAAAAGCGCTATGCGTCAGCACGCGCAACTCCTGGGCCGCGCTCGCGTAGTTAGCGCAAACGATTGCGGTGCCGAGCAGCGTGGTGACCAGCGCTTTGCGCCGTGACAATGAAAAAATGCCGTGTTGCATGGAACTATCCTTTTAACGTTTCAAAACAATCCAGCCTGGATGCATGAAACGAAAAAGAGGCCCCACGAACACGGCATTTTCCCCATCACACTTCCTACGCTGGCATGACCCAGATCAGGTTCATGGGGTATTTCTCAGTCCAGCTTGCGCCAGACACCCCCGGTGAAGCCACCATCATACCCCGCGCACGCGATCTGCAATTGCCAGGCTCCAGCCCCTGGCCTTCCTGCGCTGGATGTCCGGGGCCGCGACAATCGCTTCATGCACAACGCGCTCTGGCCTTTATTTACGAGCTTTTCCTGGCAGGAATTGCGGCATCATCCCTGGCGCAACGGCGCTGCGGTGGTGGCGGTGATGCTGGGCGTCGCACTGGCGTTTGCGGTGCATCTGATCAACGCGTCGGCGCTGGACGAGTTTGCGCGCGGCATGCGCAGCGTGGCCGGGCAAGCCGATGTGCAGGTGCAAGGCCGCAGCCGAGCGGTGATCGACGAGGCGCTGTATGGGCGCCTATTGCGCCACCCCGACGTGCAAAGCGCCTCGCCAGTGATTGAAATCAATACCTATGCGCTGCTGGCCCAAAGCCGCAGCGATGGGCCTTTGCGAGGCAGTAGCAAGCTAGCGATTCGCGTGCTGGGTGTCGATGCTTTGCAAGTGGCCGGTATTACGCCCGAGGTCTTGCCCCTGCCCGATAGCGATACCGGTCGCCTCGATGTGTTCGCGCCCGATGCAGTGTTTTTGAACAGCGCGGCGCGCGCGGCTTTGATACCCTCAAACGCCTCCGATGACGGACCCGGCATCCATGCCCTTCAGGACGCAAACGGGGCCGCAGCTAGGGTGCGCCTGCAACAAGGCATGCAATGGCAAAGCCTGCGCCTGGCCGGGCGGGTCGCTGCGGGCGGTGCGCCGCTGGCGGTGATGGACGTGGCGGCCACGCAAACCGTGTTTGGCATGCTCGGGCAGCTCAGCCGCGTGGATGTGCAACTGCGCCCCGGCGTGGACCGGGCGCGTTTTATGGCGCAGTTGCAAGCCCAACCCGATTGGCCCACCGACGCGGTCTTGGCCGAGCCCGGTCAGGCCATGGCGCGCACGGACCATGTGTCGCGCGCTTACCGGGTGAACCTCACCGTGCTGGCGCTGGTGGCTTTGTTTACCGGAGGGTTTTTGGTGTACTCGGTCTTGGCGCTAAGCGTCACGCGGCGCGCGCAAGCCTTGGCTTTGCTGGGTGTGCTGGGCCTGGATCCGCGCCAGCGCTGGGCTTTGGTTTTACTGGAGGCCGGCACTTTGGGTCTACTGGGCAGCGTGCTGGGTATTGCACTGGGCACCGGGCTGGCGATGCTGGCCTTGCGCATGCTGGGCGGTGACCTGGGCGGCGGTTATTTTTCCGGGGCCACGCCGGCGCTGCAATGGAGTGGGGGTGCCGCCTTGGTGTTTGGCGGGCTAGGCGTGTTGGCGGCATGGGTCGGCGCCTGGTGGCCGGCGCGCATGGCCGCGCGCATGGCGCCGGCGCAAACACTCAAAGGTCTGGGCTTGTCGGCGCAAGGCACAGGGCACGCCAGCGTGGGCCTGGGCTTGCTGAGCGCTGGCGCACTGTTGGCGTTGCTGCCGCCGATAGGCGGTGTTCCACTGGCGGCCTATATCAGCGTCGCGCTGATACTGCTAGGCGGTATCAGCGCCCTACCCCCCTTGGTGGGCTGGCTGCTGGATTTCATCGCGCCGCTGGTCGCGAACAAGCCCCTTGCGCTGCTGGCGGTGGAGCGTGCGCGGCGCATGCGCGCGGGCGCGGCGATTGCCGTCAGTGGCGTGGTCGCATCCCTGAGTCTGGCCGTCGCGCTCACCGTGATGGTCGGTAGCTTTCGGGGTTCGATGTTGCAATGGCTGGACACTGTGCTTCCTGCCGCACTCTATGTGCGCACATCGGGCAGCGCAGGCAGCAGCGAGCATGCGTTCTTTGACCCTGCCCTGATTCAAGCCATTGGGCAACTGCCAGGCGTGGCGCGACTGCGCACGCAACGCAGCATGCCCCTGACGCTGGACGGCGAGCGTCCACCGGTAGCGCTGCTGATACGGGCCTTGCGCGACATGCGCAATGCGGGTTCGGCGCCGACAGAAACCGACCTAGCGCTGCTAGCGCCGGCTTTGCCTGCGCCCACAGGATTCATCGCGGTATACGTTAGCGAAGCCATGGTGGACTTGTATGGCGCGCGTGCTGGTGGCGAATTGACGCAGCTTGCGCCAGCGCTGGCTGCACAATCCCGCCCCGGCATAGAACAACCGCGCTTTTTTGTGGCCGGTGTGTGGCGCGACTATGCGCGGCAGTTTGGGACCGTGCTTATGGACAGCCGCGACTTTGCGAACCTCAGCGATGACCTGCGCGTAAATGATTTGGCGCTGTGGCTAGAGCCGGGCTTGGACAGCACAGCCATGGAACAAGCCATTCGTGAACTCGCCAATACCATGGCATATGCGCGCGAATCGGCAGAGCGCCCTGCCAAAGGCAGCGGTGCGCGTCCGACCAATCCTTCGGCTGCCCATGAGCCGGCAGCGGGCCCGAGCGCCCTTGCGGGGAACCAGGCCGCCAGCCTTTTGGAATTTGGCTCGGCACAAGACATACGCAGCCGCACCATGGATATTTTTGACCGCAGTTTTGCCGTCACTTACTGGTTGCAAGCGGTGGCTATAGGCATCGGATTATTTGGTGTCGCAGCCAGCTTCAGCGCCCAGGTTTTGGCGCGGCGCAAAGAATTCGGTCTGCTACTGCACCTGGGCCTGACGCGGGCGCAGGTATTGCAAGTGCTGGCGCTGGAAGGCGCCGCCTGGACCACACTAGGCGCCCTCGCCGGCACTGCGCTAGGCCTAGCCGTAGCAGCCGTGCTGGTCTATGTGGTCAACCCGCAAAGTTTTCACTGGAGCATGGACATGCAGGTGCCCTTGCTACGCCTGTTGGTGCTAGCTGCAGCGGTCATAGCCGCCGGCACGTTCACCGCGTGGCTAGCAGGCCGCGCGGCGGAGGGGCGCGATGCAGTGATGGCGGTGAAAGAGGATTGGTAAACGGCCACCTAACCCAATAGATTTCGATATCCTGCCAGCCTTCACCATGGCTTCAGTGCACCGCGATCAGATTGGCCTTGGTTTGCACAGAGCAAGCGGCTAGCTGCGTCCCTGCCCTTGATGCGTCGAATTCCAGGGGTTGATAACTTTCAGGCCGGCAGCTTCAAAGGGGCCTATGTCTCGCGTGGCCACTACCAAACCATGACAAATAGCCGTTGCAGCAATGTATCCGTCCGCCGCAGCAATCGCTTTGCCCTGGGCCCGCGCCTGGGCGCGCAACGCTCCGTATGCTTGGGAGGCTGCTGCGTCAAACGCCAGGATGCGACCGGCGAACAAAGGCAAGATGCGGTGTTCTAGGCTTGCGGGTAAAGTTTCTTGACGCTTACCATTTGCCATCGCTGCGATGCCATAACGCAACTCTGCCAAGCTGATAGCTGACAGATACAGTGTGTCAATCATTTGGGCGTCTAACCAGGCCAGCACGCCCGAATCACCATCAAGCTTCAATGGCTCGGACACCACATTGGTATCGAGAAGAATCATTCGAAGCGAATCGGCTCAGTGGGCGACTTATCCCGCTCGATCTCCAACTCAGCGCCTCCCGCCTGCTGGCCGATTTCAGCCAGCAAAGTACCCAGTTTGACGCGATCTGCGGGCCGAACGATGCTCTCAAGAATGGCTCGTACTTCCGCTTCGGTGCTTCGGCCCGCCGTCGCAGCGCGCACTCGCAATGCGCGGTGGGTCTCATCAGGTATGTTTCGAACCGTGATTGATGACATATGGCAACTTTCATATATTGATAGCAATGATTGCATTCTAATGCATATGCATTCAAATAACAAGGCGCTGACGCTGACTGCCTAAAGCAAAATTTCCCCTATGCGCCACCCCCGCTAGTGGGGTCAGATAAGACCAACGACCAGCAACAGTGCCCGATCCACCGCCCGCATCAGGCCCTCATCCAAGCGACCGAAAGGCTCGCTGACTTTGGAGCGGGTCAGCGTGGAAAGCTTGTCCACCATCACTTGGGACAGCAATTGAAGGCCATTGGCAGATGTGGGCTCTACCGTGACCCGGAATGCGGCAGTGCGCAGCTCGCTTGTTACTGGACAAACCACGACGCTATCGAGTTCCCCCAATAAATCGGACTGCACTACCACCGCGGGGCGAGGTTTTCCAAAGTCGCCCTGCAATGCGACGGTCACCAAATCGCCGCGCTGCATCAAGCCCAGCCTTCGACTTGCCCTGCCGCATCGCCAGAAAACTTCAGCACATCTGATTCTGCGGGGTCACCACGTAGCGCTGCGCATTGGCGCTGCAAGTCGGCGATAAAGGCGGGGGCACGCGTATCGGGCACCCAAAATTGGACCGGTCGCAGGCCCTTTGCACGCATGCGCTCTCGCGAGCGACTTACCTTGGCCAATTGATCATTGGTTTCTAACATTCAACACCTCGCATGTCCTGCATGCAGGATAACATGAAACCTGACATGTACAAATTTGACGTAAAAAGTATTTATAATAAATTTTTAATTTAATTTTCAATTAATTGTTAAAAATATAGAAAAATATAGGAGATGGATCAAATTGCGACAACTCAAAATCCCACCTTGCTCGGGCTAGACGCCGCCCAGGTCTGGGACCTGGCGTTGGCGTGTTCCCAACTTCAAAGCATCGGTCAGGTCAACAACAAACGGGCCACTGAGCGGCGGGTTCAGGCGCTTGGCTTTTTGCCCCCGGAAATCTCTGCGTCCCATCTGACAGACGAGCTAGGCCGCGCGCCCAACCGCTTGGCGCTGGACTGGGCGCTGGCCCAAGCGCGCAAACAGCGGTACCGGGTGGTGTTTGCGGAACTAGGCCGCCTACCAAGCGGCGCTAGCTGCGTTTTTGCCAACGACGCCCGTGGCGCGCGTTGGTGGCTGCCGCTGGGTAAGGACGATGCGGACAGCCTGTGGCACAGCGTGGTGACATTGCAAAGCCATATCGGCAAAGCCATCACCGTATTTACCCACGGCGCGCTGACTGCCTTTTTGCGGGAATGGCCAGGCAATGAGCACATCCATTTGGTTCCGCAAGCCTACCGCCCGGTGCTGCCGCCCTCACCGCCCCAACGTGCGCGCAATGCGTCCAGCCTGCAAACCAAAGCCCCGCAATTGCAGCGCCTCGAGGACGAAAGCATCCATATCCTGCGCGAAGCGGTGGCCGAGTCGGACAAGCCGGCCATGCTCTACTCCATCGGCAAAGACAGCGGCGTGATGCTGCACTTGGCGCGCAAAGCGTTTTACCCGGCGCCGCCGCCCTTCCCGCTTTTGCATGTGGACACGCGCTGGAAGTTTGAAGAAATGTATTTGTTCCGCGAACGCGTGGCGCAAGAAAGCGGCATGCAGCTCATCGTGCACACCAATCCGGACGCGATTGCCCGCGACATCAACCCCTTTGACCACGGCTCGGCGCTGCATACCGACATCACCAAAACCGAAGGCCTCAAGCAAGCGCTGGACAAACACAGCTTTGACTTGGTGTTTGGCGGTGCGCGGCGCGATGAAGAGAAATCGCGTGCCAAAGAGCGGGTATTTTCCTTTCGCAGCGCCAGCCATCGCTGGGACCCAAAACACCAACGCCCCGAACTCTGGAATCTGTACAACACCCGCAAAAGCCCGGGCGAAAACATCCGCGTGTTTCCGCTGTCCAACTGGACCGAGTTGGACGTGTGGCAATACATCTGCCAGGAAGAACTGCCGGTGGTGCCGCTGTACTTTGCCAAGCCACGTGCGGTCGTGGTGCGCCCGGACATCGTCATGATGGTGGACGACGAACGCTGCCGTTTACAGCCCCAGGACAAAATAGAAATCCGCACCGTGCGCTTTCGCACGCTAGGCTGCTACCCGCTCAGTGGCGCGGTTGAATCCATGGCCCAAACACCGCAAGACATTTTGGGCGAACTCCTCAACGCCCGCGACTCGGAGCGCCAGGGCCGCATGATAGACACCGACAGCGCAGGCAGCATGGAAAAGAAAAAACAAGAGGGCTATTTTTAATGGCACGCCCGAAAAAATCTACCTCCATAAAAGACCCACGATCACAGCGGGTAGATGTATCCGTGGATGAATGGATGGCCCGCCAAGCGGACAAAGAACTGCTGCGCTTTATCACCTGCGGCAGTGTGGACGACGGCAAAAGTACGCTGATTGGCCGCTTGCTGTGGGAAACACATCAAGTGCCCGATGACCAACTGGCCGCCTTGCAGCAAGACTCCAAGCGCCACGGCACGCAAGGCGAACAGATCGACTTCGCCTTGCTGGTGGATGGCTTGACCGCCGAGCGTGAACAAGGCATCACCATCGACGTGGCCTACCGATATTTCTCAACCCCTAAACGCAGTTTTATCGTGGCCGATACGCCGGGCCACGCGCAGTACACGCGCAATATGGTGACTGGCGCCTCCACTGCCGATGTAGCGCTATTGCTGGTGGATGCACGCCTGGGCCTGCTCAGCCAAACCCGGCGCCATGCGCATCTGGTATCGCTGATGGGCATACGCCATGTCGTGCTGGCCATCAACAAAATGGACCTGGTAGGCTTTGATGCCGCCGTGTTCCATGCCATAGAGCGCAGCTTTGGCGCGATGGCGCAGACACTGGGTTTTGCCAGCATCACCGCCATCGCCTTATCCGCACTGGAGGGCGATAACCTAAGCCAGCGCTCAGCGCGCATGCCTTGGTATCAAGGCCCTACGCTGCTGGACTATCTGGAAACCGTGGCCTTGCCACGCAGTGCGCCAGACGCCATAGCGGGCGTGGTATTCCCGGTCCAGTCTGTTACGCGTTTGCCAGATGGCGCGCGCGGCCTCAACGGCACGCTGGCGGCAGGCGCATTGACGGTGGGCGATGCGCTGCGCGTCACCGCCTCCGGCCAGATCGCGCAACTGGCGCGCATTTGCACCTTCGACAGCGACTTGGCAGATTGCAGCGCAGGCCGCGCCGTCACCCTGGTGCTGGACCGCGATATCGATGTCTCGCGCGGCGATGTCTTGTCGGGCGCAGACGCGCCCCTGCAGATGACGGACCAATTTGAAGCCACGCTGATTTGGATGCATGAAGAACCAGGCCTGATCGGGCGCAGCTATGAAATCAAGCTGTCCAGCCAGTGGGCGGGCGCATCTATCACCAACATCAAGCACCGCATCAACATCGACACCCTGGCCCACGAAAGCTGCCGTCAATTGGCGCTCAATGACATTGCGGTGTGTACCCTGGCGCTGGGCAAGCCGGTAGTGTTTGACCACTTCGAAGCATCTAAAGTATTGGGCGACTTTATTGTGGTGGACCGGTACACCCATGCCACGGTGGCAGCGGGCATGGTGCGGCACAACCTGCGCCGCGCGCAAAACGTACACCGCCAGGCGCTGAGCATTACGCGCAGCGCGCGCGAACACCTCAACGGCCACGCAGGCCGCGTCATCTGGTTTACCGGCTTGTCCGGCTCGGGCAAATCGACCATCGCCAACGCCCTGGAAAAAGCCCTGCATGCGCAAGGCATGCGCACCTATATTTTGGACGGCGACAACGTGCGCCAAGGCCTGAACAAAGACCTGGGCTTCACCGATGCCGACCGGGTAGAAAACATACGCCGCGTGGCCGAAGTGGCCAAGCTGATGATGGACGCCGGCCTGATCGTGCTGACGGCCTTTATCAGTCCCTTTCGCGCCGAGCGCGAGATGGCGCGCCGCCTGATTGGCGAAGAAAACTTTGTAGAAGTCTTTGTCGATACCCCGCTAGCCCTGTGCGAACAACGCGACCCCAAAGGCCTGTACAAAAAAGCGCGCAGCGGACAACTACCCAATATGACGGGCATTAACAGCCCTTATGAGGCGCCCTCGCCGGCCGAAGCGCATATCCGTTTGGTCGGTGGCAGCTTGGAGGACAGTGTGGCGACTTTGGTGAATAGCTGTTTGGGGGGAGCGTAGGGTCAACCACCCCAGGAAAAATCAACCGTAACTCGCTCGGAAGAGGCCTGCGGAATGACAGTTCGGCCATTTTTGGTGAGCTTGACCAAACCATATTTGGCCATGGTGTGCAGCGACCGCGATACGTTGGGCGCATGTTTCCCCACCGCCTTGGCTAAGGCATCCATGGTCTCTGGATGATGCTCACGAATGACCTTGAGCAAGGCCATGTTTTCATCTGACAGTACGCGCGTCATGGCGGTCACCGTGGGGAACCACACGTCAGGATCACCCTTGGCTCGTTGGCGTGTTCCCGCGGCAATAGCCAGCGAGCGCGCACGCTGCACAGGCACTGACGCAATACCGAACTTCAATACCTTGTTCATAAACTGATCAGTGATACCTAGCGCATCAGCGCCCATGGACGGCGTTGCTTACAGAAGTGGAGCCCTCTTGCTTGACCGCCTGAAATTGGCGTACAAACTCTAACGCGTCAAATTCATCATCGCTATTAAAGAGACTGGCATTGAGCCAAGCAGCATCTTCTTTTTTAAGTGCTGCATTTTTAGACTCAAGAGCGGTCAATGCTTGGGCAGCTTGCACGAGCGCATTGCTTTCACGATCCAGATCACGGCGCAATAGCGCTAAAAAAATATTTGTTGCGCTGCCCTGGCCTTACATGCTGCACAAAGCGGCTTGCCAGGTCCTCGGGCAATCGCACAAGCACCCGGAAAACCTTTGCTTTAGGTGCGGGGGGCGTGGTGGGGTTCGACGTCACTCGCGCACTATCCTTTGCGCTTAGGTTTTGGCGCTTGGGGGGAGTTGTCGGTTTCGTATTGACCATCTATAAATGATACGTGATAGCAAGCAATGAATGCCCCAGAAGCTCGGGACCATACCTAGTTTCCTGAAAAAGCAGCTATAGCCACCTGGGTGTACCTCAATTTGACATCCTTGTGCATGAATCAAATTCAATCACTAAGATTGAATAGGATTTAAATGGAGACACGCGATGGAAACGAAAGTGCTTACTGCCCATATGCCGCTGCCACTGGCCAAAAAGATTGACGACTTGGCCGCACGACTGGATCGCCCGCGCGCCTGGATCGTCAAGCAGGCCCTGGCTGCCTGGGTGGGCGAGGAAGAAGAACGCCACCGCTTGACCATGGAGGGCATGGCCGATGTCACCGCCGGTCGTGTGGTTGATCAAACGGATGTGGAGGTGTACGACAGCCTAGCCCTTGAAAGTGAAAAGGACCGTCTGCTGGAGCAATGGGCCCACAGGGTCGAAACAGAACCTGGCTTTGAAGACGTTCGCGCGGCACCCGATGCGGCGGATGTCGTGGCCGGTGAATCACTTTCATGAGCACCAGCATTCGACGGGGGGCCTTTTCGACTGAGCCTTTGTATGACCATCTAAATGTTGGCCATATTCCGATGATTTATCGTGCCTGCAGGGTGTGAATATTGCAATCAGTATCACCTGGTGCTACACTATGCCATGCTACCCAATGCATCAAACCGCGCCTTTAAGACCGCCAGATTTACCAAGGATGCAAAAAAGGCCAAGATCAAAGACGTTGAGCTTTATTTGGCCATACAGCAGGTTCTGTTGGGGCAGGTGGATGATTTGGGTGGCGGTGTTTTCAAGAAGAGGCTCAACAGCAACTTGCACCGGTCAATCATTTTGGCTAAAGGTGGTAAGTATTGGGTCTACGAGTATCTGTTCGCCAAGAAGGATCGCCCAAACATTGAGAACGATGAATTACTTGCCTTTCGCCTGCTGGCCAACAGCTATGCGGGGTTGACAGAACAACAGGTTAGCCAGTTACTTGTTAACGGAGACTTTGTGGAGATTTGCCATGACGACAAAACAGAAATTCAAAAGTGATGCCTTTGCTGCAATCCACGCCTCTGCTGCTGCGTTGCAAAAGGTCGGCGCCATTGACCAAACCACAATGCGCCAGTTTGATGAAACCTGCCTGGCTGTGCCTACAACTCTAGCCCCAAGCCAGATCAAAAATATTCGTGAACAGGCACATGTCAGCCAACCCGTTTTTGCACGCTACCTCAAT
>CANFLU010000049.1 GCA_947447975.1 Comamonadaceae bacterium | reverse complement strand
GAATGGTCTGGGTCATCGATTAATTTGGCCTGCTCGTCCAAAAACACGGTTCGCGCTTCTTCGAACGAAACGCCGTGCTTCTTGAAGTTGGCAGCAGCCTTCTTAGGATCCCATTCAAATTCAAGCATATTCATAACTACATTGTAATTATGCACAGAAGCTTTTGCAAGTGTCTGAACTACTGCAACGGCCCTTTGAGCGCCTCGGGCAGCGCAAAGGGCAAGACGCCTATGCCCTCCTCCATGAGTTCGCGCGCTTCGCGGGCGCTGGTTTGGCCGCGGATGCCGCGCTCGGGGGCTTCGCCGTAGTGAATTTTGCGGGCCTCTTCGGCAAAACTTTGGCCTACGTCGGTGGTGTTGGCCATGAGGTGGCGGCCTATTTCCATCCAAAGTTTAGCCATGTCGGCATCTTGGGGGCCGGCCACGGCCAGGGCTTTGTCGCCTTCATCAGACCCTTCAGACCGCTCCGCACGCTTAGGTGTCTCAGGCGCGGAGGCGCGCGATAAATTCAGGCGTGGGGCGCTTAGCTTTTTGCTAATGCTGGCGTCGCCACATAAAGGGCATTGCACTACCGCGCGTGACTGCTGCGATTGAAAATCATCCTCAGACCCAAACCAACCTTCAAAGCCGTGGCCCTGGGCGCATTGCAAGTCCAGTACCTTCATGAGGCGTCCTGCCATTGCAGCGGCCATGCGCCGCTGAGGTAGTTTTGCAGCCAGAGCGCGCCGGTCAAGGTTTTGGCATCGGTAACACGCCCATCGCGGCACCAGGCGAAAAATTCGTCGGTACTGGCGCTGAACACGTCCAAAAACTCACCGGCGTCCAACTGGGACGGCCCGGCCTGTAGGCCTTGGGCGAACCAAATGTCGATGTACTCGGTGGAATAGGAAATGCACGGATGCAGCACCCCAGCGTGCGCCCATTGGGTGGCGGTGTAGCCAGTTTCTTCGCGCAGTTCGCGCTGGGCACACCGCAGCAAATCTTCTTGGCCGTCGCGCTTACCCGCAGGCAGCTCGATCATGACCTGATCCACCGGATAGCGAAACTGGCGCTCCAACACGATGCGGGTGCGGCCCGAGTCATCGGCCAAAAGGGGGATGACCATGACGGCGCCGGGATGGACAATGTATTCACGGAAAGTGGTTTTTCCGTCGGGCAGCGTCACCTGGTCGCTAAAGACTTGCAGAAAACGGCCTGACAAAATTTGGTCGCTGCTTTGGCGCAATTCGCGCAAGCCAGCGTCGGAATCTGTCATGGAAGTGGGCGTGCGCACAGCCTTCTACCCGCCTAACAACCAAGCGGGTTCAGGTGCCCAGCATTTGTAAGACGGACTGCGCCGACAAAGCCATCAGGCCCGCGGGGAAGATGCCCAGCAGTAGCACCAAGGCACCATTGATGGCAAGCACAATGCGCACATCGGCACCCGCCACCACTTCGCTGGCCGTAATAGGTGCATCGAAATACATGACCTTGACCAAGCGCAGGTAATAGAAAGCGCCGACCAGCGACATCAGCACCGCGAACACCGCCAGGCCAATATGCATGGCTTGGCCCGAGGCTATCAGCGCTTGCAGCACCGACAACTTGGCGTAAAAGCCCACCAGCGGCGGGATACCGGCCATAGAGAACATGCAAGCGGCCATGACGCCTGCATAGAGTGGGCTGCGCTGGTTCAGGCCGGCAAAGTCGGCTATCTCTTCGCTTTCAAAACCTTCGCGCGCTAGCAGCATGATGACGCCAAACGCGGCCAGCGTGGTTAGCACATAACTGACCACGTAAAACATGGCCGAACTGTAGGCGTTGGCGGTGGAAATGGTGTTGCCATTGATGACGCCAGAGAAGATGCCGATCAGCACAAAGCCCATTTGCGCGATAGTGGAAAAAGCCAGCATGCGCTTGACATTGGTTTGCGCAATGGCGGCAAAGTTACCGATAAACAGCGAAGCTACGGAAAGCAGCATCAGCATTTGCTGCCAGTCGATGGCCAGCGGCAACATGCCCTCCACCAGCAAGCGCATGGTGATGGCAAAGGCCGCCAGCTTAGGCGCACCGCCAATCATCAAGGTAACGGCCGTGGGGGCACCTTGATAGACATCGGGGATCCACATATGAAAAGGCACTAAACCCAACTTAAAGGCCAATCCAGCAACGATGAATACCAAGCCAAATACCAGCACTTGGTGGCGCACATGGCCCGTAGAGATGGCGTTGAACACTTCATTGATATCCAGCGAACCGGTGGCACCATACAGCATGGACATGCCATAGAGCAAAAAGCCCGAGGCCATAGCACCCAGCACAAAATACTTCATCGCCGCCTCCACCGCTTGCGCGTTGTCGCGCCGCAGCGCCACCAGCGCGTAACTCGATAGGGTGAGTAACTCCAGGCCCATGTAAATGATCAGGAAGTTGTTACCCGAAATCATGACAAACATGCCAAGCAAGGCGAACATGGATAGGGTAAACAATTCGCCACCGCGCAGCATGTCGCGTGCAGCGGCATAGGGGCGGCCATAGACCAGGGTGACCATGACCGCTATCGTTGCAAAACACTTCAGCCATGCGGCCATGGTGTCGGCCACTACCATATTGCCAAAGCCGTACAGCGTGAGGCCGGTGCTGGCGAAAAAGCCTTCGATCAGCGCCACCAGGGCCAAGGTTATGAGCGTGAGCGTATAGGTGTAACCGCGCAATGGGCCTTGGGCGCGCAGGTCCAGCAAGGCGATGGCGCAGGCCATGGCCAAAAGCAGGGCCTCGGGAAAAATGGCAATCCAGCTGATTTGATCGATCATGGTGTGTTTCTCAATTCGCAGCTATCAATGCAGCTTGGACTGGGCCACGTGCTGGAGCAGTCCGGCCACCGAGGCATCCATTACATCGGTAAAGGGTTTGGGGTTGATGCCCATGTAGAGCACAGCAACCGCCAGCAAAGCCAGCATCACAAATTCACGGGCATTGATGTCCTGCAATTCCTGTACATGGTGGTTGTTCACCGGGCCCAGATAGACGCGCTTGAACATCCACAAGGTGTAGGCAGCGCCAAAAATCAGGGCACTGGCCGAGGCCATGCCGATCCAGAAATTGAACTTGACGGCAGCCAAAATCACCATCCACTCGCCCACAAAGCCTGCGGTGCCAGGCAAGCCGCAATTGGCCATGGCAAACAACAAAGCAAAGGCGGCAAAACGTGGCATGGTATTGACGACACCGCCGTAACTGGCAATTTCGCGCGAGTGCACCCGGTCGTACAACACGCCGATGGAGAGAAACATGGCGCCCGATACAAAGCCGTGCGCAATCATTTGCACAATACCACCGGCCATGCCCAAGTCGTTAAAGATGAAAAAGCCCAAGGTCACAAAACCCATATGCGCTACAGATGAATAGGCCACGAGTTTTTTCATGTCCTGTTGCACCATGGCCACCAGACCCACATAGACCACCGCCACCAATGACAGGGTGATCATGAGGCCTGCCCACTCATGCGCAGCATCCGGTGCAATCGGCAGCGAAAAACGCAGGAAACCGTAGGCGCCCAACTTGAGCATGATGGCCGCCAACACGGCAGAACCGCCGGTGGGCGCCTCCACGTGGACGTCCGGCAGCCAGGTGTGCACCGGCCACATCGGCACTTTGACGGCAAAAGCGGCGAAAAAGGCAAAGAAGATGGCGGTCTGCGCGCTTTGGTCTAGCGGCAAAGCATGCCAGGTGGCAATATCAAAACTGCCGTTGGACGTGATGTAGAGGTAAATCAGCGCGACCAAGGTCAGCAGAGAGCCGAGCAAGGTGTAGAGGAAAAACTTGAACGCGGCGTAAATTTTGTTCGGGCCGCCCCAGATACCGATGATGAGATACATGGGTATCAGTGTGGCTTCAAAAAACACGTAGAACAACAGGCCGTCCAAGGCGCAAAACACCCCGATCATCAGGCCCGACAAAATCAAGAAGGAAGCCATGTACTGGCTGACTTTGTGGGTAATCACTTCCCACCCGGCAATGACTACCACCACATTGATAAAGGCGGTGAGCATCACAAACCAGAACGAGATGCCGTCCACCCCTAAGTGGTAGTTGACATTGAAACGCTCTATCCACATGCCGTTTTCCACAAACTGCATTTCGGCGGTACCCAGTTGGAAGCCTGAATACAAAGGCAAGGTCACCAGGAAACCGGCGACTGCACCAATCAACGCCACCCAGCGCACGGCACTGGCCTGGTCGTCACGCCCCAAGGCCAATAGCACGACACCAAAAACAATCGGCGTCCAGATAGCAAGGCTCAACAATCCCATGGGTATTTTTTCCTTATTTGTTGAGCCAGACGAAGTAGGTCATGAGGACAAAAATGCCCAGAATCATGACCAGCGCGTAGTGGTACAGGTAGCCAGACTGCAAGCCACGCACCCGCTTGGATACCCAGCCCACCAGTTTCCAGGAGCCATTGACGAAGAATCCGTCGATGATCGCCTTGTCGCCGCCCTTCCACAAGCCGTCGCCCAACATACGCGCACCGCGCGCCAACACGTTTTCATTGAACCAGTCCATGTAGTACTTGTTTTCCAACAAAACCACCAAAGGCCGCAGGCCGCGCCCGATAGCGGCAGGTACTGCTGGGTTAATCAGGTACATATACCAAGCGGTGACGACACCAGCCAACGCCAGACAAAACGGTGCGGAACTGAGTGCGTGCAGCGCCATGGCTACCGGGCCATGGAACGCTTCTTCCAATCCCTTCATCGCATGGTGGCGTGTGCCATCTACCACGATAGCGTCTTTGAAAAATTCGCCAAACAGCATAGGCTCTATGGTCATAAAACCGATTACCACCGAGGGTATCGCCAGCATCACCAAGGGCAGCCATACCACCCAGGGGGATTCATGCGGGCTGTGGTCGTGGTGAGCGCCATGGCCGTGGTCATCGTGGCCGTGGTGTGCCTCTGGGTTTTGGTCGTAGCGCTCCTTGCCATGGAACACCAAAAAGTACATGCGGAAGGAATAAAACGCGGTGACGAACACACCGGCCAAGACCGCAAAATGCGCAAAGCCAGCGGCAGGCAAATGGCTTTCGGCGACAGCTTCAATAATACTGTCTTTGGAATAGAAGCCCGCAAAAAACGGCGTGCCGATGAGCGCCAGCGATCCAAGCAAGGAGGTGATCCAGGTAATCGGCATGTATTTGCGAACGCCACCCATCCAGCGAATATCCTGGTTGTGGTGCATGCCGATGATGACTGAGCCTGCACCTAAGAACAACAAGGCTTTGAAGAAGGCATGCGTCATCAAATGGAACACCGCTACCGAGTAGGCCGAAGCACCCAGGGCCACCGTCATATACCCTAGCTGCGACAGCGTGGAATAAGCCACCACGCGCTTGATGTCGTTTTGGATGATGCCCAAAAAGCCCATGAACAAGGCAGTGATGGCGCCCACCAGCAAAACCAGATTGAGCGCGGTATCCGACAACTCAAACAAGGGCGACATGCGTGCCACCATAAAGATACCTGCGGTCACCATGGTGGCCGCGTGGATGAGCGCGGAGATAGGCGTGGGGCCTTCCATGGAGTCAGGCAACCAAACATGCAAGGGGAACTGTGCCGATTTACCCATGGCGCCGATGAACAAACAAATGCAGGCGACCGTGAGCAGCATCCAACTGGTGCCCGGCAAAGTCAGCGCCGCCAGTTCGGTGGCTTTGGTAAAAATCTCGGCGTAATTGAGCGTACCGGCGAACGCAGCGATCAGGCCTATGCCCAGGATGAAACCAAAGTCGCCCACCCGGTTGACCAAAAAGGCTTTCATGTTCGCAAAAATAGCGCTGGGCTTGTTGTACCAAAAACCGATCAACAAGTAAGACACCAAGCCCACCGCCTCCCAGCCAAAGAAAAGCTGCAAAAGGTTGTTGCTCATGACCAGCATCAGCATGGAGAAAGTGAAGAGGGAGATATAGGAAAAGAAGCGGTTGTAGCCCTCGTCCTCGTCCATATAGCCAATGGTGTAGATATGCACCATGAGCGACACAAAGGTCACCACGCACATCATCATGGCGGTCAGGCCGTCGATCAGAAAACCGATTTCCATTTTCAAATCGCCGACCACCATCCAGGTGTACAGCGTTTCGTTCAGGCGCGCGCCACTTTGGACGACGGCTTGCAGTGTGAGCGCGGAGATGATGAAAGAAATCAGCACTCCGGCGATCGTCAGGCTGTGGGTGAGCGTGCGCCCGATGCGGTTGCCACCGAACTTGGTGCCGAAAATACCGGCCAGCAGCGCGCCGACCAGTGGGGCCAGCGGCACGATAAGCAGCGTGGCTGCGTTGAGACTTGCTTGCATCGTTGTCTTAGCCCTTGAGCGTATTGAGTTCGTCCACGCTGATGCTGGACTTGGCCCGGAACAAGAGCACCAAAATGGCCAGGCCGATCGCCGACTCGGCAGCGGCCACCGTCAGAATAAAAAACACGAACACCTGGCCGTGCATATCGTTGAGGTAATGCGAGAAGGCGACGAAATTGGTGTTCACCGCTAGCAGCATCAGCTCGATGGCCATGAGCAACACAATCAGGTTGCGGCGGTTTAAAAAGATGCCCACTACCGAGAGCGCAAACAACATCGCGCCCAGGGACAGAAAATGGCCCAATGTCAGGGTATTCATCATGCTTTGGTCTCCGGTGGGGCCGCGGCCTCGGGGGGCGCTGGCGCGGGGGCATCTTGCGTGGCGTCCATCTTGAGTACCGTCATGCGGTCTTGCGCTTTGACGCGCACCTGGTCACCGGGGCTGACGTATTTGCTGTCTTTGCGCGCACGCAAGGTCAGCGCAATCGCAGCAATCATGGCCACCAGCAAAATCGCAGCGGCGATTTCTAGGGGGTAGAGGTATTCGGTGTAGAGCAGCTTGCCCAACTGCTGGGTGTTGGACGGGCCGCCTATTGCATTATTGGCCGCCGCCGGATCATCGATGACACGAAAGCCACCCAACAAAACCGCCGCCATTTCCAGAGCAATAATTACGCCCACCGCAGCGGCGAGCGGAAAGTGGTTCCAAAAACCCACGCGTAGGTTTTCCACGTTGATGTCCATCATCATCACCACGAACAGGAATAGCACCATCACCGCACCGACATACACCAGGACCAGCGTAATCGACAGGAACTCGGCTTTGAGCAGCATCCAAATCATGGCGGCCTGGAAAAAGGTGAGCACCAAAAACAAGGCAGCATGCACCGGGTTGCGGGCGGTAATCACCCTAAACGCCGCTATCAGCAAGACCGCCGAAAAGGCGTAAAACAGACCAGTGGTAACACTCATGGTGGCAATCTTTCTTGCAAGCGCTTAGCGGTACTTGGCATCCGCCTGCTTGGCCGCAGCAATCTCGGCTTCATAGCGGTCACCGACCGCCAGTAGCATGTCTTTGGTGAAGTACAGGTCACCCCGTTTTTCGCCGTGGTATTCCAGAATGTGGGTTTCGACAATCGAGTCCACCGGGCAGCTTTCTTCGCAAAAACCACAAAAAATGCACTTGGTCAGATCGATGTCATAGCGCGTGGTGCGGCGCGATCCGTCTTCGCGCACGTCCGACTCAATCGTGATCGCCATCGCCGGGCAAACCGCTTCGCAGAGTTTGCAAGCGATACAGCGCTCTTCGCCGTTTTCATAGCGGCGCAGCGCATGCAGGCCGCGAAAGCGCGGCGATAGCGGCGTCTTTTCTTCGGGAAACTGCACCGTGAATTTTTTACGGAAGGCGTAGCGCATGGTCAGCGCCATACCCTTGAACAGCTCTAACAGTAAAAAGCTGAGCAAAAAATCTTTGAGCGAAAAGGCAGCGGGCTTGTAAGCAATACTTGGCATGTCTGTCTCTTACTTCCAGATATTGAATGAGGTCTGCATCCAGCCGCCGACCACGATCAACCAGACCAGGGTGACGGGGATAAAGACTTTCCAGCCCAGACGCATGATCTGGTCATAGCGAAAGCGCGGGAAGGTGGCACGCACCCAAATAAACAGGCTGACGATGGCGCAGGTTTTCAGACCCAGCCAAATGCCGCCGGGTATCCAGGCAAGCGCGGCCACAGGTGAGAGCCAACCACCTAAAAACATCACCGCTGCCAGAATCGAAACCAGCCACATATTGGCGTACTCGGCCAGATAGAACATGGCGTACGACATGCCGGAGTACTCGACCATGTGGCCGGCCACAATTTCGGCTTCCCCTTCGACCACGTCAAAAGGGTGGCGGTTGGTTTCGGCCAGACCAGAGATCACATAGACCACAAAAATCGGCAATAGCGGCAGCCAGTTCCAAGACAAAAAGCCCAAGCCCTGGTCGGCGAACATGCCTTTGGCTTGCTCGGCCACGATGACGCTCATATTCATACTGCCCGTCACCATCAAGACCACGACCAGGCAAAAGCCCATTGCGATTTCGTAGCTCACCATTTGCGCGGATGCACGCAAGGCGCCAAGGAAGGCGTATTTGGAATTGGACGCCCAGCCCGCGATGACCACGCCATAGACTTCCATGGAGGTAATCGCCATCACAAACAACAGGCCAGCATTGACATTGGCCAGCGCCACGTCCGGCCCAAAGGGCACCACGGCCCAGGCAGCCAGCGCCGGCATGATGGTAAGAATTGGCCCGATAAAAAACAGGCCCCGGTTGGCCGCAGCAGGGACCAAAATTTCTTTAGTCAACAGCTTAAGTGCATCGGCAATTGGCTGCAGCAGACCCAACGGTCCGACGCGGTTGGGGCCGACGCGCACTTGCATCCAACCCAAAAATTTGCGTTCCCATAGCGTCAGGTAGGCCACGGCGCCCATCAAAGGCAGAAGTACCACCACGATCTTCATGAGGGTCCAAACCACAGGCCACACCACGGCGGTCCACCAGGTGGCTGCAACGGCTTGGAGGCCCGCGTTGTAGATGGCGTCGATCATGCGTGCACCTCCACACTAGCGCGGGCATCGGCCGTCATTTGCAGGCTGCTGGCGCGTCGCACCAAGCCGTCAAGCTGGTAGATCGATGCGGTGCAAGGCGCCGAGCCGGCACCCGATTGCGTGGGCTGGCTGCTGGCGTTATTGAGGCGGTCCGCGCTGAGCTGCTCAGGCGCAGCGCCCGCAAAGATCTCGTGGAGCACATCTTGCGAGGACTCTTGTGCAAAGCCTTCGAGCTTCATCATATTGCCCAGTACGCGCAAGACTTTCCAAGCCGGGCGGGCCTCGCCCTGGGGTTTGACCACGGCATGGAAGCTTTGCACCCGGCCTTCAGCATTAACGAAGGTGCCCGAAGTTTCGCTAAAGGGCGCAATCGGCAGCAAAACATCGGCGCACTGCATATTGGCATTGAAAGGCGACAGGCTGACCACCATTTGCGCTTGCGCCAGTTGGGCCAAGGCCGCTTTACCGGCAGCGCTGTCAAATTCGGGCTCGTTATTGAGCAGCAAGACGGCTTTGAGTGCGCCATCGAGCATTTGGCCGGCATGCAAACCGCCCTGCCCTGGCTCGGCGCGCACAAACTGCGCGCCCACGGTATTGGCCGCTTCGGTCAGGAAGCCGAAGCTGGCGCCGGTCGCTTGCGCAATCCAGGCGGCCACGGCTTGCAAGGCCGAGGCCTGCGCGTGGTGTGCTGCACCATTGCCCAACAACACCGCTTTGCGTTCGCCGCCTAAAAGCGACTTGGCAATCGCCAGTGCTTGGTCGTTGACCGTTGCGCTGTAGGGGCAGCTGACTTCGGCCAATTGCGCCACGGCCGCGGCAATCGATTGCAAATGCGCCAGCCAATCTTGCGAGGAGGCTTGCATATCCTGTGCAAGAGGGATGGCCCAGTCGGCTGCATCGCTGCGCAGCGCATGCACCGCGCACCCAGTGCGTGCCGCCTGACGTACGCGCAAGGCAAACAACGGATGTTCTTTGCGCAAATTCGTGCCCACCAAAAGCACGCGCTGCAAGGTGGAAAGACCGGCGATAGGCATGCCCAAATAGCGCACACCATCGGTGGAGTTGAAATCTTGGTTGCGCAAGCGGTGGTCTATATTTTCACTGCCCAATGCGCGCACCAGTTTGGCGGCCAAGTGCAACTCTTCCAGCGTACTGTGGGGACTAAGCAAAGCACCCAGGGACTGCGCACCATGGTTGCTCTTGATTTGCTTGAGGCCATTGGCCACGTATTCGAGGGCGGTTTGCCAATCGACGCTCGTCCATTTGCCACCCTGCTTGATCATGGGCGTATGCAAGCGATCCGGGCTGCTCAGGGCTTCATAAGAAAAACGGTCGCGATCGGCAATCCAGCATTCATTTACCGCATCGTTTTCTAGCGGTACCACGCGCATGACATGGTTGTTTTTGACTTGAACAACGAGGTTGGTTCCCGTCGAATCATGCGGGCTGACCGACTTGCGGCGCGACAACTCCCAGGTGCGGGCGCTGTAGCGAAAAGGCTTGCTGGTCAGCGCGCCTACGGGGCAAATATCAATCATATTGCCCGACAGTTCGGAGTCCACCGTCTGGCCGACAAAGGTTTCGATTTCGGCATGCTCGCCACGGTGCGACATACCCAGCTCCATCACGCCAGCCACTTCTTGGCCAAAGCGCACGCAACGGGTGCAATGGATGCAGCGGCTCATCTCTTGCATGCTGATGAGCGGGCCCACGTCTTTGAGCGCTACCACGCGCTTTTCTTCTTCGTAGCGCGAGTTAGAACCGCCATAGCCCACGGCCAAATCCTGCAACTGGCATTCGCCACCTTGGTCGCAGATCGGGCAATCGAGTGGGTGGTTGATCAGTAAAAACTCCATCACCGACTGCTGCGCCTTGATGGCTTTGTCACTCTTGGTGTGGACCACCATGCCATTGGTTACCGGCGTGGCGCAGGCGGGCATGGGCTTGGGGGCTTTTTCAATGTCCACCAAGCACATGCGGCAATTGGCCGCGATGCTCAGCTTCTTGTGGTAACAGAAATGGGGGATGTAAGTACCGGCTTTTTCAGCGGCATGCATCACCATGCTGCCTTCAAGCACTTCTACTTTTTTGCCGTCGAGTTCGATTTCAACCATGGTGCTGCACCGATCAAACGTAGGCACCGACCACGCAGGTCTTGTGCTCTATATGGTGTTCAAATTCGGACCGGAAGTGCTTGAGCATGCCGCGCACCGGCATAGCCGCCGCGTCGCCCAGCGCGCAAATCGTACGGCCCATGATGTTGCCGGCCACGCTGTCCAACGTCTCCAAGTCGCTGGCGCGGCCCTGGCCGTTTTCGATGCGGTCCACCATGCGCCAGAGCCAGCCCGTGCCTTCGCGGCAGGGGGTGCATTGGCCGCAGGATTCGTGCGAGTAAAAGTAAGACAGTCGCTGTAAAGACTTGACCATGCAACGCGTATCGTCCATCACAATCACCGCACCCGAACCCAGCATAGAGCCGGCCTTGGCAATGGCGTCATAGTCCATGGTGATGTCCATCATGATGGTGGCCGGTAATACCGGCGCCGAGGAGCCACCCGGGATGACCGCCTTGAGCGTTCGGCCGGGGCGCATGCCACCGGCCATCTCCAGCAACTCGGCAAAAGGCGTACCCATGGGTACTTCGTAATTGCCCGGGCGCTGCACGTCTCCACTGACAGAGAAAATTTTGGTGCCACCGTTGTTCGGCTTGCCGCACGCCAGGTAGGCCGCGCCGCCATTGCGGATGATCCAGGGCGCTGCGGCAAAAGTCTCGGTGTTGTTGATGGTGGTCGGCTTGCCGTACAAACCAAAGCTGGCGGGGAACGGCGGCTTAAAGCGCGGCTGGCCTTTTTTGCCTTCCAGCGATTCGAGCAAAGCGGTTTCTTCACCGCAGATGTAGGCTCCAAATCCGTGCGCTGCGTGCAACTGGAAGCTGAAGTTGCTGCCCATAATGTGCTGGCCCAGAAAACCGGCTGCACGGGCTTCTTCCACAGCCGCTTCAAAGCGCTCGTAGGTCTGAAAAATTTCACCGTGGATGTAGTTGTAGCCAACCGTAATGCCCATGGCATAGGCGGCAATCGCCATGCCTTCGATCACTGTATGCGGGTTGAACTGCATGATGTCGCGGTCTTTGCAGGTACCGGGCTCACCCTCGTCGGAGTTGCACACCAGGTACTTTTGCCCCGGAAACTGGCGTGGCATAAAACTCCACTTCAGCCCCGTCGGGAAACCCGCACCGCCACGCCCACGCAGACCCGATTCTTTGACCGTGGCAATCACCTGGTCTTGCGTCATACCCTCGCCGCCGTCCTGGCCCAAAATTTTGCGCAAGGCCTGGTAGCCACCGCGCGCCTGGTAGGCCGCAATGCCCCAGTTGGAGCCATTCAAATCGGCCAGAATTTGCGCGCCTTTGTGGCGGCCATGGAATGACGTTTCCAGGCCAGTCGCCTGGAACGGTGCCAATACCTGTTGCAGCGTCATTGCGCACCCTCCGCTTGCTTGAGGCTGGCCACCAGCTGGTCGAGTTTGTCATCGCTCATAAAGCTGCACATATGGCGGTCGTTGACCAGCAACACCGGCGCATCGGCACAAGCGCCCTGGCATTCGCTAGGCTGCAAAGTGAACAAACCGTCGCTGGTAGTTTCGCCGGCGTGGATGCGCAGCGTCTTCTCCAGATGGGCCATGGCTTTTGCGCCGCCGCCGAGCTGGCAAGGCAAATTCGTGCAGACGTTGAGCTTGTATTTGCCCACCGGCTTGAGGTTGTACATGTTGTAAAAGGTACTGACCTCGTGCACCGCCATAGGCGCCATGCCCAGGTAGTCGGCCACCATGCGCTCGCTCTCGGCGCTGACCCAACCTTGCTCTTGTTGCACGATGGACAGGCAGGCCATCACAGCCGACTGTTTTTGGTCCGGCGGGTATTTGGCGACTTCGCGATCAAAGCGCGCCTGGGTGGCATCCGACATCATCGGTCAATCTCTCCAAAAACAATGTCCATGGTGCCGATGATGGACACCGCATCAGCAATCATGTGGCCCTTGGCCATTTCATTGAGCGCCGCCAGGTGCGCAAATCCGGGGGGACGAATCTTTAGGCGGTAAGGCTTGTTGGCACCGTCGCTGACGATGTAAATACCAAACTCGCCCTTGGGATGCTCGACGGCGGCATAGGCCTCGCCCTGGGGCACGTGAAAACCTTCGGTGAACAGCTTAAAGTGGTGGATCAGGCCTTCCATGTTCGTCTTCATGGATTCGCGCGAAGGGGCCGCTACTTTGTGGTTGTCGGTGATCACCGGGCCGGGGTTGGCTTTGAGCCACTGCACGCACTGACTGATGATGCGGTTGGACTGTTTCATCTCTTCCATGCGCACCAAGTAACGGTCATACACGTCACCGGTCTTACCCACGGGGATGTCAAAGTCCATTTCTGCATACACGTCATAAGGCTGCTTTTTACGCAAATCCCAAGCGATACCAGAGCCGCGCAGCATGGGGCCGCTAAAGCCCATATTGAGCGCACGCTCGGGCGTGACGATGCCGATGTTGACGGTGCGCTGTTTCCAGATACGGTTATCGGTCAGCAAGGTGTGGTATTCCGACAAGCACTGCGGGAAGCGCTGGGTAAAGTCTTCAATAAAGTCCAGCAGCGAGCCCTGGCGATTCGCGTTGAGCTCGGCGATGCCTTTGGCGTTGCGGATCTTATTGGCCTTGAACTGCGGCATGGTGTCTGGCAGGTCGCGGTAGACGCCACCGGGCCGGAAATAGGCGGCATGCATGCGCGCGCCGCTGGCCGCTTCGTACATGTCAAATAAATCTTCGCGCTCGCGGAAGGTGTAGATCAGGATGGTCGAGCTGCCACAGTCATTGCCATGCGAGCCCAGCCACATTAGGTGGTTGAGCAAGCGGGTGATCTCGGCATACATCACCCGGATGTACTGCGCGCGGATGGGTACCTCGATACCCAGCAGCTTTTCAATCGCCAGGCAATAGGCGTGCTCATTGCACATCATGGACACGTAGTCCAAGCGGTCCATATACGGCAAGGCCTGAATATAGGTTTTGGACTCAGCGAGTTTTTCGGTCGCGCGGTGCAACAGACCAATATGCGGGTCCGCGCGCTGGATGACTTCGCCGTCTAGCTCGAGCACCAGGCGCAACACGCCGTGGGCGGCCGGATGCTGCGGACCGAAGTTGAGGGTGTAGTTTTTGATTTCAGCCATGGCGAGCCCTGCTTAGTGCAGGCCTCCGTAGTTCTCTTCGCGGATGATGCGCGGTGTGATTTCCCGCGTCTCAATCGTCACCGGCTGGTAAATCACCCGCGCCTGCTCGGCGTCGTAGCGCATTTCCACATGCCCGGTGGTGGGAAAGTCTTTGCGGAAGGGGTGGCCAATAAAGCCGTAGTCCGTCAAGATACGGCGCAGGTCATCATGGCCTTCAAACACCACGCCAAACAGGTCAAAGGCTTCGCGCTCGAACCAGTTGGCCGAATTCCAGATGTCATTGATGGAATCGAGCACTGGCATATCGTCGTCAGTGGCAAACACTTTCAAACGTACACGCTGGTTTAAGCTAATGGACAACAAATGCACCACCACGCAGTAGCGCGGGCCTTCGTAACGGCCATCGCCATACGTGGAATAGTCGACGGCACACAGGTCCATCATTTGTTCAAACTGGCAGCCGACGCTGTCGCGCAGTAACAGTGCCGCGGCGTGGTAGTCCTGCGCGGACACCAACACTTTGACTTCACCCAAATCTACCGAAATGCGTTTGACTTTGTCGCCCAGCACCTGCGCAATAGCAGCCTGGGTATCTTCAGGACGAACAGAATAAGAAGTCATGGATGTGATCAGGCGCGCGCGATGGTTTCGGTGCGGCGGATTTTTTGTTGGAGTTGCAAAATGCCATAGAGCAGCGCCTCTGCCGTAGGCGGGCAACCGGGTACATAGACATCCACCGGCACGATGCGGTCACAACCGCGCACCACCGAGTAGCTGTAGTGGTAATAGCCGCCGCCGTTAGCGCAAGAACCCATGCTCAGCACCCAGCGCGGCTCG
>CANFLU010000048.1 GCA_947447975.1 Comamonadaceae bacterium | reverse complement strand
CGGGCTTCGGCAGGGGTGGCAATGTCACGTCCGGCATTGCGTGCGCAACGGGCCAGGGCTTCTATCAGTGCGCCGTTGCCGCTGGCGCGCGCGCCATCGGGCAGGTAAAACGTGTCTTCCAGGCCAGTACGCAACATGCCGCCCAAATCTGCTGTGGCTTGGTGTACCGGCCAAATTTCCTGGCGACCAATCAGCGTGCTTTGCCAGGTCACGCCCGGGTCAATTTGCTTGCACAACCAGGCCAGTAATTGGGCATCGGCAGGCATGCCCGAATCCACACCCATCACAAAGTTGTAGTCCAGGTGCTCCGTCATGCCGGCTTTTTTGAACATCGCTACCGAACGCACAATACCCACGTCAAAGCACTCAAACTCGGGCATCGTGCCGGTCTCGTGCATCACGTCCAAAAAACCTTTGACCTTGTCCACCGGGTTGTCAAACACCATAGGTGGCCAGGCCCAGCGGCCATCGGAGCGGATCTTGAGGTAGTTCAGCGTGCCGGCATTGCACGCCGCGATCTCGGGCCGCACGCGGCGTATGCAGGCCAGCGGCCCGGCAATGTCTTTGCCTACTACGCCGGTCGTCAGGTTGATGATGACGCCTGGGCAGGCCGCACGTATTGCCTCGGTCACTTCCCACACCACCTCCGGGTCCCAGGAGGGCATGTGGCCCATGCCTTCTTCCTGACGGCGTATGTGCACATGCATGATGGACGCGCCCGCTTCAAAAGCCGCTTTGGCTTCGGCGGCCATTTGCGCGGGCGTGACTGGCACCGGGTGTTGCTTGGGGTCGGTTAGCACGCCGGTCAATGCGCAGGTGAGAATGGCTTTTTCCATGGTGGAGGTCCTTGTCGGTATCGGTTTCTTACAGGCCAGCGACCTTAAATATTCAATTGGCGCGCAGCCAGTTCTTTCATGATTTCTTCGGCGCCACCGCCAATCGTCATGACCTTGACTTCCCGGTAAATGCGCTCGCAGGCACTGCCGCGCATATAGCCCATGCCACCCAGGATCTGCACGCCCTGGTCAGCGCAAAACTGCATGGTTTGGGTGGACTGGTTTTTTAGCATGCAGACCTCGGCCACCCAGGCCGGGCCAGTATCACCACCATCGGCTTGCACGGAGAGTTTGTCCAGCCAGGCGCGGCTGGCCTCGATACGCATGCGCATATCCACCAGCTTGTGGCGCAGTACCTGGTGGCCGGTCAGCGGCTGTCCGAAGGTCTTGCGCTCGCGCGCCCATGCTAGCGCTTCGTCGTAGCACGCTTCAGCCATGCCGATGGCGGTGGCCGACATGCCCAGCCGCTCGCCATTGAAATTGCCCATGATGATTTTGAAGCCCTTGTTTTCCTCGCCGAGCAAGTTGCCCGCGGGCACACGCACATGATCAAAGTGCAGGCTGGCGGTGTCCGAGCAATGCCAGCCCATTTTGTGCAGCTTGGTGCGTGAAATGCCTGGCGCATCGCCAGGCACGGCAATCATGGAAATACCGCCCGCGCCTTTGTTGTCGGCATCGGTGCGCACCGCCAGGCTGATCCAGTCAAAGCGCATGCCCGAGGTGATGAAGGTCTTTTCGCCGCTGATGATGTAGTGGTCACCCTCGCGCCGCGCGCTGGTGCGCAGATTGGCCACGTCCGAGCCGCCGCCAGGTTCGGTAATGCCTAGCGCCGCAATTTTGTCGCCCGCTAACACCGGCGGCACGATGGCTTGCTTGAGGGCTTCGCTGCCGTAATGAATGATGGGCGGCAGGCCTATGCTGTTGCTGCCTAGGCTGGCCAGCAGCCCGCCGCTGCCGGTGTAACGCGCTACCGCGACGCCAAAGGCATTGCGCAAGGTCCAGGGCGCGGGAATGCCGCCCAGTGCTTCTGGGTAGCCCATGGCCAGCCAGCCGAGGTCTGCCCAGCGCTTGTACATGCTGCGCGGAAATTCGCCCGCCGCTTCCCAGGCCTCTAGGTGCGGCGCTACTTCGGTTTGCGCAAACCGGCGCACTTGCTCCAGCATGAGTGCGGTGTCGGCCGGGTCTACAGGGTTCATGCAGGCTTCCTAGGGTCGGTTCAAAGTGTGGTGTAAACGAAGCAAGACTTTTTAGGCGCCCAAAGCCCGCGCCCGAATGAGTGCGGGGCGAGCCAGCAAACGGGCCAGATAGTCCTGCACATGCGGCGCGTATTGCGCGCCCATATCCAGGCCGGGCGTAGTGCCCAAAAACAGCGCATAGCCAATACAAATATCGGCGATGGTGAAACGCCCGTCGCACAAGAACTCGCGGTCTTGCAAATGCGCCGTCAGCATGCGCAACCGCGCCAAATACCATTTTTTATAGTCTTCCACCGCTTGGGGCAGCTTGCGCGCCGGCGGCTCCATGATGCCGTAGCGCAGCGCCACGGTTTGTGGAAAGGTGAGGGTGGCGTCGCTGTGAAAAAGCCAGTTGGTATAGCTACCGAATTCTGGATGGTCGGGCTTGAGGCCAAATTCATGTTTGCCATAGCGCTCTACCAGGTAGTGGCAGATGCCGCTGGACTCGGTCATGTGGGTGTCGCCATCGACCAAATAAGGAATCGTGCCCAATGGGTTGACGCCCAGATAGTCTTTTTTAAAGACACGCGGCGGAAAGGGCAGCACTTCTAACTCATAGGGCAAGCCCATTTCCTCCAAGGCCCACAAAGGGCGCAGGGAGCGCGCATCGACACAGTGGTAGAGCTTCATGCCGGTGTTCCTTCTTGGCTGTGTGTGGGTGCCAGGCTGATCAGCAACTGGCGCGCTTTCACTTGTTGCCCCACCTGGCAGGCCACGGCGGTGACGCTGCTGTCCACGCCGCTGCTGATGGCAAATTCCATTTTCATGGCTTCTAGCACCGCGAGTGTCTGGCCTTTGCTAATGGTGTCTCCCGGCTGCACCAGCACTTTCAATATTTTGCCGTCCATAGGCGCCAGCATGCGCCCGTCGCTGCCCGCGGCGTCTTTGCTGGCCTGGGCCAAAGTGGTGTCGGTGTAACTGAGGGTCAAACCGGCGTGGGACAAATGCACCTGTTTGTCCGCCAGCGCGTAATCGGCTTGTGCGTCCAGGCCCTGGTGCATAAAGCGCAGCGTGGGCGCTTGCATGGAGACTATTTCTATGTCCTGCGTTTGTCCGTCTAGCTGCACGCGGTAAGCGCCTCGACCCAAGGCCGCCACGACCAAGCGCAGCTTGCGCTCGCCACATAGCAGCAGCAGCGGCACTTGCGCTGGGGCCGAGCTTTGCCACTCCAGTAGTTCTGCATCCAGCCCGGCATCGGCCTGCAAGGCCAGGGATTGGCTGCGGTAAAGCAACACGGCCGCTAATGCGCTGTGCAGCGCAGTAGGCGCGCGGCTGGCGGCAAAGCTTTCGGGGCTGAGGTGTTCGGCAATAAAGCCGGTAGAGAAATCGCCCGAAGCAAATACCGGGTGCGCGATGATTTGGCGCAGGTAGTCCCGGTTGCTGCGCACGCCTAGCAGCACCGTGTGGTCCAGCATGTGCAAAAGCGTGCGGCAGGCCTGCTCACGCGTGTCGCCGCTGGCAATCAGTTTGGCCTGCATCGAGTCGTAATACGGCGACACCATGCCACCTTGGCGCAGGCCATGGTCGGTGCGCATACCCGGGCCTTGCGGCGCCTGCCAGGCCAAGAGCGGACCGGTTTGGGGCAGGAAGTTACTGGCAGGGTCTTCGGTGCATAAGCGCACCTCAATCGCCCAGCCCTTGCGCCGCGCATTAATGGCCTCTTGCGCCAGCGGCAGCGCTTCGCCCTGGGCCACGCGCAATTGCCATTCCACCAAGTCCAGGTCATAGACGATTTCAGTCACAGGATGCTCGACCTGCAAGCGCGTGTTCATTTCCAGGAAATAAAAACTGCCATCGCGTGCTAGCATAAATTCCACCGTGCCTGCACCCACATAGTTGACCGCCCGCCCTGCAGCCACCGCGGCCGCGCCCATGCGCGCGCGCAGGGCCTCGTCCACCGCCGGGCTGGGCGCTTCTTCCACCACTTTTTGGTTGCGCCGCTGCACCGAGCAATCGCGCTCGCCGATATGCACCACATTGCCGTGCCGGTCGCCAAAGACCTGAATCTCCACATGGCGCGCATGCAACACAGCTTTTTCGATGAGCAATTGCCCCTCGCCAAATGCATTGCTGGCCTCGCTGCGCGCAGACTGGATGCTGGCCAATAAATCCGACGCATCGTGCACCAAACGCATACCGCGCCCGCCACCGCCTGCTGCGGCTTTCACCATCACGGGCAGGCCCACTTGCAAGGCCTCGGTCACCAAGGTGTCGTCGCTTTGGTCATCGCCTTGGTAGCCCGGCACGCAGGGCACGCCAGCCGCCAGCATGCGGATTTTGGAGGCGCTTTTATTTCCCATGGCCTCAATCGCTTGCGGGTCCGGGCCAATGAACACCAAACCGGCGTCTTGCACCGCTTGCGCAAAAGCAGCGCGCTCGGACAAAAAGCCGTAGCCCGGATGGATAGCCCCGGCGCCGCTGCTTCGGGCCGCGGCAATCAATTTCTCTATGGATAAATACGAGTCCTGCGCTGGCGCCGGGCCTATGCAAATGGCTTCATCGGCCAAGCCTACATGCGGTGCATCGCGGTCGGCTTGGGAATACACCGCTACGGTGCGGTAGCCCATGCGGCGGCAGCCCGCAATGATGCGCACCGCAATCTCGCCCCGGTTGGCAATCAATACTTTGTCAAACAACATGTGTGGCCACCTTGGTTAAAAACGCGCCACGCCAAAGCTGCTGGGCTTGAGCGGACGGGTGCGGCCTTCACGGCAAATAGACAGGGTCATGGCCAGCACGCGGCGGGTGTCGCGCGGGTCTATCAGTCCGTCGTCGTACAAACGCGAGGTGCCTGACAGCGCCTGCGAGTCGCGGTCAAACTGGTGGATCACGGCGCCTTCCATAAAAGCAAATTTACTTTCCTCATCGGCGGTCGGTTCCCGGCCTTCCTTCAGGATTTTTTCCCGGTTCACGATGGACAGCACCTTGGCTGCCTGCTCGCCACCCATGACGGCCGTGCGCGCATTGGGCCAGGCAAAAATAAAGTCAGGCCGAAAGCCGCGCCCTGACATGCCGTAATTGCCCGCACCAAAGGAGGCGCCAATGACGACGGTAATGCGCGGCACCCGTACATTGGCCACCGCCTGAATCATCTTGCTGCCGTGCTTGACGATGCCGCCTTGCTCGCTTTCGGTGCCCACCATATAGCCGGTGGTGTTCATCAAAAACACCAGCGGAATATCGGCCTGGTCGCACAGCTGAATGAACTGGCCGGCCTTGGTCGCGCCCTTGGCGGTAATCGGGCCGTTATTGCCTAAGATACCCACTTGCATGCCATGGATGCGTGCGCGCCCGCAAATAGTCTGGTTGTCGTATTCGCTTTTGAAGTCTAAAAATTCGCTGCCATCGACGATGCGCGCAATCACTTCGCGGCAGTCATAAGGCTGGCGGTAGTCCACTGGCACCACGCCGCACAATTCGTCCGGGCTGTACAGCGGAGCCTGTACCGGTGCATCGGCAAACTGCGGGCGGTGTTTGTTCCAGTCCAGACTGGCCATCACCTCGCGCGCCAGGCGAATGCCATCGGCATCGCTTTCGGCCAAAAATTCGGCGGTGCCGGTGACTTGGGCATGCATTTCGGCACCGCCCAGTTCCTCGTCACCCGCCACCTCGCCAGTGGCCGCTTTGAGCAGTGGTGGACCGGCGAGGAACACCTTGGCGTTTTTGCGCACCATGATGGTGTAGTCTGACAAGCCCGGCACATAGGCGCCCCCCGCCGTGCTAGACCCATGCACCACGGTAATTTGCGGCACGCCCGCTGCCGACAGCATGGCCTGGTTGGCAAAGGTGGTGCCGCCGTCAATGAAGATTTCGGCCTGGTAGAGCAAATTGGCGCCGCCCGATTCCAGCAGGCTGACGATGGGCAACTTTTGCTTCATTGCAATGTCCTGCATGCGCAGGCTTTTGCGCAAACCCCAGGGTGTGATGGTGCCGCCTTTGATCGCGCTGTTGGACGCGGTCACCATGGTGCGCACGCCGCAGACATAGCCGATGCCGCAAATACTGTTGCCACCGGCTAGCGAGCCATCTTTATCGTCGTGCTGCTTGTAGCCGGCGAGGGTGGAAATTTCCAGAAAAGGCGTGCCCCGGTCTAGCAATAGGTTGACCCGCTCGCGCGGCATGAGCTGGCCGCGCTTGTGGAACTTGGGCTGTTTTTCCGCCTCGGTGGCGCGTACTTTGTCCTCTACGGTGCGTACGCCTGCCAGGGCTTTGAGCATGTCTTCGCGGTTGCGCACGAAGGCCTCGCCAAGGGTGTCCACTTGGCTCTCTATCACGGGCATGTCTGAACTCCTCGTTATATTTGAGCGCTGGGCCCTTGGCCGAACGCGCTGTTTGATTGCATCTTATAAGATTAAGGGTCGCCCGGCTTTTTGCAAACGAGGCTTTGGGCTTGTGTGGCACGGGGTGGAGCCCGCACTGTCGCGCGCAGGACAAGAGTGCCCAAGACCCGCTGCTACAACCCCAGCAGAGTGGCAAGCGGCCTAGGGTTTTCCCCCGGATTTTTCAAAGGATGTCCCCATGAGCGATATAGCTGTCTATGCCCTGGTCAACCTGGAGGTGAGCGACGCAGGCGCCTACCGCCAGTATGAAAAAGGTTTTTTCCCCATCCTCAAGCGCTTTGGCGGCGAGTTCATCACGTTTGATGACGCGCCTGTGCATCTGGAAGGCATGGCCCCACGCGCAGGGCGCATGATTATTTTCAAATTTCCATCTGAAGATAAAGCACGCGCCTGGTTTGCCGACCCGCAATACCAGGCCTTGTCGGAACACCGCCGTGCCGGTACTAGGTTGCAATTTTTGACCCTGGTGCGCGGGCTGCCACCCCGCGCTTGAGGACTGCGCGATGTCTTTATCCAAAGTCTGTTTAGTGATCGGCGCGGGCGATGCCACCGGCGGCGCCGTGGCCCGCCGATTTGCCCGCGAAGGCTATACCGTTTGCGCCACTCGTCGAAGCCTGGACAAATTGCAGCCCCTGCTGGAGCAGATCCGCATCGAGGGAGGCTTAGCGCACGGCTTTGGCTCGGATGCGCGTAAGGAAGACGAGGTGATCGCGCTGGTGGAGCATATTGAAACGCAGATCGGACCGATCGAGGTGCTGGTGTTCAATATAGGGGCCAACTCTCCCAACAGCATCCTGACCGAGACCGCACGCCGCTACACCAAGATGTGGGAAATGGCCTGCCTGGCTGGCTTTCTGACCGGCCGCGAAGTAGCCAAGCGCATGGTGGCGCGGGCTGACGCAACTTCCGATGCCCCAAGCAGGCAGGGTGTGGCGCACAAAGGCAGCATCATCTTTACTGGCGCCACTGCCTCGTTGCGCGGAAGTGCCCACTTTGCGGGCTTTTCGGGCGGCAAGATGGCCTTACGCGCACTGGCCCAAAGCATGGCCCGCGAATTGGGGCCCTTGGGCGTCCACGTAGCCCACACCATCATCGATGGCGCCATCGACACCGAATTCATCCGCACCATGTTCCCCGAACGCTACGCCCTCAAAGCGCAAGACGGCATCCTCAACCCCGACCACATCGCCGACGCCTACTGGATGCTTCACCGACAGCCCCGTGACGCCTGGACGCATGAGTTGGATTTACGCCCTTATATGGAAAGGTTTTGAGGGACTAGCAAAGCCGCCGTGACCGGCGGCGCGCGCATCCGATTTCTGGCAGACGTTCAATGCCCGTGGCCCTTGAGGTAATCCTCCCAGGCTTTGGTGCTGTCGCTGCCATTGGCGTCACTGTGGAAGTGCTCATCATCCAATTCGCCAGAGGTGTTTTTGACGGCGATCACGCGGGCGATCAGGGTGGCGCCAGACTGGTAGGCATCCACGCGCACCGCCTGGCCACTCATCGTGGCACTGGTGGTACCCACAAAAGCGGTTTTATCATCCCATTGCACGGTCTGATTGCCCAGCGCAAACGTCTTGGCATTCACGTTGACATTGCTGACAGTGCCGTCGAGCGGGCGCACGCTGAGTTGGGGGGCCGTTTGGCAGGCCAGCGCGCTGGCTAGGACCACTGGCGTATTGGCCTGTTGGGTTGCGCTGATTTTGACGCCCACCCCATTCTTCAGGGTGACGCCAGGGCAGGCAGAGGCGAGCGTGATGGTGCTGGCATCGACCGGAACGCCACGAACCACAAATTTGCTGTTGTCCACAAAGTCGCTGATTACGCCGATCAGCTGCACTTTGGCCAGATCTGCGACAACGCTTTGCTCGCGCACGGTGATACCGGCGGCGGCAACACTGCCGTCTGCGTTGAGCGTGCCTTTGACTTGCACATAGGCTGCATTCGCCAAACGTGCACCGCTGGGGCTGATGGTGGCGGCGCCAACCAAGACTTTGACGCCTTGCACTTCAAAGCTTCCCGCCGCGCTGTCATAGCGTGACATTTGGCCACCGACTTGTGCAAGAGACGCTGCCGATGCCGTATTTTGGAGGCTGTTGAGTTTGATATTGCTGGCGTTCAGGTTGCTGCCGACCAGCGCGCCCAGGGGGGCATAGACGGTAACAGGCGCATCGTTGCTTAAGGTGGCGGCGCTAGGGCGCAAAGTTGCGTTGGCGTAGCTGACAGTCAAATTGTTAAGCGTGAATTTTTTGGCTGCGGTATCTAGGCCACCCATTTTCCCATTGATTTTCAGGCTGGCTATGTTGGCGGTTTTCTGGATGCGGGTCGCAACGAGCTGATAGGTTTTGCTGACGCTGTCATACAACGGGCTGCCGTGCACTTGCACTAAGTCACCTGCTTTGACGTCTGCCAGGCTGGTGTAGCCGCCCGCCCAAACGGTCAATGGCCCGACCTTGGCGTCCGCATTGACGCTTACTTTTTGGGCTGCAACGGTCAGGCTTTGGGTGCTACTGGCGATGGCGCTTACCGCGCCAATGATCGCCGCGTCAACCGTCACGCGAGATGCCGTTCCTTTGCCGTCATGCTCGACACGGATATTTTGGCCCATCTGCAACACGCTGTTGCTGGGGTTTCCGTCCTTGTCCTCGGTGATCACAGACGCTTTGGCATCCTCTATTTCCACGCCATCGACAAATACCGAACCGAAGCCGGTGACCACGCCAGCAGCGATTTGCGCGGCAGGCCCATTGAATTTGTTGCCGCCGTCCCCGCCACCACAGGCTTGTAGCAGCATACCCAGCGCCACGGCGCCTATTGCGCTAGCCCATGGGGTAGAAATAACATTTTTGTGCATAAAACCTCCTGGAAAAACCGGCGGATTGAGACGGCAGCAATTAGCCCTCTGTGCCAATTGGTGCGCATTGCGGTGCAATTTGCACTGCACCCCCATTTTATGGACGGTACCTGCCTGCTAAGTGTCTGCTCTGTAAAGTGATCATGAGCCATTGATGACGCGGATACGATCGTCGGCTGCGGATGGCACTGGCATCAAGGGGTTCGCGCCTCAGGGTACCATGCGATACAAAGGCCGCAAAGGGCGGGCTGAGGAGGAGTTATATGCCATTCAAAGCGGTAGTTTTCGATGCCTATGGCACCTTGTTCGACGTATATTCCGTGCAACATGTGGCGGAGCAATTGTTTCCCGGCCACGGCGCCGCGCTGGCGCTGGCCTGGCGGGACAAGCAAATTGAATACACGCGCTTAATTACCCAGTCCGACCCAGACCCCGCCAAGGGCAGCCGTTTTTACCAATCGTTTTGGGAAATTACCCGGCGATCGCTGCATTACTGTCTGGATAGGCTCAAACTGGACCGTACCGACGGACAGGATGAGGCCCTGATGGGCCAATACGCCAAGCTCAGCCCCTTTCCCGAAAACTTGGATGTTTTACGCACCATCAAGCGCCAAGGCCTGACGACGGCCATTCTGTCCAATGGCAGCCCGCAGATGTTGGATTCGGCGGTACACAGTGCCGGCATGGCCGGTTTATTGGACCATGTGATTTCAGTCGATGGCATACGTCTGTTTAAGACCGCGCCGCAGGCCTACGCGCTGGTACAGCAAAACATTGCACTGCCCTTGGACGAAATTCTGTTTGTGTCTAGCAATGCCTGGGATGCGCTGGGCGCCAATTGGTTTGGCCTGCGCACGCATTGGGTGAACCGGCAGGGGTTGCCGTTTGAAGCGCTAGAGCCCCGGCCCGACTTCACGGGCCCGGATTTGCGCTCGGTGCTGACCACGCTGCATATTGAACCCCACTAAGCGCAAGGCTCGCCCTCGCGGGCCGCGGCTTGCGGCGCATGGTTTAGTCGGGCAGGTGCGCCGCCAGGAAAATCGCCAGGTGCGTAGCCTCCCGCTGCGCGCCGTCGCGGATCTGGTGGCGGCAGCTGGTGCCATCGGCAATGACCCAGGCGTTTTCTACTGCGCGAATCGCAGGTAGCAGGCTGAGTTCGGCCATTTGCATGGAGCGCGTGAAATGTCGGGCCTGGTAACCAAATGCCCCCGCCATGCCGCAGCAGGAAGTTTCAATCAAGCGCGCCTGTGTGCCCGGCACCCGTGCCAGCACCTGCATCAGCGCACTTACCGTATCAAAGGCTTTTTGGTGGCAATGGCCGTGCACTAGCACCGGTTTGGCGCTCGGCTTAAACGCAATGCCAAAGCGACCTGTCTTGGATTCAGTGGCGATAAATTCTTCCAGTAGCACCGCTTTTGCAGCCACGGTGTGGGCCGATGGCCCCAGGCCCATGGCCAGTGCCTCGTCACGCAGAGTGAGCAGGCAAGATGGCTCCAGCCCGACGATGGGTATGCCCGCCTGCGCCAGCGGCTCCAGCGCTTGTACTAGTGCGCCCATGCGTTGGCGCGCTTGGCCCACCATGCCGTTGGCTAAAAAGGTGCGGCCACAGCAATGTGCCCCTTGGTCTTTGCGCAGCGCATGGACGCGGTAGCCCGCCGCGTGCAGCACTTTGAGCGCGGCCAGCGCGTTGCCAGTTTCCCAAAAGCCATTAAAGGTATCGACAAACAAGACTGCGGCCTTGCCACCTTGGGCAACGTGGGCCAATAGCGCGTCAGCACTGGCCAATTCGGCAAGCACCGGGTCTTGCCAAAACGTATCGCTGCGCCAGCGCGGCAGGCTGCGCTGTTGTGACAAGCCAAGGGTGCGCTCCAAAAGCCACGCCACGCCAGGCAGGCGCACCAACCCATTGAGCAGACCGGCTGCACGGCTTGCCAGGCCTGCATAGTCCGGCAGGTGGGCCACCAGCCGCTCGCCCAGGCTATGGCCATGGCGCTGCGTGTAGTGGTGCAAAAACTCGGTCTTCATTTTGGCCATGTCCACGCCGGTGGGGCACTCGCGCTTGCAGCCTTTGCAGCCCACGCACAAGTCCATGGTTTCGTGCATGGCTTCGCTGGTAAATGCATCGGGCCCGAGTTGCCCCGAAAGCGCCAGGCGCAAGGTGTTGGCACGCCCGCGTGTCAGGTGTTGCTCGTCTTGCGTCACCCGGTAACTCGGACACATGGTGCCGCTGTCAAACTTACGGCAGTGGCCATTGTTATTGCACATTTCCACGGCCATGGCCAGGCCGCCGGTGGCGTCGCCGCCACTGCCCGGCGCGCCGCTGACTTGGGTGACCGGGTCCACCTGCACATTCCAGGCCGACCAGTCCAGCGCAGTTTGGATGGGGATGCGGCGATAGGGCTGTGGCGCTTGCGCCGGTGGAAAGCGCAAGAGAGATACATCGTCCATGCGTGGCGTGTCAATGATCTTGCCCGGATTGAACAATCCAGCGGGGTCCATATGCTGTTTGATCGCTGTCAGTGCTTGCGTGATACGTGGGCCGAATTGCCACTGAATCCATTCACCACGGCACAGCCCGTCGCCATGTTCACCGCTGTACGCGCCTTTGAAGCGCCGCACCAAGGCAGCAGCCTCCTCGGCGATAGCGCGCATCTTGGTCGCACCACCTTGACGCATGTCCAGAATCGGGCGCACATGCAAGGTGCCCACGGAGGCATGCGCATACCAGGTGCCGCGCGTGCCGTGGCGGGCAAAGACCTCGGTCAACGCATCGGTGTAGTCGGCCAGATGTTCCAGGGGCACCGCGCAGTCTTCGATAAAGCTGACCGGCTTGCCGTCGCCCTTGAGGCTCATCATGATATTGAGCCCGGCTTTGCGTACCTCCCACAAGGCTTTTTGCTTGGCGTCCTCGGGCATATGCACGACGCTACCGGGGTGTCCCCAATCGCCCATCAAGGTGGATAAATCATCCAACTTCGACACGATGGCATCTTTGCTTTCGCCGCAAAATTCGACCAGCAAGATGGCGTCGGGCTGGCCGATCAAGGCGCTTTGCATAGTGCTTTGGAAAGCCGGGTTGGCCAGGGCCAAGGCCACCATGCTACGGTCCATCAATTCGACGGCGGTAGGGCCCAGCGTGACGATGTGCTGCGCCGCTTGCATGGCATCGCGAAAGTGCGCGAAGTTGACGATCCCCAGAACTTTGGCACCAGGCAGCGGGCAAAGCTGCAGCCGCAGCGAATGGGTGTAGGCCAGCGTGCCTTCCGATCCGATCAGCAGATGCGCCAGGTTGACGCTGCCATCTTGGGTGTAAGGGCGCTCGCTTTGGTTGCAAAAAATGTCTAGGTTGTAGCCGCCTACGCGGCGTAACACCTTGGGCCAGTGGGTCTCGATGTCAGCACGATGGCTGTGCGCAAGGGCCGCTACAAAATCGGCAATGCGCCGCGTCGGGGCGGCCAGGTTCGCCACCGGGCCGAAGTCATGCAGACTGCCGTCGGACAACCAGGCCGATGCGCCCAGTACGTTATGCACCATATTGCCGTATGCAATAGAGCGGCTGCCGCAGGAGTTGTTGCCCGCCATACCGCCCAAGGTCGCTTGCGCGCTGGTCGATACGTCCACCGGAAACCACAGGCCATGGGCTTTGAGAGCCGCATTGAGGTGGTCCAGCACCATGCCCGGTTGCACGGTGGCGGTTTGGGCTTGCAGGTCCAGGTCGATCAGACTTTTAAAGTGCTTGCTGTTGTCGATCACCAAGGCCGCGCCGGTGGTCTGGCCGCATTGGCTGGTGCCGCCCCCGCGTGGCAGTACCGGCACGCCCACCTCCCTGGCCAGCGCCATCGCCGTGCTGATGTCCTGCGCGGTTTTGGGAACAAACACGCCTGCGGGCATGATTTGGTAAATAGAAGCGTCGGTGGCATAGCGTCCGCGTGAGGCCGCATCAAACAAGACTTCGCCCTGGGTATGGCGGCGCAACTGTGTGGCCAGGAGCTCGCAGGACGGCACGTCCGGTAAGCGGGTGCCTGGGGGGGGGCGGGAAATGACAGCGCTCATGTGGGATGATGTGCGTTAAGCGCGGGGTATGCGCTGACCTTGTGTTCAGCCGATTCTTGCACGCCTTTTAGACCTCTCTCAGGATGCACCATGTTTTCATTGAACCAGCACCCGACCGGGCGCCACTACCTGCAAATTCCCGGCCCCAGCCCGGTACCTGACCGCATACTGCGCGCGATCAGCCTGCCCACCATAGACCACCGCGGCCCCGAATTTGGCGCCCTAGGCCGCAAGCTGCTGGCCGACATGCAAAAGATTTTTCAGACCCGCCATCCGGTCATGATTTATCCGGCATCGGGCACAGGCGCCTGGGAGTCCGCCTTGGTCAATACCTTGAGCGTGGGTGACCAGGTGTTGATGTACGAGACCGGGCACTTTGCCAGCCTGTGGAACAAACTGGCCCTGCGCCTGGGCCTCAAGACCGAAGTCATCGCTCTGCCCGGTATCGAGGGCTGGCGCCGTGGCGTGCAGGCCGACTTGATTGCACAGCGTTTGCGCGCCGACACGGGCCATGCCATCCGCGCTGTTTGTGTGGTGCACAACGAAACGTCCACCGGCGTGACCAGCGATATTGCAGCGGTGCGCCGCGCGATCGACGAGGCGGGCCACCCGGCACTGCTGTTGGTGGACAGTATTTCCGGTTTGGCCTCGGCAGATTACCGGCATGACGAATGGGGGGTGGATGTCACCATCAGCGGCTCGCAAAAAGGCTTGATGCTGCCGCCGGGCATCAGCTTTAACGCCTTGTCACCTAAAGCCATTGCGGCCAGCGCGCGGGCCAGTTTGCCCAAATCGTTTTGGGCCTGGGACGAGATGATCGAGATGAACCAAAGCGGTTATTTCCCCTATACGCCCAGCACGAATTTGCTCTATGGCCTCAGTGAGGCCTGCGACATGCTGCTAGAGCAAGGTCTGCCCGCCGTGTTTGCGCGGCACCAGCGATGGGCGGCCGGTGTGCGCGCCGGGGTACAGGCTTGGGGCCTGGAGCTTCAGTGCCAGGATGCAAGCGTACATTCGCCCGTGCTGACCGGCGTGGTGACTCCGCCCGGTTTGGATGCCGATGTCTTGCGCAAATTGATACACAGCCGATTTGATTGCTCACTGGGCACCGGACTTGGAAAGGTCAAGGGGCGCATGTTCCGCATTGGCCATTTGGGCGATAGCAATGACTTGACCTTGATCGCCACCTTGGCGGCGTGCGAGATGGGTCTTAAGCTCAGCGGCGTAGCACTGCAAAGCAGTGGCGTACATGCGGCTATGGATTATTTTTCTGACCATCCGACGCAGGCCTGATGGTTTTTTACTTGTCCCGATAAAAGGAGCCACCATGCAACGCAGATCACTTTTGCAAGCCGCAGGCGCAGGGGCGGCGGTTTTGTCCGCCCCCATGATCCACGCGCAGACCCTGCCCGCGGGGCCCATCCGTATCGTGGTGGGTTTTCCGCCCGGTGGTGGCACCGATGCCCTGGCACGGGTGCTGGCGCAAAAACTGCAGGTGATGTGGGGCGTGACTATCGTGATCGACAACAAAGCCGGCGCGGCCGGTGTGATTGCCGCCGACTTTGTGTCCAAGCAAGCGCCCGACGGCAATACGCTGTTGATGGCACATATCAACAGCCACGCACTTGCCCCGAGCCTGCAGCCCAAGCTCAATTACAACGTAGAGCGGGACTTCACGCCGATTGTGCTGGTGGGCGTGACGCCTAACTTGCTCATTTGCAACGAAAGCCAACCGGCAAAAACGGTGAAAGATTTGGTGAATTACTGCAAGCAAAATCCAGGAAAAGTGAGCTTTGCATCAGCCGGCGGCG
>CANFLU010000047.1 GCA_947447975.1 Comamonadaceae bacterium | reverse complement strand
TTTGACGCGTACATCAGACGGCAGCGTCAAAGCGTTTTTGAACATCTGCCGCCACCGCGGTTCACGACTGCTAGGGTTTGAGTTGGATGCGCAAGGCCAGTTTGTGCAACACCGTGGCCAGGGGCAACACAGCTTTAGCTGCCCCTACCACGCCTGGACCTATGACAACAGCGGTACCTTAATCCGCCACGCCAACGACATGGGCGGCTTCGCCCAAATGCAAACGCAGATGGACTGCGGGCAGTTCAACCTGATAGAAGTGCCCTGCCTGGAAACCGGCGGCATGTTGTTGGTGCGGCCTCAGGGCAAGGAGCCTATAGACCCCGAGCGAGATACTTTCGGCATGCGCAGCCGCATGGAAGAATTTGGTTTTGGCAATTTTCATTTTTACCAAGAAGTGTTTTGGGACTTTGCCGCCAACTGGAAACTCTTGCTGGAAACCTTTATGGAGGGCTACCACATCGCGGCCCTGCACCGCAACACGCTGGCGCCGCGTTTTCGCTGCTACCCAGTGATTTACGAATGCTTTGGCCCGCATGCCCTGTTCCCGCTACCGCGCAAAAGCATTGACGCGCAGCGCGACTTGCCAGAGGCCCAATGGTCGGTGCTGAAACATGCTTCCACTATTTTTTCGGTCTCGCCCCATGCGGTGCTCAACATCCCCATGGACGGGCATATGGAGTTGTGGGATTTCCAGCCCCTGGACGTGGGCCGTACGCGGGCGCGGGTACGGTTTTATATTCCTGAGGCCATCGCCAGCGAAGCCGATGCAGCGCGCTGGAACAAGAGCTGGAAAGTTTCCACCGAAGTGATATCCGGCGAAGATTTTACCCAGCAGCAGAACATCCACATCAACCTGGCCAGTGGCCGTTTGCCAGGCGTGGTGTTTGGCCAAAACGAGCCCATGCTGTCGCACTTTCACCGTGAGTTGGGCAAGCTAACGGGCGTGCCGGATGCGCCTTTGCCAGAATCTTTTTTTTAGCGCTTTGGCCCACGCTAAGCGCTTCCTCGCTCAATACGCAATAGGCAAACTCATCGCCGGGCTCTGGTGCCAGGCCCAGTAGGTATCGGACAGCTTGCGGGTGACCGGGCCGATGGAGCCATCAGCCACGTTCTTTCCATCGACACGCGTCACTGGCAACACACCGCCGCCGGAGCTGGAGATAAAAGCTTCGTCCGCTGCGCGAAATTCGGTAGCGCGCACAGGCCGCACCTGCACTTGCAAGCCAAGGGACTGGGCAATCTCTATCACGGTGCGTCGGGTGATGCCTTCGAGCATGCCCTGGTCCGGGGTAATGAGCTGGCCCGCGTGGACACAGAAAACATTAAAGCCAGGTCCTTCGATCACATGGTCTTTGTCGTCTACCAGCACCACGCTGTCGGCGCCGCCGTCCAGAGCGTCAAGCAAGCCCATGGTCAGGTCGTTCCAATGGTAGTTTTTGGTGGTCGGATCTACGGATGCCGCCGGAATGCGCTGCACATGGCTGATACGCAAATGCAGGCCGGTGGCGCGTTGTTGCTCGTTTGCAATCCAGACAAAAGGCACAGCAAACGCATAAAACTGGTTTACCGCCTGACGCGGATCACGCGAGCCCCAGGGCGTTTGCCCGCGCGTACACAGCATCTCCACATACGACGCTCGCAAGCCGCTGCGGCGCACGCACTCGCTCAGGATGGCGGTAATTTGCGCATCGTCCACACCGGGCGCTAAGCGCCAACGCTGGCAACTGCGTGCAAAGCGCTCCAAATGCGCATCCAGGCGAAAGAACGCGCCGTCCCACACAGTGACCACATCGTAGGTGGCATCCGAATGTAAAAAGCCCAGATCGGTGATTGGAATACTGGCCTGCCCAATGGGCACATATTGTCCGCGCACATAGGCGCAGCCTTTAGAGAAATCTTGGGGGATCTGATCTGACACAGTGAGCTCCTATTTTTCAATCCTCGAGGGCACAGTGTCGCCGAAATACAGGGCGCAGACGATCGCGCTGAATTCAGCCCTGCTTAGGACGAGTAGCGCGTGCTGCGCTTTGGCAAGCCAAGATTCCCGCCGCAAAGCTTGCAATTTACCAATGTGCCCGCATTTATCGAAGGTTTCGTTGGAAACCAAAAATCATCAAAAGGATTACCTATGCTTTTCGAGAGTTACTCTGCCGCCAAATTGCCACTTGCCAACCGCATCGTCATGTCCCCCATGACACGCAATCGCGCGGTGGACAACAACACGCCTAACGCCCTGATGGCGACCTATTATGCGCAGCGCGCCAGCGCCGGCTTGATCATCACCGAAGGCACGTCTCCCTCCCCTAATGGCCTGGGCTATCCCCGTATTCCCGGCCTTTTTAACCAAGACCAGGTCAAAGCCTGGAAAGTCGTCACTGAGGCCGTACACGCCAAGGGCGGAAAAATCGCCATCCAGCTGATGCATTGCGGTCGTGTCGTGGGCCAGGCCAATTTGCCGGCCGGCGCCAAAGCGGTTGGCCCCACAGACCAGGTGCTCGAAGGCGAAATTTATACCGATGCAAAAGGGATGCAGCCCCACACGCAAGCCCACGCGCTGACACCAGAAGAAATTGCGACAACGGTGGCCGAATACGCCCATAGCGCGCGCTTGGCCATAGAAGCGGGCTTTGACGCGGTCGAACTCCATGCGGCCAATGGCTATTTGATTGAGCAATTTCTCAATGCCAATGTCAACAAACGCCAAGACGCCTACGGCGGTAGTGCGGCCAATCGCAATCGTTTTGCCTTGGAAGTCATGTGCGCCACTGTGGCGGCCATTGGCGCCGACCGCGTGGGCATGCGCATTTCGCCTTTTGGCGTGTTCAATGGCACCGGCGCCTTTGACGGTGTCGAAGCACAATACGAAGCCTTGGTCAGCGAAGCTTCCACCCTAGGCCTGATGTACGTCCATCTACTAGACCACTCTGCCATGGGTGCGCCCGCGGTGCCTGCCGCGCTGAAAGCCAAGTTGCGCAGCCTGTTCAAGGGCACCTTTATTTTGGCTGGCGGTTTCACGGGCGAGACGGCTGAACAAGCACTGGCAGCGGGCCAAGCAGACTTAATCGGTTTTGGTCGGCCCTTTATTTCCAATCCGGACTTAGTAGCCCGTATGCAAAAAGGTGCAGAACTTGCCGCGCCTAACATGGGCACTTTCTACACGCCGGGAGAAACGGGCTACACCGACTACCCCACTCTGAGCGCCTAATCAGTCCGCGTCCGCAAGAAAAAAGGGTTCCCGCATCGGCCTGTGAACGGCCGAGCGAGAACCCTTTGTTGCGGCCTAAGGCCGCGTATTTAGCCAGGCTTAGGGTTTGCGTTGCTCCAGCTTCAGCCCTACGGCTGTGCCCATGCCAAAACCTTTCCAATAGCTGTGATCGCTCTTGAGGGTGCCGTTCGTTTCGGCAGACCATTTGCCATCCTTGGCGTTTTCCACGACATTGAGGTACGCGTCCATCGAGGCGTCATTGCGCAAATGCTTGGCCAAGAACGCGGTAACAAAATGCTGGGCGATGTTGTTCATACGCACGTTGTCCCATACCGGATCGGTGTAATGCTCTGAGCACGTCCAGGTGCCGTCACCGCATTTCATTTCAAACATTTCCTTCGGCGACGGAATAGGAGCGCCCGCGTTGTGGCCCGCGTTTTCGTACGTCAACAAATACCGCGGTGCATTGACGCTGGCTTCAAAAATATTGCGAACGCCAGGGGAATAACCGGAAATGCTATCTACGCTACCGGCCACAAAAAATACCGGGGTCTTGATAGCCGCCAAGCCGGCAGCATCCCAAAAGCCTGCATTCCAACCCCAGGGCGCAAATGCCACTGCGGCCTTGATGCGCTTGTCCAAAGAGGCCACATACTTCGGGTTGCCCGCTTGCCGTGCCGCTAAGGCTCCTTCGGGTGTACCCCAGCTAAAGCCCACGCTAGCAGCGGTCACGCCACCGCCAATGGTGTTGACCGCCCCATAAGCCCCCATGGAATAGCCAATCAAGCCGGTGTTATCCGCATTGACCATGCCTTTGAGCGTCCCGGTAGAGTCGTTCTGGTTCAAGCGCGCCATTTGATTGAGCACAAAAAGCTGGTCAAGCGATCGGTTCAGTAAGGTGCTGCCAAAAGCGCCCTGGTCCTCATAGGTGCTGTCCGTATGGTCAATCGACACCACCACGTAGCCCTTGCTCGCCAGGTTTTCTGCCAAATGGCCGAGCAAAAACCGGTTTCCAGGATAACCATGGGAAATGATGAGCAAGGGATAGGGCCCTTTCGACAAGTCCGGTTTGGCATCACGTACCGCACGCCCGACCAATGTCACTTCGCGTTTGCCATCCCGCGCCAGCACGCGGTATTGACCCTCAGCGGCCTGCCCCGCCGCCAGAAGCGCGGGGTACCACACCTCCGTCGTCAGCGGGCGGTCGTAGGTTGGCATGGGTTGGCCTGCCTTGAATTTCGCAATATCGAGTTGGCCGGGGTTGCTGTGCTTGACGGTTTTCACGCCAATAGCAAACGACCCATAAGGCGCCAGGGCCGGGGCATCCGAGCGAATCGTATCAATGCGGTTTTCGGCGGCCAAGGCAAATCCGGAAATAGTCATGAAAATGGTGATCCATAGGTAGATAAATTTGCGCGCCATACGATACCTTTCAAAATTTGCCCTTGGAGGACCGCCTCAGCTTACTGCGCTGACACAGGGAAGGCGGGCCGGCATGTAACCTAAGGGACATGGGCCTCGATAGGGCGGTGGCCAGGCCCGTGCCATCCCCAAAGGCACAACACCATTCACGCCACATCATCCAATTGGCCCTGCCTTTCAAGATGTTTGTAAAAAACCAAGGAATAAAGCACTGGCGCCAGCGCTCCCGCCAAAACTGCGGTGAGCCAAAGCAGTGGACTCCCATCAACAATGGCCACCGCGGATGCCAGGAGGCCTGTTAGCACCAAGGATTTGCGGGCAAACCGGTGCGTGGAATTCCATACGCGCGTGCTGGCAAGGGTCCAGGGGGTTCTGATACCAATGAAATAGTTAGGTTGTAGTTTTTCAAGCGCATTGCCCATCAGCATGATCACTAGGGAGATGCCCGTCAATATCGCTGGCATTGTCTGAAATTGAAGGCCCATTGCCACCGCTAACAAGACCGCAAAGAGGTAACCAGATAGTGCGACGGTTAACAGCATGAATTGCAGGTAAGTGGGCTCGAACGACTCCAATGCGTGCCGCTTTGGCGCAATACGCGGCAAGATTGCAAACAGAACGACTTCGGCGGCCATCAAGCCTGGCCCGAGAAGGAAAAGTACCCATTTCGGCCCATAACCATCGACGACTCCGCTCAGTCCCCAGTGCACGGGCACCTGCAACGGTATTTGGGGATAGACAAATATCAAGCTCAAGAAAGCAATGATGACCATTGCGCTAGCGATCCAGAAATTTCGGGAATTCATAATTTCGTGCTACCTGTATGTGCTAGCCCAATTGCATCAGCTTATTCGATCGTGCAGCGCTCATGGCGCATTTGGCAGATGCCTTTTGGCTCTGCGGTGGCAAGCCCTTGCGACCTGGGGCGGGAATTCAAATCGCGGTCCCATTGCGCCGCACAAGCAAAAGGCGGCTCTATCGCTATCGCCGCTACAACCGCCACTGCGGAAGATGCCCAAGTGTGGATGCTAGTAGAACAACTGCGCCGCCGTTGGCCCCGGAGCGGCAGACCAAGGCGCTTTGGCATGTGCCATAATCCGCGCCTTCGCTGCACACTGCCCGGGTGGTGAAATTGGTAGACGCAGGGGACTCAAAATCCCCCGCCGCAAGGCGTGCCGGTTCGATTCCGGCCCCGGGCACCACCGCAAAGACGTTGATTTATAAAAAAAACGATATTTCACCGTTGTTCGACTAGACAATTGTTTTAACAATTCGTTAGCGACAGTCTATTTACAGACTGGGATTGATCTCTCTTGATGTCCGTGCAATTACATTAGCGACCAACCAACACGCGGTTGGCATCGCCTACCAATTGCGGCTCCTGCTTCCTGCTCATTGTCATCGCAAATCGCGGCACCCGGTCCGCAAGGTAGCCCTGGAGCTTACCCATCGTTATGGTTCCATCCTGATTTTCATCTGCCTCCCCTTCCAGACCCTTCATTAGGTAATAGCTGAAAATTCCATGCTTCAGGTCAGGGCTAGAGGAAGCGATCTGGTCTGAGGCAGACGCCGTAATGACTGCGAATGCAGGCGGATAGGCAACATCATCAACTTTCAGGACGACCGGGCGAGCGCTGGCCAGCAAGGTCTCGCCCGTGCGGATCTGGCCGCTGTAGCAGCTGTCAATGAACATAGTCACAGACTTCGGTTGGGCTGTCTTTAGTGCCTCTACGATTTCTCGCTGAGATATGGCGGTCTTTCCAATTAGGTCTCGGTCTGCGCCAACTGGCAGGAAGTAAAGTGACTTGCCATCCGCGCTTGGTAATCCATGCCCGCTGTAGAAAACGTACACGTCAGTTTTACCCTTATGCACCTTCAGCGGTAACCAGTTTTGGAAGGCCTTGTACATCCCTGAAACGTCCGCCTCATCGTCTAATAGCAACTTAACATTATCCTGCGTTATACCTAAAGCACGGGACGCATAGTCGTAGAAATCGTGCGCGTCTTGATTGGCATATTCAGCCTTGGGGAGTAGTTTGTAGTTCTGTATTCCGATGATGATCGCTACCGCATCGCGGGCAGGCTGGGGCTTGATGTTGGCTGGATTGAGCCGGGCAAATACGGGGCGCGATTCCACCAACTGCCGCGTCACGCTAAGCGTCTTTCTTTCGGTGTTCCCGTAGATATCTTTAGCAGTGATCACGATGGTATTGGTAGCACCCGCACGGGCTACTCTGCGTACGGCATAGACACCCGCCTTATTTGCGCCTTGCTCCTCATCGTCAACTTTCAAGCTGATGGTATCTACGGCGGTCTGGATGTTGATGACGAAATCTCCATCTACGTTTGGCTCGGTGATGAAAGCTTGAAGTGAGAGGCGTGGTGCCAATTTGGACTGTTCGCGTTGGGTTTTTTCAACTTCAGGTTTGTGTTTATCTTGCGACTGTCTTTGTTGCTCTTGGTCTAACTCCGCCTTGGCGCTATCAAATTCAGGTCGTTGCAATTCTGTTTTTGGACGGGAAGCTTTATTTTTTCCAATGCGTTTAAAGCTGTTGGGGTCTACGTACTGCGAAGTGACTAGCTTGCCCTCTTTGAATATTCCTGACTCTTGAATATTCCCTTTTTTTCCATACAGAACGCCTTGTCGGCTGCGCTCACCATCTTGCCATTCGCCGATGTATTTTTTGCCATCTGCCCATGCAAAGGTTCCTTGTCCATCACGCTTACCAAGCTTGAACTCTCCGACATATGTATTGCCATTTGCCCAGGAGTAGGTTCCTTGCCCATCAGGTTCATCTTCTTTGAACTCGCCGCTATATTTATTACCGTTAGGCCAAGTAAACGTACCTTGTCCTTGGTGCTTACCATCCTTGAACTCACCTACGTATTTCTTGCCATCTTCGGAAGTGTAAGTACCTTGACCGTTGAGCTTGCCGTGTTTGTACTCGCCTTCATATTTGCTGCCATTTGAAGTTTGCCAACTTCCAAAGCAGTCGCTCCATTTTGCAACATCGCTTCCCTGACAGATTGGCAGCTTACCTTGCCCAAATACTGACCCGCTTAGCACGAATGCGAATAACAGCAACACGAAGCGGAATAGTTTCTTCATAAATTTAGTTCGCCGAAAATATCTGGAGGGTATCTGACGTCTAGATAGACGCTGAGTAAGCGCATAGTATCTGGAGCACTGTAGTCATTACAACCTCCATGTTAGCCAAAGGCGCTGGCAAACGATAAATCGGCTAGATATGTATGTCTGCTAACTCCGAATGATCGCACGCCAAGCAAACGGAAGGGCTTTCACCATCCGTACCAATCAGCAAACAGCATTCATTCCAAGCGGCCGTTTAGCCATCAAACCCCCATTGCCAGCTTCCAGTAACTGCGGTCCACGTACTTGCTTTGGTCCGTCAAAGCACGCCCGCTCTCGCCGAGTTTGCTGCGCAAGTCCAAGACCGCTTGCACCGCTTTTTCGTCCAGTCCCACGTCCGAGAAAAACCCGGTTTGTGCATCGAGCAGCATGGCGCAGGACTGCGTGGCCACGGCTTCGCTCATGGCGGGTACTTTGCGCATCAACAGCGCTTGGGCCGCTGGGCGGTTGGCGGGGCTCTTTAGCCAGGCAATCGCGTCGCGGTAGGCGCGGATGAAGCCGATCACGGCTTGCGGGTTTTGTTGAGCCCAGCTGCGGCGTGCCGCACCGACGATGCCCAAATAAGCCCCTATCGTTTGGCGCGTAGTCGCCAGCACATGAAAGCCCCGGTTTTTGGCTTGGATGTCAAAGGGTGCCCGCAGCATGGTCGCTGCGTGCTGGCCTTCCATCAGCGCCGCAAAACGCCGGTCAGTACCACCAGCGCGGGCCCATTGCACATCGCCCTCGGCCACGCCACCCCTGCGCATCATTTCGCGCATGGCAAAGCTAAAGCCGTTGTTCATAGCGTCCACCGACACAGTTTTTCCACGCAAGTCGGCAATGGTTTTGACTTCCGGCGCGGCCACCAGGCTAAGAAATCCGTCGTCCGAGCCCATAAAGCCAAAAAAGTCGGATGGCGGGTCAAACTTCACTTCGCCCTGGCCTTCTTGGTAGGCCACGATGTTGTCCAGCGCGGTGATTGCCACCTGGTATTTGTCTTCCATCATGCCGCTAAAGACTTGTTTGGAGTCCACGGTAATTGTGTGTTGCACCTCCAGCCCCTGCGCTGCGAAAAAGCCTTGCTCTTGCGCCGCCCACACTGGCAAGTTAAAGCCACCCCCAAAGCTGATCAAGCCCAAGACGGTCTTTGCTGGCGCGCTTTGGGCGTGCAACAAACCGGGTGTAACCAGCACCCATGGACTCGCCGCCAGGCACTGCAATAGGGTACGTCGGGTGCTTCGCATACGCTCTCCTAAGTGGTAACAGATGTAGGGGGTTCACACCTTTCAAATAATACCTCCCGCGGCGCGGCGCCTTGCTGGGCAGGACTTCGCGAGGCAGGACCTATCGCCCACCCCGGGGCACACCTTGCGACGCCAAACTAGAATGATTTGGTAACCACCCCCACCAGGAGCCCGCCCGGATGGACTTTGTCAACGTGCACAACATCACCGACAAGGTGCAAGAGGTCATGGCCCGCGTGCCGGATCCGCGCTTGCGCCAGATCAGCCACAGCCTGATAGACCATCTCCACGCCTTTATCCGCGACGTGCAACCCAATCAGGCCGAGTTTGAACAGGCTTGCGATTTTCTGGTGGCCCTGGGCCAGTCCACCGGCCCGGCCAAGAACGAGGTGATACTGCTCTGCGACATCTTGGGCGCCTCCAGCCTGATCAACCTGCAAAACGACCAGCCAGACGGCGCCCGCACCCACCATACGGACACGGCGCTGCTCGGGCCCTTCTGGCGCGCACAGTCCCCTGCCATGCCCCTGGGCGCCAACATTGCGCGCGGCCCGGAAGCGCAAGACGCCAGCCAGAGCCTGCAAGTACGGGGCACAGTGCGCAACGCGGCGGGCCAGGCGCTGGCCGACGCGGTGGTCGATGTCTGGCAAGCCTCGCCCGTCGGCCTGTACGAAAACCAGGACCCACAGCAGCCCAATATGAATTTGCGCGGCCAGTTCCGCACCGATGCGGCGGGCGCATTCCATTTTTTATCCGTCCGGCCCGCGGGCTACCCGGTGCCGGTCGATGGCCCCTGCGGCACATTGCTCAAGGCGCAAAACCGCCACCCCTACCGGCCCGCACATCTGCATTTCATGGTTTCCAAGCCCGGCTACAAAGTGCTTGTGACCCAAGTATTTGCCGATAATGACGAGCGGCTTGCCACGGACGTGACCTTTTCCGTAGCCGACAGCCTGGTAGGCCGCTTTGCGCGCCAACCCCACGGCGCGCCGTCGGCATTTCGACTGGACTTTGACCTGGTGCTGCAAGTCGGCGATACCGTGTTTCCCGCCCCACCCATTCCCTAATTAGGCAACCCCCTCCCATGCGCTTTGAACCCCTGCACTCGCTGCACGACCGCGTCGCCGTCATCACTGGCGGCAAAGGCGCTATCGGCTTTGCCACCGCTGTACGCTTGGCCAAACTGGGCGCACGCATCGTCTCGCTGGACCGCAGCGGCACCGAAGACATGCAAAAGAAGCTGGACCAATTGCCGGGCGCTCCGCAAGCGGGCTGGCATATCGCCCTGTGCGCTTCGGTGACCGACAGCGCATCGCTGCGCGAAGCGGCCGCCCAAGTCCAAACCCGCGCCGGGCGCTGCGACCTATTGGTTAACAGCGCCGGCTTTACCAAGGCAGTACCCGCAGCCGACTTGGAATCGCTGGACGACGATTTGTTTGACGCCATCGTGCAAAGCAATTTGCGCGGTATGTTTGCCAGCGTGCGCGCGTTTGCACCGCTGCTCAAGGACAGCGGCGATGGGCTCATCGTCAACGTCTCGTCCATCGCCGGTTTTACCGGCGCCGGTAGCAACTTGGCTTATGTGGCGGCCAAAGCCGGTGTCGACGTACTGACCAAGTCGCTGGCCAAAGCGCTTGCGCCGCAAGTGCGGGTGCTGAGCGTTTCACCGGGCGTGGTGGACTCGAGCTTCGTGCCAGGGCGCGGCGCAGACTTCAACGCCAAGACCGCCGCCACCATGCCCTTGCAACGCGTGGGCGTGGTGGAAGACGTGGCCAGCGCTATAGAGGCCTGTGCCACCACCATGCGCTTTGCCACCGGCACGCGCTTTGTGGTCGATGGCGGAAGGAGTTTGTGACATGTTTGATAACAAGACCTTCATCACATGCGCCGTCACCGGCAACCTGACCAAGCCCGAGCAAACGCCACACCTGCCGATTACGCCCGAGCAGATTGCCGACGAATGCCTGGCCGCGGGTGAAGCCGGTGCCGCGGCTGTCCACATCCATGTGCGCGACCCGGCGACCGGTAGGCCTTCGATGGAAGTGGATTTGTACCGCGACGTGGTGGATCGCATCCGCAAACGCAACACCGTGCTGGTGATCAATCTGACCACGGGCCCGGGCGGGCGCTTTGTGCCCGATGCGGATGATCCCAAGCACTACGCGCCGGGCACCACCTTGCTGCCACCGGAAAAGCGGGTGGAACATATTGCGCTGATTCGGCCCGACATTTGTTCGCTAGACCTCAACACCATGAACAGCGGGCCCGATGTGGTGATCAACACCCCGCGCAATGTGCGGCGTATGGCGGCCGTGATACGTGCCGCCGGGGTGATGCCAGAGCTGGAAATTTTTGACTCAGGCGACCTGCACCTGGCACGTGACCTGATCGCCGACGGCACACTCCAAGAGCCGGGCTTGTGGACTTTTGTGCTTGGCGTGAAATACGGTTTTGCCGCCACGCCCGAAACTTTGCTCTATGCGCGCAACCTATTGCCGCCGGGCGCAGTGTGGTCGGCGTTTGGAATTGGCCGCAGCGAGTTCCCCATGGTGGCGCAAAGCTGGCTGTTTGGCGGCCATGTGCGCGTGGGCATGGAAGACAATATTTTTCTGGACAAAGGCGTGCTGGCTAAAAGCAATGCGGAATTAGTGGCCAAGGCGGTACACATCATTCGGCAAATGGGCGGCAGCGTGGCCTCCTCCCTCGACATGCGGCACATGCTGCAACTGGCGGGTGCATGAGCGACATTGCAATGACAGGCCACGCGCTGCGCGTGCAGGCCCAGGCTTCGGGCATGGACACGCTGGTGCTGGACCTAAGCAAGCAATCGCCGCCCGCCCTGGCGCCGGGCGAAATTTTGGTGCGGGTGCATGCTGCGGGTGTGAACCCTAGCGACGTCAAAGCCACGCTGGGCTTTATGCCACAAGCGGTATTTCCGCGCACGCCAGGGCGCGACTTTGCCGGTGAAATTGTCGATGGCCCCAGTGGCCTGATAGGGCAAGCAGTATGGGGGTCGGGCGGGGACATTGGCATCACCCGCGACGGCAGCCATGCGCGCTATATGCGGCTGCCGCAAGAGGCGGCTATACGGGTACCAGCGGGCCTCTCCCTGCGGCAAGCCGGTGCGCTTGGCGTGCCGTTTGTGACCGCCTGCGAAGGTTTTTCCCGCGTAGGCGGCGTGCAGCGCGGGCAAACCGTGGCGGTGCTGGGTGCCAATGGCAAAGTGGGTCAGGCAGCCGTGCAAATTGCCAGCCGTGCGGGCGCGCGCGTAATCGCGGTGCAGCGCAGTGACCGGCTGGAAGGCTTTGCCAGCGGGCCGGTGGATGTGGTCAATGCCAGCGAGGTGGACGCCACGGCAGCGATCATGGATCTGACGCAGGGGCGTGGCGCCGACTTGGTGTTCAACACCGTCAACAAAGTCTATTGGACGCTGGGCAACGCCGTCATGGCCAAGTATGCGTCGCAAATTTTTATCATCGGCAGCAAGGGTGACACCGTGCCCTTTGATGTGTTTCGCTTTTACCGCAATGTGCATACCTTCGTGGGCATCGACACCCTGGTGCTAGGCTGCGTGGCCGGGTGCGAACGGCTGAACGCCTTGCGGGCGGGGTTTGAAGATGGCAGCTTGCAACCCTACCCGGTGGCCGCTGAAAACGTGTTCGGTCTGGACCAGGCCATGGACGCGTACCGCGCCGTGTTTGCCGGTGCCAGCGCACGCATGGTCTTAACTCCCTAAATTGCAGCAGCCACCATGAACATCACCCGCTTTGACCAGGCCCCGCCCTATACCGCGCCGCGCCATTTCGATATGCAGTGCCTGCGCTTGCAAGGGCACGAGGCCGGCCCTTCGGAAACGCTGTGGATGGGCGTTTCCGTTATTGCGCCCGGCGGCCACACCGGCCTGGACCCGTCGCCGCTGGAAAAACACTATCTGGTCTTAGAAGGCGAAGTCACTTTGGTCAGCGAGCGCGATGGCATCACCACCGAAGCGGTGCTTGGCCGCCACGACTCGGCCTGTTTTGCGCCGGGCGAAAAACGCCAACTGATCAACCGTAGCACCCGCCCGGCCAGCATCTTGCTGGCCATGCCCTACCCGCCCGCCACCCACGCAACCTGAATCACCCAACTGCATCACAACAAAAAGGAGCTTGCCACCATGACCATACGCCGCCTGTTCACCACCCTCAGCTTGCTGGCTATCGCCGCACTCGCAAGCACCGCCCAGGCCCAATCCGACTGGCCCAAACAAAGCATCAAACTGATCGTCCCGTTCACCGCTGGCAGCGGCACCGACATCATCGCCCGCGCCGTGGGCGAGCGCCTGTCTGCCGCGCTGGGCCAACCCGTGGTGGTGGAAAACAAACCGGGCGCCGGGGGTACGGTAGCCGCCAATATGGTGGCCAAGGCCACGCCGGATGGCTATACCCTGCTGGTCCATTCCTCCGGCCATGTGGTCAACCCTTCGCTCTACCCCAATTTGCCTTATGACACGCTCAAAGACCTGTCCGGTGTCACTACGTTGGCCAGCCTGCCCAACGTATTGGTAGTCTCGCCCACCAAGGGCTACAAAGATGTGAAAGACCTGGTCGCCAAGGTCAAAGCCAAGCCCGATGCGTTCAACTATGGCTCGGCGGGCAATGGCTCGGCCACGCATATCAACGGCGAAAAATTCCGCCTCGCTGCGGGTATCACCCCCACGCACATCCCCTACCGCGGCACGCCCGAGGCCTTGACCGACACCATGGGCGGCCGCATCGACTGGTTTTTTGCGCCCATCGTGTCCGCGCTGCCCCTGGTCAAAGACGGTAAATTGCAGGCTTTGGCGGTCGGCACGCCCACCCGCTCGGACGACCTGCCTAACGTGCCCACCACGGCAGAGGCGGGTTTCCCTGGCTCGGAATACACCTTCTGGGTGGGCATGATGGCGCCTTCGGCAACGCCTAAAGCCATCATCGACCACCTACATGCCGAGGTGGTCAAAATCCTGAACAACAAAGACTTCAAAAACCGGCTCGATGTGATTGGCGCCACGCCGATGCCCATGGCATCGGCAGCGTTTGACAATTTCATCCGCGTCGAAACCGAGGCGACCAGCAAACTGGTGAGCGCGGCCGGTATCAAGGCCAACTAGCAGGCTTTCCCTGGCAGCTTAGATGCAGCACAGCGCGATGGGGAAACACGCTTAGTGAGCGCTGCGGCGGGTTTGGGACCCTGCCATGTTGCCCAGCGCGCAAATAATTTCATCCCGCCGCGCCCAGCTTTCATGCGCCTGGCGCTCCGCGGGCTTTACCATCGCCGCACCTTTATTTTGAACTGCGATTTGTCATGCCTGTGATTACCAATATCGAAGACCTACGCGTTTTAGCCCAAAAGCGGGTTCCGCGCATGTTTTATGACTACGCGGACTCTGGTAGCTGGACCGAGGGCACCTACCGCGCCAATAGCGAGGACTTTCAAAAAATAAAACTGCGCCAGCGCGTGGCTGTGAACATGGAAAACCGCAGCACCGCCACCCGCATGGTGGGTGTGGAAGTGAAGATGCCAGTGGCAATTGCCCCGGTAGGATTGACCGGTATGCAAAGCGCTGACGGCGAAATCAAAGCCGCGCGCGCTGCCGAAAAATTCGGCATCCCGTTCATTCTGTCGACCATGAGCATTTGCTCTATCGAAGACGTGGCGGCCCATACCTCCCGCCCTTTCTGGTTTCAGCTCTACATGATGCGCGACCGCCAGGCCATGGTGAATATGATCGAGCGCACCCGCAAAGCCGGTTGCGACGCGCTGGTGCTGACCCTTGATTTGCAAGTGATTGGCCAGCGCCATAAAGACCTCAAAAACGGCCTGACCGCACCGCCCAAGCCCACGCTGTCCACCATCCTCAACCTGCTGACCAAACCGCGCTGGTGCCTGGGAATGGCGGGCACGCGACGCCATAGCTTTGGCAACCTAGTCGGGCACGTCAAAGCCGTCAGCGATATGAAATCGCTGGCGGCCTGGACCAATGAGCAGTTTGACCCGCGCCTGTCCTGGGCCGATGTGGCCTGGGTGAAAGCGCAATGGGGCGGCAAGCTCATTCTCAAAGGCATACAAGACGTAGAAGACGCCAAACTGGCCGTCCTAAGCGGTGCTGACGCCATCGTGGTCAGCAACCACGGCGGGCGCCAGTTAGACGGCGCGCAGTCCAGCGTCGAAGCCCTGCCTGCCATTGTCGAAGCCGTGGGCGACCAGATCGAAGTCTGGATGGACGGCGGCATCCGCAGCGGGCAGGACGTACTCAAGGCCTGGGCCTTGGGCGCACGCGGCACGCTGATTGGGCGCGCCATGGTCTATGGCCTGGGCGCGATGGGCGAAGCCGGCGTGACCAAAGCCCTGCAAATCCTGCACAAAGAGCTAGACATTACCATGGCGTTTTGCGGCCACACCGATTTGCAAAAGGTCGACAAGGCGATTTTGTTACCGGGGACTTTCCCCACCGCGCATTCCTAAGGCCCGACCGAGACGCCCGCTGCCGCAACTGTGACGCTGCGCCGCATTGCCCACCTGGACATGGACGCGTTTTATGCGTCGGTGGAGTTATTGCGCTACCCGCAGCTCAAAGGCCTGCCCGTGGTCATAGGGGGCGGACGGCGCAAAATTGATGAGGACTTGATGCTGGGCGCTACCGGCCCCGCCTTACATGAAATCCCGGTGTCCGAGTTTCCGCTGCTGCGCGACTACACCGGGCGCGGCGTGATCACCACCGCCACCTATGCCGCGCGCCAGTTTGGCGTGGGCTCGGCCATGGGCTTGATGAAAGCCGCCAAGCTATGCCCGCAAGCGGTGTTGCTGCCAGTGGACTTTGCGCAGTACCGGCATTATTCGCAGCGCTTTAAATCCATCATTACCGACATTGCGCCGCTGATGGAAAACCGGGGCGTCGATGAGGTGTATATCGACTTCACCGAGGTGCCCGGTGGCCAACGCGAAGACGGACGCGTGTTGGCACGCCTGATCCAAAAAGCGATTTTTGACGATACGGGCCTGACTTGCTCAGTCGGTGTGGCGCCCAACAAGCTGCTGGCCAAGATGGCCAGCGAATTCAATAAACCCAATGGCATTTCCATCGTCATGAAAGAAGACTTGCAGCCCATGATTTGGCCGCTGGCCTGCCGCAAAATCAATGGCATTGGCCCCAAAGCAGACGCCAAACTCAAAAGCCATGGCATAGACACCATCGGCCAACTTGCGCAGCGGGACCCGGCCTGGCTGGCGCGCACTTTTGGCAATAAAACGGGGGCCTGGTTACATGATGCTGCCTGGGGCCGCGACAAGCGAGCGGTGATCACCGAAAGCGAACCCGTCAGCATGAGCCGAGAAACCACTTTCGACCGCGACCTCGACGCAGTGCGGGACCGGGCCGAGCTAGGCGCAGTATTCACCAGGCTATGCGAACAAGTGGCCACCGATTTGCAACGCAAGGGCTATGTGGGCCGAACCATAGGCATCAAGCTGCGCTATGCGGATTTTCAAATCGCCACGCGCGACCATAGCCTAGCCCATTACACCGCCGACCCCGCAGCCATCCGCCGCGCGGCAGGCCTGAGCCTGAAACGCGCTCCGCTGCAAAAACGCTTGCGTCTCCTCGGTGTCAGGGTGGGCTCGCTGCTGCGCGCCGAGGACGCTAAGCTATTGCCTACTGAACCGGAGACTGCCCATGACCGCAATGCATTGCTTTTCCCTGACGATTGAAAACCATATCGCCCATTTGGTCCTCAACCGCCCCGACGCGCTCAACACCATGGGGCCACGGTTTTGGGGCGAGTTAGACACGGTACTTTCCGATCTGCACAAAAAAAAGTCTGCCCGTGCGCTGGTGATCAGCAGCACCGGCAAACATTTCAGCGCCGGTATGGCACTGGACGCCTTTGCAGGCTCTGTCCAGATGGACGATCAATCGCCCGAAGGCCGGGCCGCGATTTTTGATAACTTGAGCGCTATGCAGGCCACCTTCACCAAGCTGGAAACGCTGCGCAT
>CANFLU010000046.1 GCA_947447975.1 Comamonadaceae bacterium | reverse complement strand
GCATCGACCGCCAGGCGATAGAGGGGGGTGGCCCGCAGATCAATTTATCCGAATCGCTGGTCCGCGCGCCAGGCCTAACGATTCTCGAGCGGCAAAACTATGCCCAGGATTTGCAGATCTCTATCCGCGGTTTTGGAGCCCGCTCGGCCTTTGGGGTGCGGGGTATTCGCTTGCTGATTGACGGCATACCAGCTACGACACCAGACGGCCAAGGCCAGTCCTCGTCCGTGAGTCTGACCTCCACCGACCGCATAGAGGTGCTGCGCGGGCCCTTGGCGCAGCTGTATGGCAATTCGTCAGGCGGCGTGATCCAGGCCTTCACCAAAGACGCCTCCAACGAGCCAACCGTGGGCTACCAGTACTACCTGGGCTCCTATGGCATGCACCGGGCCGATTACCAGTTTTCCGATACCGTGGGCGGCTACGGCCTGGTCGCCGACTATGGCACTTTTTCCACCGGCGGCTCCCGCGCCAACAGCGCCGCAGAGCGCAATCAGTTCAATGGCAAACTCAGCTTTGCACCCAATGAACAAACCAAAGTCAATGTAGTGTTCAACCGCTTTGACATGCCGCTGGCGCAAGATCCGCTGGGTTTGACGCGCACGCAGCTCACTGCAGATCCGACGCAAGCGGGAAATAGTTCGGTTGAAAAAATGACGCGAAAAGTCGTCTTGCAGAACCAACTGGGCTCGTCCATTCAATATGCGGTAGATACAAACAACACGCTGACGGGACGCGCCTATTACGGGACTCGGGATAACTTGCAATACCTTGCCAGCACCACCTGGGTAGGCTTGAACCGCACCTATTACGGCGCAGGCCTGCAATACAACGGGCGGGCCCAATGGCAAGGAACGCCCGTCGAGTGGGCCACCGGCTATGAGTTCGACAAGTCCTCAGAGCGCAGACAAGGTGGATTGAGTTTGCTCGGTGAAAAAAAGGCTGGGTCCCTGACGCGTGACGAAGACAACCAAGCCCAAAACAGTGATTTTTTTATTCAAGGTACAGCCCATGTTTCGGAATACATCTCCATCGTGGGGGGAGTGCGCCAAAGCAATGTGGCATTCAACAGCAATGACAATTATTTGCTGGACGCCAAAGATGGATCAGGCAATGCCAGCTTCAGCGCTAGCAGCCCCGTGCTGGGTGTCACTTGGCACGCTAACGACAAGTTGAATATTTACGCCAACTACGGCAAAGGTTTTGAAAGCCCCACCCTTGCGGAAATGGCGTACTCCGGCGCGACTGCGCCGGTAGCCTTGTTCAACCCGCTGCTCAACGCCTCCAGCAGCCAACACTACGAGATCGGCGCTAAGTGGCTTCCTATGCGTTTGGCGCGCGTCGACTTCGCTGTTTATCAAATTGACTCGAGCAATGAAATTGTTACGGCGGCGAGCGCAAACGGACAAACTTCGTACAAGAATGCGCCTGGCACCTCGCGCACCGGCTGGGAGCTTGCGGCCAATGCGCAGCTGAGCGATCACATCTCAGCCAGTTTGTCTGCATCGTCTATTGACGCGAAATACGCACAAACATTCAACTCCGGCACTACCACTATTGCATCTGGCAACAAAATACCTGGCATACCAGATAGCTCTAACTTTGCGGAAATCGCCTGGGCAAGCGAAGCATTTACCAACAATCACAAAGCGTCCTTGGGTACCCGCGTCGCCTTGGAGTGGCAACAGGTCGGGCGCATTTTTGCCAACGACCTGAACACGGAGTCCGCCGACGGACGCAGTGTTTTTAATCTGTCACTCAGCCACCGCTGGGCCTGGAATCAGGGACTTGTAAGCCTGTATGGGCGCCTGAACAATATCAGCGATGCGCGCTACGTGGGCTCTGTGTTGGTAAACCAAACTGCGACCCCACCCCAAAGCTACGAACCGGCCATGCCCCAAAACTGGATGCTTGGGCTGAGCGTGAACATGCCTATGCGCTGAACATGTCTCTGCCACAGGGATGCGCCACAATGGGACAACTTTGACTCTGTGGTCCTTTTGAGTACCGACCTTCGAACTATGGCAGCGCTTGCGCTTTCCCGATGCATCTACCCCTCCATCACGTGGGGCCCGTTGAGAGTCCTCACGGCTTGGGTGATGCTAGGCGTGCTGTGCGGATGCACCACGCCCCCAATAGTGGCGGAGCCAACCTTAGAGCGCAATAGCTGGGACAGTGCCGCGATAAGCCGATGGGACGGCATGCAATTTCCCAACAAAGAAGCCACGCTTTATACGCTGGATCAGCAGGCGCCGGTCGATGCGCGGGGTTTTCGCAGCGCCTTACGCGCCCAGGCCAATGCGTCAGCCAGCATGTTGCGCACCTCTTTGAACATCCGTCCCGAAGAACTCAAGCATGTCCATTTTTCCTGGCTGGTGCCTACCCTCATTGAAGGAGCGGACATGGCGACGCGACATGGAGATGACTCCCCAGTCCGGCTGGTACTGGCCTTTGAAGGGGACCGAGGTAATTTTTCGGCCAAAGACGCTGCGCTCAATGAGCTCACGCGCCTCATTACGGGCAAGGAAATGCCTTATGCCACCTTGATGTACGTCTGGTGCAATAAGCGCCCTGTGGGCAGCATCATCCACAACGCGCGCACGGACCGGATACGAAAAATCGTCATCGAATCGGGCCCGCAAGGCCTTAAGCAATGGCGCAATTACGAGCGCGACATCCGCGCTGACTTTGAGGCAGCCTTTGGCGAAGCGCCGGGCGCGCTGGTGGGCATTGGCATCATGACCGACAGTGACAACACCCAAAGCCAAACCCAGGCCTGGTACGGCAAGATCAGCCTGCAATAAGTCGCCACGGCGATAATTCTCGCTTCTCTCGGCCCGTCAACATCGGGCGCTGTCACACTTTGGAGCACCCATGGCACATGCTACTTTTCTCTGGAACGACCCTTTTTTACTTGATGCGCAACTCAGTGATGAGGAGCGCATGGTGCGCGATGCTGCCGCCGCCTATTGCCAGGACAAGTTACAAACCCGCGTAACGCAAGCATTTCGCCATGAATCGACCGACCCGGCCATCTTTCGCGAAATGGGCGAGTTGGGCCTGCTGGGGCCCACCATTCCCGAAGCCTATGGCGGCCCAGCCCTCAATTACGTGGCCTATGGCCTCATTGCGCGCGAAGTGGAGCGCGTGGACAGTGGCTACCGCTCCATGATGAGCGTGCAAAGTTCGCTGGTGATGCTGCCGATTTTTGAATTCGGAACCGAGGCCCAACGCCAAAAATACCTGCCCAAGCTAGCCACCGGCGCGCTGATCGGCTGCTTTGGCCTGACGGAGCCCAACCATGGCTCGGACCCGCAAAGCATGGTGACGCGCGCGCAAAAGGTCGCCGGCGGCTACCAGCTCAGTGGGGCCAAGATGTGGATCAGCAACAGCCCCATCGCCGATGTGTTTGTGGTCTGGGCCAAAGAAGTCAGCGAAAGCGGCGCGGTAGGCCCGATTCGCGGCTTTGTTTTGGAAAAAGGCATGGCCGGACTCTCGGCCCCGGCCATCCACGGCAAAGTGGGCTTGCGCGCCAGCATCACCGGCGAAATCGTGATGGACGGCGTGTTTTGCCCGGAAGAAAACGCCTTCCCTGAAGTGCGCGGCCTCAAAGGCCCGTTTACCTGTCTCAATAGCGCGCGTTACGGCATTGCCTGGGGCGCTTTAGGCGCCGCCGAAGACTGCTGGCACCGCGCCCGCCAATACACCTTGGACCGCCAACAATTCGGTCGCCCACTGGCTGCTAACCAGCTGATTCAGAAAAAACTGGCCGATATGCAAACCGAAATTGCCCTAGGCTTGCAAGGCTGTCTGCGCCTTGGCCGCATGAAGGACGAGGGCACGGCCAGCGTGGAAGTCACCTCTATCCTCAAGCGCAACTCCTGCGGCAAGGCGCTGGACATCGCCCGCTTGGCGCGCGACATGATGGGTGGCAATGGCATCAGCGACGAGTTTGGCGTGGCGCGCCATCTGGTGAACCTCGAAGTGGTCAACACCTACGAAGGCACACACGACATCCACGCCCTGATCCTGGGCCGCGCCATGACGGGTATCGCGGCTTTTTCCAACTAAATCACGGCTCATTCGCTGGCGCGCCATGACCTACCAAGCAGACCCGCAGCGCTACGAAGACCGCATGCCTTACCGCGCTTGCGGCCAAAGCGGTCTGAAGTTGCCCGCCATTTCTTTAGGTCTGTGGCATAACTTTGGCGATACCACGCCGTTCCAAACCCAGCGCGTTATGTTGCGCACCGCCTTTGACTTGGGTATCATCCATTTTGATCTGGCCAACAACTACGGGCCGCCCTACGGCAGCGCTGAAACTAATTTTGGCGAGCACATGCGGCGCGATTTCAAGCCCTACCGCGACGAATTGCTGATCTCCAGCAAAGCCGGCTGGGACATGTGGCCCGGCCCCTATGGCCAAGGTGGCGGCTCGCGCAAATACGTGCTGGCCAGCTTGGACCAAAGTCTCAAGCGGATGGGCCTGGACTATGTGGATATTTTTTACAGCCACCGCTTCGACCCAGACACGCCGCTCGAAGAGACTTGCGGTGCATTGGCCACTGCGGTACAGCAGGGCAAAGCCTTGTATGTCGGTGTGAGTAGTTACTCGGCGCGCAAAACCCGCGAGGCGGCCCAGATACTGAGCGCCATGGGCGTGAAGGCCTTGATTCACCAACCGTCCTACAACCTGCTCAACCGCTGGATAGAAGAGGACTTGTTAGACACCCTGAACGATTGCGCTATGGGTTGCATCGCCTTTAGCCCCTTGGCCCAAGGCTTGCTCAGCAGTAAATACCTGAGCGGCATACCTGTGGACGCGCGTATCAACCGGCCTGGCGGCGGCTCTTTCAGCGCCGAACATCTGAGCGAGCAAAACCTGGAACAGGTGCGGGCACTGAACGCCATCGCGCAAAGTCGGGGGCAAAGCCTGGCACAAATGGCGGTGGCCTGGGTGTTGCGCGATCAGCGGGTCACCTCCGCCTTGATTGGCGCGAGTAAACCAGCACAAATCATCGAGCTGGCCGAGACCGTAAAGCAGCTGGACTTCACGCCGCAGGAGCTTGCCGCGATAGACCGGCATGCAGTGGAAGGCGGCATCAATTTGTGGCAACGCCCCAGCACCGACCACCGCCCCGCGTGAGGCAGCGGCATGCGCAATACATTCGTGCCGACTACCACTAGGCACCATGCCACGCTATTGGCTTTGGGCGCGATCACACTGTGGGGTAGCTTGGCGCCGCTAGGGGTGGCCTTGCAAAGCGTGCCGCCTTTTTTGCTCACTGGCCTGGGCTTGCTAGCGGGCAGTGTGCTGGGCATAGGCCTATGTCTGCTACAGCTTCTGCGTGGAGGCTCTGCGCGTGCTCAGGCACTGTCTGCGCTACGCCTGCCACTGACGACGCTGGCGCTGGGTGTCTACGGCTTGTTTGGTTTTCATTTTTTGCTCTTCTTGGCCTTGCGCTATGCACCCCCGGTACAAGCCAACCTTGTGAACTATTTGTGGCCTCTAGGCATGGTCTTGTTGGCGCCGGTTTTTTTGCCAGGCATGCGTTTACGCGCCTTCCAGGTGCTGGCCGCACTCATGGGCTTTGGCGGCGCGGCCTTAGCCATCCTGGACGGCCCGGCAGCGCAGCATGGCGGCGTTTGGGGCGGTTTTGCCTGGGGCTATATACCGGCACTGGCCTCGGCGTTTGTGTGGGCCAGTTACTCGCTGCTGACGCAAAGAGTGATGCCGTTTGCAACCGCGTCCATTGGTGTTTTCGGCTTGTTATCTGGGCTCTTGTCCCTGCTGTGCCACAGCGTTTTGGAAAATCCTACTGGCTTGGACGCCGATGCCATGCTGCTGATAGCGGTACTGGGCCTGGGGCCACTAGGCGGCGCTTTTTATTTGTGGGATGCCGCGCTCAAACGCGGCGACGCGCGCCAGATCGGTCTTTTGTCTTTCCTCACGCCGTTGCTTTCCACATTGGGCTTGCTATGGATGCGAGGTGAAGCGCCCAGCCCGTCGATTGTGCTGGCTGCGGCACTCATCGTAGGCGCGGCCTTGCTGGGTTCACGCATGCCGCAGACCGAGTCCCCCTAGACACATCGCTAGGCGTATGGCGTTGTCAAATACCGCCGCCAGCCATTAGCAAGGCCGGATTTTCAGAATCCAGCACCCGCTGGGCCCAGGGCGCTAGACGCTTGGCGTCAGCGCGCAGTATTTCCTGCTTGACGGCCAGTATCTGCGCCGGATGCATAGAAAAGCTACGCAAGCCCATGCCCAGAAGCAATCGCGTCAGGCTGACATCACCAGCCATTTCACCGCAAACACTCACTTCTTTGCCTTGCTTGTGGCCTTCGGCAATCGTCGCTGCGACTAGTTGCAATATCGCCGGATGCAGGGGGTCGTACAAATGTGCCACCGATTCATCGGCGCGATCGATAGCCAGGGTGTACTGGATCAGGTCATTCGTGCCGATGGACAAAAAGTCAAAATATTTCAAGAACAAGGGCAGGGTCAAGGCAGCGGCCGGGATTTCAATCATGGCGCCTACTTTTACCGGCCCGTAGGCCAGACCGCGCTTGTCTAGCTGGCTGCGCGCGGTCGCAATGTGGGCAAAGGTTTGTTTGATCTCAGAGGCATGTGCCAGCATAGGCACTAGCAAATGCACCTGGCCAAACGCGGCGGCGCGCAAGATGGCGCGCAATTGGGTCAGGAACATCGCCGGGTCAGCCAGGCTCCAGCGGATGGCTCGCAGGCCTAGCGCAGGGTTTAAATGCGCAGCATCGTGGGTGCTGGCATCGAGTGGCTTGTCGGCGCCCACATCGACGGTACGTATGGTGACGGGCAGGCCGTGCATGTCCTGCACGGCTCTTTGGTAGGCGATAAATTGCTCTTCCTCGTCGGGCAGGTGGCCGCGGCGCCCCATGAACAAAAATTCGCTGCGAAACAAGCCTACACCCAGCGCGCCGGCTTTGAGCGCCACTTGCGCGTCCTCAGGCATTTCGATATTGGCCAGCAATTGGATTTTTTCACCATCGAGTGTGACGGCAGGGGTATTGAGTAGGCGCAAAAGGCGTCCACGTTCGAGTTCCAGTTGGCGTTTTTTGAAACTGTATTCGGCCAGGATGATGGGCGAAGGATCGACGATAACCACCCCGGCATCGCCATCAATAATGATCCAATCGTCCTGTCGTACCAATTGGCTACAAGTGCGCGCGCCCACTACCGCAGGAATATCCATGCTGCGCGCGACGATGGCCGTGTGCGAGGTTTTGCCGCCCACATCCGTAATAAAGCCGGCAAAAACACTTTGCTTGAACTGCAGCATGTCCGCTGGCGATAAATCGTGCGCGACTAAAACCAATGGCACATCCACCGTGTCATCGAGCAATAGGTCCTGGGTCGTATTTTTCGGGCTACTGCGCGGCGGCACCGCCACAGGGTTGGCGACACCGCGCATGGCGCGCAATATACGCTCGGCAATTTGCTCTAAGTCCCCCTTACGCTCGCGCAAGTACGGGTCTTCCATTTCATCAAAATTGCGCACCAGCACATCCAGTTGCGCGGTCAATGCCCATTCGGCGTTGTACAGGCGTTCGACAATCCAGCGCTTGACGCCTATCTCCAACTCGGCATCTTGCAAGAGCATTAAATGCACATCCAGCAAAGCGCCCAGCTCGTGCGGCGCGTCTTTAGGGCTCATATGCGTAATGCTCAGTTGCAAGCGCTGCAACTCCTCGACCACCTGGTTGCGTGCCGCGCGCACCCGCTCTATTTCGGCTTGCACATCGGCCTGGCGTATAAAGTAATGCGCCACGTCCATGCGACTAGAAGCCACCAGTACGGCTCTTCCAATGGCTACACCGCGTGATACGGCCAGTCCGTGGATGGAAAAAGTCATATCCGCAAGACCTTCGCTGCTTATTGGCCTTCGCCAAAGCGATCGGCCACCAGTGCCAGCAATGCGTCCATGGCCTCTTGCGCTTGCTCGCCTTCGGTCTCGATATGAATCTCCGAGCCCAGGCCGGCGGCGAGCATCATCACACCCATGATGCTCTTTGCATTCACCCTGCGCTCGCCTTTGCTGATCCAGATTTCACAAGGGAAGCTACCGGCCAATTTGGTCAGCTTGGCCGAAGCGCGGGCATGCAAACCCAATTTGTTGTTAATGGAGGTGGTGACTTGAATCATGGGTGCAGGCCGGTTAAATAAGCGAGGGCGCAGCGGTGACTTCCACAATGCACTGGGTGCCACCATCGAGCGCGCGCGCCAGCAAAGCATCCATAGATTCATGGCGGTAATTCACGGTGCGAAGCAGCATGGGCAAATTAACGCCAGCGACCAATTTGCACTGCTGTCCGGCCACCATTTTTTGCGCAATATTGCACGGCGTGGCGCCTAAGACGTCCGTCAATACCAAAACCGAATGCTCGGCGCTGGCATGCAGACAGGCCTGTACACGTTGCTGCGTGGCTTCAGGCGCTTCGTCAGGTAGTACATCGACCGCGCGCAGACTGTCGGCCACTTCCGGGAACACATGCAAGACACAGCTGCGCAATGCACTGGCCAGCGGCGCATGGGCAATGATCAAAATATCGATGGGCATGGAAACTTTTTAGGGCAGAGTGCACCCGATTATGCGTGTTATGGATGAAAGTGCGCAGGGTGCGGGCACCTGGGCAGTGGCCTTGAAGGGTTCCCTGTGGAAAGTGCATCGGCAACTATTGCCATTGCATGGTGCTGAAAAATGGCTCCTCCATCTCTGGGCGTAGCGCTGGGGCATACAAGGCCCAATGGTAAATATCCCGGTCACGTTGCACCCAGGCCCAGCGCGCCTGCACCGCCTGCCCATGCGGGTTGCTGCCGCTGGCCTGGTACAGCGTGATTGCAGGTCGCGTACCCAGAGCGGCTAAGGGCTTTGGCACGGGCGCTGCGATACCGCGCAGGGCCCGTAAAGCTTCGCTACGCCAAGCATCCATAACGGGTTGGGCTTGTGCGCCTGGCGCGAGGCGCAGATGGCTGACGGCGTAGAGCCCACCGTCCGCTTCGCAACCCGCCATCGTGAGCGTCAAGTCCAGCTCGGCCAGTCGCACCTGGCGCTGCGCTTGGTCGGGCTTGCACGGTAGTGCAGCCTGGACACCCTCCAGCATCACGCTACGCCAATTTAACGTGGGGCTACATGCGCTAATCGCGATGCCTAGGACCAGCATGCGGGTAGCTCGCGCGAGACCCATTGCGTCGTGCCCCGGTGGTCTGCGCCTATGGTTTCCCAAACGATGAAGGAAATACTGCACGCTCACTGTTGCCTAAAATTATCATGGCAATTTTTGCAAGTGCCCGCGACGCTGGAAACCGCAGGCTTGAGGGCCTCGAGCGTTCCCACACGGGCAGCCAGGTTAAGCTTTACCAGTTCCGCCTGCAGCTTTTCAGCAGATTCGGCAAAGCGGGCCTTGTCCGACCAGATTTCGGGTTTGGCCTTTGTTTCGCCCTTATCGCTACCGTCTGCAAATGCGACCCATGGGAGGTGGGACATGGTTTCTGCGAGCGCCGCATTGTCGGCTGCGGCTTTGGCGTCGTATGGAGCCCGTCCATTGGCCATCGCCGCTACCCTACCGAAATGCGTGCCCATCAGGCTAAACGCACTTTTGCGGTATTTGATGGCATCTTCCGCCTTAACAAATTGCGCATAGGCGGGTGTTGTCAGGCTACCCATGCCTAGCAGCAGGGCGACGAAGGAGCTTGCGAACAGTGAATGTGTGTGCTTCATGGTGAGTTCCAATAATTGATTGTTACGGCAGTAGAAACGGCGCGCGCGACATTGTGCCTGCGTCTTGTCTTTCCCGGCTGCAAACGGCTTTGCCCCCTGCCGGCACAGCCAAGCCCTGGCAAGTAATTTATAGCTAGACTTGGGCGTTAGTCCTTATGTAGCGTCGTAGGAGCGAAAAATTTGTTTTCGGTTCGGGTCTGGGATTTGCCAACGCGTGTGTGCCACTGGGCCTTGGCCCTGCTGTTCTTGGCTTTGGTAGTCAGTGGGCAAATAGGCGGTGACTGGATGGTTTGGCATATGCGCTTCGGATACGCCATGCTGAGCCTGGTGTTGTGGCGCATCCTCTGGGGTTGTGTCGGCGGCTATTGGTCGCGCTTTTCCAACTTTATGTCAACGCCGCTACAGGCATGGCGTTTCGCTCGCCAATTTTTGGCGCAAAAGACGCACGCTGTCGGGCATAACCCTTTGGGCGCATGGTCAGTTGCAGCGATGTTGTTCTGCCTCGGTCTGCAAGCGTTGGCGGGCTTGTTCAGCGATGATCAGATTTCCACCAGCGGACCGCTTACCGCGTTGGCCAGCCAGGCCTGGGTAGAGCGGGCTACGCGCTGGCATACCGGGTCAGGCAAATGGGCCCTGCTTGCTTTGGTGTTGTTGCATTTAGGCAGCATTTATTGGTATGTGCGGGTGCGCCGCATTGATTTGCTCAGGCCCATGCTGAATGGAGAAAAAATACTTGAACACCCGGCGCAGGAGAGCAAGGACAACATCGCCTCTCGCTTATTGGCCGCCGTACTCTTATTGCTCTGTGCCACGGTGGTAGGCCTCCTAGTCGAAAGCGGTACACCATGAATGTTTCAACACCAGCTCCCGGCGCAGCACTTGTGCATCTTTGTGTACCTAATTCGCTAGCGGCACTGGAGGCTACGCGCCAGATATTCCAAGAATATGCGGCTTCTTTGGCGGTACCCGAGTGCTTCACTGGTTTTGAAGAGGAGTTGCACGCACTACCCGGGGACTACGCGGCGCCGCGGGGGCAACTGTTGGTCGCCATGGCAGGGGACGCATTGCTGGCCTGCTGCGCCTTACGCCCATTAGACACCGTGGATTACAGCAATGCCTGCGAAATACGGCGCCTGTACGTGCGGCCTGCTCACCGGGGCTTGGGCCTGGGCCGGAGGCTCACCGAAGCGCAAATGGATTTTGCGCGCATGCAGGGCTACAGCTGCATGTTGCTCGATACGCTAAGCGATATGGAGGCCGCCCGCGCACTGTACCAAGATCTTGGATTTGAAGAAATCCCACCGTATTACTTCAATCCCATCGCCGGGGCGCACTACCTGAAAGTGGAACTCTAGGCAGCACCGCTGCCCAGAGGAGATGGTCAGAACGGCTAATCAGGCCTTGGCCTGTGCGAGCAAGGTCGCTGCGTCGCTGACTTCGAATTTGCCAGGGCCTTCGACATTAAGCGTGACGACCTTACCGTCTTTGACCAGCATGGAATAGCGATTGCTACGCACACCCATACCGCGCGTAGTCAGGTCCAACACCAAGCCGGTAGCTTTGGCGAAGTCACCGCTGCCGTCGCCCAGCATGCGTACTTTGGTGCCCGTCTTCTGATCGCGCGCCCAGGCGCCCATCACAAACGCGTCGTTCACACTCAGGCACCAGATTTCATCAACGCCAGCGGCTTTGAAGTGCTCGTAATGCTCTAAAAATCCGGGCACATGCTTGGCCGAGCAGGTCGGCGTAAAAGCGCCGGGCAGCGCAAAGAGGGCGATGGTTTTTCCGGCGCTAGCTTTAGCCACGTCGACGGCATTGGGGCCAATGCTGCAGCCTTCCGCCTCGACTTCGTGGTACTCCATCAGAGTGGTGGCGGGAAGGGTGTCTCCAACTTGAATCATGGTTGCTCCTTAAGTTGCAAAAAGAAAAAGGCCCACGTATTGTGGGCCGTTTGCCGGTTTCGTGCAGCGCAAGGCTGCAAAAACTTATACCGCTGCGGCCTTTTCCACCAAACGGGTCGCTACCCAGTTCTTGGTTTTGGAAATCGGACGGCTTTCGGTGATTTCGATCATGTCGCCCATTTTGTACTCGCCTTTTTCATCATGGGCGTGGTACTTGCTGGATTTACCGACGATCTTGCCGTAGAGCGCGTGCTTAACGCGACGCTCGATCAGCACCGTCACGGTCTTGGACCGCTTGTCGCTGACCACCTTGCCAATCAAGGTGCGCTTGAGGGATTGTTTAGCTTCCGTCATGGCGTACTCCTTAGGTGGCGGATGTGTCAGCGCTCTGCTTCTCGACCAAAATGGTCTTGGCGCGGGCGATGTCGCGGCGCGCGATGCGCAGCGTTGCAGTGTTGGTGATTTGTTGGGTTGCCTTTTGCATGCGCAGACCAAAGTGAGCGCGTTGCAGCTCTTTGATCTCCGTTTGCAAGCCGGCAATATCTTTTTTGCGCAGTTCAGTTGATTTCATTGTCATGCTCCTGATTACTGGCCAATCATGCGGCTGACAAAAGTCGTGCGCAGAGGCAGTTTGGCACCAGCGAGGCGGAAAGCCTCACGCGCCAGGGTTTCGGACACGCCCAGGATCTCGAACACGATTTTTCCCGGCTGAATTTCAGCCACGTAGTACTCGGGATTGCCCTTGCCGTTACCCATACGCACCTCAGCGGGCTTTTGGGAAATCGGCTTGTCCGGAAAGACACGGATCCAAATGCGTCCACCACGTTTGACATGGCGCGAAATGGCACGGCGAGCGGCCTCGATCTGGCGGGCCGTCAGACGGCCACGGTCGGTGCATTTGAGACCAAAATCACCAAACGCGACCGAGCTGCCTCGGGTAGCAATGCCGGTGTTACGGCCTTTTTGCTCTTTGCGGTATTTGCGACGAGCGGGTTGCAACATAATTATTCTCCTTTGCCGTCAGCTGCTGCAGCTGGCGCGGCGACGGTGCGAACGCGCTTAACGGCGGGTTTAGGGGCTTCTACGCCACCGGCTTCAGCGGGCTTGTCGCTGCCGTCAGTCGGCGCGGCATTGCTGCCCAATGTACGGCGGGCGCCTCGGGGGGCCGGACGGTCTGCACCAGGACGGCCAGGGCCGCCACGGTCATCACGGCGGGGCGCACGCGGGCGGCGCTCTTCTTCGGTACGCTGCTCGGTAGCCGCCGGCAAATCGTTACGACCCAAGGTGTCGCCTTTGTAGACCCAGACCTTCACGCCAATAATGCCGTAAGTAGTCTTGGCTTCGGAAACACCGTAGTCGATGTCTGCGCGCAGGGTATGCAAGGGCACGCGGCCTTCGCGGTACCACTCGGTACGTGCAATCTCGATACCGTTCAGGCGGCCCGCAGACATGATCTTGATACCCAGGGCACCCAGACGCATGGCGTTTTGCATCGCGCGTTTCATAGCGCGGCGGAACATGATGCGTTTTTCTAGCTGCTGCGTGATGCTGTCGGCGATGAGCTTGGCGTCGATTTCAGGCTTGCGCACTTCTTCGATATTGACAGCCACTGGCACGCCGAGCTGCTTGCCCAGATCGCGCTTGAGGTTTTCAATGTCCTCGCCCTTTTTACCGATAACAACACCGGGGCGCGAAGAATAGATCGTGATGCGGGCGTTCTTGGCAGGACGCTCGATCAAAACGCGCGAAACCGAAGCATTTTTCAGTTTGACCTTGAGATATTCACGTACCTTGATGTCTTCGGCCAACATGCCGGCAAAGTCCCGGTCGCTGGCATACCAGCGCGAGGACCAATTACGGCTCACCGACAGGCGAAAACCGGTTGGGTGGATTTTTTGTCCCATATGTTCCAGGCCTTTATCAGTTACCGACCGTCACGTACACATGGCACGTGGGCTTGCGGATTTGGTTGCCGCGACCTTTGGCGCGGGCGGTAAAGCGACGCAGCGATGCACCTTGTTCGACGTAAATGGTTTTCACCTTCAGTTCGTCGATATCTGCACCATCGTTGTGTTCTGCGTTGGCAATGGCGGACTCCAGCACTTTTTTAATGATGCCGGCCGCTTTTTTCTGTGTAAAGGTCAGGATGTTGAGGGCCTGGTCCACTTTTTTGCCACGGATCAGATCCGCGACCAGACGGCCTTTGTCCACTGACAAACGCACGCCACGAAGGGTTGCACGAGTTTCCATGGTCGCCTCCTATTTCTTCTGGACTTTTTTGTCCGCAGGGTGGCCCTTGAAAGTACGGGTGAGTGCGAACTCGCCCAACTTGTGGCCGACCATTTGGTCAGTGATATACACAGGCACGTGCTGCTTGCCGTTGTGCACGGCGATGGTTAGTCCGATGAAATCGGGCAGGATCATGGAGCGGCGCGACCAGGTCTTGATGGGTTTTTTATCCTTGGTGGCCACGGCTTTTTCCGTCTTGGCAACCAGGTGGTGGTCTACAAAAGGACCTTTTTTGAGAGAACGAGTCATTTACCTACCCCTTATTTCTTGCGACGCGAGACGATCATGACCTGCGTACGCTTGTTAGCGCGGGTGCGGTAACCCTTGGTCAGATTGCCCCATGGATCGACAGGGTGACGGCCTTCGCCAGTCTTGCCCTCGCCGCCGCCGTGCGGGTGGTCGATCGGATTCATCACGGTGCCGCGTACGGTTGGGCGGATACCCATCCAGCGCTTGACACCCGCCTTACCAAGCTGGCGCAGGCTGTGTTCTTCATTGGCTACCTGGCCAATGGTGGCGCGGCAATCAATGTGAATTTTGCGCACTTCACCCGAGCGCAGTCGCACTTGGGCGTAGGTGCCCTCGCGCGCCAGCAAGGTGGCGGACGTACCAGCGGAGCGGATGATCTGCGCACCGCCACCCACTTGCAGTTCAACGCAATGAATGATCGAGCCCACGGGGATATTGCGCACCGGCAGCGTGTTACCAACGCGTATCGGCGCTTCAGGACCGCTCATGATGGTGCTGCCCACTTCCAAACCGCGTGGAGCGATGATGTAAGTACGCTCGCCATCGGCGTAGCAGATCAGCGCCAGGTGGGCAGAGCGGTTAGGGTCGTACTCAATGCGCTCAACTTTGCCAGGAATGCCATCTTTCATGCGACGGAAGTCCACCACACGGTAGTGGTGCTTATGACCGCCGCCCTTATGGCGCACCGTGATGTGTCCGTTGTTATTGCGACCAGCGTGTTGGAATTGCGGCTCCAGCAGCGGCGCATGGGGCGCGCCCTTGTGCAGGTGATCGCGCGAGATCTTCACCACGCCACGACGGCCTGGTGAGGTGGGTTTCATCTTAATGACAGCCATGATTACGCAGCCTCCCCGCCCAGGTTGAGCTCTTGTCCGGGTTTGAGCATCACATAGGCCTTGCGCACGTTGTCACGGCGGCCCATGGATTTACCAAAACGTTTGGACTTGCCCTTGGTGTTCACGACAGTAACGCCTTGGACTTCGACTTTGAACATCAATTCCACTGCGGCCTTGATTTCATATTTGGTGGAGTCTTGTAAGACTTTGAAGGTGGCAACATTGTTCTTCTCGGCGACCATGGTGGCTTTTTCAGACACGATGGGCGCGATCAGGACCTGCATCAAGCGGCCTTCGTCAAATTTGGTGGGATGTGAACCGTGGCTCATGCGAACATCTCCTTGAGTTGGTCCATGGCAGCCTTGGTCACCAGTACCTTGCGGTAGTGCACCAGCGACACCGGATCGGCGTAACGGGGCTCCACCACCAGGATGTTGACCAGATTGCGCGATGCCAAATACAAGTTCTCATCCACTTGATCGGCAATCACCAGCACCGATTGCAGATTCATCGCTTTGAAGCGCGCGGCGAGCGGTTTGGTTTTAGGAGAATCCACCGTCAGTGAATCCACCACCGCCAAACGACCTTCGCGGGCCAGTTGCGAAAGAATAGCAGCCATGCCGGCGCGGTACATCTTTTTGTTGATCTTGTGGCTGAAGTTCTCGTCAGGCATATTCGGGAATATGCGACCGCCTCCACGCCACAGGGGCGAAGATGTCATACCAGCGCGTGCGCGGCCGGTGCCCTTTTGTTTAAAAGGTTTTTTAGTTGAGTGCTTGACCTGTTGGCGGTCTTTCTGCGCACGGGTTCCTTGACGCGCGTTCGCCTGGAAGGCGACGACTACCTGGTGCACCAGGTCTTCGTTGTAAGCGCGGCCAAAAACGGTTTCAGGCGCGTCGTACTTTGCGGTCGCTTGACCGAGTTCGTTGAGGAGTTCGAGCTGCATCAGTTCGCCCCTTTCTTCGCGGCGCCTTTGGCTTTAACCGCCGGACGCACCGTGACAAATCCGCCGGCCGAACCGGGGATAGCACCCTTGATCATGAGCAATTGACGGGCCTCGTCAACACGGATCACATCCAGATTCTGGGTAGTAACAGTCTCATCACCCAAGTGGCCGGTCATGCGCTTACCGGGGAACACGCGTCCCGGGTCTTGCGCCATGCCGATAGAGCCGGGAACATTGTGCGAACGGCTATTGCCGTGCGACGCACGCTGCGAGCTCATGTTGTGGCGTTTGATGGTGCCTGCGAATCCCTTACCGATGCTGGTGCCTTGCACGTCGACCTTTTGGCCAACCGTGAAAAGACCGTTTACAGCAATCACCGAACCCGCCTGGTATTGGGCAGCGACATCGGCGGTAGTGCGGAATTCTTGGATGATTTCACCGGCTTCTACACCCGCCTTGGCGAGGTGACCTGCAACCGGCTTGGTCACGCGCGATGCTTTGCGCGAACCGAACGTCACCTGCAAGGCAACGTAGCCATCATGGGCTTGGGTTTTCACCTGCGTCACACGGTTGTTTGACACGTCCACCACCGTGACAGGGACTGCATCCCCCTCGTCGGTGAATAGGCGCATCATGCCCACCTTGCGACCCAGCAACCCTAAATGATTGCTAAGACTCATTGTTTTCTCCGTAACTTCCACCGTCACCACTTCAATTGGCGGCAACGTTGTGATGTGAAAGACTGTTGATAAATCCGTCCTGCAATGGCCAACATGTGTCGGTCCAATTCAGGGACAGCCGATCAGTATAACCTGTTCTTGATGGCTATAGGCGTCTTGCGGCCACAAAAACGCCAGAATCCGTGGCGCAAGCACTCAGTGCGGTGCGCCACGAAACATTTATTGCAGTTTGATCTCCACGTCCACACCTGCGGGCAGGTCCAGCTTCATCAGGGCGTCCACCGTTTTGTCGGTGGGGTCCACGATGTCCATGAGGCGCTGGTGGGTGCGGATCTCGAACTGGTCGCGGCTGGATTTGTTGACGTGCGGCGAGCGCAGGATGTCAAAACGCTTCATACGCGTGGGCAAGGGCACTGGGCCCTTGACGATGGCGCCTGTGCGCTTGGCAGTGTCAACGATCTCGGCTGCGGACTGGTCGATCAGCTTGTAATCAAACGCCTTGAGGCGGATGCGGATTTTTTGTTTGGTGGCCATGGTAATTCCTCAGTTGGATGCGAATTACGCAATGATTTTGGCAACCACACCGGCGCCGACGGTACGGCCACCTTCGCGGATGGCAAAGCGCAAGCCCTCTTCCATCGCGATGGGGTTGATCAGCTTGACCGTGATCGAGACGTTGTCCCCTGGCATCACCATCTCTTTGCCTTCAGGCAACTCGATCGCACCGGTCACATCCGTCGTGCGGAAGTAAAACTGGGGACGGTAGTTGTTAAAGAACGGCGTGTGACGGCCGCCTTCGTCTTTGGACAAGACATAGATCTCGCCCGTAAAGTGGGTGTGCGGCTTGATCGAGCCGGGCTTGCACAGCACTTGGCCGCGCTGCACGTCTTCGCGCTTGGTGCCGCGCAACAAAATACCCACGTTGTCGCCCGCTTGGCCTTGGTCCAGCAACTTGCGGAACATTTCCACGCCGGTGCAGGTGGTTTTTTGGGTGTCAGCGATACCGACGATCTCGATCTCTTCGCCCACCTTGACGATGCCGCGCTCTACGCGTCCGGTCACCACAGTTCCCCGTCCAGAGATGGAGAACACGTCTTCTACCGGCATCAAGAAGGCGCCGTCCACTGCACGCTCGGGCAGGGGGATGTAGCTGTCCAGGGCGTCGGCCAGTTTCATGATGGCGCCTTCGCCCAGCTCGCCTTTGTCGCCTTCGATAGCGAGCTTGGCGCTGCCGTGGATGATGGGGGTGGCGTCTCCTGGGAAGTCGTACTTGTCCAGCAACTCACGCACTTCCATTTCGACCAGCTCCAACAGCTCAGCATCATCGACCATGTCGCACTTGTTCAGGAACACGATGATGTAAGGCACACCCACCTGGCGCGCCAGCAAGATGTGCTCGCGCGTTTGGGGCATGGGGCCGTCAGCGGCCGAGCAGACCAAAATAGCGCCGTCCATTTGGGCCGCGCCGGTGATCATGTTTTTCACATAGTCAGCGTGTCCAGGGCAGTCCACGTGGGCGTAGTGGCGGTTGGCCGTTTCGTACTCGACGTGGGCGGTGTTGATCGTGATACCACGTGCTTTTTCTTCCGGCGCGGCGTCAATTTGGTCGTAGGCCTTGGCTTCACCGCCAAACTTAGCCGACAAAATCGTCGTGATCGCCGCTGTCAGCGTGGTTTTGCCATGGTCCACGTGGCCGATGGTGCCTACGTTAACGTGGGGCTTGGTACGCGTGAATTTTTCTTTTCCCATTT
>CANFLU010000045.1 GCA_947447975.1 Comamonadaceae bacterium | reverse complement strand
GGGGTGGTGGGTGATGACGGGCTCGAACCGCCGACCTACGCCTTGTAAGGGCGCCGCTCTACCAACTGAGCTAATCACCCCACCTGAACTTCTCATCTGACGCCAGCGGGCTGCCGGCTGCGGCGGCGATTTTATCGCCGCACCCCTGCCCGGCTTGCCTTGGGGATATCCGGCAAGCCCGTACGGGAACGTTGGGAATTCTATTCGCAAACCAGCGGGCACTCCGCCCGCCGCGCTCAATGACTTCGGGCGCGTATTTCAGGAAGTGCTTTTTGCAGGTAATAGACCATAGACCAAGCCGTCAACACCGCTGCCAATCGGATCAGCCAGGTGCCGCACCAATGGGTATCAAGCATGCCCAATACCACGCCATCAAACAGCAAAAACGGGATGGCGAGCATTTGCACCACCGTCTTGAGCTTACCGATGGCATGCACCGCCACGCTTTTGACTGCGCCAATTCGGGCCATCCATTCGCGCAAAGCCGAGATCGCAATCTCGCGCCCGATGATGATCAGGGCCACAAACACATCGGCCCGCTGCAAGTGCACCAGCACCAGCACGCAGGCACAGACCAAAAATTTGTCGGCCACCGGATCCAAAAAAGCGCCAAAGGAAGAGGTCTGGTTCAGCTTGCGTGCCAAATAACCGTCCAGCCAATCGGTGAGCGCAAACAGCACAAACATTACCGTGGCGATCAGGTTTTTCTCGGGCAGCGTGGCGAAGGCCTCTGGCGCGTAGAACACTCCTACGATAAGCGGGATGGCAAAAATGCGCGTCCAGGTCAGTATCGTGGGGATGGTCAGGAACATGCGCGCGATTGTGGCACGGAGAATATGACAGCTAGGGCAGCTCAGTGCAGAGCGCGGTAAATTTCTTCTGCCAGTTCGGCAGAGATGCCGTCCACCGAGGCCAAATCTTTGGCACTGGCCTGGGCCACGCCGCGCACCCCGCCAAAGCGTTGCAAAAGCTTAGCCCTGCGCTTGGGGCCCACCCCGGGAATTTCTTCCAGCTTACCGCCGTCGACCCGCACCCGCGCCCGCTGGGCGCGCATGCCAGTAATCGCAAAGCGGTGCGCCTCGTCGCGAATTTGGGCCACCAGCATCAGCGCCGCCGAATCCGCACCCAAATAGACCTTGTCACGCCCGTCGGCAAAAACCAATTCCTCGAGGCCCACTTTACGCCCCTCGCCCTTTTCCACGCCTACGATCAGCGACAGGTCCAGCCCCAGTTGCACAAACACCTCGCGTGCCATAGACACCTGGCCCTTGCCGCCATCGACGAGCACCAAGTCGGGCATGCGCTCCTGGGCTGAGGGCAGGCGCCCTTCGTGCTTGGCCTGGGCCAGGGCCTCGGCGACTTTGCCGTAGCGCCGCGTCAGCACCTGGCGCATGGCAGCATAGTCGTCGCCGGGCGTGATGTCCTCTATGCGGTAGCGCCGGTATTGGGCGTTTTGCATGGCGTGCTGTTGAAAGACAACGCAGGACGCTTGGGTAGCCTCGCCAGCGGTATGCGAAATATCGAAGCATTCCATGCGCAAGGTGCCCAGATCTTCCAGCGCCAGGTCCAGCGCCTCGGCCAAGGCGCGGGTACGTGCCTGCTGCGAGCCTTCTTCGGCCAATAGGCGGGCCAATTGCAAAGCGGCATTGGTTTGCGCCATGTCCAGCCAGGCGCGGCGCTGCTCGCGCGGCTGGTGCACGGCACTGACCTTAAAGCCATGTTGCTCAGACAAGGCCGCCAGCAAATTTTTGTCCACTGCTTCGCTCACCACCAGCACCGCCGGCATGGGCACGCCCAGATAGTGCTGCGCCAAAAAGGCCTCCAGCACTTGCGACTCCGCGCTTTGCGGCGTATCCGAGGCGCCCTCGTCGTCAAGCAATACGGACGACTCTTCCACATGCACCGGGAAATAAGGTCTATCGCCCAAATGCCGCCCGCCGCGTACCATGGCCAGGTTCACGCACGCCTTGCCGCCCTGCACTTTGACGGCCAGGATGTCTACATCGCGGTCCGACACGTTGTCCACCGACTGCTGGTGCAGCACATTGGACAGGGCCGCCACTTGGTTGCGTAACTCGGCCGCCTGCTCAAACTCTAGGCGCTCGGCATGCGCCATCATGCGGCTTTCCAGCGACTTCAGCACCTCTTGCGCGTCGCCTTGTAAAAATCGCTGTGCGTCGCGCACATCCTGGGCATAGTCGGCCGCGCTGACATGTCCCACGCAGGGGCCCGAGCAGCGTTTGATCTGGTAGAGCAAACAGGGCCGCGTACGGTTGCTAAACACCGAGTCCTCGCAGGTGCGCAGGCGAAACACTTTTTGCATCAGCAATATCGCCTCTTTCACCGCCCAGGCGCTGGGATAAGGCCCAAAGTAATGGTGTTTTTTCTCCACCCCGCCCCGGTAATAGGCCACACGCGAGAACTGCTGCGGGTCAGTTCCCGGTTTGCCGCCCTTACGCGCGCCCACATCCGGCGCAGCGGCAGGGCTGGCGGCGGTCATCTTTAAATAGGGATAGCTCTTATCGTCCCTAAACAAAATGTTGTACTTGGGATTGAGCGTCTTGATCAGGTTGTTTTCTAGCAGCAGGGCCTCAGCCTCGGAGCGCACCACGGTGGTCTCCATGCGCACAATCTTGCTCACCATATGCCCAATGCGGGTGCCGCCATGGTTTTTCTGGAAGTAGCTGGCGACCCGCTTTTTCAGGCTAATGGCTTTGCCCACATACAGCACCTGGTCCTGCGCGTCAAAGTAGCGGTATACGCCAGGCAAGGTCGGCAATGCCGCCACTTCGCGCAGCAGCGCTTCGCTATGGAGTGGAGTTGGTGGCGCGGTCATGGCCGTATTGTCCGAGCTTTCGGACGTACTTGGCCGGCACACCGCGCCGTCTATCCGCTAACAAGGACAATTGCGCCATGCCCTCCCGCACCCCATCCGCCTCTCCACACGCTCGCGCTGCACCAGCGCCGGGGCGCAGGCCAAGTCCGCCAGGCAACGAGAAAGCTTTGCAATGGGACATTTTTTGCCATGTGATAGACAACTACGGGGACATCGGCGTGTGCTGGCGTCTGGCAGCTCAGCTAGCGCAGCGTGGCCATAGCGTGCGCCTGTGGTTGGACGACCTTGGGCCTCTGCAATGGCTCGCGCCTGGCGCTGCGCAAGGCGGCTGGCCGGGCATTAGCGTGCACCATTGGCCATCAGACCCATACGCCGCGCCAGTCCCAGAGATACCTTTGGCCGACGTTTGGATAGAGGCCTTTGGCTGCCATATTCCATTTGCATGGCTGCAAAGCCAGGTGGATGCCGCTGTCGCCCAGGGCCGACGCCCGGCATGGATCAACTTAGAGTACCTGAGCGCCGAGCCCTTTGCACTGCGCAGCCATGGTCTGCCGTCGCCGGTATTGCAGGGGCCGGCCAAGGGCTGGACCAAGCATTTTTTCTATCCAGGTTTCAGCCCGGCCAGCGGCGGCTTATTGGGTCGCTCTGACGCACAGGCTGCGCGGCCACCTACCTGGGCCGACCCAGAATTGGCCGCCTTTGCACCCGATGCGTCCGGGGAACGCACGGTGCTGCTGTTTTCCTACGCCCAAGCGCCCATAGCCGCCTTGCTGCAGGCGCTGATCGGCACTGGGCAAGCAGTGCAGTTGCTGGTCGCCGCTGGGCAAAGCGCGCAGGCCGTGCGAGACGCACTGGCTGACCTGCCAGATGGACGCACGGGTCCGCTGCGCCTGCACTTTTTGCCCTACCTACCGCAAACCGTGTTTGACCGCTTGCTGGCCCTGTGCGACCTTAACTTGGTGCGCGGTGAGGACTCGCTGGCCCAGGCAGTACAGGCCGGCAGGCCCTGTGTATGGCAAATTTACCCGCAGGACGACGGCGCCCACGAAGCCAAACTGCAGGCCTTTTTGGAAACCATTGTTGCCGATGCACCCCTAGGCGCCTGGCATGCTTTTTGGAACGGTGGGGCCGCCACCCACCCGGCGCCGCAGCCCTTAGCATGGCCCTGGGAGCCCGATTCCACCTGGCCGCAGAATGCCAAGGCCTTAGCCACCCGACTCGCGCAAAACACCGATTTGTGCAGCCAATTGATCGCATGGGCGGCGCGGCAGGTCCTAAACCCGTCTGCTGGGCGAACCTGAAACCGGTGCAGTGCCAAAGGTGCTAGCCGGTGCCATGCAGCAGCGTACGGGGGTGAACCCCGGATTCGCGATAAAATAGCGGGCTTTGCTGGTGTCATAAGCGTTTTGGCGCATCACCACGCCCCGCCGCATTTCGCGGTCTAAGGCTGCCCTCGGCGGCCCCCCCATCTGACGGATTGTTTATGAAAATTGCCCAGGAAATTCGTGCCGGTAATGTGATCATGCACGGCAAAGACCCGATGGTCGTTCTGAAAACCGAATACAGCCGTGGCGGTCGCAACTCGGCCACGGTGCGCATGAAACTCAAAAGCCTGATCGCTAATTTCGGCACCGAAGTCGTGTTCAAAGCCGACGACAAAATGGACCAGGTCATCCTGGACAAAAAAGAGTGCACGTACTCCTATTTCGCAGACCCCATGTATGTTTGCATGGACGCAGACTACAACCAGTACGAAGTCGAAGCGGAAAACATGGGCGATTCGCTGAGCTACTTGGAAGACGGCATGGAAGTGGAAGTGGTGTTCTATGACGGCAAGGCGATCTCGGTGGAGCTGCCCACGAGCGTGGTGCGTGAAATCACCTGGACCGAGCCGGCCGTCAAAGGCGATACCTCCGGCAAGGTCTTAAAGCCGGCCAAAATCGCTACCGGCTTTGAAATCGGCGTGCCGATTTTTGTGGCCCAGGGCGACAAAGTTGAAATCGACACCCGCACAGGCGAATACCGCAAGCGCGTTTAAGCCAGGACCCTGTGCTCAGTCGCTAAAGCCCCTTCGGGGGCTTTTTTTATGCGCGCAAGCGCCAGGCGCTGCGGGCCCCTAATGCCACCATAGCACCCACCGTCCAAAACACGACGCTTACGCCGACCACCGCACCGGCACTGCCAAACAGCAAAGGCATGACCACGCTAGAAAAATTAATCGTCGTCAAACGCAATCCAATGGCCTGACCGTGTTGGGCGTGTGGCGTGATCTGGTGCAGCGTGCTCATGATCATGGGCTGCACCGCACCCAGTGCGATGCCCAACACCACCGAACACACACCCATGCTCCAGGCCGAGTGCATCCAGGGATAAATCAGAAAAACACTGGCAGTCAGCAGCATGGATGCAGTGAGTGCATGCCACTCTTTTACGCGGGCTGCGGCTATTGGGATGAACAGGCGCACAGCTACGGCGGCGACTGCAAAGCCGCCCAAAATAGTGCCTATCACCGAGGCGCTCAGAGCGCGTTCATGCCCGAGCACCGGTACCACAAAGGTATGCACATCCCAACACGAGGACAACAGCCAGTTGACCATCAACAAGCGGCGCATGGGCGGTGATTGGAGCAAGTACCAAGCCGACGCCTGCGCGCCTGTGGCCGGGGACACGGGCGCTAGTTCCGGCACACCACGAATACACCAGGCGCTGAGTAAGGGCATGCAGAGCGCGAACAAAAACGCGGCCCTAAAGCCAGGATGCGACAGGCCTGCGGGCATCGCCAGCGCGCCATAGTCGATGAGGACACCCGCGGCCACTGCGCCAAAAAAATTCGATAGTGCCGGCCCAATGGCCAGCCAGCTAAAGACGCGGCGCAGCTCTACGCTGTCGCGCGCAGCACGCCCCACATGGCGCTGCAAAGCCACCGACGCCGTTCCGCTGGCCGCGCCCAAGCACAGGGCACTGGCGCACATCACTTCAAACATCGGAAACAGCAGCGACAGCGCCGCGCCCACCAAGGCCGCGAGCACTGCCAGACGCACGGGCCGCTGCAGTCCGTGGCGGTCCGCATACCGCCCGGCGGGCAAAGACAAAAACACCTGACTAAGTGAAAACAACGACAGCAATAACCCCACATGCCAGGCACTGTGCCCCATGCGCAGGGCCAGCAAGGGCGTGGCCATGCGCATCGCCACCATGCTGGAATGCAAAAAAATATGGCCAGCGATCAGGCGCGGTAGCCAACCGCCGCGCATGCTGGCCTGCGCACCGCTCGCTTCATCAGCAAACGCCAGGCCCGTGCTGGCGTGCGGCGCGGGTTCGCTCACGTTGACGAATGCCCGTCGTCGCTGTCAAAGTCCTTGTCCAGCGGGATCAGGCCGGTGGCCTGCACCTCTGGCAGGCCCTCCACTTTTTTCAGGGCCCGGCCCATGGCGCGGCTGCGCACCTCGGCGTTGTCTAGGGTTTTGAGCACGGTTTCGGTTTGCGACTTGACCTTGGCCAGCACATCGCCGAACTTGCCAAACTCGGTCTTGACCGCGCCCAGCACTTGCCAGACCTCGCTGGACCGCTTTTCCAGCGCCAGCGTGCGAAAGCCCATTTGCAATGAGCTGAGCATGGACAGCAAAGTGGTCGGGCCTGCCAGCGTAATGCGATGGTCGCGCTGCAAAGACTCCATCAAGCCCGGGCGGCGCAGCACCTCGGCATACAAGCCTTCGGTGGGTAAAAACAAAATCGCAAAGTCGGTGGTGTAAGGCGGCTCGATGTATTTTTCGGCAATGGATTTGGCTTCCAGGCGGATGCGGAGTTCGAGCGCTTTGGCCGCAGCTTCGGCGTCGGCAAAATGCGCCCGCCCTTGCGCGTCCAGCAAACGTTCGTAATCTTCGTTGGGGAATTTGGCGTCAATAGGCAACCACAGGGGCGTGCCATCCTCGGCCTTGCCCGGTAGCTTGATAGCAAAGTCCACGACGTTTTTACTGCCCGGCCGGGTGGCCACCTGGGTGGCGTACTGGTCGGGCACAAACACCTGCTCCAGCAAAGCAGCCAACTGCGCCTCGCCAAAAATACCGCGCGTCTTGACGTTAGATAGTAAATGCTTGAGATCGCCCACGCCCTGGGCCAGGGTTTGCATTTCACCTAAGCCTTTGTGTACCTGCTCCAGACGGTCGGCCACTTGCTTAAAGCTTTCACCCAACCGGGCCTGCAAGGTGGTTTGCAGCTTTTCATCCACGGTGGCACGCATTTCGTCCAGCTTGGCAGCATTGGTGCTTTGCAATTGCGTGAGCTGCGCTTCCAGCGTGGTGCGCACCTCGGCTAAGGTACGGGCACTGGTTTCCCCCAGCTCGGCAATGCGGCGCGCATTGGACTCGCTCAAGGCCCCCAATTGCGTGCTCAAGGTATCCGACAGATTTTTTTGCAAGCCCGCCAGTTGCTGCCCAAAGGCGTCAATCTGGGTGTTTTGGGTGCGGGTGGCCTCAGCGCTTTGGGCCGTCAGCGTTTGCTGAAAGGTCGCCATGCTTTGGGCGGCTTCCTGGCGGCTGTCACGCCCGCTGTCGGCCAGGTCGCGGCGCAGTTCGCGCTCCAAGTGGTCTAGGCGCTCTGCCTGGGTTTGCAGCGCGGTCAATACGGCCTGCGCAGCTTGATCACTGTGTGCAGCACCCGGCGCGCGGCGCAGTAACAGTACCAACAACAGTACGGTGTGAACGCCAAAGACAAGTAGCGCCAGCCAGATCCATCCTTCAGTCACAGCATATTCTTTCTAAAAGCCGATTGTCCTTGAAATGGTAGGCAGGCCGGCGCCGCTCTGCATAGTGCAACGGGGGATAGAAAAGGTTCAGGATGCATGCATAGACCATGGTGCAAGGGATTGCAGCCCTAGGCAGGCCGCTCCCAAGCCTGCCAGAGCACATACGCCAAAGGCGCATCGCCCGGGGCGTGTTCTTACTCGCGCGTTTAATGACGGGTCAACACCTCAGGGTTGAGTGGCGTTACCGCCTTGCCCAGGGTCAGGTAACCGATTAAATTATCCACCGCCAAATCGGCCATGGCCTGTCGGGTGCCGGGCGTAGCGCTGGCGATATGCGGCGTCAGCACGACATTGGGCACGGTGAGCAGGTCCGGATGCACGCGAGGCTCCCCCTCGTAGACGTCCAAGCCCGCTGCGGCGATAGTACGCGCACGCAATGCCTGCGCCAGAGCGCCGTCATCGACGATCCCGCCGCGGGCCAGGTTAATTAGCGTGGCCGTGGGCTTCATCCACGCCAATTCGGCAGCGCCAATCGTGTGGTGCGAGGCAGCGCTATAGGGCACGACCAACATCACATGGTCCGCGACTTGGAGCAATTCCTGCTTGCCCACATAACGCGCTTTGCAGGCTTCTTCGGTGCCAGCATCCAGGCGGCTGCGGTTGTGATAAATCACCTGCATGCCAAAGCCAAAGGCAGCCCGGCGGGCAATGGCCTGGCCGATACGCCCCATACCCATAATGCCCAAGGTGCTGCCGTGCACTTCGGTGCCGGAGAACATGTCATAACTCCACCGCGTCCACAAGCCGGCACGTAAAAAATGCTCACTTTCGGTGACCCGTCTGGCCGTGGCCAACAAAAGCGCAAAGCCAAAGTCGGCCGTGGTTTCGGTGAGCACATCCGGCGCATTGGTGCCAAGTACGCCTGCTGAAGTCATGGCGGCTAGGTCAAAGTTGTTGTAGCCCACTGTCATATTGGCGCAAATTTTCAGATCCGGGCACTGGGCTAGCAGCTCAGCGTCTACGCGCTCGGTGCCCGTGGCAAAGACGCCCACTTTGCCCTGCATGCGGCGCATTAACTCGGCCCGGTCCCACAACACATCGTCCGGGTTGGACTCGACGTCGAAATGGGCAGACAAGCGGTCAATGACGCTTTGGAAAATAGCACGGGTGACCAAAATTCGGGGTTTGGAAGTGGACATGGTGATAGTCAAGACGGTGGGAGGTACTAATGAAAGCAATACAACAAATGGGGGTACGACCTTGGGGCAGCGTTGGGCAACACAGCATCCGCCATCAATCGAGCCAGCGCGTAAATTCGGCCACCGGCACGCGCGGGGTGACAAAGCCATTGACCCGCGCATCGACATCGGCATAACCCAGAGCCATGCCGCACACCAACATTTCGCCCTCGCCTGCACCGATATGCGGCATGATAATTTTGGCAAAACCATTCCAAGCTGCTTGGGGGCAGGTGTGCAGACCTCGTCCACGTGCGGCCACCATAATGCTTTGCATAAAGGCGCCATAGTCCACCAATGAGCCGCGTCCCATCACCCGGTCAATAGTGAACATCAGGCCGACCGGCGCATCGAAGAAGCGGTAGTTGCGCTGGTGCTGCGCGTGCATCTTGTCCTTGTCGCCTTTGCCAATGCCTAATAGGCCGTACAAGCCCCAACCGTTTTCGCGGCGGCGGTCAATATAGGGACTGACCCACTTTTCCGGGTAGTAGTCATATTCCTCGCGATAGCTCTGCGCCACCGAGGGATCTTCCCTGATCGCGTCGTGCGCGGCGCAGACCTGCGCTACCAGGCTATCGCGGCTGCTGCCTTGCAGTACATAGACGCGCCAAGGCTGGCAATTGGTGCCCGAGGGGGCACGGCTGGCCACTTCCAAAATTGCCTCTATGTCGGCGCGCGGCACCGCCTGGCCGGTAAAGGCCCGCACCGACATGCGACTGCGGATCGCCGCGTCAACGGTATGGGTCTGACTCAAATGCTCCATGCAAAAGCTCCAATGTTGAAAAGGCCTCCCGGTGAGGCGGTGGCGGATAAATAGCCTGCCGGGACAGCTAGGGTGACCCGTATTGCAAAGGCTCCAAGGCGCGAATCAGGGCTAATGGTAGCGGCGTCGGCTGGCGGCTGGCGGCATCGACATACACATGAACAAAATGCCCTTGGGCCGCGGCCTGCGCCTGGCCGGTGGCGAAGATTCCCAGCTCATAGCGTACGCTGCTGCGACCCCGGTGCGCAAGCCGCAAGCCCACATCAACCGGCTGCGGAAAAGCCAGAGGAGAGAAATAATTGCACTGGGTTTCCACCACCAGGCCAATCACCGTACCGCCCAGGATGTCCAGTGCGCCCTGCTCTATGAGGTAGGCGTTCACTGCCGTATCAAACCAGCTGTAATAGACGACATTGTTCACGTGCCCATAGGCATCGTTATCCTCCCAGCGGGTGGTGATGCTGCGCCAGGCGCGGTAGGCGCTGCGCGGTGCGGGTAGGGGTTTGGACATAAGGGATGGGAAACAGCTTACAGCGGCTTGGCTAGGGGTACGGGGGACCGGAATTGAGCCGATCCGGGTCATTTTGCCACCCTCCGGCCGGACCGAGTCGCCATGAAAGAGATGCCCCTAACGCGCTGTTTCAGAGGGAAATGCGGCCTGGGATTGCCCCAAATCAAGCATTTTTTACTTTTTTTGCTGCATTGCAACAAAAATGTCTTGTCAGACCGGATTTCATCCCTATAATTCGTTCATGCTGCACTGCAACATAGTCAACAAAGGCCAGGTTACGGAGCAGATAGTGTTTCCCAAGCTGGTCTTTTGTTTATTTAACTTTGGAGTATTTTCATGCTAACCGTAGAACAAGTCGTCGCTTCTCACAAATCTAACCTCGAAACTCTGTTTGGCCTGACCAGCAAAGCTTTCGAAGGCGTTGAAAAACTGGTTGAACTCAACCTGGCCGCTTCCAAAGCCGCTTTGTCTGAGGCTTCTGCCCACACCCAAACCCTCCTGAGCGTGAAAGACGCACAGGAACTGATGTCACTGCAATCGGGCCTGCTACAGCCCTTGGCCGAAAAAACGGCTGCTTACAGCCGTCATCTGTACGACATCGCCAGCGGTGCCGGTGCTGAGTTCACCAAGACCATGGAAGCCCAGGCTGCTGAAGCCCAGCAAAAAGTGGCCGCTCTGGTGGACAGCGCTGCTAAAAATGCGCCTGCCGGCTCTGAGTCCGCAGTGGCCATGATGAAAAGCACGGTTGCCGCAGCCCACAATGCCCTGGAATCGGTTCAAAAAGCTGTAAAGCAAGCCACCGATGTCGCTGAAGCCAATTTCAATGCCATGGCCGCTACTGCGACTACTGCTACCAAGCAGGCTACTGCCTCTAGCAAAAAGCGTTAATTTCTTCGGCGGCAGCAAGTTTTTTTGGCTTCTGCCGCCAACCAAGGGAAAACCCTGATACAGTAGGTTTACGGGAATCGAGAGGTTTCCACCGATTGTCTCCTCGGATCCTTTCGAAACCTTTGGTTCAGGGATCCCTTCAAGGCCTCGTTGCAAGACGAGGCCTTTTTTTTGGCCGGCGGGCGCAAGCAAGCGCGTTTGTGCGGCGGCTCCCATTGGAGCGCCTCTCAGGCGGCGGATGCCTCGATAGACTGCCTGAACCTCATCGCATTGCGCTAGGTGCGTTCTTTTTGCACGCTGTGGCAATGCAGCAAACGACCTTTCAGCGCGTTTTAGCCTCTATCGCCGCTCGCAATTGGGGTAGCGCGGCCAGCATAGCTTTGCGGCCCGCTTCAATGGAACGCTTGCGCGCGCCAAAATCCGCGCTGGAGACGCCAAGCAACGGCGGCCGCACCACCACATCGGCGCCTTGCAGTTCCAGGCTATTAATGCTTTTGCCCATGATGGTGAAGGTTTGCAACAAAATGTCCAGTGTTCCGGTGGCCGAGGCAGATTCCGGCGGACTGGAAATGTCCACTGCAATGATAAGTTCAGCCCCCATTTTTTTAGCGGCGCGTACCGGCACCGGAGAGACTAGCCCGCCGTCTACATACTCGCGGTTGCCAATTTTGACGGGCTGAAAAACTGCGGGTACCGCACTCGAGGCGCGCACCGCGGTGCCGGTATCACCGCGCTGGAAAACGATGTCATTGCCGGTATTGAGGTCAGTGGCCACAATGCCCAAAGGCATAGGCATGGCCTCAATGGGTTTTTGCCCTACTTGTGCGTTCACGTATTTCGCCAAGGCCTCCCCGCGCAATGCACCGCGGGTGAAAACTTGCAGTGTCCAGTCCGCAATGGTGGCCTCTTCCATGGTTTCGGCGATGTGCTGCAACTGTGCGCCATTTTTGCCGCTGGCATACAACGCCGCCACCAGGCTACCAGCCGACGTGCCGGTTACCAATACCGGGCGGATACCGGCCTCTTCGAGAACTTGAATCACACCCACATGGGCAAAGCCGCGCGCGGCCCCGCCTCCTAAAGCCAGTCCGATGCGCGGCGCCGTTTTGACAACGGGTGGTGACGAAGGCACCGTCAGCACTTCAGCTAACGGAGTTTTAGCTGGGGCTTCCTCGGTCTGCTGTTTGCCTGCGGGCGGGGAAATTGGCCCGGTTTCCACAGCGGGCGGTTTTTCAGATACCTGCGCCGTATCGACAACGATCGGCGCTTTCGCAGATGGCGCTGAAGCACACGCACTCAAAACTGCGACGATGGCGCCCATCCCGACGATTTTCAAGCATTGCAGCATAAAGTCTCTGTCCCTGTGTGACAATGAAAAAAACAGTTTGTGCAGGACCCAAGGTAAACCGATGAAACGCCCCGCCCCATGGTCTGAAAAAGTACTCGCATTGCTGGGCAATGGTAATCAGACGGCGGCTCTTGCGCAAATCAAAGTCGCACCCTCCTTGCGCGATGCGCAAGCGCTGCAGCTATTGCTAGGCCGGCACCCTCAATGGAAAAATGACAGGGTGACCAAGCAAGCGGTGGACGACCAAGTCGCCGCCTTGTCGCACCCGCGCTTACATCGTTCGCCCTAACAATTCATAGGGCTTACGAGCGCCGCCACGCATGTAGCAAGCGCAAGAACACGATTACCCAGTATTAAGAAACAGAAGGCTTCTTGTGCTTGCCCGATTTATGCTTTTTCGCGCTGACTTTATGCTTGTGGACGTGCTTCTTGGCGGCACGCTTTTGCGGCTTAACCACTGTTTCGGCGCCAGCAGGTACCACCGTTGGCTCGGTTTGCGCGCTCGCCACTGCTGCACCCAAAGAGAGAAGCAGGCCACCCAAAAGCATTTGTATCTTGATCATTATTCGTCCTATAAAGCCACTGAAAGTCCGGGCTGACCGGACAGAATTGATGCTAGCACGACGCGGGCCTGCGACAGCCCATTTCAAGATAAATGGCGTGCAAAGATGCGACGGGGTCGCTGGCGTGATGCTCAGGGTAGTGCGGCCAAGGCACGCTGGTAGGGCACCATTCGCAGCATACCTGTCCAAGCCAAAGACGGCCCCTCGGGCAAGAGCGCCAAGCGCCGCGCGATGCTGCCTGAATCAGGCTGAAACAAGCCTGTGCTTTGCAGCAGGCTGAGTTCGGCCAATACCGTGTCCAAGGGCGAATCCCCAGGTTTGCCAACCAAGGATTGATTGCAAAGCAAAGCCATATCGCAACCGGCCTGCAAAGCGGCCAGCACCGCTTGGGTTGCACTGATTTCGCGGCCCTGCACCTGACGCGCACCGGCCATGGACAAGTCATCGCTAAATATTGCACCACAAAAGCCCAAGTCTTGGCGCAGTACTTTTTGTAGCCAGATGGCAGAAAAACCAGCAGGCAAGCTATCGACCTTGGGGTACACCACGTGCGCTGGCATCACGGCCTGTAATACGAGGTCTAGCGTGGCATAGGGGGCAGCATCTGTGGCCAAAATATTGCGCAAACTGCGTTTGTCCAATGGTACCGCAAGGTGGGAATCGGCACGGGCATAACCGTGGCCGGGGAAGTGTTTGGCGCAATGGGCCAAGCCAGTTTGCGCCATGCCTTGCATCAGGCTTTGGGCGAGCAGGCTGACGACACGCGCGTCATCGGAAAAAGCGCGATTGCCAATCACGCTGCTGGCACCGTAATCCAGGTCCAGCACCGGAGCAAAACTCATGTCCACGCCGCAGGCCCGCAATTGCGCGCCCATCACATGCCCACAGGCAAGCGCGGTGCGGGTCGCGGCCAGCGGCCCTGCCTGGCGGCCGGCACGCGGCGCAGCGACAAACATATCGCCCAACACGCGCATGGGCGGGAGGTGCACAAAGCCATCGCTGCGAAAGCGTTGCACCCTGCCACCCTCGTGGTCGACCGCAATCAGCAAATCGGGACGCAGGCGTTTGATGCTGGCACACAGTTGCGTTAACTGCGCGCGGTTTTCCCAATTGCGGCCAAACAAAATCAGCCCACCGACCAAGGGGTGGCGTAAACGCTGTTTATCCACCGCCTGCAACTGCTTGCCGGCGATGTCAATCATCAAAGGTGCGTGGTGGTGGGGCGGTTTCATCGCGCAAGCCTTAGGTCGCAGCGGGACGCAATCGCGCACGCTGGGCGACTGCCTCAGGGTCGAGGGCCATCGTCGCGTCCGACATCCGCGGGAGTGACTCGACCACGCAAAAACTCACGGCATAGTCAGTTTCATCGCTGAGGCTGATTTGCGCTTGCAGGCCGCGCGCATCAAACCACTCTTTCATCGCACCGTGCAACACGACTACTGGCGCACCACTAGGCAGCTTGGCAATCTCGCAGGAGCGCCAGGTCATAGGCATGCGCATCCCTAAGCCCACGGCCTTGCTGAACGCTTCTTTAGCGCTGAATCGGGTGGCTAAGTAACGCACGCCACGCTCAGGCCACCGACTGGTACGGACTTTCCAGGTAGCTAATTCGCCAGGCGCCAAGACTTTAGCGGCAAAGCGTTCGCCATGGCGCTCCAGGCTGGCGCGGATACGCCGCACGTCGCAAATGTCGGTACCTATGCCGAAAATCATGGGCGCAAGCAAGCTAAGTAAGCCTGTACGGCGCTGCTGTAGCCGCGCTCCAAAGCGTCACCAATCAGCGCGTGCCCGATCGATACTTCACGTACCTCGGGCACCATTTTTATGAACGCCTTCAGGTTATCCAGATTCAGGTCATGGCCGGCGTTGATTCCTAGTCCCGCTGCCGTGGCTGCGCGCGCCGCCAGGGCAAATCGCTCCAATTGGGCCTGCGCCCCGGCACTGCCCCAGGCTGCGGCGTAGGGTTCGGTATAGAGCTCTACCCGGTCTGCGCCCACCGCCTTTGCGCCGGCCATGGCATCGGCCTCGGCATCCATGAACAAACTCACACGCACGCCCCAGGCATGCGCTTGGGCAATCAAGGGGCGCAGCACATCGGTGTCCTGCGGAAAGCTCCAACCGTGGTCACTGGTCAGCTGGCCTTGCCCATCCGGCACCAAGGTGAGTTGGTGCAAAGGCAGATTGCGGGCCACCAACTCAGCGGCCACATCCATGAGGTTGTGCAAAGGGTTGCCTTCTACGTTGAACTCGCGGTCTGGCCACTGCTGCATCAGCTGGGCTAGTTCAAGCACATCGCTGCCGCGGATGTGGCGCGCATCGGGACGTGGATGTACCGTAATGCCTGCAGCGCCCGCCTGCAAACACAAGGTAGCGGCGCGGGTCACGCTTGGGATGCCAAGGTGGCGGGTATTACGCACCAGGGCCACTTTATTCAGATTGACGGAAAGCGCGGTAAATGAGGTATGCATAGCAAGCGGGCAGCGATTTCGGGTTCAACAGTAAAAACGACTAATAGGACTGGATATCCACCATCATCTGGCGAGTGCGCAGTGTGCGGACACCGCAATGGTAGTGCAGCAGCGCTCGCAGCATCGGCTTGAGCGCGGCGCTCAAGGGTGCGCACGCGCGCAAGGTATCGGTAAAGCGGCTGCCCTCGGCCAAGCAGGCTTGCAAGCCAGACCATTGTGCGCCGCTTAAAAAAGCCCGATCGTCGGCATGGGCCTGGCGTAGCCCACCTTCCGCAACCAGGGTGTAGGATTGCTGCGGATGCAGCGCCGCCAAGGTGAGGGTTTGCAGATCGAGCTGCGGCAGCAAGCCGACTTCACGCAGCAGCAGCAATTCATAGCTGCGCAGCGCCGCTTCCAGTACTTCTTCGTGTGCACTGGCCAGCACGGCCACGACACTGGCGTAGACATCAAACAAAACCGGGTGCGGATCGTCGCGCGCCAAGAGCGTCAGCAAGAGTTCATTGAGGTAGTAGCCTGAGAGCAAGGCCTCGCCGGTGGGCATGACGTGGCCCCCTTGCCACTCGGCACTTTTGAGCGTGCGGATTTCGGCGTCGCCACCAAAGGCCAGGTGAAGGCGCTGCATGGGTAGGAGCACAGGCCGAAAACTGGAGCTGGGCCGTTTAGCGCCTTTGGCAATCAGGGCGATGCGTCCATGGTGGCGCGTAAACACCTCCAAAATCAGGCTCGATTCGCTCCAGTCGTAGCGGTGCAGTACAAACGCCGGCTCGTCCGCAATCCGCTTAACGGCCATTTACTCGTACCCGAAAGAGCGCACCCGCGCCTCGTCGTCGGCCCAGCCGGAGCGTACCTTGACCCACATTTCAATAAACACTTTGGCATCGAGCAGCTTTTCCAGCTCGACACGGGTTTCGGTTCCGATGCGCTTAATACGCTCGCCCTTGTCGCCGATGACCATGGCTTTGTGGCCATCGCGCTCCACCACGATCGTGGCGGCAATGCGCAGCAGCCGCTTTTGCTTGCCACGCCCGGCTTCTTCCTCAAATTTATCGATCACCACGGTCGAGGTGTACGGCAGCTCGTCACCCGTGAGGCGGAACAGTTTTTCCCGCACGGTTTCGCTGGCGAGAAATTTTTCGCTGCGGTCGGTCAGCTCATCGGCGGCGTACCACCAAGCTTGCTCAGGCAGGTATTTTTCGCAAATGCCCAGCATGCGCTCGATGTCCTTGGCATTCTTGGCCGATATCGGTACAAACTCGGCAAAGGCATGGCGTTGCTGCATTTCCTGCAGCCAGGGTGCGATATCGGCACGGCGGTGGACCTGGTCGAGCTTATTGGCCACCAGCAAAGTGGGCACCTCTTTGCTCAGCAAGGCCAGCACTTTGGCGTCGGCCTGGTTAAACATACCGGCCTCCACTACGAACAAAATCAGGTCTACATCACCTACCGCACCCATCACAGTTTTGTTGAGTGAGCGGTTGAGCGCGTTGTTATGGCGGGTCTGAAAACCCGGCGTATCGACAAACACAAACTGCGAAGCGCCGCGCGTGTGCATACCGGTGATGCGGTGGCGGGTAGTTTGCGCTTTGCGCGAAGTGATGCTGATTTTTTGGCCTACCAAGGCGTTCATCAACGTGGACTTACCTACATTGGGTTTACCCACAATAGCGACCAAACCACAGCGCTGGCCGGGTGCGCCCGGCTCGCCCGCTTCCGCCAGACGCGGCATGGTTTTGAGCAGCCCAGCCAGCATAGTGTCCACATCCTGCACTTCAGGCGCTGAGACCTCTGGCAGTGGCGAAGTCGGCTTATTTTTAGTGGGCATGCGGGGCTTTGGAGTGAATAGTTTGCAGCATGGCACTGGCAGCGGCTTGCTCTGCGGCGCGGCGCGAACCGCCTATACCGCGCTCGACCAAGGACAGCTGCGCTATTTCGCAAGCTACATCGAATGTCTGCTGGTGCGCCGCACCCAAGGTATTGACCACTTTGTAGTCCGGCAATTGCATTTTGCGCGCTTGGAGCCACTCTTGCAGTTCGGTCTTCGGATCTTTACCGATGGCGGCCATGCCGGGGTTGACATCCACTTTTTCAAACAAGCGCTGTACCAAGGCTTGCGCTGCGGGATAACCGGCATCGAGGTAAATCGCCCCAATAATCGCCTCCAGCGCATCGGCCAAAATGGAAGGACGCTTGGCCCCGCCCGAGCGCATCTCACCCTCCCCTAGTTTGAGCAAGGGCGACAGACCTAAATCGACGGCCAGTTTGTGTAAAGTCTCCTGGCGCACCAAATTGGCCCGTACCCGAGACAAATCACCTTCGGGTAGGGATTGCAATTTGGCGTACAAAAAATCGGATACCGCCAAGCTAAGCACCGAGTCGCCCAAAAATTCCAACCGTTCGTAGTGGTCGGAAGAAAAGCTTCGGTGGGTTAAGGCCTGCGCCAGCAAGGCTGGACGGTTAAATACGTGTTGCAGACGTTGCTGCAATTGCGCCATTTCCGCTGTCATGGTGGCCCTTGATGCCGCAGCCCCACCGCCGCACAGCGCGCCGCTCGATTGGCTCGCTCCACCATCAATGGAAAGGCCCAATGCGCTTGAGATTGCCAAAGTTCATCCATACAAAAAAGGCTTTTCCCACAATATTCTTTTCAGGTACAAAGCCCCAGTAACGCGAATCCATAGAGTTGTCGCGGTTATCGCCCATCATGAAGTAGTGGCCCTCGGGCACCTTGCAGGTCACGCCCTCGATGGTGTAATTGCAGTTTTCAAATCCGGGGAAATGATCGGCACCGGGGACAAAGGCGGGGCGCTGCTCGTCATTGAGCAGACGGTGGCTTTGGTTGCCGAGCTGTTCCTCGTATTGCTTGTAATAGCGCATCGCGTCTTCATCAAAAAACTCGGGTACGGATTCGGTTGGAACGGCCTGGCCGTTGATCGTCAGACGCTTGTTCAGATAAGCCACGGTATCGCCGGGCACGCCCACCACACGCTTGATGTAGTCCAGACTGGGCTTGGGCGGATAGCGGAACACCATCACATCGCCGCGCTGGGGCTTATCACCTTGCGTGATCTTGGTGTTGAGCACTGGCAGGCGCAAGCCATAGTGGAATTTGTTGACCAAAATCAGGTCACCCACTAGCAAGGTGGGAATCATCGAGCCAGAGGGAATTTTGAAGGGTTCGACGATAAAGGAGCGCAGAAAAAACACCGAAATAATGACCGGAAACAAACCGGCCGTCCAGTCCAGCCACCAAGGCTGGGCGAGGATAGTCTCGGTGGCCTGGGCAATATCGCCATCGACGCGGGCAATGCCTTTGCTTTGCAAATCAGCACGGCGCTTGTCATCGGATTCCTGCAATTGCCGCGCCGCGCTCTGGCGTGCAGGCAAAAAATAAAAAAGTTCAGCCAACCAATAAACACCAGTGACCGCAGAGGCCATAAACAAGAGGAATGCAAAATTGCCTTCGACAGCGCCGGTAAACCAGGCGCCGGCGTATGCCACGAAAGCGGCAAGCACTAGAGAAGTCAGAAAAGGCATCAGTCTTCCACCCGCAAAATAGCCAGGAAAGCTTCCTGGGGAACTTCCACCGATCCAATTTGTTTCATGCGTTTCTTGCCTGCTTTTTGTTTTTCAAGGAGCTTGCGTTTGCGCGAAATATCGCCGCCGTAGCACTTGGCGAGCACGTTTTTACGCAAGGCTTTGATTGTCTCACGCGCAATGACATTGGAGCCGATGGCAGCCTGGATGGCGACGTCATACATCTGTCGCGAAATCACCTCGCGCATCTTGCCGACCACTGCGCGACCCCG
>CANFLU010000044.1 GCA_947447975.1 Comamonadaceae bacterium | reverse complement strand
TGCGCCTCCCGCACCAGCGGCCCCGCCAGCCCCACCGCCTGCGCCACCGGCACCCAAGACCATTGGGGTCTTATGCCCAACGCAGGTTGCGCCCGAGATGCCTAGGCGCGCGCTGCAAGACGGCACGCAAGGCGTGGTCAAAGCGCAGATCGTGCTCAAAGGCGGCGTGGTGCAAGATGTCACCATCCTAGGGGGCCCGCGCGTGTTTCATGCAGCAGTGAAAGCGGCCATCATGCAGTACAAGTGCGTGGCCGATGGCGCAGAAGTGACTGTGACGCAGGAATTCAATTTCAAGCTTGATTAGGCCCGCCCTGCTTGGCAAAGCCCAAGCAGCGTAAGGACGCTGCGCTAGTTGGATTCGCGCCGCTTGCCCAATTGCTTGCGCAGCATATCGACTTGGCTGGATACGGCTTCGGCATCGACCACATCATTGGCGTTGACCACATAACACTCCAGATCGGCCAGGGCTTGCCCGTGGTTACCAAGCATGGCATGGGCCAAGCCGCGGTCGCGGTACTCGGACCAGGCTTCGGGCGACAGCACAACCAGCCGTTCTTGCACTGCCAACCATTGGCTGCCGTGTTTTTGGCTGCGGAAAATTTCCTTCAAATTTCGCAACATGCGCGCCAGGATATCGCGCGGCGGGCAGGCTTGCAAATACAGACCCAGCGGCACTTCAAAATCTGCGCCGTGCTTGCCACCAAACCGGTAGGGTTCGAGCATTTCTTTGAGCTCTTCGCGGCTGAATGATTGGCCGTTCATCGGGTCGATCACTGCCTGTCCAGCGGGCAGCGGCACTTTGATTAAAAAATGGCCCGGGAAGCTGACGCCTTTGGCCTGTAGCCCAATGCCTTGCGCCAGCTCCAGCCAAATAACCGCCAGCGAGATAGGGATGCCACGGCGCGTCTCCATGACCTGATGCACATAGCTGTTGTCGGGCGCGTAATAGTCGTTCAGGTTGCCGGCAAAGCCGAGCTCCTGGTAGAAAAAACGGTTGAGCACCATGAGGCGGGCCATGCCCGCGGCGTCGGCGGGCACGCGTTTTCGCAAACGCATTTGCCATTGGTCCATGCGCGAGAGTGCGGCTTGCAGGTCCAAGTCGGCATCGCGCATATGGCCCAAAGCCACCGCCGCTTCAAACAGGGGGAAACCACCGTCGCTCTGCACCAGGGAGGCGAAATACCCGAGAGGGCTTGGCGGTTCAAATGAGAAATCCATGCGCAACTCTATCGCAATTGAGCCAAATCCCGCCGGCCTAGCGCCGTAAAAATTGGCGCACAGGCAGGCCCAGCGCCAGTACGCTGCCCAGATACAACAAGGCAGCACCGGCTAACACCAAGGCTACCCATAACACTCTTTGCAGCGGGCCGCCGGGCATGTCCAGCCAGGCAAAGGCTTGCGCAGCCCAGTACAGATAAGCCCCTAAGAGTAAGCAGGCAGCCAGTACCTGCAGACCAAAGCGTCCCCAGCCGGGCTGCGGCTGGTAGCGGCCTCGGGCCTTGAGCCCGTGCAACAACCACAGCGCGTTCACGAGCGCGCCCAAGGAAATCGACAGGGATAAAGCGGCGTGGCGGAAATACGGAACCAGCGCCCAGTTGAGTAATTGGGTCAGGATGAGCACGACGATCGCAATGCGTACCGGCGTTTTGACATCCTGGCTGGCGTAATAGCCCGGCGCCAATACCTTGATAGCCACCAAGCCGACCAGGCCTACGCCCCAACCGGTGAGGGCCAAGGCGGTTTGCTGTACATCGAACGCGGTAAAAGCGCGGTAATGGAACAAGACGGCTACCAGCGGCTGGGCAAATACCAGGAGCGCGATGGCACAGGGTGTGGCCAGCAAGACCACGATGCGCAAGCCCCAGTCCAGGAGCGCAGAGTAGTCCGCCGTATCCGCGGTGGCCCTTGCAGAGGCCAGCCTGGGCATCAGCACCACGCCCAGGGCCACACCCAGCATGGCGGTGGGGAACTCCATCAAACGGTCGGCATAGCTAAGCCAGCTAACGCTGCCCGAGACCAGGTGGGAGGCGATCTGGGTGTTGATGAGTAATGAAATTTGCGCCACGCTCACCCCCAATAAGGCAGGTCCCATGAGGCGAATAATGGTCCGGGTACCCGGATCGTTCCACGCCGCGCGGATGGCCGACCAACCCAGCCCTATCCGCGGAAGCAAGCCCAAAGCCGCCAGTGCAGGTATTTGCAAGCCCAGCTGTAATACACCGCCCACCATGACACCCACTGCCATGGCGTACATCGGCGTGATGCCTTGCGCGCCCAACCAGGGCGAGAGCCACCAGGCCGCCGCAATCGTGCTGAGATTGAGCAGCACGGGCGTGGCCGCCGGAATGGCAAAGCGTTGGTAGGTGTTCAAAATCCCGGAGGACAGCGCCACCAGTGACATGCAGCCGATATAGGGGAACATCAAGCGCGTCATCCAGACCGCGGCATCAAAGCCTGCTTGCGGCAAGCCGCTGGCCATGGCCCAGACCATCCAGGGCGCAAGCAAGACGCCCGTGACGCAGACCAGCACCATGGCCCAGGCCAGCAGCGTGGCGACCTGGCGGATCAACACTTGGGTGGCCGCGTCGCCCTCTTGGGCTTTGCTGGCGGCCAGCACCGGCACAAAAGCCTGACTGAAAGCGCCCTCGGCAAACATGCGGCGAAACAGGTTGGGGATGCGAAAGGCGACGTTGAACGCGTCGGTCAGGGCGCTGGCGCCAAAGAGCGTGGCCATGAGGGTTTCGCGCAGCAAGCCGGTGACGCGCGAGGCCAATGTCCAGAGGGACACGGTAGAGGCGGATCGAAGGAGGCTCACGGCGGGAGTTTAGCCGCTACCCCCTGCAAGGCTATAATGGCGGGCTTTGCTGGCATCATCCACAGACACTAGGACACACACATATGGCATCCGGAAAACCCAAGAAAAAGAACCCGCGCTTAGCGTCGGGCCGCAAGCGCGTCCGCCAGGACGTGAAAATCAATGCAGCCAATACCTCGCTGCGCTCCAAATACCGCACCGCAGTAAAGAACGTTGAAAAAGCCGTTCTCGCCGGTGACAAAACCAAAGCAGCCGAGTTGTTTGGCAAGATGCAGGCCGTGGTGGACACCATCGCCGACAAGGGCATCTTCCACAAGAACAAAGCCGCCCGCGACAAGAGCCGTTTGGCTACCAAGGTGAAGACCTTGGCCCTCGCCGCCTGATTCTTCAGGTGCACCGCCCGAATCCTCTTGCAGGATTCGCCGTTTGAATCGGGTGCGCTGCCAGCAAAGCAAAAAGCCGTCGCAAGACGGCTTTTTTGTGGGCGCTAGCTAAGCCAGCCGCAGTTGCCCCTCTCTTAGCGGGGTCGCACCATCCGAAATAACTGCTCCGGGCCGATGCTGAAATAGTCCGCTGGACCGCCGCCGCGCAGTATCGGGCGCGCAGCGGCCGTATCGTAAATGCCCTCGCGGATAAAGGCGCTGGCGATGTGCACTTTGACCACTTCGCCAAACACCATCCAGGTGTTGAGCTCCTCGCCCTGGGCCGAGCGTAAGGGCATGGATTGGCTGACTTTGCATTCAAAGCTGACCGGGCTTTGGGCCACCCGTGGCGCTTTGACCAGGTCGCTGGCAAGTGGGGTCAATCCCGCCAAGGCGAACTCGTCCACCTCGGGGGCTACATGGGCACAGGTCTGGTTCATCGCTTCGGCCAACTCCTGGGTGGCAAGGTTCCAGACAAATTCGCCGGTCTCGATGGCGTTGCGTACCGTGTCTTTGTAGCCCAGACTGCTAAAGCCGATTAGGGGCGGCACGTAGTTGAAGGCATTAAAGAAACTGTAAGGCGCCAGGTTCAACACGCCGCTTTCGCTGCGTGTAGAAATCCAGCCGATAGGGCGCGGACCGACGATCGCGTTAAATGGGTCATGGGCCAGGCCGTGGCCTAGGCGTGGTTCGTAGGAGTGGATGGGACGGGTCATGGGTTGCGCACCCCTCGCAGGGTGTCAGGGTGCAGGCAAATGGACTTGGGAGCAGGCGGCATGGGCGCCATGGTAGCGCCTCGCCTGTAAAGGCGGGCCGCGCCTATTTGGCTAGCGCAGGTGGCGCGCCCTCGCTGGTTTGCAAGTCGTTGTCGCGCGCGAAGTTCATGCAAAAGTCCCAGGCCATGACCTCGTGGTCACGTAAATCGACGTGGATGATCACGCATTTGGTATCACCGATGCTGGTGGGGATGCACCAGGGCGAATAGCCCAGGTGGCTGCCCGGTTGTGGGCCACCGGGCCGGAACTGGCTCATGACACCTGCCAAGCGCTCGGCCCAGTCGCTGGGGCGAAACGTCCGGCCCTGACGCGTCAGGCCCAGGATGTAGATTTCTTTGGCGAGGGTGGTAGCCATGTGCTCGGGAAGGACCGCTGCGGGGGTGGCAGGCGGCAGTTTTGCATTGCTGCGGATCACGGGCGTGTTGCACCGCAGCGCGCAGTTTACCTGTTGCCTCGGGCCAGCAAGTTACACAATATGAACAATTGCCGGCCTCGCTCACCCGCTTGCACAGACTCTAAAATCCACGTTCAACGGCCCAACTTGCGTTGGGCTGATTGCTTTGTAGCAAGCTGCTTTTGCATTTTTCCCCGGAGTGAGCCCATGACTGCCCCCGCGACCCCCAATGCTGCCGTGTCCCCGCATGTGATGCCCACCTATGGCCGTCTGCCCTTGGCGCTGTCGCATGGCCAGGGCTGCAGGGTCTGGGATACCGAAGGCCGCGAATATTTGGACGCGCTGGGCGGCATCGCGGTCAACACCTTAGGCCACAACCACCCGGACCTGGTGGCTGCCTTGCAAGACCAGGTGACCAAGCTGATTCACACCTCCAATTACTACCATGTGCCACTGCAAGAAGCGCTGGCGGCCAAGTTGGTGGCGCTATCGGGCATGGAGAACGTTTTTTTCTGCTCCAGCGGCTTGGAGGCCAACGAGGCGGCATTGAAATTGGCGCGCAAATTTGGCCATGACAAGGGCATTGACAAGCCGCAGATCGTGGTCTTTGAGAAAGCCTTCCATGGGCGCAGCATTGCCACCCTGAGCGCTACCGGAAACCCCAAGGTGCAGGCCGGCTTTGGCCCCCTGGTGGAGGGCTTTATCCGCGTGCCTTTGAATCAAATAGAAACCTTGAAGGCCGCGACCGCCGGCAACAGCGACGTCGTAGCGGTGTTTGTGGAGGCGATTCAGGGCGAAGGCGGTGTCAAACCCTTGCACATGGACTACCTGCGCGACTTGCGGGCGCTGTGCGATGCCCGCGACTGGTTGCTGATGATTGACGAAGTGCAGTGCGGCATGGGGCGCACCGGCAAGTGGTTTGCGCACCAATGGGCCGGTATCGTGCCCGATGTGATGCCGCTGGCCAAGGGCCTGGGTTCGGGCGTGCCTGTGGGGGCGATCGTGGCGGGGCCGCGCGCTGCCAAAGTACTGGGCGTAGGCAACCACGGCAGCACTTTTGGCGGTAACCCGCTGGCAATGCGCGCCGGTCTAGAGACGATACGGGTGATGGAGCGCGACGGCCTGCTGGCCAATGCCGAACACGTAGGCGCGCACCTGAAAGACGCACTGCGCCGTGGCCTGACACGGGAGTTGGAGGCCGGCACGGTCAAAGAAATCCGTGGCCAAGGTTTGATGCTGGGCCTGGAGTTGTCCAAGCCCTGTGGCGCCTTGATGCAGCAAGCTGCTGATCAGGGCTTGCTCATCAGCGTCACCGCCGATAGTGTGGTGCGCCTGGTGCCCTCGCTGATATTGACAGCAGACGAGGCGGATCAGATTGCCGCTATCTTGTGTCCGCTGATTTCTGCGTTTTTGGCGGCCTGAACGCTTTCCTTATTTGCTTCGGGCTTGGCCACCCATTTCCTGACACCACTATGCAACATTACCTGCAATTCAAAGATTTGAGTGCTGACGAATACGCTTACTTGTTTGGGCGCGCGGCACTGATCAAGAAAAAATTCAAGGCTTACGAAAAACATCATACGCTGGTGGACCGCACCTTGGCCATGATTTTTGAGAAAGCGTCCACCCGCACGCGCGTGAGCTTTGAGGCGGGCATGTACCAACTAGGCGGCAGCGTGGTGCATCTGACCACGGGCGATAGCCAACTCGGACGCGCCGAACCTATTGAGGACAGCGCTAAAGTCATCAGCCGCATGACGGATATCGTGATGATCCGCACTTTCGAGCAAACCAAAATAGAAAGCTTTGCGGCCAATTCCAGGGTGCCGGTGATCAACGGACTGACCAATGAATTCCATCCCTGCCAAGTGTTGGCCGACATCTTTACCTATATCGAACACCGTGGCTCTATTGCCGGTAAAACGGTGGCTTGGGTGGGTGATGGCAACAACATGGCCAATACCTGGCTGCAAGCGGCCGATTTGTTGGGCTTTACCGTGCATGTGAGCACGCCTAACGGCTACGAGGTCAACCAAGCGGTTGCCGGCTTGCGCTCTGGCGATAGCTACCGCGTGTTCACCGACCCGCTGCAAGCCTGCCAGGGCGCGCACCTGGTGACCACCGACGTCTGGACCAGCATGGGCTATGAGGCAGAGAACGAAGCGCGCCGCGCCGCCTTTGCTTCCTGGTGCGTGGATCGCCCGATGATGGCTGCCGCAGCGCCCGATGCACTTTTTATGCACTGCCTGCCGGCGCACCGCGGCGAGGAGGTGGAAGCCGAAGTCATCGACGGCCCGCAAAGCGTGGTCTGGGACGAGGCAGAAAACCGCATGCATGCGCAAAAAGCGCTGATGGAATATTTGCTCTTGGGGCGCCAGAGTTAGTGCGCGCGCGCTGCGATTGGCAGCGCTAGATCGGATGGGTAAGACGCTGCATCGCTAGCATTGGACCCCATGGGCCATCCGCGCCTAGTGGTGGGCCGCAGGTGGCGCTGCCTTTTTCTCTTCTTTGATCGTCTGCTTGATCTTGGTCTTTAAGGGCGTAGGACATTTGCCAATGGACGAGTTGCTGTACACCTGAAACATCTTGGAATGGTCAGGATCGCGGCAGATATACAGGCAAATAAATTGGCCTTTCTCCGCCGCGATCTCGCTGGAATCGAAGTCGCAAACGGCATCAATGATGCGAAATGGCTTCTTGGTCGCCGCTTTTTTGTCCTCAGCCTGGGCGCTGCCGATGGCGGCCAGCATGCACAGGGCTGCTAGAGCGCTCCAACGAATAAGTTTGATGTTTTTCATGCAATTACCAACAAATGAATAGTTCAGGATGGGCACCCAAAACGCGCCTATACCCTACCCGTTTATACGGTATTTGTGTCAAGCCTTCCACCATGGGGCCTGCCATCAGTGGCGTGAGCCGGTACACCGCGATCTTTGGGACAAGGGAAATCATCCAGGCCATGCGCCCATGGAGTATCACCTGAAAAACTGCAAACCCAGCCCTGGTGCGCTGGTACTGGATCGATAATTGACGCGGTTCAAACTTATGCCAATACATCGGTTTACCTATTTCACACTGGCCACAATCAAGTGGCCGGTAGCGCTTTTATCCGTGGTGTTTTTACCTTCCATGGCGTGGGCGCTTTGGCAAGAATTAAGCGCTGACCCGGGCGCCTACCTATTTGTTGTAGTGGGCGCACTGAGCTATGGCGCTTTGTGGTGGCTTGCCATACGGAAGTGGCGTATTTCTTGGCTAAGCACTTTTGAGCACGAATTGACGCACTGCTTGTTTGCTTGGATGACCGGCAACAAGGTGGGGGAAATCAAGGTCACACTGCGAAGCGGTGGCCACATGACCGTGATTGGCAGCCCCAACTGGCTCATTGACCTTGCGCCCTATTTTTTTCCAACCGGCGCTGTAACCCTTCTGGTGCTCTCAGCGCTGGTTCCTGGCCTAGACCCTTGGGTGTGGCAGGCGGCCGTCGGGCTGAGCCTGTGCTACCACTTCACATCCACCCTCGCGCATACCCACCGTGGACAAACGGATTTACAAAAAGCAGGTTTTCTTTTCTGTTGGATGTTTTTACCTGCTGCCAATGTAGTGGGATTAGGTTTAACGCTGGCAGTTGCCCGTACCGGCTGGACGGGAATATCCCATTGGTTTTCGATGGTTCAACTGGCTCCATGGAACACCACCATTGCACAGTGGTTTGCCTTGTGGGCAGCGCTCTAGGTTAAGGCAAGGCTGCAGCCATTGCACTGACGACAATTCATGCCGGTGGATCCGCCTGATTGAACGCGATGGCCTATGGCTCTACCGCCTTTTCGGTAATGCCCAGGCGCATTGCGGCGAGCAACACCCCTGCATCCGAACTGAAAATGTAGCCGCCCGCTCACACACCTTGCTTGACCAAGGGCGCCTTCAGCGCTTCGGTAAGGGTTTGCAGGCTATCTTGCAGGTGGGCCTGTACCAGGCTGCTATGCATTTTGCTGGCCACAGCCGCTTTGAGCTGTGATTGCAATTGCAATGCCACCTGCCGATGGACTGCGCGCACGTCCGCAGCGGTCGCCGCACTGGCACGGACCAAACCCGTGGACAGTCGGCGCACGTGTTCGCGCTGCAGGTTGCGGCGCAGACTGTCGATGTCACCATAGCCCTTAGAGCCGACGGTGAGTTCCGACCAAACTGCCTTGGACAAACGGGTTTGCACTTCGGCATAGCTGAGTAACTGCCGCGGATCGGCAACCTTGGATTCCGCATCGGCTAAGCGTCCTGCTAAGCCATCGGCCATCAGCGTATCCAAAGCGCCACGTTGCAAGGTGAGTACGGCCGTGGGCAGGCTGAAGTCAACGCCTTGCTGTGCATTCCCACGCGACTCGTGGTGATCCACCCCCAGGCGGCTTAACACCCTAGGATCAAACTTGAAGCTGGCACTGCTAAAAATCTCTTGGATGACGACGTCGAGCGCAGCGCGTTGCTGGACCGCCGGCACCGGTACCAACAAAGGCTGATTTGCGCCCGCCTTCGCGCGGGAGGTATACACCCCGCCCACGTACTTGGCCGCAAATGGCAAAGACGACCCCATGCTGTTGAGCACGCGACTGAGCGCACGGCGGTATAGGGTGAGGTCTTCGTCCGCCGCCAGCGGGCGTGTGGTGATGCGTTCCCACAATTCACGTGCGAGCTTGATTTGGCGCTGGGCGAAGTCCAGCGGATCGCTGCTCATGTCGCGCTGGTTGATCATCGGATCGTTGTTGCCAAGGTCTTGGTCGGTGCCATAGGCCAGCGCAGGCTCGCGTTCCGATCGCGCAGCCAGGGATTTGAGGGCCGGCTTTTCGGCCTCAGGACTGGCGTACTCCCGGTAACCGTATTCGATGGCCCAATAGTCATACGCCCCAAGGGTCAGCATGTTGTAGTCGGCCACGGGTTCGCCTTTGAGCGGCAGGTTCTGCGCGTTGTACTCCATGACCGAGGAGGACAAGCCGTTAGCCTGGGTGTATGCCCGGTCCCGCAACTGCGCGGGTGTCATCGCAGTAGAGGCGCGAAAGTTGTGGCGCAGGCCCAGGGCGTGGCCTAACTCGTGCAGGGTGACGCTTTTAAGCGCGTCGGCGATGTAGCGATCAGCTTCTGGGCTATTGGGATCGAGCAGACCACGTTCGACCAGCAGGTCAAAGCCGAAGCTAGCTTCTTCGAAAGCCACATCGGCGTAGTTGCACAAGGCATGGTCATGCCCCTGTGCGAGCGTTTCATGGGGCGGCAGCTGCTCGGCCCAGCGTGGCACGGCTTCGCCCGCGCGCGCGCGGAAAACACGTACACGGTTCTCGTCGATGATCACCGCACCTCGCAGGATTTCACCGGTACGCGGGTCTTTCTGACTCGGGCCCACTGCGGTGGAGCCCGGGCCCTCCTGCGCAAACCAGCGCATGGCAAGCATGCGCACACCCTCGGTGGTCGTCCAATCCGCATCGGCCGGCTGCTGCTCGATGGACAGTGCATGGAGGAAACCGGCTTTCTCGAACGCTTTGTTCCATTCCTGGACCGCCTCGCGCAAAGGCTGGCGCCAGACCTCTGGGATGTTGCGGTCCATCACCACGCGGATAGGCTCCTTGGGCTCGGACACCTCTGCTGCAGGGTCCTTTTTCTCCAGTCGCCAGCGGTTGATGAAATGCGTACGTTTGCCTTCTTGGGTGTCGTCACCGAAGTTGGTGAACGAGGAATTGAAGTAGCCCACACGCGCATCCGCCATCCGCGGCTTCATAGGCTGCGCAGGCAGCGGCGCCAGTGTGTAGGCATAGGCCAAGAACATGCTGCGCGCATCCGGCACGCTGTCGGGCGGGCTGGGCTGGGCGCCTGGGTTGGCGGGCGCAGCCCCGAGCGCGGTGACGGGAGCCGCCGGCATCTTCGCAATAGAAAAATGGTTGCGCATGGTCACGTACAGACCTTGGGCTTGCGCGCGCGCGCGCTCGAGTCCCGAACTGTTACGGTCCAGTGCATAGGGCAATCGAAACAGCGTTTCCAGGGTGGTCTGCGTGCCGTTGATGTCGCCACCGAGCAGCACCGCTGCGTCAACCAGCAACGCGCCGGTACCGGTTTGCGGTGCGGCCACCAGAGGTGCCGTGCCAAGCAGGCTGTCTGAATAGCTTTCGCTCACTGCGCGCGCCAGCGTGGTACCGACGGGGGCACGCGCATGCTGGTTGCGGGCCAGCAGCAACACGTTATTGCCCACCCGATGCAGGCTAACGATGTGCTCGCGCCCCATCATGCCAGGCCATAGCCCCCCGACACCCATGCCACCCACCAGGGACGAAGCAAAGAACATGGGCTGGTCCAGAAGGGTCGCCGGAATTTCGATCCAGGTCTTTTCGTCGCGCGTCCATACCGGCAGGTAGCCGTCCACGCGCTTGGCTTCGCGCGTAACTTCAGCAAAAGGCGCAGGCGCGCCGGACGCGCTTGCAGGGCGCTGCGGCGTAGCTGGCGCCGCTGGCGCGGAACTGGCCGCACTCGGGCGCGGGGCCGCAGAAGGCTCTACCGGCACGGGCTCCTGGGCCTGCGCAGCGGAGGCAGGTGGCGCATGGGCATAAGCGGACAGCAGCAGCGCCAGGCCGGCGGCGGCAAGGCTGGCGTGGAGGATGCCTTGGGCATGTTGGATCAATGAGTGGTCAGCTTGCACGGTCATGAAATTGCCCTGGTTTCGACGGATAAGCACAAGAAATGGTGGCGCGAGTTTAATGTTGATCCAAATTAAGTTTCGGGTTTGCATGGAACGGCGGACCGGTGCACCAGCCAACCGAGGGTAAATACTTGGGCCCCAAGCAGGGTAATTACTTAGTAGAAATAAGCGCTATCCGCTTGACGCAATCTGTGCAAAGCCTAGACTGAAAGTCCGTTCCGCCAAACCAAATCCCAGGCCGCGCTGTGGCTGCGATATTTGGCTTCGACGTAATGGCAAGTCTTTAGACCCTATACCCAAGGAAGGCAAAGCGTATGTTTACGATAAATCAATATTTCAAATGGTTTTACCGAACAGTGACCATGGCCCTCGCTGCCGTGGCGGTAGTCGGGTGTGGGTTAAAAAATACGCCTGTATCCCAGGGTATTTACAGCATTAGCATCGATGCTGCCACCAGTGAAAAAGTCACCTTTGGCGGCACTAAGTTTGGCACCGATGGTGCGGTGGGAACTTATGAAAAAGTCCGCGGCCGGGCCCTTGGTCGGCTGGACCCCAATGACCCTAAGAACCAGGTCATCGCTGATATCGCCTTGGCTACCCGTAATCCGGTAACGGGTATGGTGGAGTACTCCTTAGATTTCTTCATCCTCAAGCCATCCGACCTGAGCAAAGGCGCGCACAAGGTCTTTTATGAGGCACCCAATCGGGGCGGCAAGCAATACGGTGGTTTTGCCGGAATGACGGGCAATGCCAACAACCCCACGGCGGCCACTGACATCAATGCGACCGCTACCTACCCAGCCTTTTTATTGAACCGAGGCTACACACTGGTGTGGTCTGGCTGGGATGCAGAGCCCATGAGCTCCGCGACAGCCGACCTCGTCAAAGCAGTTTTGCCAATGGCGCGTAACCCGGATGGCACGTCTATCTCCGGTCCGATGTACGAATACATCGTCAACGATAACGCAACCACCAAGTGCGCTGCCACCTACTACAGCCCGGCCAGCACCGACACGACCAAGGCCAAACTCACTAAGCGTCAGTCGATGACCGACACACCCGTGGAGGTGCCATCCAGCGCGTGGGCTTGGGGCGGGGCCAGCTCTTGCAGCACCGCATCGACCTCGACGAACTCCAATTCCATCAACTTCGTGGATGGTTCGTCCTTCCAGCAAAGCTGGATCTATGAGTTGACCTACACCGCCATAGACCCCTATGTGGCTACCGTCGGCCTTGCTGCGATGCGTGACTTTGTGGCTTTCTTACGCAATGCCACTACGGACGAATACGGCGTGGCCAACCCCCTGGCAGGCGATATCAAGAGCGTCATGACCTGGACCAATTCACAACCGGCCCGCCTGTTTAATGACTTTGTATGGCTCGGTTTTAACCAGGCACTGGACGGCTCCAAAGTCTTTGACGGTCACCTCAACTACATAGGCGGAGGCAACGGTTTAGGTATCAACTACCGCTTCGCCCAAGTGGGCCGTACTGAGCGCAATCGGCAAAATCATATCGGGCAGCTCGAAGCGGTGTTCCCCTTCTCGTACACCACCAGCACCGACAGTCTTACGGGCAAAACCGATGGCCGCAATGTGCGATGCACCGCCACCAATACCTGCCCTAAAGTCATGAATCTCTATTCGTCTAACGAACTCTGGGTCAAGGCGGGTTCATTACTCACCACACACCCCAATACCGGTATGGATCTGGTCGAGCCTGACAACGTGCGCAATTACCTGGTTGCGAGTGGCCCGCACGGCAGTGGCGCGACCTCCACCGCTACATCGCCGGCCGGAAGCAACTCCCAATTTGGCTCGCAAGTCGATGCCTTGCCACTGCATCGTGCCCTATGGGTTGCGCTGGATGAATGGATCAGCAACGGAATCGCGCCACCGCCGAGTGCCAACCCCAGCGTGAGCGCGGGCACTGCTACCTTTGTTCCGACCGATGGGCCTAACACCGCATTGGGGATCGGTTCGGTGGCTCGGTCCGCTGTCGGTTATCCGGATATTCCGAGCACTATGGACAAATTCTCGGGCCTGGTTACGGTGCGCAATTACTGGGACTTTGGGCCTGACTATGACAAAGGCATACTGGCCAAAATTCCTGCCGTCCCGACCGGAAAATTCTATAAGGTGTATGTACCCAAGGTGGACGCCAACGGCAACGAAGTCGCCGGCATCCGACTACCGGAAATAGAGGCGCCATTGGGTACCAGTTCCGGCTGGGCGTTGCGAGGGTCCACTTTCGGCGGCAAAGCAGATGGCTTGGATGGCGCTGAGGGTGCTGGCCAATTTGTGCCGTTTGCCAAAGACGATGCCACCAAGGTCGCCGGTGACGCAAGGAAATCCATCACGGCTATGTATGCGACTAAAGCAGCTTTTGTGGCCGCGCGCATGAAAGCGGCCAACGACCTCAAAGCGCGCAGATTGATGCTCGATGCAGACTTGGCAAACTACGGTGTCATAGCAGCCAAGCCCATCACGGTGGCTCCCAATACTAACTACCCGGGCGCTTACACTTATTCGGCCTTTAGTTTGCCTTAAGCACTTTGGTAAAGTTTTCGCAACGCACTATTTGGACAAGCCCACCGGCCACAAGCCGGTGGGCTTTTTGACGCGCCGTGCCGAAGCACCGGGGCCTTTTCACCGCCGCCGCAGCTTTGTGCGCGGTGGTATTGGGTTTTGACGCCCTGCAGACTCCAGCTGCCTACGCTTGCACTATGTCAGGCGAGGCCTTTCATTATCAAAATGGTGTGCGCGTCGAGGAGCCTGGCGAGACCACGTTGCGCTTTAACTTGTTGATCGAGCCCTGGTCGGATAGCTATAAGATCCAAGGCACCAGCGCCTTGCCAGAACACCAGGCAAAAACAATCCGCTTGGATTACAGCCGCAGCAACCCCGTGGAGGCCTACTACGTATCTGACACCGTGGACCAGGGCACGGGCACCCGGGTCGTCAGCTCACTGGTGCTCAACACCGTCAGTGGCGACACCCGTATCTTTCAGCACACCTGGATTCCTCCCAACGGCTGGGAGAACTCTGTGCAGTACAACTACATCGGAAACTGCAAAAAGGTGGGGCTCTAGACCTGGCACCAGCGTTCGACTTTGAAGGTCAGTGGAAATTGAGGGCGTTACCCTATCAACAAAGCGTCTAGGCGCTTACCCAGTATTTTTGTGTCGCTAGGACTTAAGGGATAGTCTTTGAGGTATTGCCTTAAGGTGTCTTTGTGGGCCTTCAGTTCAGTTTCTTTTTGCTGTGAAGCGAGCAATTCACCAATGCCAATGAGTGCGTAAATCTTAAATTTTGGATGGTTCAGGTAGGAGCGGTACAAACTCTCTGAGTAAGCAAACATTTTTTGGCGCTGGAGTACATCAGCGTAAGTCAGGCTGAGCATGGGATTCTGGCTAAATTTACTCACTCCAATTCGGAGTACCTCAGCGGCCTGCGCGATGTCTGAATTCGCGACGAAAAATGCGCTGGCATTCAAATACGGCCCGGGCACGCTCGGCCTCATCTCCATCACTTTTAGATATTCTTGCTGCGCTTCTTCATTGCGCTTGAGCCCTTGCAAGGACTGCGCCCGGGCTTGATGTCCCCACCATTTTTCTGGCGCTCGCCTAATTTGTTCATCCGAGAGCTTCAGGCTCTCTTCGAAATTTCCTCTTTCACGGGCGATCCAACTTTTTGAAGAAAGTAAAGGTATAAAGTCAGGCGCAATTTTTGACAAACGATCGATATCCGCTTGGGCATCTTCTAGCCGTTTATTTGTGATGTGTATATAGGCTCGGAGGTTGAGCGAAAATTTATCATCACTACTGATGTCGTTTGCCAGAACCACATCGATCATTCGTAAAGCATTGACCTCGTCGTTCATAGCCCAGTAACTCGCGGCCGCAATATGAGGATCCGTCGACTCCAATAGCTTGAGTGAAGTTTTGCGAATGACATACTCTACGTTGCCCTTAATTTTTTCATCCACCAAAATAGAGTTTTCAGGTGTTTTCCTGATTTTGACGTGGTATTCAATGTCATCACCATCTTTTCGCGCCGTTATTTCGCCACTGACCTTTGCCGTAACCATGCCAAGCGAATCGCGGATATAGGACTGAATCGCCTTGACGTCAACACCGGTGCCACCTAGCTGTAGGTTGGATGTCTGTAATTGATTGTTGCCTGATGATCCGAAAAATGAAACCTTCTCCTTCGCAGACCCATTAGAATTTTGAAGCTTCTTAATTTCATCGAGAATGCGAATCGTGGTGATATCCGACCGGTAGCCCTGCTCCTCGAATTGTGCTGGGACTTTTATCTCATCGAGAGATATTTCGTCTGAACTGATACCGTGGTATACCCCCACGCCAGTGATACTTATTCCAAATACCGAAACCATCGCCAGCACGCAATTTTTTATGCTGGACATAATGTCGTTGAAGGTTTGCACCATAGTCGGATTAATCGGATTTCTCATGGGACTATCTTTCTATCGCGCACCTTATGCGAGGGTTACCAATAACTTTCATGTAAAGTATAAGGCGTGCAATTTAAACACTGAGGTTCTTATGAATACTTGGATCCCCCTTATTTTCTCAACCATGCTTGGTTTTGTCACGGCACAGGCCCAGACAATACCTATCCATGCGGAAGGTCTGCAAGAGGAGCTCATTGAGATTCAGTTGGATGGCGGAATTCAGCGGGCTCTTATCTCCAAGCGCAAGGATCAAAACAAGGGCACAAAATTGTTGGTGCTGATTCCTGGATACCCTTCAGTGGTGAAGCCAGAAATGGGTAATGGCGTAATGATGGCTAGCCCGCTGGCGGGAAACTTTTTAGTCAGGTCACGTCGGCATCTGAACTCGGACAAGGTGATGACCTTGTTAGTAGATTGCCATACCAACCTGGGTGACACGTGTACGGCTGAGTACCAATCTAGCCAAGATCGTTACAGGCATCTCAAAGCCATCATTGATGTTGCCAAGGCGAAACTTCCTTCTGTGGAGCAGGTGTATTTGCTTTCTACGAGCGCTGGGTCGATTTCTTCTGCCTTCGTTGGTAAATTTGGCCAGTCTGAATTTGCTGGTGTCATACATACAGCTACTATTGATCCAACGGCACCCCGCTCTTATACCGAGCTGACCGACTTTAATTACGGGGATATCAAAATTCCTCAAGCTTTCATTCACCACATCGAAGATCCATGTGGTATCACGCAGTACAGCTACATTCGAACCGTGGCAGAGAAGTTCAAAATTCCATTGATTACCGTTTCGGGCGGCAGTGATTTCCGTGGACCGGCTTGCGCCGCATTGACACAACACGGGTTTCGGAACAAAGAAGTAGCAGTTGCTCAGCAAATACTTAGGATGTTGGATAGCGTCCCATGGAAATCAGGGGACATCTGATTCGGAGTGACCTGCAACCCTGCAGCCTTACCAGCGTAAATTTTCATCTGTCCGTACTATTTTTTTTCTGCAAAACACTGGCGGATAATCGGCTGGCGATACCTTACTACGAACTCAATGAAAAACTCAATACTTGCGCTGGCACTTTGGACTTGCGTGACCGCAACTATGGGCCCGGAGGCACTGGCGCAAACGTCAAGTACCCAAGCTCGCACATTTGCACTAAGCAGCGAACGCTTGCAGGCCCAGCGCATCTATTTTGCAAGCCCCGCTGGTCAAAATAACCCGGAACTGGTGAAGTTATTGCTCGAAGCAGAGCAAGCTCTGCAGCTGCGCGAAGCATCCGTCATGGATAAAACCAGCGTAGCTGCCAGCGGGGACAAACATGATTACATAAGCCTGGGACCCTACTGGTGGCCCGATCCAGAAAAGCCGAACGGACTGCCTTATATCCGTAAAGACGGTAATGTGAATCCCGAAAGCCGCAGCGGTACCGACGAACGGGCTATGAAGGCCACCTGTCGCGCAGTAGAAACGCTCGCTTTGGCATTCTGGTTTACCGGGCAGGAGCGCTATGCGGTTAAAGCGACTGCTCTTCTACGCACCTGGTTTTTGCAACCGGCCACCAGAATGAATCCGAATTTGCAGTACGCGCAGGCTATCCCTGGCATCACCTCAGGGCGGGGAATCGGCATCATCGATACGCATAACTTCATTTATTTGCAAGACAGTCTGGCGTTGTTGGCGGGCTCGGTCGCATGGACCCAAAGCGATCAAATCGGCATGCAGGAATGGTTGCAAAGCTATTACCAATGGCTAAGAACGAGTGCCAATGGCCTGGACGAAGCCTCCGAGCTCAATAACCATGGCACGTGGTACGACGCGCTGACGGTCGCTCTAGCGCTAGGCACCGGCCATAGGGACGACGCTCGGAGCATTTTGCAAGCGCTTCCCACTAAGCGACTTGCAGTCCAATTGGATTTGCAGGGACGCCAACCCTTGGAGTTGGCACGCACCAATTCGTTCAATTATTCGATGTTCAACTTAATGGCCTATCTGAATTTGGCCCAGCTGGGTCAAGCCGCGGGCGTGGACGTCTGGAAGCTTTCCACCGCGGACGGAAAAAGCCTTGCGAGTGCACTGCACGCCATCGCGCCCTACGCGGATCCGAACAAGCCCTGGCCGCAGGTCGACCTGCAAAATGGCGACCGTGCAAAGTTGGTCGCGCTGCTGGTGCAAGCGCTGCAACTGCGTGAAGATCCCCTACTGCGCGCCACCGTAAACGCCCGTCCCGAAGCGCCCACTCTCCTAATTCGCATGCCCTAGTTTAGAGCTGCGCGCGATGCGTTGATGTTGTTGGGCCAAAGTCAGCGGCCCAGCGGCCCAGCGGCGTATGTGGGGGTGAGGCGGGCTGGGACAGCGGCTTGGGCTTTTAGGTTGAGTGATTCAATCACCACCGCACCTGCACTGGGACAAACAACAACCCAATCCCACAAAGACAAAAGCCACCGCAGGGGGCCGGTGGCTTTTGTAAGAATGAATCTGGTGGGACGTGCGGGGGTCGAACCCACGACAAACGGATTAAAAGTGCTTATGCAATTGATAATTCTCCAACTTTTGCAATGTTCTTTTGCCCCCACGCCGTCTTGGTGTGCGGCAAATTGTGCAGGACAAGTTTTTTGACTGCGGTGCGTGATGGGGCTTGGAGGTATTTGAACTATACCTGTCATGCGTGCGTCAGTGTCGTTTAAAACGCCATATGTTTCGCAGTCAATACCCACGCATTTAGGGGGTTCTTGCTGGGTTATCAGCCATTTACTACCCTTAACACCCAGCGTAGCAAGCCTATAGCCCAGTGCTGATAGTGCGTTGCTGTCGCTGCCTGCGTTCGTTCTCACGCTGCTGACGCTGTCTGTCCCGTTCAGCCTGTAGTTGCTGTCTGTCCGTTTCAACATTTTGTTTCAGTGCTGCTATGCGTGCCTGTGCCGGGTTTAGGGGTGGCTTGGGTTTGATGGGTTTGATGGGCTTGATGGTTATTTCGGCAATACGCATCAAGTATTTACGCACTTGCTGCGTACTGCCTTTTGCATCAATCCATCTGCGTGTAGTTCAGCACCATCCCAACACCGTACTGAGCCTCTGCCAACTGCTTAGCAGCCCAAGCATTGTCAGCGTAGATAACGGTGTTGGCGGTTTGGTAGGGGTTGATGCGTACCCATATCAAGTACTTGTTCATTTCCCAAAGCCTGCACGAAGTTTTACTGACGCTGCGTCCAGTGCTGCATCTAACTCACCAGCCAGCACCGCCGCCTTAATCAAGTCCAGTGTTGCGGGTAAGTCCTTCTCAGCAGCAATCTCCACTGCGTACTTGCCCTTAGCCAGTTCCAGCAGTTTAGTTCCATACCTAACACTCAGGCTCAACTTGCCTGTGTCAGTGACGAACCACCACTGCTTGATGCGTTTGTTGGTTTGAATGCTTTGGCGTATGCCTGTGTGCTTGTCCGTAATAGTGCGATAGCGGGTGGGACTAAAGGTAGTACCCGCTGCCTGTGCCCGTGCCAGTTCCGCTTGTTCCCACAGCCGTTTAGCAAGTTTGTTGCGGCGTAGTTGCACAGGGCTCACGTGCGTGGGCTTTTGTGCTGCTGTCAGTTTCAATCCGGTTAGTGTTGCAGTTGTCATTGCTCATTTCCTTTCTTTGTAGCAATGCTGACAACTTTAGTTTCGGATTTGGCGATTGAGCAACCTGATTTTTAGTCAATCTGTGTCAATTTCCCACACCTGCCCAATCAATACCAAACATAGACTCAGTATTTGCATGGGATT
>CANFLU010000043.1 GCA_947447975.1 Comamonadaceae bacterium | reverse complement strand
TGAATGCGCTCGTAAAACAGATTCAAACAAACTAACTGCAAACGACGAACGTTTCGCACTCGCTGCTTAAACACCAGTGAGCCTTACAACAGCAGGCCGATGGGCTGGGCAAGGGTGATGCGGTGAAAGCTGCATCGTCCAGGCTGTAAGGTCATTCACATCGGCTGGCGCCAGACCGGGTACCTTGGTCAGGGGCGAGACAATAGGGTACTGGCGACGGTGTAAGCGTGTGTCTGCGCGTGCATCAGGGCGAGACCCAAATCAGAACACTAAACATGTAGATCTGCTCGAAGAAGGCTTGCGGACGCGGGTTCAAATCCCGCCAGCTCCACCATACATTAGTAAAAAGTCACCAGCTTGCACTGCCTGGGGGCCTTATTGTTGTGAAATTACCCGCGTTGCCGGGGTAAACTCGCGGCCGTTGGATTTCTCCTGCAAGTTGGTGCTCGGAGAGGTTTTTAAACCCGATACCGTCCGATGAATTTCGCTCGGCATGGCGGTAGCCTGAACGATGCATTTTTTAGCGTCCAAGTTTTCTGTCTAAACGAACCCATCTTCCTGTCTAAGCGCTTTGAATTACAAGCAAAAACTCGCGGTAATGCAAATAACACCGGTCATCCTGTGCGGCGGCTCGGGAACGCGGCTTTGGCCTCTTAGCCGCAAAAGCTTTCCCAAGCAATTTGTGCCACTCATCGGGGGTAAGAGCCTGCTGCAACTGACCTTGGAGCGGGTGGCACTGCTTAGCAAAGACGCTATTTGCGTCGCGTCCGAAGAACACCGGTTTTTGGTGTCCCAAGCAATGCAGGCCGCGGGCGTGCAGGGCACCGTCTTGCTAGAGCCCGTGGCGCGCAACACGGCGGCGGCCATGGCCATAGCTGCGCTTGCCGCCAAGCCTGATGCTTTGCTGCTGTTTTGCCCCTCGGACCACCATATTCCGGATGCCCAGGCCTTTGCTCAGACGGTAGAAAAAGCGTGCGCTGCCGCACAGGCGGGCGCCATCGTCACCTTTGGCATCAGCCCGAGTTTCCCCAGCACCGCTTACGGCTACATCCGCCGAGGTGCAGCCCGGCCCGACGGCAGCTATTCGGTAGAAGGCTTCACCGAAAAACCCGCACTGGACAAGGCGCAGGCCTTGCTTCTAACCGGTAGTGCGCTATGGAACGGCGGCATCTTTTTATGCAGCGCGGCCACCTTGATTACGGCTCTGGACCAATATGCGCCAGACATATTGCAGTCCTGCCGCCAAGCCATGGCTGCGTCCACCCGCGACGGCCAGTTCCTGCGTCCGCAAGCAGCGGCCTTTGGCGCCTGCCGTTCCGAAAGCATTGACTACGCGGTGATGGAGCATCACCACAACGTAGCGGTGGTGCCCTTTACCAGCGCCTGGAGCGATGTCGGCAGTTGGAACGCGGTGGCCGAGCTCAGCGCGCCGGACCCGCAGGGCAACCGCATCCACGGCCACGGCCTGGCCATGGGTGCGCACAACACCTTTGTGCATGCGCCACACCGTCCGGTGGTCGCCTTGGGCACGCATGATCTATTGATTGTGGACACGCCCGACGCCTTGCTGGTGGCGCACAGCAGCCAGGTCGAACAGGTCAAGCAAGTGGTGGCGCGTTTGGATGCGGACAAAGTCGCCCAATCGGTGCAGCACCGCAAAGTAGCCCGCCCTTGGGGCACGTATGACAGCGTGGATGTGGGCGAACGGCATCAAGTCAAGCGCATCAGTGTGCGTCCCGGCGCCAAGCTGAGTTTGCAGATGCACCACCACCGCGCCGAGCATTGGATTGTGGTCAAAGGCACTGCTTTGGTGACGCGTGGCGACGAGCAGGTTTTGCTAACCGAAAACCAAAGTACCTACATTCCCTTGGGCGTCACCCACCGCTTAGAAAACCCCGGCAAGACAGATTTGGAAATTATCGAAGTTCAGTCCGGCAGCTACTTGGGCGAAGACGATATCGTGCGCTTTGAAGACACTTACGGGCGCGATACCAGCCATGGCTAAGATTTATGTCGCCGGGCATCGTGGCATGGTGGGCAGCGCTATCGTTCGGGCATTGCAAAGCCAAGGCCATAGCGACTTGGTCAACCGCACGCACGCTGAATTGGACTTGACAAACCAAGCCGCCGTACAAGCTTTTTTTGCACAAGAAAAACCCGATCAGGTGTATCTAGCCGCCGCCAAAGTGGGCGGCATCCATGCCAACAACACCTACCCGGCGGATTTCATTTATCAAAACCTGATGGTGCAGGCCAATGTCATTGACGCGGCTTTTCGTAACGGCGTCAAAAAGTTACTTTTTTTAGGGTCCAGTTGCATCTATCCCCGTTTGGCCGAGCAGCCCATGCGTGAAGACGCCTTGCTCACCGGCGCGCTTGAGCCCACCAATGAGCCTTACGCCATTGCCAAAATCGCAGGTATCAAACTGTGCGAAAGCTACAACCGCCAATACGGCGCCAGCCATGGCGTGGACTACCGCAGCGTCATGCCGACGAATTTGTACGGCCCCGGCGACAACTACCATCCGGAAAACAGCCACGTTATTCCCGCGCTCATCAGGCGCTTTCACGAGGCCAAAGTCGCGGGCGTGCCCAGTGTCAGCATATGGGGCAGCGGTACGCCCAGGCGCGAGTTTTTGTATGTGGACGATATGGCCGCGGCCAGTGTGTTTGTCATGAACCTGCCGCAGGCTACCTATCAACAGCACACCCAACCCATGCTCAGCCATATCAACGTGGGTTTTGGAAGCGATGTCACGATCGCCGAATTAGCCCACGCCATAGGTCAAACCGTGGGTTATCAAGGCACTATCGAGTTTGACAGCAGCAAGCCCGATGGTGCGCCGCGTAAATGGATGGACAGCAGCCGTTTGGGTAAGTTAGGTTGGCAGGCCGACGTGGATTTGACCCGTGGCTTGTCAATGACCTACCAGGATTTTTTAATAATAAATAAACGCAATGATGAACGCTAAAGTAGCCCTAATCACCGGCGTAACTGGCCAAGATGGTTCCTATTTGGCCGAGTTTCTACTAGAAAAAGGCTATACCGTCCACGGTATAAAGCGGCGCGCTAGCTTGTTTAACACCCAGCGGGTCGACCACATTTACCAAGACCCCCATGTCGATAACGCGCGCTTTAAGCTGCATTACGGCGATTTGAGTGACAGCAGCAACCTGACGCGCATCATTCAGGAAACGCAACCGGATGAAATCTATAACTTGGGCGCTCAAAGCCATGTTGCTGTCAGCTTTGAAAGCCCAGAATACACCGCCGACGTGGATGCCATGGGAACACTGCGTATTTTGGAAGCCATACGCATATTGGGCCTGGAAAAGAAAACCCGGTTTTACCAAGCTAGCACCAGCGAACTGTATGGCTTGGTGCAGGAAACCCCGCAAAAAGAGACCACACCTTTTTACCCGCGCAGCCCCTATGCGGTGGCCAAGTTGTATGCCTACTGGATCACGGTCAATTACCGCGAGGCCTACGGCATCTATGCCTGCAATGGCATTTTGTTTAACCACGAAAGCCCGCGCCGAGGGGAAACCTTTGTGACTCGCAAAATTACCCGTGGTCTGGCCAATATCAGCCAGGGCCTAGAAGACTGCCTGTACATGGGCAATATCGACGCGCTGCGCGATTGGGGGCACGCCAAGGACTATGTGCGCATGCAGTGGATGATGTTGCAGCAGGATAAGCCTGAAGATTTTGTGATTGCGACTGGCAAGCAATACAGCGTGCGGCAGTTTATTGACTGGGCTGCGCAGGACTTGGGTATGCAGCTGCGCTGGGAAGGATCAGGGGTGGATGAAGTGGGCTGTTGGGGTAACAAGCCTATTGTTCGAATTGACCCACGGTATTTTCGGCCTACAGAGGTGGAGACTTTACTTGGCGACCCGACGAAAGCCAAAGATAAGTTGGGCTGGGTTCCGGAGATTACCGCCCGTGGGATGTGCGCGGAGATGGTGGCTGAGGATTTGGGGCAGGCAAAACGAGCTGCATTATTGAAACAACATGGTTTTAGTGTCAGTTTGAGTGCCGAATAGTTTCAGAATTTGCTAGTTGGACCTGTTTCAGTGCCACTTTGGTTCCCATGAAACGCAATATCATCGCTAACTATTTTGGGGCCGGTTGCGTAGCCTTGGCGCCGGTTCTGGCACTTCCTTGGTACCTTTCATCCTTGGGCCCCGAGTTGTTCGGGTTGATCGGAGTCGTCGCCTTGGTGCAGGCGCTGATGGGCATGCTAGATGCAGGCATGTCCCAGGCTTTGGTGCGTTCTTTCGCGGTGCAAATTGAGGATTGCTCGGGCGGCCTAATACGCACGGCGGATCTTTTGCTGGGATTAGAGAGGCTGTATTGGGGTTTTGCGCTGGGGGCGGGCGGATTGATCTTAATATTCAGTCACGAAATTGCAGCGCATTGGTTGATTTTGGAAAATGTCACGGTGAACCAGGGGCAAAACGCCCTGTGGGGTGCGGCGGTGATATTCATGCTTCAATTTCCTGGTTCGGTATATCGAAGTGTGCTGGTAGGAGCGCAAGCCCAAGTGCGCCTCAATAGCGTATTGGCCTTTGCTGCTGCGGTGAGACACTTCGGAGGCGTGGTGGTAGTCGCGATTTGGCCCACCCTAAGTACCTACCTGTTATGGCAGGCCTTGATCGCAGGACTAGAAACGCTGGTGCGCGCATGGTTGGCCTGGGATACATTAGGATTTACCCGCCGAAAAAGCCGCTGGGACGATGTGCAAATGCGTCAGTTGTGGAAAACGGTAGCGGGAATGTCCGCTTCCACTTGGTTAGGTGCGCTGACTGTCCAAATGGACAAAATATTGGTTAGTAAAATGGTCGGTATTGAGCAATTCGGTTATTACACCATTGCTGCGACGGTCGCAACGGGTTTGTTACAGCTGGTTTACCCGGTAATGCAGGCCGCCTTACCACGCGCGGTGCAATTGCGCGCGGATGCCCAGGGACTGCGACGGCTAAGCTTACGGTTATCCGGGATAGTCGCATTGCTGGTGGTAGGTGGTGGCCTGGGCTTTGCCATCATGGGGAAATGGGTGCTTGCGCTTTGGCTCAAAGACCCGGTCGCCGTTGAAGCCGTCTATCCCACTTTATCTTTGCTCTTGATAGGTACCGCGCTGAACGCGTTTTACAACGTGGGCTACATGCATTGGATCGTCCATGAAAAAACACAAAGAGTCATGCAAGTCAATGCACTTGCTTTGCTTTTGTCTGTGTTCCTAATTTCGCCCTTAGTTATCGCCTATGGCCCCATCGGCGCAGCATTTGGATGGCTGACAATTAATTTCATTGGATTCGTTCTTAGTCTGGAATGGTTAAAGAAGTCATCACATGTATGAATTTTTGAGAAAAAGCTATTGGATCTTGAGCGAGCAGTTTGGATTGGACCCTAGGCGACTATTTCGTTCGCTGCGGGGCATTCCGCGCTATCTGGCCAACTTGATGCAATTTAGGCGTCAGTATGTGGGTCCCTTATCTTTGCGCCCCTGTCTTTATGACTGGTACGAAGAAGGTGGATCTGCCAGTAGCGAGTACTTTTTGCAGGACTTACATGTAGCCCGCAAAATATTCGATGCCAATCCGTCGCGCCACGTGGACGTAGGCTCCCGAATTGATGGTTTTGTAGCCCATGTGGCGGCGTTCCGAGAAGTTGAGGTTTTTGACATACGCCCCATAAGTTCTTCTATTCCGGGCGTGGTTTTTAAACAAGCGGATTTGATGAATCCGGTCAATCAAAAGACTGCGTATTGCGACTCCTTGTCTTGCTTGCACGCGCTAGAGCATTTTGGGCTGGGCCGCTACGGTGATCCATTGGACGCGCAGGGCTACGCGACCGGCTTGCGTACGATGGCTGAGATAGTGTCATCAGGCGGGGTGTTGTACCTCTCCGTGCCTATCGGTCAAGAGCGTGTGGAGTTCAATGCACACCGTATTTTTGATCCAGTTTCCCTTGTGGCGCTGGCGCAAACCTTTGGCCTGCAATTAGTCGATTTGACCTGCGTGGATGCGGGAAAACTGCATCAAAGTACGAAACAGTTCGACGTGGAGCTGGATTCCTTGCGTAAGCGACGCTACACGCTGGGCATCTTTACTTTCCGAAAATCGTGATTCCGAAGCGGCAATCTTCCATGGGCTTATGGCTTAACCTGCTTTGCTCGAGATTGCATGGCTGAAAAAATAGAGGGACCATGCTAAATTTATTAAAGAGATTTTTGACACTTGAGGCCAAAAATAACATTAAGGCCAATATTCCAAGGATTTTTTCTGGTCAACGTTCTTACTCGCAATGCGGGGAGGATTTGATAGTAGCTTTTTTGCTAGATAGCATGGGCGGCCCACGCGCTCGAACCTATGTGGATCTGGGTGCTAACCATCCATTCCAGCTTTCAAATACCGCGTTTTTTTATCACCACGGTGGGCGCGGTATTTTGGTAGAGCCAGACCCCTATTTGGCAAAAGTGCTAGCGCGAACAAGGCCAAGGGACCTTGTCATTCAAAAAGGCGTTCACGTTGATGGGCTTGGACATGCGGATTTCTTCATCATGGAACCACCGACACTCAATACCTTTTCCAAGGCGGAGATGGAGCGCTATGTAAAGATGGGCCACTTAGTGCGCAACACAGTGACGGTCTCACTTGAAAATGTAAATGACATCCTGAGTATGAACCCATCGCTGGACTTTATGACGATTGATATTGAGGGTATGGACGCTGAAGTGCTTCGATCTATCGATTGGCAGGCCCATAGGCCAACTTGTATATGCGTGGAAACGCTAACCTACGAGAAAAATAATGCGCCACGGAAACTTACTGAAATTAATGACTATATGTTTAGTCAAGGATATATGTTATATGCCGATACTTATATTAATTCCATATTCGTTGACCTTGATCCATGGAATCGCCGATTTCAAAATTAGAAAATAATTTAGGATCGATTTTTTTGATTATTTCTCGATTAATCGGTGGGCTTGGAAATCAAATGTTTCAGTATGCGACTGGTTTCGCATTGGCTCGTCAAAATGAACAATCCCACTATTTGGATATATCTGATTTTGATGATTATCGATTGCACCAAGGCTATGAGCTAGAACAAGTTTTTTCGATCACGTCGAAGCTGGCCGATGCAAGTCAAGTGAGGGCTTTATTAGGATGGCGCGCGGGGAAACTAGCCAGAAAAGTATTAGGTAAGCGTATTCTTAAAGGTTTAAGAGGTAGCGCGTATGTGGTAGAACCCCATTTTAACTATTGGGCAGGGCTGCCAAAGTTTTTTGGAGACCTATACATGAGCGGTTATTGGCAGTCTGAGCGATATTTTCTGGAAGAGGTAGAAAGTATTCGCACAGAATTTACGTTCAAAAAACCCTTGATGGGATATAACGCGCAGTTAGCCCATACCATGTCAAATACCACGTCAGTCAGTTTGCACGTCCGCAGGGGAGATTACCTGAGCAATCCCCGAAACCATGGCTTGATGCATGTTGCTGAGCCCGCTTATTACCATTTGGGCATTTCACATATTGCGAACAGGGTAATAGCACCGGAATTTTACGTTTTTTCAGACGATATAGCTTGGGCACAAGAAAACATTAGATTGGAATATCCTTGCACGTATGTTAGTCACAATAGCCAAGCCGATAGCTTTCTAGACCTGCAGTTAATGAGTAGGTGTCAACACCACATTATCGCTAACAGTACCTTTAGCTGGTGGGGTGCTTGGTTGAATCCTAATGTAAATAAAATAGTGGTGGCACCCAAATTGTGGTTTCGTAACGGCACGCCCGACCAAGACCTCATTCCCGGCCATTGGACGCGGCTTTGATCGTGGGTAAAGCCCCAAATAGCCAGTCCGCATCGGCTCCGATCAGCGTGGTGATACCGTGCTATCGATGCGCCCTCACCATAGAGCGGGCAATTCAATCCGTATTGGACCAAACGGTGCTGCCTCGAGAGATCATTTTGGTAGATGATTTCAGCGATGACGCTGATCAGACGTTAGCGGTGTTGAACAATATTCAGCGCTTGAATGTCAGCTTACCCGTTCATATTATTTCTTTAAGTAAAAATGGGGGTCCAGGCACTGCCCGTAGTGCGGGCTGGGATTTGGCGGTGCAGCAATATATTGCCTTTTTAGACGCTGACGACAGTTGGCATCCCAAGAAAATTGAAATTCAATGGGGCTGGATGTCTCGGCACCCGGATGTTGCCTTGTCTGGACACGGCACCACTATGATTGCTGATTCATCTTTGGCGCCGAAAATTTTGACTGAATTTGCAGCGCAACCGATCAGTTTCAATCGTTTATTAGTTAAGAATTGGTTTCCCACGCGTTCCGTCATGTTGCGTCGGGATATTCCATATCGATTTACGCCTGGCAAAAGATATGCCGAAGACTACCTACTATGGTTGCGAATCGCAGCACAGTCACTAGAGAGTTGGTATATCCCTGTTGATCTGGCCTACTCGTTTAAGCATGATTACGGTGAGTCTGGGTTGACCGCGGACATGTGGAAATTTGAGATTGGCGAGTTGGAATGCTATCGACAGCTTTACGCTCAGAAAGCTATTTCTAGGTTTACACTCCTCGGGGTAATCTCACTATCACTAATGAAGTACTTTAGGCGGTGCGCCACCGTGTGGTTGCGAAAGTGGTTTGTATGAACCGTTGTCTAAGGACGATTACTGTGCGACGGTCGACGCGAACACGGGTATAGGTGCTTTTTGTGAAGATTCTTTACCTCATCACTGAAGACTGGTTTTTCTGCTCGCACTTTATAGAGCGCGCGATGGCTGCGAAGGCGGATGGGCACGATGTCCTCGTGGTTACGCGCGTGGTGAACAAAGGCCCCCAAATTGTGAACGCTGGCCTTAGGCTGATTCATGTCCCCTTGGTCCGGCGAAGTTTGAACCCGTTTTCTGCAGCCTGGTCCATGCTGCGTCTTGCCCAGATTTATGTACTGGAGCGCCCAGATCTTGTGCACCATATCGCGATGAAACCGATTTTTCTCGGCACGCTAGTCGCCCGGGTTGTTGGCGTTCATGGCGTCGTCAATGCCCCAGTGGGTATGGGTTTTGTGTATACATCCAAAGGCCTGCTGGCCAGATTACTTCGTCCGCTATTTTGGGTTTTGATGCACATCTTGCTCAATCCCAGGGGAAGCAAAGTCATTCTCGAAAATGCGGACGACTGCGCCGCACTTATCAAGAACCATTACGTCAGGGAAACGGATATCCGTTTAATTCGTGGCGCCGGGGTTGATGTTGATGAGTTCAGGCCATGCCAGCGGACGCATGATGGAATCGTTATCATGCTTGTGGCGCGGCTTCTATGGGACAAGGGCGTTGGGGAGTTCGTGGAGGCTGCAAGACTTCTGCGGGCCAACAACCCCCAAGTGCGCTTCGTGTTGGTTGGTTCGCCAGATTTGCAGAATCCGGCCAATATTCCACAGAATCAACTTGATAGTTGGCGCGTGCAGGGCGACGTCGAGTTTTGGGGTTATCAAGACAACATGCCGGAAATTTGGGCGCAGGCCGATATGGCTTGCCTGCCTTCGTACCGCGAAGGCTTGCCCAAGTCGCTGATTGAAGCGCTGGCAACAGGCTTGCCCTGCGTGACCACCGATGTGCCTGGTTGCAGGGAAGTGGTGACGGCAAACGTGAATGGCTTGCTCGTCCCCGCGCGGGAGGTTCAGCCCCTAGTTCGCGCACTCCAGTCGCTGATTGATAACCCAGCGCTGCGCGAGGAAATGGGTCGCAATGGTCGGCAGCGTGCGGTGGCGGAGTTCTCCAGTGACAGGGTTGTCCGAGAAACGCTTTCTGTGTACCGATCGATGCTAGACCCTGTTCATGTAGGCGCTTCACGCCCATGAGAGTTATGGTGACTGGCGCCTCGGGTTTTGTTGGCAGAGCGCTTTGCCGCGCGCTGCTGTTCCAAGAAATGCCCTTAACCCGCGTGAGTCGCGTGACAGGAACGCTGGGGAATGTGGCGGTCGGTGAAATCGATAGTTTTACCGATTGGACTCTTGCCTTGCGGCAATGCTCAGTAATCGTGCACCTAGCGGCTCGGGTACACGTGATGAATGACAGCGCGCCGGATCAACTGGCTGCGTATCGGCGTACCAATGTCGATGGCACGATGAGGCTCGCGCGCCAAGCCGCCGCTGCGGGCGTGCGCCGCTTCATATTCATCAGCTCTGTAAAGGTCAACGGCGAGTCAAGTCTCCAAGGTCAGCCCTTTAGGGCCGACGATATGCCCGCACCGCAAGACCCCTACGGCGTATCCAAATTGGAGGCCGAGCAGGGTTTACGCCAACTCGCACAGCAGACCGGTATGCAGGTAGTCATCATCCGCCCACCGCTGGTCTATGGGCCAGGCGTGGGTGCTAACTTTGCGGCCCTCCTTCGGGCGGTGCGCCGCGGTCTACCGCTACCCCTTGGCGCAATCCATAATCAGCGCAGTCTGGTGGCGCTGGACAACCTGATCGATCTCATCATCACCTGCGTAGCCCATCCTGCGGCGGCAAATCAAACACTGTTGGTCAGCGATGGCCAGGATCTTTCAACCGCCGACTTAGTCCGCGGCATGGCACAGGCAGCGGGTATGCCGGTGCGCCTTCCCAGTGTGCCGCTATGGGCCCTCCGCGCAACGGCCACCCTACTGGGCAAGCGCGACGTGGTGAGCCGGCTGTGTAGCAATTTGCAGGTGGATATTTCAAACACCCGTCGCCTTCTCGCTTGGGCGCCCCCTATTTCCGTTCAAGAGGGGCTGCTTCGTGCGGTGGGGTGATCATGTGGCAATGTTTCAAACATGTCTACCCAGCAAGGTTAGCCAGGCGCAACGGGCGGCCCTACCGGTTCGTGGTTTGATGCCATGGCCAAGTTTGCATTAGCCGTAAACAAATGAAACGTATTTTTGACCTGCTCTCAGTCATTCTTGCCGCACATCTTCTGATGGTGCCCTTAGTGCTGATTGCCTTGGCGGTTCGCCTCACATCCAACGGGCCTATCTTGTATTGGTCCGATAGGGTTGGACGATACAACCGAATATTCAGGATGCCAAAATTTCGCACCATGCGCGCCGATACCCCTACCGTGGCGACGCATATGCTGGCAGATGCCGCAACTTGGATGACGCCCATCGGTGCCTTTCTACGCAAAAGCAGCCTCGATGAGTTGCCCCAGCTTTGGAGCATCCTGATTGGAGATATGACATTGGTGGGACCGCGCCCGGCACTGTTTAATCAATCGGATTTGATTGCCTTGCGAACAGAGCTTGGTGTGCATAGTTTGACCCCAGGCTTAACAGGCTGGGCCCAAGTCAATGGGCGCGATGAACTGCCGATCCCGCAAAAGGTTCAGTTTGATGTGCAGTATTTTTCGCGTCAAAGTTTTTCATTCGATATTTATATCCTTTGGCTTACTGTCCTCAAAGTTGTCCGGGGCGACGGCGTAGTCCATTAGCAACGTGCTGGAAATGACATGAATAGCCTTTTTGAAGAAATTGCACACTCTGTTTTGGCTCTGCCTCGTGAGGCCAAGCGCATCATTGTCTTGACTGTTGATGTTAGTTTTTGTGTGCTTTCAGTCTGGCTTGCGTATTACTTGCGTTTGGGTGAATTCATCCCCTTAGCAGGCAGGCCCATGTTGGCCGCTGGGGGGTCCGTTTTATTGGCCATTCCACTGCTCATTGTGTCGGGACTCTATCGCGCCATATTTCGCTATAGCGGGCTGCCTGCCATCGTTTCTTTAGTCAGAGCAATCGGTGTGTATGGCTTGATATACGCGGCGATATTTACAGCCATTGGAGTCGAGGGTATCCCTAGGACGATTGGCTTGATCCAGCCCATGCTGCTGCTTCTCTTTATTGGTACTTCGCGAGCATTTGCGAAGTGGTGGCTCGGTGGTGAGTATCAAAGCCGATGGAAGCGTGCCACGTTGCCGCAGCTACTGATTTACGGTGCGGGAAGTGCCGGCAGGCAATTGGCGAATGCGATGGCCGCCAGCACGGATATGAGCTTAGTAGGTTATCTGGACGATGACGATCGATTACACGGTCAGGTGCTCAATGGATTACCTATTTTTGACCCGCACGACCTGCCTATGTTGGTGAGTCAAAACAAGGTCAGCAGCATTTTGATGGCCATGCCCACCATATCTAGGCAGCGCCGTAGTGACATTCTTCGAGCATTGGCACCATTGCACGTATCAGTAAGAACCCTGCCGGAAATCAATGACCTGGCCTCGGGAAAGATAAGTCTTAGTGACGTCAGGGAGTTAGATATCGACGATTTGCTTGGCCGCGTACCCGTCAAGCCTAATGCACTGCTAATGAATCGCAATACCCAAAACAAGACTGTTTTGGTAACCGGTGCAGGAGGAAGCATAGGGAGTGAGCTATGCCGACAAATTTTGCAAACAATGCCCAAAAAATTGCTGTTGGTAGATATGAGTGAATTTGGGCTGTACCAAATCCATTCCGAGCTAGTGTCTTTGGTGGATAAGTACGACAAAGATCAGGGTAAACTTTTTTCTTCTCAGTTAGATTCCAATCGCATCGCTATATCTGAGGGTATTTCTGATGTATTGGAGATTGTCCCTTTGCTCGCGTCGGTGTGCGACGAAGTGCGCATGCAAGAGATCATGGACACCTGGCGCCCGCACACTGTCTACCACGCGGCAGCCTACAAACACGTGCCTTTGGTGGAGCACAACCCGGCCGAGGGCGTGCACAACAACGTGTGGGGTACGCGCATCTGTGCCGAAGCCGCGGTGCGCAACGGGGTGCGCAACTTTGTGCTTATCAGCACCGACAAAGCCGTGCGCCCCACCAACATCATGGGCGCTACCAAGCGCTTGGCCGAAATGGTCTTGCAGGCCTTGGCCGAACTCAACCCGGCGGTAACGGCGCAAGGCGGCCCAGCGCCCACGTCGCGCACCTGTTTTTCTATGGTGCGCTTTGGCAATGTGCTGGGCTCCAGCGGCTCTGTGGTGCCGCTTTTTCGCGAGCAAATTAAAAACGGCGGCCCCATCACGCTGACCCATGCCGACATCACCCGCTTTTTCATGACCATCCCCGAGGCAGCGCAATTGGTGATCCAAGCCGGCGCCATGGGTACCGGTGGCGATGTGTTTGTGCTGGACATGGGCCAGCCGGTGCGCATCCTGGACCTGGCCCGCCGCATGGTAGAGCTGTCGGGCCTGAGCGTGCGCGATGACAACAACCCTGAAGGTGATATAGAAATCACCATCACCGGCCTGCGCCCTGGCGAAAAGCTGTACGAAGAGTTGTTGATCGGCGAGAACCCGATCCCCACCCAACACCCCCGCATCATGAAAGCCCAAGAGCCCTTTTTGCCCTGGGCGCAATTGCAGCAAAGCCTGGGCGCATTGCACATGGCCAAGGGGGCGAACGACGTAGCGCTGATACGCGGGCTGCTGCAGCGATTGGTAGCTGGCTACGAGCCTGCGGGCGAGGTGGTCGATTGGGTGTATCTGGCGCAGGAGCGGGAGACGCTAGGTAGTTAGTGAGCTATTTAGTTTTCGCGACCGCAACAAAAACACCACAATCCCCACATTGAGCATATTCCAAGCCACGCCGTTTAAAAACGCAGCATGGTAGGAGCCCGTCAGGTCAAACACTTTGCCTGACATCCATCCCCCGGTGGCCATGCCTAGCATGGTGAACATAATCACCGTCCCCACCCGCGCGCCGATCTGCATGGGCGCAAAATTCTCCCGAACAATCAAGGTGTAAGACGGCACGATGCCGCCCTGGAACAGGCCGAACAAGGCGGACACCAAGTAGAGCGACACCAGCCCGTCAAAAGGCAAAAACATCAAGAGCGCCGTGGCTTGCAATACCGAGCCCAGCAGCAGCGTGCGCAGCGCGCCAATGCGGTCGCAAATGACGCCAGATACCAGGCGGCTAACGATGCCGCAGGCCAGCATGAGCGAGAGCATTTCCGCTCCCCGCGCTGCGCCATAGCCCAAATCCGCGCAATAGGCAACGATGTGTACTTGGGGCATGGCCATGGCGATGCAGCAGCTAAAGCCTGCTACGCATAAGAGCACCGTGGCGCGGGTGGGCGACAAGCCAAAAGGCAATTCCCGCGCGTGCGCAGCTGGGCTTGTGCCGTGCATCAGAACCACAGCGGCCGGTCTGCGGCGCAAGAGCGGCGCAAGCAGCAACATGCACACCGCGCAAAACAGGCCCACCCCCATATAGGCCTGCCGCCAACCTACGGTCTCGATAAAGTGCTGCATTACCGGCGGCCAAATCGTGCCCGACAGGTAATTGCCACTGGCGCAAATCGCTACCGCGACGCCGCGTCGCTTGGCAAACCAGAGCGCGGTGTCCGCCATCAAGGGTGCAAACGCAATCGAGCTGCCCAGCAGGCCGATCAGCACACCGTGCGCCAGCGCAAACCCGAGGATGCTGGTGGAGGTAGAAGCCAGCACAAATCCCAGGCCCATGGCGCACGCGGCAACTACCAAAGGCCGGAACAAGCCGTACTTGTCAGCCATGCGGCCCATCAAAATGCCGCCGATGCCAAAGCCGATCATCAACAGGGTATAGGGCAGGGCGGACTCGGCGCGGCTGATGCCAAACTCTGCTTGTACGGCAGGAATAATCACCGGCACTACCCACATGCCCAGATTGCCCAGCGTCATCAACAATAGGCAAATGCCCAGGCGGAACCAAGCGTAGGAGGAATCGACTAAATCGTCGCTGGCGCCCAACCCAGCCTTGGCCGGGTCAGCGTTGTGGGAAGAGGAAGGGCTGGTCACGCGCCATTATGGTGCAGCGTTACCAGCGTTCAAATGCCGCCTGCGGTTCAAATTCTTTTGGATCGCCGTGCGGTGGCGTTCAACGCTAGGGCGCGGAAATGCACCGCACTTTTGTGCACTAAGCCCCGTGTTCACTAATTCGCGTAAAAAACGTATTCGTCTCCGGCGCCCAATTTTTGCTTCAGGTTTTTGTCGATGGGAATCGGCGCTGCACCCAGCGCAGGCCACATGGGCTTGATTTGGGCTTTTTCCCAAACCATTAAATCGGCTTTCATGCGCGCCACGCGTTCTGGCTCGGAAGCCGCCAGATTGTTCTTTTCCGTCGGGTCTTTGGCCAGGTCAAACAGCCAGTCTTTTTTGGGTTGCTCGGAAACCTGCAATTTCCAGTCACCTGATCGCACTACGCGGTAGGTATTGGTGCGCCAAAAAATATTGTCATGAGGGCGACCACTGGCCTTGCCTTGAATAAAGGGTAGCAGGTTCACGCCGTCGATGGGGCGGTCTTTGGGTTCTGCAATACCAACTGCAGCGGCAGCCGTCGAGAAAATATCGAAGTGATTCACCGGTGCCTTTACCTGCGCTCCTTGCGGTATGGCAGCAGGCCAACGCATAAAGAAAGGCACGTGGATGCCGCCTTCAAAAAAGGTGGCTTTCCAGCCACGGTAGGGGGCGTTGATGCCGTCTAAACCAATGTAATGCGCTCCCCCGTTGTCGCTGGTAAAGATGACCAAGGTGTTGTCGTCCACACCTTGGTCTTTCAGCGATTGCAGCACCCGCCCTATATTACGGTCTAGTGAGCGGATCATGGCCGCATATACGCGCAGGGTGTGGTCTGGGATAAAGCTCAAGGCGTCATAGTCCTCGCGCGTGGCTTGCAAAGGTGTATGCGGTGCGTTATAGGCCAGGTACATAAAGAAGGGCCGATTTTTATTTGCCTGCACCACTTTGACCGCCTCATCGGTCAGGTAATCCGTCATGTACTTGGGCGGTTGAAAAACCTCTCCTGCGTTGTGGCGTATGCCCCAGGGCGCCGCTGCCCATAAGAACTTGTCTATCAAGTCGAAATCTTGTTTGGAGTTCACTACATTGGGGCTGTCTTCCGGCAAAAACATAGAAGCCGCGTGCATCATCGACAGCGACTCATCGAAGCCATGCGCCTGCGGGCGAAACCGAGGGCTATCGCCCAAATGCCACTTTCCGATCTGCACGGTGTGATAACCCGTGTTTTGCATTAATTTGGCAATCGTAATTTCTGAGGTGGGAAGGCCCATGTCTTCGTAGGGGATCAGCTCCGCTTCGCGGTCTGAATAGTACACAGTCGCAGGCCAACCCTCGCGCGGTTTGGCCTGGGTAACGACCTTCATAAATTGCTTGGGCGTAGGCGTGAACTCGTAGCCAAAGCGGGTGGCATAACGCCCTGTCATCAGCGATGCACGCGAGGGCGCGCAGGTAGCATTAGCGGAGTAGCCGTTATGAAAGTTCACCCCTTCGCGGGCGATACTGTCGATGTAGGGCGTGGGGACCTTGCCGTTGGCAAGGCCGCCGCCATTGAGCGTGATGTCATTAAAGCCCAGGTCGTCGGCCACGATCAAAATCACATTGGGCGGCCGTTTGCCCGACGTTGCTACGGCATCCGCAGGACCGGCCTGCCAACGCACTTCCTGCGTCGGCCCATAGTCTTTGCGCAGCACGAATTTCACATACAAAAGCAAGACGCCACTGGCACCGCCAATGGCATAAAACCCGGCCCCCGCCAAGACCAGCAAGGCCAAAAAGCCTATGGCGATACGTTTCATCATGCGCTTTGTCCTCATTTCTTTACGTGCTCAGCTCGCACCGCTATGCGCCATAGCCTGTTGGCTATTGAAACCAATCGGGGCACGCAGGTGGTCTTGTATTATGGCCTTGCCAATGTAAACGAATGGCCCGCACTGGGCACAAAGGAGACAGTTGCATGCAAATCGAAAACGCCCAAATTCCCAGTACCGCGCAATTCAAGGCGGCCGCGCAGCGCGACGATGGCAGTGAAATTTATATGCTTAATTTGCTCAAATTTCGCGAACACGCGGTCTATGCAGATGGTCGCCCAAGTGACTTGAGCGGCCAACAAGCCTACAGCATTTACGGCCGCGCAATGACGCGCATGGTGATGGCGGCTGGTGGCAAGCTGGTCTATGCCGGTAAGGTGCGCGGCCTTTTGGTCGGTGGCGGCGATGCGCAGTGGGACCAAGTTGCCATCATGATGTACCCCTCCTTTAAGGTGATGGCCGCCATTACGGGCTCGCCAGCCTATGCCGATATCCATGTCCACCGCGAAGCGGGCTTGGCCGGACAGGTGCTGATAGAAACCGTAAAGCCCTGATGGCAGGGCTTTGGCGATGCGATGCCTGCTGCTACGCTTGCCCGATGTGATTGGTGGTTCAACGAAACAATGAACGTGCTATGAAAACTCTATTGTTGATAATTATCCTGGCCTTGGGCATGGGGGCCCAGGCCCAGACCCAGACCCAGACCTTGAAGTTGTATGCAGCCGCTGGCGTCAAGTTGCCCTTGCAGGCGCTGTCGCAACGATTTGAAGCGGAAGGCGGGCGCCGAGTGGAACTGGACTTTGATACCGCAGGCGCTGCCCAGGACAAATTTCAAAAAGACCCGCAGGCTATTTTTTTGATTACCACCGAGGAGCGCCTGGCGGCAGCCCAGGCGGCAGGACAGATCAGCGGCGGGCGCATGTGGCTGCTGGCCGATACCGTGGCCGGCATGGCCTCATCGAACCCCATCAAACCCAAGATGGATTCGGTGGAGGACTTGCGCCGCGCCTTGCTGGCTGCCAAATCCATCGCATTTTCCGATCCGGCGCGTGGCGCCACCGTCGGAAAGCATTTCGCCGCCATGATTCGCAAGCTGGGCATAGAGTCTGAAGTGCTCGGCAAAGCGACCCTGGCGCGCGATGGGGTAGAGACCATGAAGCTAGTGCAATCGGGCGCGGTCGAGTTGGGCATTACACAGCTCAGTGAAGTGGTGCAGGCCGACGCATCCACCTTGGTGGGGCCTTTCCCCGGCGAGTTTGATTTGTTCACCCGTTACGCGATATGGGTACGCGGGAATGACCCGGTGGCCCAAAGCTTTGTCAGCTTACTGCACTCCGAGGCGGGCGGCAAAAGCTTTCAAGCCAACGGCTTGCGCCCGGTTCCCTGAACCGCAGGCTCAAATCATATTTTTTCGCTTGTTCTCGATTTGAATGCGCAAGGCCGCCATCATCAATTCGGCATTGGCTAAATAGGGGTTGACCTTGCTGGCGCGCTCCATCAGGTTCAGGGCTTTTTCAGGCTGCTCCCGCTCGGCCAACATTTGGGCGTAGCCCACCAAAGCACCGAAGTGTGTGGGTATACGTTTAAGTACCTCTTCGCAATCCTGCATAGACAGCGCATAGTCACCGGACATATAGTAAATCGTGGCCCGTTTATTCCACGCCTCGGCAAATGCGGGCCGCTTGGCGATGATGTCGCTAAACACTTTGATGGCCTTGGGCATATCGCCATCCTGCATGCGATCCAAGCCCTCTTGGTACAGCTTGTCGATGGCGGCATCGCCCGATTTACCCCACAGTTGCCATACCGTCCCCAGCGCGGCTTGCCGCACGGTCGGTTCGGCATCGTCTAGCAAGACATACACCGCAGCGGCATCCTTGGCCGTTCCAAGCTTGCCCAAGTGGTATAGGCCGTTGATCCGGCGCTGCGGCTCGGCATGGCTAAGCGCTTTGCGCGCTTGTGGGTAGCTGAGCTTTTCTTCACTTGCCGCATGTGCCAGTTGCAAAGCGCATAAGGCGAAAGCCAGCGCCAAGCGCAGGATCGGGGGCAGGGTGCAGCGCAACAAGCTTGACACGGCGAGTCTCCAGAAAATTGAGACCGCAAGCTTACCCGAGCCCTCGTTGCTGTGGCAAGGCGCTCTGTTAAATTGACATTTTGTAAGGCCTTTGCCTTCATCTCCACGTTCGCCAGCGCCTTAGCAAACCAAAGAGGAAATCTATGCCACCGACCGAGTCTCCGTCCCCGGCCGTCAGCAGCCAGCGCCTGGGCGCTATCACGCTGATCACCTTGTCCCGCCCCGATGTGCGCAACGCAGTGGACGCCGACACCGCGCGCTCTCTCTACGCTGCGTTTATTGCTTTCGAAGAAGACGTGCAAGCCAAGGTGGCAGTATTCCACGGCGCACACGGGCATTTTTGCGCCGGCTGGGACCTCAAGGCCGGTGCGCGCATGGCCCGGGACGAAGGCGGGCCTGGCGTTTTGACGAACCTGGATTTCGAAGCGCTTTCCAGCGCCCAGTTGGAGGCCGCGCCGGCCAGCGCGCCGCTGGGGCCCATGGGCCCCTCGCGCTTGCTTTTGTCCAAACCGGTGATCGCGGCCATCAGCGGCGCGGCGGTCGCCGGTGGCATGGAACTGGCCTTGTGGTGCGATATGCGGGTGATGGAGGAAGACGCTTATTTTGGTGTGTTTTGCCGCCGCTTTGGTGTGCCTTTGATCGACGGCGGCACGGTGCGCCTGCCGCGCCTGATTGGCATGGGCCACGCCATGGACTTGATCCTTACCGGGCGCAAAGTTGAGGCCACCGAAGCACTGGCCATGGGCCTGGCCAACCGCGTCGT
>CANFLU010000042.1 GCA_947447975.1 Comamonadaceae bacterium | reverse complement strand
TCTGTTCACGGCCCGGCGGCACAATTGCAGGAAGACCCGGCGGTGAAGGCGGCTTATTTGGGTGGCGGGCACTAAGGGACTGTTGCTTATTTAGTTGCTGAGCCCGCACGGCGGCAGCGGCAGGCGGGGTTCCTCACAACGCGAAGCGAATCGTTCGTCACCCCGCCTAACACTACCACCGCGCTGCGGAAGACGTGGTTAGAGCACAAACGCGAACTTGGTTGCCAAACTACTTCAGAGCACGAACGGTGAAGTCACACTCAGTTGGCAGGCAGGCTTCGCAAAGTCACTGCAGGCCCAGGGCAAACCAAAACACCATTTCGCAGCGTCCCTACAGGCCGGGGCCGGGCGACGAACGATTAGCCTCGCGTTGTGAGGAGCCCGGCTCCGGCCTGCGCGGACTCGGGTTCAGACGCTAAGTCAGGGTGCAAAAAAACGTATGCACCTCAAACCGCCATGCAAGCCAGCAATAGAAAGCCTGCATTCATGCCTTCAACACGCTCGATTGATAAGTCGCACGCGCCAGCCAAGCCGGATTGATTTCCACACCCCAACCGGGCTGGGCAGGTATTTGTACCTTGCCACCCTGAACCGCATACGGATCGCCCAAAAACAGCTCTTGCTGCCAAGGGTAATAGTCTGGCCCTTCGATGGACAACTCTAGGTATTTGCCGGCATTGGGAATCGCGCCCAGCAAATGCATGGTGCACATGGTGACCAAGGATAAATTGGCGCTATGTGGTGTACAGGGGATGCCCCGCTCGGCGGCCATGCGGGCGACGGCCAGGGTGCGCGTTAGGCCGCCCATGTACATCACATCGGGCTGCACAATATCCACGACCTGTTGGTCCATCATGCGCTGCCAGGTAGGCAAATCCCAGTCCTGCTCGCCCCCGGTCACCTCCAGTGACAAGGCTTGCGTTACCTCGCGCGTTTGCTCAAACTCCCAATATGGGCAGGGCTCTTCAAAATGGCTGATGCCTTCGGCCTCGAGCATGCGGCCTACGGCGATAGCGCGGGCCGGCGAAAACCCGCTATTGGCATCGACCAACTTGGCCACGCCATCGCCCAGTGCGCGTGCCACCACCGGCACCACCGCTTCAGTGCGGCCTGGCCACTCGTCGACATCGCGCCCGCATTCGGCGGCCACGCGCCACTTGAAAGCGTCAAAACCCAAGTCGTCGCGCAGCTTCACAAAACGTGCAGCTTCCTCTTGCGGAGTGATGTCGCGCTTCATGGAAGAGGCATAGGCGCGCAAGGCCTTGGGTTGACCGCCGAGCAGTTCCACCACCGGCTTGCCTTCGACCTTGCCGCGCAAGTCCCACATCGCCGTGTCCAATCCGGCCATAGCCCGGCAGCGGTAGCTGCCGGGGTACTTGTGTTCTTTTTCCCAGATGGTTTGCAAGATGCCATCGATATCCAGCGCATCGGCCCCCAGCGCCCAGGGTGCGACCTGGCGGTGAAAAATCGTGGCGCTGATATCGGCGTTGTAGGTGGAGGTTTGCCCCCAGCCGACGTGCCCGCTATCAGTGCTCAATTTGACAAAGCAAACAAACGCATCGGTAAAGGTTTCAAGTTGTTGAATTTTCATAGCGGCAGTCCAAGTGCGAGATCGGTGATGGGGACGGGTAAGGCTGCGGGCTCATAAGGTTTCGGTATGGCCGTCTACGGTCAGGTCCTGGCCAGAAATACGCGCACCCGCGCCGGAAGTAATGAACAAGGCAAGGCTGGCGATGTCTTGCGGCGATATAAAGGATTTAAGCGAGGCAATCTGCGTCATCTCCGCGCGCACTGCGTCTTCGCTGCGGCCGGTTTTTTGGGCTTCGGCGGTGATCACGTGGTCTATGCGTTCGCCGCTGACAGAGCCCGGACAAATACAGTTGACCCGCACCCCCGCTGGCCCCAGCTCTTGCGCCAGCGTGCGTGTCAGACCGCGGATGGCCCATTTGGCCGAGGCATAGGGGCTGCGCCGTGGAAAACCAAATAAACCGGCGGTAGAGGACATCAAAATTATCGAACCGCTGCCCTGGACCCGCAACAGCGGTGCAGCGGCGCGGGCACACAAAAAAGCCGAGTCCAGGTTGACCGCCAGACAATTACGCCAGTCGGCCAGGCTAATGTCTTCCAGGTTCGCTGTGGGCCCTGCGATACCGGCATTACTCACCAAAATATCCAAGCCTTGCAGGTGCGTAGTAGCCGCAGCAAACAGGGCGGCCACTTGCATCTCGTCGCTGACATCACAAACCTGGCCTGCCAAGGCGGGGCGGCTGGCAAGCGCTGCGTTGAGGGCCGCGGCATCGCGGTCGCAGATATACACCTTGGCACCGGCGGCCACAAAGGCATCGGCCATCACCAGGCCAATGCCCGATGCGGCGGCAGTAATCAGTACGCGTTGGTGCAAATGGCTCGGCATAACTTCTTTCTCAGGTGGGCGGCAATGTGCGCACTGTAGCGTGGCGCCTATGCCGATAGCAGCACCAGCCGCAGCACCTACGACGTGGGCTATGTCAAAAGCGACTGCTGCGAGAATCTAGGCATGAATTACTTGATGGTGCAAACGTTAGCGGTGCGCATAGGCGCTGTAGCCCTACTGGTCATGGGATACCACTGGTACGGCTGGCCCGGCGTGGCCGGGGCTGTAGGCGCTTTGGTCATGTGGATGCTCTTGCATTTCACGCGCATGCTGCAGGTATTGCGGCGCGCTTCTCACCGGCCCAAAGGCCATGTGGAGAGCAGCGTCATGCTCAATGCGCGCCTGCACCCAGGCGTTTCATTGATGCAGGTGGTCGCGCTAACCCGGTCGCTGGGAGAACTGCGCAGCCCTCCTGGCGAGCAGCCCGAATTCTTTCGCTGGACCGACACGGGGCAGTCCTTTGTCGAGTGCGAATTCCAAGGCGGCAAGTTGGCTACTTGGCGCTTAGACAGACCAGTCCCAGCCCTGGCGGACGCTGCCCCGTAAAATCAGCGACTTAGCCTCTTACTTCCCCGATCAAAGGATAGCCCGCCATGACCGCAATGCCCCCCTCCATGTCCGACCGCGACGGCAAAATCTGGATGGACGGTCAGATGGTCGATTGGCGCGAGGCCAAGATCCACGTCCTGAGCCACACCTTGCACTACGGCTGTGGCGCTTTCGAAGGCGTGCGCGCTTACAACACCGTGGGCGGCACTGCGATATTCCGCTTAGAAGAACATACCGAACGCCTTTTCAACAGCGCCAAGATTTTGCGCATGAACATTCCTTTTTCCAAGGAAGCAGTGATGCAAGCGCAAAAAGACGTGGTGCGCGAAAACAAACTCGAGAGCTGCTACCTGCGCCCCCTGACCTGGATAGGCGACAAAAAACTGGGGGTATCGCCCAAAGGCAACACCATCCACCTCATGGTTGCCGCCTGGCCCTGGGGTGCCTACCTGGGCGAGGAAGGCATGAAGCGCGGCATCCGCGTCAAAATTTCGAGCTACACCCGCCACCACGTCAACATCACCATGACGCAGGCCAAGGCGGTGAGCAATTACACCAACTCCATCTTGGCCAATATGGAAGCGACAGACGACGGCTACGACGAAGCCATGCTGCTCGACGCCAATGGCTTTGTCAGTGAAGGCGCGGGCGAGAACCTGTTTGTCATCAAAGACGGCGTGGTCTATACGCCCGACCTGTCCGCCGGTGCGCTCAACGGCATCACCCGCAACACCGTGATGCATATTTGCAAGGACCTGGGCCTGGAACTGGTGCAAAAACGCATCACGCGCGACGAGGTGTACATCAGCGATGAGGCCTTCTTTACCGGCACCGCCGCCGAAGTCACACCCATCCGCGAACTCGACCGGATTGCACTAGGCAAGGGCGACTACGTGGGCACACGTGGGCCCATCACCGAAAAAATCCAGAGCGCATTTTTTGACATCGTCAATGGCCGCAACCCCAAGTACAGCCACTGGCTGGCTCGGGTTTGATGTCCGCCCCCACGCACGCAGCACTTATGTCCAAATCGCTCGTCACCTTGCTCGCCAAAGACCTCAACCCCCAAGGCGGCGTGTTTTGCCCCAGCCCCTTGGCCGATATGAAGACTTGGAACACCCACCCCAAGGTCTATCTGGACATCGCCCGCAAGGGCGAGGCCAAATGCCCGTATTGCGGTACCGTCTATAAGCTCAAGGACGGCGAACATTTCGACGCCCACCACTGAGACCCTGGTCGTCGCGCCCCAGTGGATTGGGGATGCGGTCATGACCGAGCCTTTGTTGCGCGTTTTGCAATCGCGCGGTGAACGCATTACCGTCGGCGCGCTGCCCTGGGTCGCGCCGGTTTATAGGGCAATGGCGGCGGTGGCAGAGGTCATCGAGCTGCCGTTTGCCCATGGCGGCTTGCAATGGTCGGCAAGGCGCGCGGTGGCCCGTCAACTGCGCGGCAAGTTTGCGCGCGCTATCGTATGCCCCAACTCCTTCAAAAGCGCTTTGCTCCCTTTTTGGGCCGGTATTCCCGAGCGGGTGGGCTACCACGGCGAAGCACGTTATGGACTGCTAACGCAGCGACTGCCCAACCCGGACAAACATGCCCGCCCGCCCATGGTCGATTGGTATGGCGCTCTGGCCGCAGGCGCCACACCCATAAACGCGCAGCCGCGTATGCAGCTTGCTGAGCAGACCTGTCAGCAGGCCATAGCCGCACATGGCGTGCGCGCAGGCCACTATTTTGTGCTGGTACCCGGCGCGGAATACGGCCCGGCCAAACGCTGGCCGACGGCACACTTTGCCGCGCTGGCACAGCAGTTGGTTGCGCAGCACCAGCTACCGGTGCTGCTGCTGGGCTCGGGCAAGGATGAGGACGTGTGCGCGCAAATCGCATTGCCGGTCAACACAGCCCATCCAGGCGCTTGCCATAACTTGGCCGGGCACACGTCCTTGCAAGACGCTATCGCACTGGTGGCTGGGGCGCGGGCCATGGTGAGCAATGACTCCGGCTTGATGCACGTGGCCGCCGCACTAGGCGTGCCGCAAGTGGCACTCTTTGGCTCATCGAGCCCCTTACATACGCCGCCGCTCAGTCCATTGGCGCAAGTGGTCTGGCTAAAAAACGATGCCAGCTACCACCCCGCCCTCGATTGCGCGCCCTGCTTTGCACGCCAATGCCCGCTGGGCCATACGCGCTGCCTGGAGGATGTCACCGTCGCGATGGTGGTCGCGCGTTTAGCCTCCTAAATAGCGTAGGCACCAACCCTTGCGCCAAGGGGACGCCCAAGGATTTGCCGATAGGGTCACGACCCTTAACGAGGCCCATCCGAGGCCACCCGCAAACGGGGCAAAGGCTTTGGCATGGAAGGGCCCCGGGCGAACGCAGGCAAAAAAAAGTCACCCCGAGGGGTGACTTGTAAATGTCTCCGGAGAGACTTCGTTGGAACCGTTAAATTCTTTACTCTTTGGGGCTTAGGCCCTCTTGATGTCGTGACAGCGATGGGGTGAATTTTGATTGCCTTTACGGAAATGCGATATCCCCCATTTGGGTGAAATTTCAGGCTTTTCTGTGCCAAGGATCCGTAAAAAACTGGTTTCAAGGCACCAGAGGGGTTTACAGGCTACCGATCGAACTTTGACACACAGCCACCGGGACCGCCTAAATACTCGCCGCCTTATGGGCCTTTTGGCGTCTACTCAATGGGCAGACGCAAGCTGAAACAGGCCCCACCTTCGGGGCGGTTGCTGCATTGCACTGAACCACCGTGGCGCTCAGCGATGGACTTGACCAAGGCCAGACCCAGCCCCACGCCGCCATCATTCTCCGATGCGCCGGGCAGGCGGTAAAAGGGCTCGAATATGCGCTCGCGCAAAGCCAGAGGTACACCGGGGCCCTTGTCCAGCACATCGACCACCGCAAAGCCCGCTTCCAGACGCAATTGCAACTGCACCTCTCCGCCACCATGGCGCTTGGCATTTTCCAGCAAGTTGCGCAGCGCACGGCGCAATAGCTTGCTCACACCGGGCACAGACAGCTGGGCAGGGGGATCTGACAACAGCGCTTGCACCCGCGCGCACTCTTCGGCTGCCAGGCCCACCAGGTCCACCGGCTCGATGGTGCCTACGTCGGCCTCTTTAGAGTCGAGCCGGCTGGCGAGCAAGATTTCGTCGATCAACATATCGAGCTCTTGCAAATTGCGCTCTATGGCCGGCCTGCGCTGCGCTACCGCATCGCCCGAACCATCGCCCATCAGCTCCAGGCCCATACGGATGCGCGCCAGGGGCGAGCGCAGTTCGTGCGAGGCATTGGCCAGCAAAGATTTTTGTGAGGCCAGCAGTGCATCGCGTGACTGCACCAAGGCCTCGATCCGCGCGGCCGCATGGTTAAAGCGTTGCGCCAAAAAACCCACTTCATCTTCCCCTTGGGCTGCTACGCGCACGCCCAGTTCGCCCTGGCCCCAACGCTCTACGCCTGCTTGCAAGTCTTCCAGGCGGCGCGTCAGCCGGCGCACGATGGGGTAGGTAGCCAACGCTACTGCCAAAGCCACCAAGGCGAGCGTACCGAAAAAACCTAGCGGTGCAAACCAGCTGTTGCGCGGCGGACGCGGCAAATGCAAGTGCACGATTTGACCGTCTTGCAATTGCACCATGAATTCGGGTCCACGCCCAAAGCGGCCTCGCGCCTCGTCGTCCTGGTCGTCGTGCATACGTCCCAAGGGCCCAGGCGGCGGGTGGCCCGGCCGTTCAAGGCCTTCGTCGGCATCATCCGCATTGCGCTCCTGCGCTCCTGTTGGCGGACGTTTTGGGTTTTGTCCCGGCACAAATGGCGGCGGGTGCATGCGCCGTGCCTGGCCATGGCCGATCACATCACCCTGGGGGTTGCGCACCACCACCTCGCGCAAAGGCGGCTCCACATTCATGCGCCAGGCCAGGCCTACCAAAAAGGCCAATACGGCCACCGCCAGCACCACGGCGGCCCAGATACGGACGTAGAGTTTCTGAAAAAACATCACGCCCTTTTAACGCTCAGTCCTGCTGGCGGGCAAAGACATAGCCAACGCCGCGCACGGTCAAGATGCGCCGGGGGGTTTTGACATCCACCTCGATCGCGGCACGGATGCGTCCCATGTGTACATCGATGGAACGGTCAAAGGCCTCTAGCTCGCGCCCGCGCACCGCCTCCATGATTTGGTCGCGCGTCAGCACCCGCCCGGCGCGCTCGGCCATAGCCACCAGCAAATCAAATTGGTAGGAGGTCAGCTCACACAAGCGACCAGACACCGACACGGTGCGTGCATTGCGGTCGATTTCCAAGGAGCCAAAATTCAGATTTTTCTGGGCCCCCGGCTTGGCCGGGTCCGCGCTGCCTCTGCGCAATATGGCGCGAATGCGCGCGAGCAATTCACGCGGTTCAAAAGGCTTAGGCAAGTAGTCGTCTGCGCCGATTTCTAAACCGATCACGCGGTCCATGGGGTCACCCTTGGCAGTGAGCATCAGCACCGGTGTGCCGGCCTGGGAGCCGCCTAGCGCACGGATGCGCCTGCATACCTCCAAGCCATCAATATCGGGCAACATCAGGTCCAAAATGACGAGGTCATAGACCGGGTTGGCAGATGGCGGCTTGCTCAACATGTCCAGACCGATCTGCCCGGTAGGCGCATGCCCCACTTTGAATTCGTTTTGCTCCAGGTATTCAGCCACCATACTGGCCAGGCGGGTATCGTCTTCAATGATTAAAAGGTGTTGGGTCATTGGGGCAGTCTAGTCCTGTGCCACGGGCGGCCGGTGCCTGGGCCTTGTAGGCATCGTAAAGTTGGGTAAACCTGCCACGCCCGGTGCAGGGCGAGCCGCCACCATTAATCAGCGCCAGGCGAGGGCTTGTCCTGGGCCTGCAGCCGCGAGGCCAACCACACCAGCAGCAGCACCGGCAGGCCCAGCAAGGCGGTGGAATTGAAAAAATCAGCGTACCCAAACGCGTCCACATACTTGCCGGAAAAACCTGCTACAAACTTGGGCAGCAAAAGCATCATGGAGCTGAACAAGGCGTATTGGGTGGCCGAATACTGCACATTGGTCAAAGACGATAAATAGGCGATAAACGCGGACGAGGCAATGCCGCTGGCCAGGTTGTCCGCCGATACCACCCAGATCAGCGCAGTCACATCATGGCCCCGCGTGCTGAGCCAGGCAAATAACAAATTGGTCGCGGCACTGAGCACCGCGCCTAGCATCAGTACTGGCATTACGCCGATGCGCAAGGCCAGTGCACCGCCGACAAACGCGCCGGCCAAGGTCATGATGACGCCATAGACTTTGGTCACTGCAGCGACCTCGTCTTTGCTAAAACCCATGTCGACATAAAACGGATTGGCCATGATGCCCATCACCACATCGCTGATGCGGTAGCTGGCAATCAAGGCCAGTATGAGCGCGGCCTGCCAACCGTAGCGCTGCAAAAAATCCGCAAAGGGGGCTACCAGCGCACCTTGCAGCCATTGGCGCAGGCCTTTACTCGGGGCGATGGGCGCCGCCACAGGCTCGCGCGACAGCAGCACGGTGAGCACGCCGGGCAACATACTGAGTGCCATCACCAGATAGGCCAATTGCCAGGGCCCATGCTGGTAAGCAGCCGCTGCACCCGCTACCGCAGCCGGCACTTCGGCCCGCGCGGCAATCCACAAGGCGCCCGCACCAGACCAGATCATGGCCAAGCGGTAGCCGGTTTGGTAGGTGGCCGCCAATGCCGCCTGGTGCTGCACATCGGCCGATTCGATACGAAACGCGTCCAGCGCAATATCCTGCGTTGCCGATGCAAATGCTACTGCTACTGCACACCACACCACCGGGGCCAAGGCGGCCTGCGGATCGGTCATCGCCATGCACACCAGCGCCACCATGATGACGGTTTGCGACAGCAGGAGCCAGCTGCGCCTACGCCCCAGGGCGGCTGTTAGGAGAGGAATTGGCATGCGATCAACCAAGGGCGACCAGACCCACTTGAAACCGTAGGCAAGGCCTACCCAGCTGAGAAAGCCAATAGTGGTGCGGTCGATACCGGCTTCGCGCAGCCAAAAACTCAAGGTGCCAAATACCAGCAGCAAGGGCAAGCCCGCCGAAAAGCCCAAGGACAGCATGCGCAAAGACGCCGGTTCCGCATAAATTTTGAGGGTCTGCAGCCAAGAGACTTGAGGCGCATGTGCGGCAGACGCTGTAGTGGTTTCAGACATCGGGGAATAATACCCACTGCAAGCAAGGAGGATAAGGGCATGCAAGGGTGGTCATTCAAAACAATAGGGCTGCGCGCCATCATGGTGCGCATAGGTCTGAGCCTACTGGCCGCGCTGCCCGTAGCGCAGTCGCTGCAGGCGCAAACGCGCGAGGGCGTGCAGGTGGGCGAAGCCTCGGTGTTTACCAAGATCGGCTCCGCCGACAAGATCGAGCACGACGCTTTACTGCAATACCAGCAAGATCTGGGGCAGGCATCTAAACAACACGCTTTAGGTCCAGCAGACCACCCGCAAGTGAAGCGCTTGCGCAGCATCATGGACAAAATCATTCCCTTCACGAGCGCTTGGAACCCGCGCGCGCAGCAATGGAAATGGGAGGTCAACCTGATCGGCTCCAACCAAATCAATGCCTATTGCATGCCGGGGGGCAAGATCGCTTTCTATACCGGCATCCTCAATAAGCTGCAACTTAGCGATGACGAAGTGGCCATGGTCATGGGCCACGAAATCGCCCATGCTTTGCGCGAGCATGCGCGAGAGCGCATAGGCAAAGGCCAAGCCACCGAATTGGTGGCCCGTGTGGGCGGTTCTTTGCTATCGGGCCTCTTGGGCATTGACCCGCGTATTGGGGACGCCGTAGCCCAAACCGGCGCCAATTTGGTGTCACTCAAGTTCGGCCGCGAAGACGAGTCCGAAGCCGATCTGGTAGGCATGGAGTTAGCCGCGCGCGCCGGCTACGATCCGCGCGCCGGCGTGAGTTTGTGGCAAAAAATGGCGGCCAACAACAAAGGCGCCCCGCCCGAATGGCTGTCCACCCACCCCTCGGGCAATACGCGCATCGCTGAAATTGAGTCCAACCTGGCCAAGGTCATGCCCTTGTACGAACGGGCCAAAAAACCCGCCAGCAGCGACGCCAGTACCCCATAGGCTTGGCCTGGCACAAGGGCCAGGTGCAGCGCGCATCACACCTGTCCCGTGGGCGGCTTGGGCAGACACCAAGCACCTATGTATGGTGTAAAGTCGCGCCCTCACACTGCGGGGCCTGCGCCCAATCACTATGGAACCCGTCATCTCCCTGCCCATCCACGGCGACGTGCTGCGTACGCCCGAAGCCCGGTTTGCCAACTTGCCGGATTTCCCTTACCAGCCTCACTACACCGAGGTCGGCATTTTGCGCATTGCCCATATCGATGAAGGCCCACGCGATGGCCCTTTGGTACTGCTGATGCATGGCGAACCAGCCTGGTCTTTTTTGTACCGCAAGATGATTCCTGTTTTTGTCGCGGCAGGCATGCGCGTGGTCGCGCCCGATCTGGTGGGTTTTGGCCGGTCCGACAAACTGGAAGAAGCAGCGGACTATTCTTACTTCAACCATGTGCAATGGATGAAGGCTTGGGTGCAAGCCAATGATTTTCAGCACATGACTTTTTTCGGACAGGACTGGGGCTCTTTGGTGGGCCTGCGCGTAGTGGCAGAAATGCCGGACCGCTTTGATCGCGTAGTCCTGGCTAACGGCGCACTACCCACCGGTATGGATGCGCTACCCACCGCCTTCAAAATTTGGCGTGCATTCGCACGCTACAGCCCCTGGTTTCCGATTGGCCGCATTGTGAAAACCGGTTGCCATAAGGGCCTTACATTGGCAGAGGAAGCAGCCTATGACGCGCCCTTTCCAAGCCGCAAATACAAAGTGGGCCCTCGCGTGTTCCCTGGCTTTGTGCCCTCCACGCCGGACGACCCCGAACGCGAGCGGAATATGGCCGCATGGGAAGTTTTTAAGCGGTGGGAAAAACCTTTTCTCACACTCTTTAGCACCCGCGATCCCATCACCAAACACGGCGAATTCGTGTGGCAAAAAAACGTGCCTGGCGCGCAAGGCCAAGACCACTTCAAAATTCGCGGCGCCGGACACTTTTTGCAGGAAGACAAAGGCGAAGAGGTAGCGCAACACATCGTCCGCTTTATGCGCGCTACAGAACCCACCACGGCGCAAGTGGTGTAAACACCCAGCCCTTCAGTGGGCCACTGACAAATGCCACCGCAAGATGCGCTGCACCACGCGCACTTGCAGCCACAAGCGCCCTGTCAGTTTGGAAGCGCTTAATAGGGCATGCACACCAAACCAGCCGCCGCTACACCTACGGGATACCTGACCAAGCAGGAAAGCATTGCGGTGCATGGTGTGGACAACATCTTGATCCGCTCACTGCTCGACAAGCAGCAATTCCACGATCCGCATGGCGAGGCTTTGCAGCAAGGCATTTCATCGGCGGCCTGGCCGCTGTTCGGCTTGTTGTGGCCCTCGGGCCTGCACCTGGCCGAGCGCCTGGCGCAAAGACCGGTGCAAACCGGTGAGCGCATATTGGAGGTGGGCTGCGGCCTGGCGCTGGCCAGCTTGGTAGGCCATAGGCGCGGCGCCGATGTCACCGCCAGTGACTGCCACCCCATGGCTGCCGGATTTATGCTGGAAAACCTGCGCATCAATGGGCTGCTTCCTTTGCAATACCGCCATGGCCGCTGGGGCACGCTGCCCGCGTACGAAGGGCCTTCGGCGCCCATCGCCCCTGGTCCACCCCAGTTGATTCCTTATGCACGCATTGGCGTTGCAGCGCCGGTGCAAGGGCGTTTTGACCTGATCATGGGCAGCGACATCTTGTACGAACGCGATGAGGCCGGGACCCTCCCTGCCTTCATCGAAGAACATGCCGCCCATGCCTGTGAAGTCTGGGTAGTCGACCCGAATCGGGGCAACCGCGCCCACTTTCACCGGCATATGGCGGCCTTGGGTTTTGCCCTGAAAGAATATGCCTTGACCTTAGCCGCAACGCCCGCCTTAGCGGCTTATAAAGGCCGCATGCTGAGTTATCAGCGGTATTAATTTTCGGCGTGCGGTGGCCGGTAACAGGCTGGATCGTAGCGCTTATCGCGTGAGACTTGTTGTCCGCGTTCTGGTTCGCAAGCGCATTAGCAAGCCCACTGGCATCATGGCAAAAGAGAGTCGCTCTAGGGGAGCTTGCCCGTCGGCAGTGCCTACGAATTCGATATCAAAGTGGCCCAGCAACACCGTCATGGCAATTTTCATTTCTGACATCGCAAGGTAACGGCCCGGGCAAATGCGTGGCCCGGCACCAAATGGCGCGGACAGGCGCTTGGCAGGGTTGTTTGCTTCAAGCCAGCGTTCAGGTTCAAAGCGGCTCGCTTGAGGCACTAAATCCTCGCGCACACTGTCGCGGCGCAACAGGTTGATCACAATCGTCCCTTTGGGTACTTGCACATCCCCCACCAAAACGTCGGCATTGGCCTGTAACGGCAGCTGGGGACCCACAGGCTTCAGCCGCATGGTCTCGTGCATACACGCCTCAATAAACTCTAAACCCGCCACTTCCTCCATGGTGGGCTGCTGGCAATCTTGCACCCTAGTGCGCACTTCAGCACAGGCCCTGGCCAAAGCCTGCGGATGCGTCCACAACAAGTAAATCATCAAGGCGATGCTGTTGGCTGTGGTGTCCTCACCGGCGAGCAGCATCGTCAGCACGTTACCCGCGACGTGGGCATCATTCAAACCACTGTCAGGCCGGTCGGCAGCGGCCAACATGGCTTCCAGTAAATTTTTCGGTTGGCTATGGCGCTGCGGCTCGGCTTGCATGCGCAAGCGCGCTTGCGCGATAAAGTTGTCAACCGCATGGTTGACCTCCACCATGCTGCGCGCCAAGGCACGGTCGGCGCGCGAGGGAAATAGGCGCCACATCGGGATCGGCGCGGTAATGCGCCGGAACAAAGCAGGAAATATTTTGTCCAAGTGTTGCTGAATCACGTCACCCTCAGCGCCTAGCGTATCTACTTCGGCGCCAAAGGCCAGCCCGGCGATGGTGTCCACCGTGTAGCGCATCAAATCACTTTGCAACACGATGGTTTGGCCGCGCTGCGCGGCATGCGTCCAGCGTTGGACCAAGCGCTGCGCCACCTTGAGCAAGGCCGGGTAATAAGCGCGCACATGGCCCGGATCAAATCCCGCCATAACCATGCGGCGCTGGCGCATCCAGTCGTCCCCTTCCGCACTGAATAGGCCGGGCTGCAAGCCCATTTCCTGCCCAATCTCCCGCAAGCGTGCGGTACGGCTGAACGCAGCGGGCCGATCGCGTAACACCGAGGCGACGACTTGGTGATCACTCAGCACCAAAATGCGTCGCCCTACAGCCCGCAACTGGTAATAAGGACCATATTGCACAGCCCAGGCTTCCAACGCTAAATGCAAACTGGGCGAACGAAATTCCAAAGCGTTACCCAAAATTGGCAAACCCCGCGGACCAGGCAGATCGGCAATTTGGCGCGCCGGCTTAGGCCTATGCCCAGGGGGTGGCGCGGAAATGGGGTTCGGATTAGGCATGGTCAGTCATGAGCATGTTTGCAGAAACCTCACTGTAGGCGCTTTAGGCTACCAAGCGCATGGGCAAGGCTTTAACGCCCGCGTTCGCGATGCGCAATCCACACCGTAGAAGCCAAAATCACGATCGCGCCCAAAATGGTCGAGTGGCTGGGTATGTCGCCAAATACCAACCATCCCATGAGCGAGGCCCAGAGCAAATCCAGAAAACGCAAGGTCTGGGTTGCCGAAATATCGGCCACGCGAAAACCGCGGGTCAATAAATAATGGGCGCCCGATCCCAGGAAACCCGCGGCTAAAAAACCCAACCACTGCATCGGTGTCGGATCGGTCCAATGCAATAGGCCTAGCGGAAGGCTTAGCACCGTCACAGAGATGGCCTGCCACAACACAATAGCGCCCGCGCTTTCAGTGCGCGTGAGCGATTTAGTCAGCAAAAATGAGGCCGCAAACAAGGGCGAGGACGCCAGCATGACCAAAAAATAAATACCACCCGATGCCGACAGGTGTGGGCCTACCACCACCAACACACCAGCAAATCCGAACAAAGCGGCAATCCAGCGGTCGGCATACATTTTTTCGCCCAAAAACCATGCCGCGCCAATCATGATGAAGATGGGTCCGGTAAAGCCGATAGCCGTCATATCGGCCAAACCAATGCGGGGTAATGCGGTAAACCAAAACACCAGCCCTAAGGTGTGTACTGCGCCGCGCCACCACTGGCCCTGCATATTTACCGGACGGTATGCGGCATAGCCTTGGCGCAGCACCAAGGGCAGTATCACTAGGGTGCCGGCCAGGTAGCGTAAAAACTGCGCTTGAAACGGATCCAGTGACAAGGTGATGTTGCGCACAATCGTATTGAGCAACGAAAAAACGATGCCGCTGGCCGCCACCCAGAGCATGCCGCGCCAAACGGGGGGCAGCAAGAACATGCGCATGCGCGCATGTCGGCGTGCCAGGGCCATACGGGCCAGTGCACGGCGCGGCAAAGAGGAGGCGGTGCCTACGCGCACGGGCTAGCAATTGCATTCATGGAGTCTTCCAGTATAGGCCGGGCTAAGGCCATTCAAAGTCCCCATGGACTAGCCAAAGAGCTGGCCGCGTGCAGCATCAGTTATCGCCAGCACACAGGGGTGCGTGATGCGCCGCTCCACCGAAACGGCGAAAAATTCTTCCACCAGTTCATCGCTGCGGCCGACACACTGCACCCCAAATTGGGTAGCCGTTCCTTCTTCCATCACCCTGGGCACCATGAACACGCCACGGCCTTCACGCCCGAAGGCCGTCATCAATGCGCCGTCGTCAAATTCGCCGATCACACGGGGCGCAATGTTGTGGCGGGTGAACCAGGCTTCGAGCTGCTGGCGCACCGAAGCTTGCGCGCCTTGGATCAGCAAGGGCGCGCCATTAAGGCATTCGGGAAAAGGCCCCTGCAAGCGCGCCGCTACCGCCGGGGTACACATAAAGGACATGCTGCTGCGCCCCAAGGGGTGGTTAAAGGCGCGCACATTGATACGCCGTGACATGGGCTCGTCGGCGATCACCAGGTCCAGGCGGTTGAGCGCCAGTTGGGACAAAAGGTCGGGGAACTTGCCTTCGCTACAAGCCATGCGCACCGGCGCAGGCACCGCCAGGGCGGGCTCTAACAGACGGTAGGCCACCGATTTGTTCACCGAATCGGCCACGCCGACCCGAAATTCCAAGACCGGAGCGCCACCGTGGGCCTGGCGCACTGCCGACTCCAATTCATTGCCCAAGGTAAATATCTGGTCGGCATAACCCAGTGCCAAGCGTCCGTGTTCGGTCAGCTCTAAGTTGCGCCCGCTTTTCTTAAAGAGCTTGCGACCGAGCCAGTCTTCGAGCAAGTGGATCTGGCCCGAAAGCGTTTGCGGCGTGGTGTGCAACTGCTCGCCTGCGCGCATCACGCCGCCCGATTTTGCGGTAACCCAGAAGTAATACAGGTGTTTAAAGTTCATTGATTGCCCTTGCATTCGCCGTCCGCCGAGGGGGAGGCACCTCTATCACTTCGAAATTATCGAAGTAAATTAGTCAAAAATACGAATTTACACGAAGCATAAGGGTTTTTATAGTTGGCTTTCTCCCGGCGCACCTGCGCGTCGGATTTGCACGTCCCGTGCGCTAGACGAAAGGACTATGTATGCGATTAAGTACCCGTGGCCGTTTTGCGATCAACGCCATGATTGACCTGGCCCTGCGCCAGCCCGATTGCCCAGTGGCGCTGAGCGAACTGGCTGCACGCCACGGCATCTCGCTTTCCTACCTGGAACAGGTCTTTGCCAAACTGCGCCAACACGGCCTGGTGGAGAGCACCCGCGGGCCGGGTGGCGGCTATACCCTGGGTTTTCGTGGCGACGCCATCTCCGTGGCTGACATCGTGACGGCGATTGAAGAGACCACCCCGGTAAGCGAAAGCGCCCAAGGCGACATGACGCATGCCCTGTGCGAGCAATTGCACAAGGCCATGTTGGAGCACATGAAAACCATCAGCTTGCGCGGCCTGGCCCTGGAGCAAAAAGCCAAAGGCTTTCAGGTGCAAACCCGCAAGCCCGGCAAAAAAGCCCTGCTGAAACAAGCCGCACCCACGCTGTCCCGCCCCAACGCGCCCAACTCCGTTTTTGCCTTGGGCAACTGGTTGCCGACGCGGGCCTGAGTCGGGCAGCACGCCAACCTATATAGCGAGGCAGTTGGCGGCCTAAGCGGGTCTGAACCATCGGTGCAGCGCCCCAGGCCACCAGGTCTAAAGCCGTTCGAGCGCGCAAGATGGTTGGCGTACCCCATAAAAAAGGGCCAGACCGTTGCCGGTCGGCCCCTTTGATCAACAGCTAAAAACTTACTTCTGGTAAGAGATACGGTATACCGCACCGGCTTTGTCATCAGACACCAGAATAGAGCCATCGACATACTGTTGCACGTCCACAGGACGGCCTAAGTAGTAGCCTGCTGCCGTCATCCAACCTTCGGCAAAGGCTTCGGTTTTGGCTGCATTGCCTTTGTCATCCAGATAAGTGACCATGACACGTGCGCCACGCGGCTTGACCGCATTCCAGGACCCGTGCTGTGCGCTGAAGATGGCGTTCTTGTACTTGGCCGGGAACATATCGCCGGTATAGAACATCATGCCTAGATCGGCTGCGTGGGCGATCATTTCCACTTGGGGCTTCACGTATTTGTCCGCCATATCCTTGGGGATAGCTTTGCCTTTGTAGTCATCGGTGCGCACATCACCACCACCGTAGTAGGGATGGCCATACCAGCCGCCTTGTACCAACTTGCCATTGACTGAAGGAATCTTGTTCAGCTCACCAGGTGGCGTTTCGTCGCCCATGCCGTCGACCTGGTTGTCGGTGAACCACAGGCTACCGTCTTTGGGATTGAATGCCAAGCCGGAGGAATTGCGCACACCGGTAGCAATCACTTGGCGATCACCGCCGTCACGGTTAAAGCTCAGGATGGAGCCGATGCCCACTTTGCGGTACATATCCACTTTTTCAGGCGGCGTCACGTTAAACGGCTGGCCCATAGTGATGTAGAGGCGGTTATCGGGCCCGATGGTGCAGGCACGCGCGGTGTGGTTGTAAGACTCTTCTTCTGCGGGGATCAAGTCGCCTTGTTTGACAACGGCAAAAGCCACCGTGTCAGAACCTTCGGTGAAATACTCCACCGCGGGGAACATCATGACGCGATTGCGTTCCACCACGTACATAAAGCCGTCTGGCGTGTAGCAAACACCGGCGGGGATGTCGAACTTGACGCTGGGGCTGAAGTCTTCTACGGTGTCAGCGACATGGTCCATGTCGCGGTCATTGGCAAAATACACATTGTTCTTGCGGGTTCCGACCCAAACGGCGGCGGTGTTGCGGCTCACTGCAATCGTGCGGGCATCGGGCACTATAGCGAACACCTCAATCTTGAATCCATCAGGCAGCTTGATGTTGGTCAGCATCTTCTTCAGATTGGCAATATAAGTGGGATCTTGTGCGATCCGCTTGGGTGGTGGAGTGCTGGTTTTCTTGAAAGCGCCTAGTTTTTCCAGGTTGGCCTCGTCGCCGGCAGCAAAGCCCGCGCCAGCAGTCAGGGAAAAAGCCAGGCCAATGGCGACGCAAGTCGCGCTGCGCCGCATGAGGGCACCGATGGTTGTAGTCACGGGGGGTCCGATACAAAGAGGCCGGGCTGGTTGATTGCGTTGGCGCAATGACCCGACAGCACCAAACCCCGGATGAATATTCACACAGGCAGCGCGTGGATGGACTCTAATGCGTGACCCTAGCATTTAAGGGGTGATTACCCTAGGTTGGGCGTCAAGAAAATTCATGCACTACGTGAATATTGGTCCCCGGACAGTGGGGCGTGGAAGTCTGCTCAGCTTGCGGGCTAGGCTCGAACCAGGGGCGGCTGGCGCTGCGAGCTCGCAGACCTACTTCACTTCCACTTTGATCGAGCTATACCAAGCGGCCAGGTCTTCGATATCCCCGTTGCTCAGCGGCTTGGCCATGATGCTCATGACCTCATTTTGGCGCTTGCCGCTGCGGTAGGCGCGCAATTGCTCAATCAGGTAAATCAAGGGCTGGCCTGCCAAATTAGGCGCTTCATTCAAGGTGGACATCCCATTGAGACCGTGGCAAGTAGAACAAGGCATGGATTTGGCCTTGCCTGCGTCGGCATCTCCCGCCCAAACGGTTTGGCCCAGTATTGCAGCCACAAACGCGAGGGGAATAAAGAATTTCATAGTTTCAGTGACTCATTGGAATTGCATAAAAAAGCGGGCCGGGCAAAGTGCCCAGCCCGCCAGGGGTCACAGAAGTTTACTTCTGGTAGGAGATGCGATAGACCGCACCTGCCTTGTCGTCAGACACCAGGATAGAACCATCGACGTACTGTTGCACGTCCACCGGACGGCCCAGATAGTAGCCAGATGAGGTCATGAAACCTTCGGCAAAAGGCTCGTGCTTCGTGGCATTGCCTTTGTCGTCCAGGTAAGTCACCATGACGCGCGCGCCACGTGGCTTGACCGCATTCCAGCTGCCGTGCTGCGCGCTGAAGATGGCGTTCTTGTACTTGGCTGGGAACATGCTGCCGGTATAGAACATCATGCCCAGGTCTGCGGCGTGGGCGATGGTCTCCACTTGCGGTTTGACGTATTTGTCCGACAGCTCTTTGGGGATTTGCTGCGCTTTGTAGTCGTCGGTACGCACATCGCCACCACCGTAGTAGGGATGACCGTACCAAAGACCATGGGTCAGCTTGCCGTCAGCGCCCACTGGCACTTTGTTCAGCTCGCCCGGAGGCGTTTCATCGCCCATACCGTCCACTTGGTTGTCCGTCCACCAGAGAGATTTGTCCTTGGGATTGAAGGCCAGGCCGGAGGAGTTACGCAGACCGGTCAAGACCACTTTGCGGTCACCGCCATCGCGGTTGAAGCTAACGATGCCGCCGATACCGACCTTGTTGTACAGGGCTTGCTTCTCGGGTGGCGACACGTTAAAGGGCTGGCCCAGCGTGATGTACAGGCGGTTATCGGGTCCGATCGTGCAAGCCCGTGCGGTGTGGTTGTAAGACTCTTCGTCCGCAGGAATCAGATCACCCTGCTTTACCACGGCAAAGGCCACGGTGTCCGAGCCTTCGGTGAAGTATTCCACCGCAGGGAACATCATGACACGGTTGCGCTCGACCACATACAGGAAGCCGTCGTCGGTGTAGCACAGGCCGTGGGGAATGTCGAACTTCACGCTGGGGCTGAACTCTTCCACGGTGTCTGCCACGCCATCCATGTCGCGGTCATTGGCGAAATACACCGTGTTCTTGCGGGTGCTAATCCATACCGCAGCCGTATTGCGGCTGACTGCGATAGCACGCGCATCGGGCGCGATGGCAAACAGCTCAATCTTGAAGCCGTCTGGCAACTTGATGTTAGTCAGCATTTTTTTCAGGTTGTCGGCATAGGCGCCGCCCTGAGCAAACTTCTTGGGAGGCGGGGTGTCGGTACGCTTGAACGAGCCGAGTTTTTGCAGATTGCCAGCGTCTTCGCCGACAGCAAAAGCGCTACCTGCCCCTAGGGTGAAAGCCATGCCAATTGCCAAAGATGTGGCGGTACGACGCACTAATTTGCGCAGGATGTGATTCATAGTATCTCCATTGGTCAAATCATCCGGGCGGGTCCGTCACAAACAGCCATCCCGGAAGCGCCTAACCCCGTATGAAAAACCCACACAGGCAGCGCTTGAAGGAACTGTACTTTTTAAGGGAATTTGTTCCATAGTAAAAACCCTAGGTTTTCACCCCGCCCGCTTATCTATTAATTCAGCCGCCATTTGAAAAAATTTTCAATATGGTTTCTCTACGCGCAACCCTAGAATCAAATTCGAATTACTTCGGCGGGCAGCCCTTTCTAAAGGCCTCCACCAGCCCACCATCCCACTTGGAGCAGCGCTTTATGCGTCAACTTTTGCGCCCCGGCTATTGCCTGGCAGCCATTGCGTCCCTTGGCCTTGCGCCCGTCTTTGCGCAACAATTAGAGGATGTGGTGATCAGTGCGTCCCGCGCGGAAATTCGCAGTTTTGATGCGCCAGCCGCCGTACAACGCATCGACCGCCAGGCGATAGA
>CANFLU010000041.1 GCA_947447975.1 Comamonadaceae bacterium | reverse complement strand
TTTGACCAGGTACTGCACAAGATGCCTCTTGGTTCCACGTCTACAACAACAATTGCGGGTGTGAAGTGGTTCCGCAACGTGGCGGCCAATCCCAGTGCAGATGTTGACCTGCTTATTGCTGCAATCCAGGGAGCCTTACCTGAGCGTACTTAGTTCGCGCTCAATGGCTACTACGCTGCAGTACCGCCACTCAAAGCAGCACGGCTGACGTCTGCCCCGCAATTCAGGCATTCGCCGGACTGCTATGCCTCTGAGGCCCTCGAATATGGGTGATTACTGCTCAAAAGTGGCACTTATATCGAAAAATTACTGATGATTCCCCAAATAATCAATAACCCAAGGTGGATCACTGTCGCTGGGGAAAATTGGATAGTGAACAGAGACAATTTTTCCATCCTTCGCAATGATGGTTAGTCTTTTCAACAAAGTCATTCCAGCAGCCATGAAGGTTGGGAGATTCAATGCTTTTTGAAATTTGAAATCAGCATCACTCACAACGGGAAAAGGCAGATGTAATCGTTCAGCCATTTCTTTTTGATATTCGGTAGTCTGAACACTCAAGCCAACTACCTCTGCTTTAAACGCTTTCAGCTCTTGATAGTGATCTCTGAACGAACAGCTTTGTGGGGTACATCCTCTAGCCCCAGGGATCTGATCCCATCCCTCCGGTAAGGGAACATTAGGTTGTCCAGTCATCGGATAGCAGTAGATGACGACAAAATCTTTGAATGAGCCGAGGTCAATCTGATGACCGTTAGTAGATAAAAGAGAAAGACTTGGAAGAGTCATTCCTACAAGGTGTTTAGCTGAGCCGTCATCTTGTGGAATGGGTAAGTCATCTGGGGTCTTGGTTAGGTCGATCATCAACATCTCCATTTTTTTAGATTCTAAGATTTACATTTCAAATGGCATCGAGATTTGAGCTACCTCAATCTTATAACTTCCTTAATTTTTAGCTTGATCAAGGCTCAAATTCTAAAAACTTTTGAATAATTTTGGGTCTTCAAGGATGTGACTCGCTAGATCGTACGGTGTTTATGATCAACTGTAATTCTGGAGCTATTGGCATTTTTTTAAAGGGGCTCACATTTGCACCTCCGGTGTTACCAGACGGGATCAAGCCGAAGATGGTCTTTGTAGCAGCTCCGGTGATTCGGAAAATCTGCCCTGCCACTTCTTTATTATTTCGTTTGCGAATGCCCCAGAGCAGCATCAAAATGTGCGTTCTTGTATGAAGCCAGGTTGAGTTTTGTCCCAAGACATGGGCCCGCTCTAGGTGCTGGAACTCTGCTTGTCTATTGCCATTGGACGCTGATTCCTTGGCAGCTGCAATCTCCAAATCCCAGTAGGGTTTGATTCGACGGTAGTAACTCCTCATTTTTGACTTTCAATTTGCAGCAAGTTTGCATCGCTGCGGCCAGGATTGAAATTATTGACAGCTGATTCAGACGCATAACCGATCGAAAGACCGCAAATCAATTGATACGGCTCGGGAATCTTAAACTCCGAACGTATCGGACTTGCCCATGTTGCAAGTGCGCCCTGCGCACAAGTTGCCAGTCCGTGGGCATGCGCAGAAAGCATCAATGTGTTCAAGAATATGCCTGCGTCCAAAATGGAGAACTCATGCAGTCCTTTATGTGCAAATAAAAATATGACGGTAGGCGCACCGAAAAATTCGAAGTTTCGTCGCATCTGCTTGTCTCGTGCAGCGATATCTTTGCGTCCAATTCCTAGCACTTCGTATAAGCCGGCCCCTGTCGCACGGCGCTTGGGTTGCAAATCTTCAGGATAAGTAAATTGCGTTGAGAAGTCGCCGTCTGGCAATCCACGGCGAGTCAACAAAAGTCGAAGCTTTCCCAGTGCTCCGCCGTTTTGAGCCGCCATGCCGAGATCAAAGAGCGAGCAAAGCTCACTAGAGATTTTGGCGCGCACTGCCCCGGATGCAATGGCAATCCTGTAAGGTTGGGTATTGGACCAACTCGGAGACCAATTTGCATCTGCCAAGACCTCATTCAGTAATTTTTCAGGAATGGCTTGTGGCAAAAAGTCTCTGATACTGCGGCGCGTGCGAATCAATTGCGACAGTATTTCTGAAGGCGTATCAGCAGATAGAGTCATTTGATAAGAAAAGGTTAGGCAGAGGTGAAATCAAAAAGCGTGACTTGATTCAAACCATGTCAATACATCGCGCCACAAAGGTTGCGCATTGCGGCGGAAGTAGCCCAGATGACCGATACTTTCGAGTCCCAATGTCGCAGGATCAATATCGGCACTTTGCCAAATGCCTTGCGGATAGCCAGACATGAACGCATCACGTGACCGAGGCAGCGCCCATAAATCGTCCAAGGCGTTCGCAGCCATGATGGGTGTTTTGACCGATCCGAACTTTTCCCTTAAATGAGACATTGCTGGATCATCAAAAAAATATCGCGGAAACTGGCACCAGTGTTTCCAGTCACGAAACACTCCTTGCGGGAGGTCTTCTCCCATACCTAGTTGGGACCATTCGAGGTATCCCTTCCAGCGCACTAATAAAGGTCCAATGAACTTCCACAGAATTAGCACCTTGAATTGCTCCGATTTAGGCATCCATCCGTGCCACCCTGCGCCTGTGGCAAATGTGTATAACTTAGCAACTTTGTCATGGTTTGGCAGAAGACCGAACGCATGCCCGCCAAAGGAGTGGCCGACCATAAAAAGCGGTATAGCATCGGTATGCATGTAGTCCACGGCGGAGGCTAGATCTTGGTTAGCCCAATCCAAATAGGCCATCCTGAATCCTTTGAGCGTCAATGGTTTTGATAGCCCTATTCCACGGTAGTCCAGCGTTAGGGTTTCATAACCTTGCGATGCCGCGAACTGCGCAAAGGCTTGGTAGAACGTCTGCGGGACACCTGTGGCCCCGGCAACAATAATCCGTGCCCGCACTTCGCCATCGGATTTATAAAGTCGTGCACTTAAGATGTATCCATCGGCGGCAACCAAGGAAACGCGTATTGGCATGGTCGGTCTAACTTCAACAACCGTTTTCATTCTTTCCCTCCAGCGTCATTGAGTCTCGCGAGATTAAGTCTCACAAGGCTAATCAGCGTTTCAGATGTTTGACGCATGATCTCTATATCCTGGGCTACTCTGGACTGTAAAAGTGCCCCTTCATATGCGGAAACAATTAGTGCTGCTGTTGCTTTCGCAGAATGGTCTGGCAGACCTAAGGAGCCCAACACTTTTGTAATTTTGGATCGCAATAAAGTGAAAGCTTTATTCAATGCTGCACGGATTTCGACGTCCTCTTCGGTTGATTCGAGGGCGATAGTGGCAAGGGGACATCCCGCATGAAAGTTGCTCTTTTGTAGCATTTTTTGTGCAGAATTCATCCACTGGGTCATCGCCTCCAACGGATCCGACGCTCTTTGGATGATTTTTTCCAGACCTCCCCCCAGTTGCTCGGCAACCGATTCAATGGCTTTGACTGCCAGCTCAGCCTTCCCACCCGGAAAATGGTGATACAAAACACCCTTGGGAGTTTGAGCGGTCGCGAGCAAATCATTAACGCCAACGCCGTGATATCCCCTGTTTCTAAGGGCGTCGATCATGGCTGCGATCAAGCGATCTTTAGTGCTAATTAAACTTGGTTCTTGTGTCATCCGTTCTATTTTATAGACCAGTCTGTCTATTTGTCAACGCCCATTTGTATCCTGAAAAATGAATGCCTGGCAGTAGCTTCTGGCATCTACTTAACGGGCTCATGTCACGAGAGTATCTAGAGTGACAAGCAACGTCGGGTTTAGAGTAGGTATTTCAGAAAGCTCGCGGACCGCTTTGGGTCGTAAACGGCCCTTAAATCAAACACCGCGCCCTCTAGCCAAGGTTCTCTCCCGCTCCCTGGGCCCAAACGACGAAGCCAACGAGCCTTCCGCTTGCAGGCCTTCGATATAAAAGGCTTCAATCTCCGGTGCGGCGCGGCGTAGTTCGCGTTCGGCAAAGGGCATATGCAGCAGTGCGCGCAGGGCGTACAGAATGCGCACCCACCCGGGTATCCAAATACGGCGCTTGCGCGTTTGCATGCCGCGCACGATGGCGCGGGCGGCGTCTTGCGGCGATGTTTCGCGGTTTAGCGGGGCGGGCGTGGCGGCGTGTAAGCGTACAAAACCAGGGTGCAGGGCGCCCTCCGTGAGCAGCGGCGTTCTGACAGTGCCGGCATACACCACGCCCACATCTACACCATGCGATGCCAGCTCGATCCGCCAGGAGTTGCCCATGGCCTCCACCGCCGATTTGCTGGCGGCATAGGCTGAGACCACCGGCGGGTGCGCAAACGCGGACACCGAGGCATTGATCAGCACATAGCCGCGCGCTTGCATGACTGCGGGCAATGCGGCGCGCACGGTGTTGAACACGCCAAACACGTTCACCTCTACACAGCGCTTCCAGGCCTGCGGGTCCACCAGCGACACCGGCCCAAAAGCAGCCACACCGGCATTGGCAAACACAACATCCATGCGCCCGTGGCGCGCCAGGGTTTGCGCGACCACCTGCTCCATGGCGGGCAAGTCGGTTACATCGGCCACTAGGTGCAAAACTTCGTCGCCACAGCGCGCAGCCATGGCGGCCAGAGGCTCGGCATCACAGTCCACCAAGACCGGCACGCCGCCTTGGGCCAAGACTTCTAGTGCGGTGGCCGCGCCTATGCCCGAGGCCGCGCCGGTGATCAGGACCACTTGGCCCTTGAAGGAAGAGGTGGACATAAGGAAGTGCGCTTAGTGCCCTAGACCGATTTGTTCACCATGAAATACACAATCGGTAGCGGCAGCACGGTGGCTATCGCACCTGCGATTTGCCAGATGCGCGAGAGGCGCCAGTAGTCTTCGCCCACGGTGTCGCTGGCGCGCAGCAAGGCGCGTTGCTTGAACTGGATAGGCACCAACACCAGCAGCCATATCAGCCCAGAAAAACTCAGCAGTCCATACGACCACTGTATCCAGGGGTGGCCGGCGCCACCATCAAAATGCACCGCCATGCCGTGCCCGGTCCAGACCACGCCCACCGCGCCGGTGAGGGTGAACAGGGCGTCGGTGATCAGCACCATGGTGTTGCTGAACTGGATGATGGCGTGCTTGCGCGTGCGCTCGGCGAGCAGCGCCCAGACGCCGCTGACGATAACGTTGCCCAAAAACAATGCAGCGCAAACCAAGTGGATGACTTTGAGCTCAGGGTGCATGCGGCGCTCCGTATTTTGCGCTTGCGCTTTCTTGGGTCACGGAAGCGCCGGAGGTGCCTCGGGCCTGCGCTGCGGCTTTCGCAGCCTGCTCGGCTTGCCGTTGCACACGTGTTTGTTCGCGGGCGATTCGCAGATCACGCATTTGCCACCACACGAACAAGGCCCCTGCGCATACCAGTACCAGCACCTCGACGAGCTTGAGCGACACGGTGCTTTAGCGATTGGCCCGCTCGCGTTGCTCCAGGCGCCCGAACAAGTTCACCATCCACTCTACGCGCTGGTCAAAGCTGCGCTTGGGCAGGGTCCACGGTTTGTTGTCGTGGGTGGGGCGGCGGTCGCGGCTGACCACATCGACCAAAAACGCAATCGCAGGCACCGGGCTGATGGCCACTGCCGGCATGGCCGGGGCCTTGACAGCCACCGAAGCGGCGCGGGCAATCAGGGCCAGCTTACGGCTGGTGGAGACCACGGTGCGACGGTCTACGGAGTTGAGGCCTTCGCGCTCTAGTTGTTTGCCGATTTCGGCATACACCAAGCGCGCAGCCTGAATGGCGGGGCGGCAGTCCCATGGCAGCTCTGCCAAGCCAAACTCGCCACGGCGGTAGAGCACATCGGCGCGCAACAACAGGCGCTGGGTAAAGCCGGCAATGCGTGCGTCAAACACGGGATTGGCTAACCAAGCATCAGCGTCCATGCCAATTTCGCGGAACCAGGCACGCGGCACGTACAAACGGCCATTGCGCGCATCTTCGCCCACGTCGCGGGCGATATTGGTCAATTGCATGGCCACACCCATTTCGCAAGCGCGGGCAATGGCGGTGTCGGTGGACGCGCCCATGATGATGGACATCATGGCGCCCACGGTCCCAGCCACGCGGGCGCCGTAGGCCTCGACATCGGCCAGTGTCTCGTAACGGCGGTCTTGGGTGTCCCACAAAAAGCCGTCCAGCAAAGCGTCCAGCAAACCACGCGGTATGCCATAGCGGTGCACCACATGCGCCAACGCACGGTCGGCGTCCATGGTTCCGGGTCGGCCTTCGTAGATCTCGTCCAAGCGCTGTTGCAGGTCTTGCATGGCCAGCTTGGGATCCTGGCCTAGGTCGATCACGTCGTCGGCCAAACGGCAATAGGCATAGAGCGCAGTAGCCGGTGGCCGCAAGCGCGCGGGCAAAAGTTTGGAGGCTGCAAAAAATGACTTCGAGCCGCCGCGCATCAGCTCGCGGCAGGCGTCTAGGTCGTAGGCCTTAGGGATAGGGGCGCGCATTTTTTCAGGCAAAGCTTGTGACATCGGGCACCACCTCTTGAAGCATTTTTGCGGACATCAACACACTGGGCACGCCAGCGCCGGGTTGGCTGCTGGCACCTACCATGAACAATCCTTGCACATCCTCAGACCGGTTGTGCGGTCTGAACCAGGCGCTTTGGGTCAAGATGGGCTCTAGCCCAAAGCCCGCGCCTTTGTAGGACCACAACCGGTCCTGGAAATCTTGCGGCGTGGTGACTTTGGACGAGACCACATGTTGCTTCAGGTCGGGCAACACGCTTTCTTGCAGCGCGGTGGCAATGGCATCACGGTACTGCTCGGTCACTGCGGCCCAGTCGGTACCGCTGCTGAGGTTAGGCACCACCGATAGCGCATAAAAACTATCGCATCCGGGCGGGGCCAAAGACGGATCGGTGGCAGTGGGCCGGTATAGATACAGGCTGAAGTCTTTGGAGAGCGTGCGGTTTTTAAAAATGTCTTGCAGCAAGCCTTTGTAGCGCGGGCCCAGCACCATCATGTGGTGCGGCACATCGTGGTACTGGCGGTCGGTGCCAAAGTACCAAACAAACAGGCCAGACGAATAGTTGCCTTTGGCAATGCGCTTATCCGTCCAGTGTTTGCGGTGCTGTGGCTCTACCAGGTGCTTATAGGTCCAGGCTGCATCGCCATTGCTGACCACAATGTCTGCGGGGATAAATTCGCCATTGGCCAGCTCCACGCCACGGGCACGACCACCTTCGACGCGGATACGGGTAACCGGCGTGTTGTAGCGGATGGGCACATTGCGGGCCTGCAGCAAATGAACCAGTTCGCGCACGATAGCGCCCGTGCCGCCCATGGCCGAGTGCACGCCCCAGCGCCGCTCCAGCGCGTGGATGAGGGCGTATACGCACGTGACCGAGTACGGATTGCCACCGATGAGCAGCGGATGAAAGCTCATGACGATGCGCAACTTGGGATGCTTGATGTGCTGGGCCACCAAGCTATAGATGGAGCGCCAGGCTTGCATACGGGCCAGGTTGGGCATGGCTTTGACGACATCGCCCAAGGTCTCAAAAGGAATCATGCCCAACTCTTGAAAGCCTAGCTGGAAGCAACGCTCGGAGGCTTGCATCAGGTCTTTGAAGCCTTGCACGTCTTCCGGACTCATGCGACCGATCTGGTCCAGCATGGCCTCGTCATCATTGCTGTAGTCAAAGTGTGTGCCATCGTCAAAGCGGATGCGGTAGAAAGGCGCCATGAGGCGCAAGTCCACATGGTCTTGCATGCGCTTACCGCACAAGGTAAACAACTCTTCGATCAGGTGCGGCAAGGTGATGATGGTGGGGCCGGCGTCAAAGGTAAAGCCGTCTTGCTTATGCACATAAGCGCGACCACCGGGGGCATCTAGCTTTTCTAGCATCTGCACGCGGTAGCCTTTGACCGATAAGCGAATGGCTGCGGCCAAGCCGCCAAAGCCGGTTCCTATGACGATAGCCGTCGGGGGTTTGCCCCCCGCCGTCAAGACGGGGCTCTGCGTGCCGCCACCGGCATCGCCACCACCATCGCCGATACCGTCAATGGATTTGAAATAGTTTGTCATGCTTATCCAGGTTGGGTGCCAGTAGCGCTGCGGCATGGGCATCTGCGGCCGCTTGGTCTTTTTTCTTGCGTAAGGCCCAGCGCCACAAGGCGGTGGTGTCGAGCGGCAGTACCAGCATGAGGTGTTCCAAAATCGCCAAGGCCAACATGGTGCCTACCAGCACCGCGCCCACAGCTTGCGCCTGGCTGGTCAGCGGGCTGGAAGCATAAGCCACCAGCCACCACAAACAGACACTGGCCAAGGCCACCGCAAAGGGAAAGAAGGCATTGAAACGACGGCGGCGAAAAAAGCTCTCCAGATAGGCCAGATGCGCGGGCAGAAATTCTTCGCTCAAATTACGCACACCGAAAAACAGATTGAGTTTGGCACTGGTACGCATGATCCATAAGACCAGATAGGTGCCAGTGCCGACCTGGTTGGGCGCATCCCAGGTGATAGCCACAATGGCGCAACCGACCAACAAAATCGCCAACTCATGCCAAAGCACCGCACGCAGTGATTGCACAAAGCGCGGCCAACCCAGGGCGCCTTGTGGCAGCGCAGTAGTACGTGGGCCCGTAATCCAACCGGTGAGAAAGCTGAGCTCATTCCAGCCCCAGGCCAATAGCGCACAGGTAAATGCGCAATAGGCACCCGCCACACCGGTTTGCTGCGCGGTATGCGCCAGACCCACCAGCGCGGCGACACCCAGCATGGACGATAAAGCCTGGCTCAGCGCTACTGCCGAGCGTGACATGCGGTTGAGCAGGATCACGATGCCGGTGCTAAACCACCAAATGAATATCGCAAACCCGAGCGCGACAGAGGCATCGTTCATCCGCAGCTTTCTGGGTGCCGAGGCGCAGGTCTTACCAGGCCGGAACCATGCGCACCTGCGTGGGCAAGGCGTGGTGTTGCACAGGCATGAAGTACAAGCGCACAAAGGTAGCTGCGCCCGATACCGCCCAGCGCGCGCGCTGCAAGGTACCGATCAGGCCACCACGTGCCTTGGCCTTGTCCATCTGGGTTTGCACATGGAACAAATGCGCAAGCCCTTCGCGAAAAGCCGGGTTGTCGATGTCCAAGCTGACGGGAAAGACCTGGCGGGTAATTTCATTGGTGATGCGAAACACTTCGTAGTCGTAGGTGGTGGACTCCAAGCCCATTTCATGGTGCAACATGGGGCGGCAGTGGTCGCGCACATACATGGTGGCGTAGACCGCCAGCAGGAAAAAGCGGATCCAGTACACATTGCCACCGCGCAGCAAATGCGGGTTGGCGCGCATGATGAGCGCAAAGGACTCGCCATGGCGGAACTCGTCATTGCACCAACGCTCGAACCAGCGAAATATCGGGTGAAAACGCTTGTCCGGATTTCTTTCCAGTTGGCGGAAGATGGTGATGTAGCGGGCGTAGCCGATCTTCTCGGAAAGGTAAGTCGCGTAAAAAATGTACTTGGGCTTGAAGTAGGTGTAGGCCTTGGTGCGCTTTAGGTCACCCAGGTCGATGCCCAGGCCGAAGTCTTTGAGCGACTGGTTGATAAAGCTGGCATGGCGCGATTCGTCGCGGGCCATATAGCGCATCAATTGTTTGATATCCGGGTTTTCGACATTCTTGAAAATCTCGTTGTACAAAATACAACCCGAAAATTCAGAAGTCAAAGACGAAATCAGAAATTCTAAAAATTCCTGGCGCATTTCCGGGCTGACTTGCGAAAAGCGCTCGGCTACTTCTTTGGCAAATTCAGGGGTGCGCTGGAAATGGTCGTGGTTGTTATCGCCCTCGTACTCGGCCATCATCGTGTCCCACTCGGTGCGCATGGAGGAAACGTCAAGGCGGTCCATCGCGGCAAAGTCCGTGGTGTAAAAGCGCGGGCTGAGCATGGTGCTCTCGACGGCTTTTTGGGAGGCTTTTGCTGCCGAATCGATGGTCGGGGTCGCTTCCATGAAGGTGCTCCAAGTCAGGGTTATGGTTATTCAGGCTGCATTGCCAAAAAGCGTGCGAATTCAGCCGTATTGGTCGGCCCAAATGATTCTAGGTCGACCCGTTGGCCGGTACTGGGGTCCATCAAAGTGACGCGGCCATCGACACGGGCTATCAGGTCAAAGGGCTTGTCCGAGCCGATACCGCGCGAGTGACGCTCGCGCGTCAGGGCGCGCAGCGCGCCGCGCACAAAACCTTGTTCGCCGTACAGCACGGTCAGCTTCTCGCCGGTCAGGCCATCGGCGACCAAGACGCTATGGTCTTTCTGGTCTTGGAACAACAAGGAACGCTGCACTGTGGGTGCCGCCGCAAGCTGGTCGGGGCCATTGCCGGTGATGCGGATGAGACCCACAGAAATTAAAGAAAACGCGATGATGCCACCAGCGCAGTACAACACCCATGCGGGGAAGCTGTCCGGTGTGGTGCCGGTAGGCTTGGCGGCCATGGTGAAGCTGCTCATGTGGGGCTCACTTGCAACGCAGGGCTGGCGTGCCGGCTGGTGCTTTCTTGCATCGCTGCTTTGGCCTGCATACCCGTGGCCTGCGACCAGGCATCGCGCACATGGGCGGCCACGGTTTGCACATCGGCAATGGCGCGCAAAGTAGGCTCGGGCTGGTTGATGCGCCAAGGGCGTACGCTGGGCCACAGATGCACCCAGGCAATACGGTCATCGCCCTGCAAAGTTAAGCTGATGTCGCCAAAACCGCCGTCTAAGTGGCGCACATCGGCGGCTGTAATGCGCTTGAGGGGTAGATTGAAAGACACCGTCAGCACGATGCCCAAGCGCATTACGATGCGCTTATTCGTAACCGTGTAGACGGTGGTGCGCGCTGTCATCCAGGCCAGCGTCCAGACGCATACCAGACCCGTGAGCGACAGCGGAACAATCCACTTTACTGACAGCAGCAGCGCCATGGCACCTGCGCCGGACTCCAGTGCTGGCCACGCACAGGCCAACACCAGCAGACCGAAATAAAAGACCAGTTTGCGGGTATGAAACGCCGAAACCGCGAGGGCACGGACGTCCGGCGAGCCCTGCCACACAATGTGTTCATCGGAGGGCAAACGCTCGGGCAGTCCGTACTGCGGTTCAAACTCATATTCGTGGCCGAGGTTTTCTATGGACATGGTCTTTCCTTCTCAGTCTGCATTAAAGGCGCAGGGCGCTTAAATCAGGGGTTCGCTACGGCTAGCGTCGGCATACAAGGTTCCGCCACCGTAGTAGGCACTGATTTTTTCCTCTTCCAGCTTGGTGATCTGGTCGGGGTTGCGCAAAGCGGGCACCGCCGCGAAATGGCGGGCGTAAATGGCATGCACCTCCACTTGGTTACGGCGTACCAGCGCAAACGGTATGGGCAGCAAGACCGTGCGACCCCCCGCGATTTCCACTTCCAAGTAGCGGAACATCATTTCGGCCGAGTCAATCCAGATGTCTTTGACCGTGCCGCCTTGCTTGCCGTCACCGCCCATGACGGGCAGGCCACGGGGGTCCACGTCTTGTGCTGCCACGGTGTAGTCGCTGGCGACGCGCAGGGGTTGCAACAACAAGGCACCAGAGTGCATACGCTCGGGCACATCGGCACGGTTGGACCAAGCGCCCGCGCCTACACCCGATGTCATGGCATCGCCTGTAGGCTCGATGGGTGAGCCTGAACCCATGCCGGTAGAGGCGCCGCGGATGGGTGGCTCTTTGCGGGTCAGGTCAGGCACGGTCACGCTGTGGCCACCTTCGAGTAAAAACGTTTTGGGCTCAGGTATGGGAAAGCCCTTGACCACAGCGCGCCCACTGCTGCCGGACTCCATGGGGTAGCCCTCACGGTGGTTTTCCTGCACGAGGTAATAAATAAGGCCGGCGAAAAAGACCCAAAACACATACAGCAGTATTTGGGCTAGATCGACGTAGCCAGTGATGTTTCCGACAGTTTGCATGGCGACTTCTCCTTCGATGACGACTAGGTACGTAACTCGGCCAGGCCGAGGGTGGGTGGGACTACGGGCGAAAAAACCGTGCGGCGTTTGACCAGCGGGCCAATCGCAACCAGGGTGATGAAAAGAAACAGCATTTCGACGTGGTAGACCATGCTGTAACCGACGGAGGGGTCGGTCATGGCCGTGCCCCACAGGCCTTGGGTGGTGACGCCGCTGACCACGTCGCGCAGTGCGCCACCAAAAAACATGGCCAACCCAGCAGCTGCGGACTGGACCGCACCCCAAGCGCCCAGCGCCAAGCCGACAAACTTGCCTTCCATGCGCATGGCGGTAAACAAGGTGCCGACTGCAAACAGACCGCCGCCAAAGCCGATGCCTAGTGCTCCTACACGGAACAACCAGCCCGCCTCTAAGGGCGCGGAAAAAATCACCGCTGAAAACGCGGGCAAACCGGCCAGCGTTCCGTAAGCGGCAAGACGCATGGGGTCTATGCCTGTGGCCAACTGGCGGCCAGAGACATAAAAACCGAGCAAACCACCGGCGGCCAACATGGCCGTCAGCGCACTGGTGGCCCCGACACTGAGCTTAAGGATCTCACCGCCATAGGGCTCCAAAATAATGTCTTGCATATTGAAGGCCACCGTGCCAAGCGCCGTGGCCCACAGAAAACGGCGCGCCAGGGGCAAGGCGATGAACTGCGCCCACACTTCTTTGAACTTGGGCTGCACCTGGTTTTTCAGTGCGGCCACACGCTGTGGGTCGCGTGGCTCTTGTTTCCACAGCGCTATCGCATTGAGAACCAGCACCACCAAGGCACTGCCCTGCACTACCTGCACCAAATGCTCCGGGGTAAATTCGGACAGCAGCACGCTAAAGATCAAGCTACCGCTGACCGCTCCGACGAGCAGCATGGTGTACAGCAGCGCCACTACGCGTGGGCGGGTCTCTTCGCTGGCCTGGTCAGTAGCCAAGGCCAAGCCGGCGGTTTGCGAGGTTTGCAAGCCGGCGCCTACCAGCAAGAACGCAATGCCTGCCGCAGCCTGGCCGACAATGTCAGGCACCGGTACCTGGCCACGTCCGGACAAGACCAGGAGCGCAAACGGCATGACCGCCAGCCCCACAAACTGTATCAGCGTGCCGCCCCACATATAGGGCACACGCTTCCACCCAAAGGCCGATACATGCACATCCGACTGGTACCCGGTGACAGCGCGAAACGGTGCCACCAGTAATGGCAATGCCAGCATCAAAGACACCAGCCAGGCCGGCACCCCTAGCTCGACAATCATCACGCGGTTCAGCGTGCCAATCATCAAGGCCGTAGTCATGCCCATGGTGAACTTAAAGAGCGTTAGGCGCAGCAAACGGGGCAGCGGCAAGCCGGCGCTGGCCACGTCGGCAAATGGTAGCCAACTGGCCGGCATTTGCTTGGCGTACTTGGCAAAGGTTTTGGCTCTCATGACCGCAGCCACTCCATGGCCTGGGACTTATAAAAGCCGCTGGAGACGCGTTGGGTGCGGGCGCAAGCCCACCCGTCCAAAGCGCTGTGCATTTTCATTAGGCGCGCGATGCGCTCCTCGGCCATGGGCTCCAGCCAAGGCGCGCGGTCACCGCGTGGGAACAAACGGCCCACCGAAATCATGGCCGCCAGCAGCGGGGTGCGCGGGGCGAAAGTAAACACCATGGAGCCGCTGGTGCGCTCGGCCAACTGCGCCAGTGCATGCACCGCGTCTTCCGTTTGGTAATGGATGATGGAATCCATCGCCACCACATGGTCGAAGTGGCCCAAGGCTGGGTCCAGCATGTCGCCGCTATGAAACTCCACCAAATGGGCCACATCCTGCGGGATGCGTTCGCGCGCCAGATTGACCAGCGTCGGTGACAAATCAATCGCCACCACCTGTGCGCCACGCCGTGCGGCCTCCACCGCCAATGCCCCGGTGCCGCAGCCGGCGTCCAATAGGCGCTTGCCGTGCAAATCGTCTCCCAGCCAATCCAGTAAGGTAGCGCGCATGCGGTCACGCCCGGCGCGCACCGTTGTGCGGATACGGCCCACGGGTGCATCCGAGGTCAGCGTGGCCCAGGCGGCCGCGGCGGTGCGGTCGAAATAATTTTCGATCTGGCCGCGTCGTTCCTGGTAGGTCACATGGCTCATGGCGCTGGCCTCAATCAAAGCCCAAGAGGTCAAAGATATCGCGGTCCTTCATGGGCACGGCGTTGTAGCTCTCGCCGCCCAGCCACAGACTGGCGGCAAGGCGCATGTATTCTTTTTGCACCGCTTCGAGTTCGGGTGAATGCTCCATCTCGAAAAGCGTAGATTTTTTGAGGCGACTGCGCCGGATCACATCCAAGTCCGGGAAGTGCGCGGCGAGCTTTAAGCCAATGCGATCGTTGTATTTATCGATTTGGTCGGTGGCTGCGCTGCGGTTGGCGATCACGCCGCCTAAGCGTACGTTGTAGTTTTTCGCCTTGGCGCCAATGGCTTGCACGATACGGTTCATCGCGAAGATGGAATCAAAGTCGTTGGCCGTCACGATCAAGGCCTTATCCGCATGCTGCAAGGGGGCTGCAAAGCCGCCACACACCACATCGCCCAGCACGTCAAAAATCACCACGTCGGTATCTTCGAGCAAATGGTGTTCTTTGAGGAGCTTGACGGTTTGTCCCACCACATAACCACCACATCCGGTACCGGCGGGCGGGCCACCGGCTTCGACGCACATGACGCCGTTGTAGCCTTCAAACACAAAGTCTTCCACCCGCAGCTCTTCGGCATGGAAGTCCACGGTCTCGAGCACATCGATCACCGTGGGCAACATTTTTTTGGTCAGGGTAAAAGTGCTGTCGTGCTTAGGGTCACAACCGATTTGCAGCACCCGCTTGCCCAATTTGGAAAAGGCCGCTGAGAGGTTCGACGAAGTGGTGCTCTTACCAATACCGCCTTTGCCATAAATGGCAAACACCTTGGCGTTACCGATCTTCACATTCGGATCAAGCTGCACTTGCAGGCTGCCCTCGCCGTCCAAGCGCGTGTTGCGCTTTACCGTAGGGAATGGCAATGTTTCAACAGTCATGCGTTAGCTCCTTCGTATACGCCTTCTAGGCGATCTTCTAATTCTTCGCTGGCGTTGCGCAACGCCTGCAAAGTCGCTTCATCCGGTTGCCAGTAGTTGCGCTCCGATGCTTCTAGCAATCGGTTGGCGACACGGGCAGAGGCTGTCGGATTCAGTTTGGCAAGACGCTCACGCATCTGCGGGTCGAGCATGAAAGTCTCGGACAATTGTTTGTAGACCCAGGGCTGTACCTGGCCGGTGGTGGCCGACCAGCCCATGGTGTTGGTGACATGCGCTTCAATTTGGCGCACGCCTTCGTAACCGTGCTCTAGCATGCCTTCGTACCACTTGGGGTTGAGCATGCGGGTGCGGGTTTCGATAGAGACTTGCTCGCGCAGCGAGCGTACGGACGCATTGCCCTTGGTCTGGTCGCCGATATAGACCGGCGGCGTCTTGCCGCCCTGCGCGACTCTGACCGCTTGGGTAATGCCACCCAAAGTGTCGAAATAATTGTCTACCGTGGTAACACCCAGCTCCACCGAGTCCAGGTTTTGGTAGGTGAGTTGCACATCGGCCAAAGCGGTTTGCAAGAGCGCAGTCTGCTGTACTGGTTGACCGGCGCGGCCATAGGCAAAACCTTTGCGGCGCTTGTAGGTTTCGGCAATTTCGTCCTCGTCGCCCCAACGGCTACTCTCGACGAGGTTGTTGACATTGGAGCCATAAGCGCCTTCGGCATTGCCATAGACGCGCAGCGCGGCGATCTCTAACGTGCAACCGTGTTCTTGCTGGTAGGCCAGCGAGTGCTTGCGCACCCAATTCATCTCTAGCGGCTCGTCGGCGCTGGCGGCCAAGAAAGCGGCCTCGGCCAGCAGCTTGATCTGCAAAGGCATGAGGTCGCGGAAAATACCCGAGAGCGTGATGACCACGTCGATGCGTGGGCGGCCCAACTCGGCCAGCGGAATCAGGCTGGCACCGGCGATGCGGCCATAGCTGTCAAAGCGCGGCAGGGCGCCCATCAAGGCCAGGGCCTGCGCAATCGGTGCGCCTTCGTTTTTCAGGTTGTCGCTGCCCCAGAGCACCATAGCAATCGACTCAGGCAGCGGGTTGCCATCGGCGCAGTGGCGCTCCAACAGCAACTGCGCATGGGCTTTGCCGTCACGCACCGCCATTGCACTGGGAATACGGAAGGGATCAAAGCCGTGGATGTTGCGACCGGTGGGCAAGACCGCAGGCGTACGCAACACATCGCCGCCGGGCGCGGGGCGGATATAGCGCGCATCGAGGGCGCGCAGCAAGGCGGGTACTTCGGCATCGACCGCCATCAGCGCCTGCGGTTCCACCAAAGCCCGCAATACGTCCAAACTGTCGTGGTTGCGTGGCAAACCGGCGGCGACCAAGGCGCGCTCGGGCGACTGGCCTTGCACCAAGGCTTCTACGGCGACCCGGTCTAACTGCACTCCGTGATTGGCGTCCGCCATGGCCAGCAACATGTCCACCCGCTGGGCCGCGCTGGGCGGACGCCCAGCCACATGCAGGCCATGGGGGATGAGGGTGTATTCCAGCTCCAGCACTTCTTGCGACAAACGCAGTACCTGCGCGTCCAGCGCAGCGCCCATGGCGGTGTCCCAAACGGGCTCGGGCTTGCATAAATCCAGTTCGGAAGCTTGCGCTTGGATGATCACCGCCAAGCCTTCTCGCGCGGAATTACCGGGCTCTAGGCCGCGCCAGCGCTCGAGCGAAACTTTGAGTTCGTTCAGGCCTTTGTACAGCCCAGCTTGCGTGACCGGAGGCGTGAGGTAACTCACTAAGGTGGCGCCAGAGCGGCGTTTGGCGATCGCGCCTTCGGATGGGTTGTTGGAGGCGTAGAAATACACATTGGGCAGGTCGTCGATCAAGCGATCGGGCCAGCAGGTGCCACTCATGCCAGTTTGCTTGCCGGGCATGAATTCGAGTGCGCCGTGGGTGCCAAAGTGCAGCACTGCATGGGCTGCAAAGTCTTCCCGCAGGTAGCGGTAAAAGGCCGAGAAGGCATGCGTGGGAGCCAGGCCTTTTTCGAACAGCAAGCGCATGGGGTCGCCTTCGTAACCAAACGAAGGCTGTACGCTTACCAGCACATTGCCAAATTGTTTGCCCAGCACAAAGATAGAGCTGCCGTTGCTGAGCTGGCGGCCCGGCGCCGGGCCCCACTGCGCCTCGATCTCCTTGAGCCAGCGCTCGCGCTTGACATGGTCATCGGCGCTGATGAGTGTGTGCACATTGGCATCAGCGCCGTATTGCATGGCATTGCCGTGTAACAAGGCATCGCGCAGGGCGTCGACCGAGTCCGGCATATCCACTTGGTAGCCCTGGGCCTTCATGCCCGCCAAGGTGTACCACAGCGATTCAAACACCGCCAAAAATGCGGCCGTACCGATATTGCCGGCATTGGGCGGGAAATTAAACAAGACGACGGCGACCTTGCGCTCCTGGCGCTGGCTGCGTTTTAGCGCCACCAGTTTGCTCACGCGGGCGGCGAGCATCAGGGCGCGCTCAGGGCAGGAATGCATGTCTTGCGCGCTGGTACTAGGCCCAAAGGTACAGGCATGGTGGCAGCCGGTGCAGGTGACACCGGGCGCACCAGGGCGCCCCCCAAAAACCATAGGGCTTGTGGCGCCATCGAGCTCAGGAATGGCCACCATGATGGTGCTTTCCACCGGCAGCAGCCCACGGTCGGAGCCGCCCCATTGATCCAGGGTTTGAAACTCTACGGGATGTGCAGCGACGTAGGGCACGTCGAGCTGGGCCAACACTTCTTCAGCGGCTTTGGCGTCGTTGTAGGCCGGACCACCAACCAGCGAGAAACCGGTGAGTGATACCACGGCGTCTATCACCGGTTGGCCGTTTTTCATGAAAAAAGCTTCTATCGCAGGCCGCGAATCCAAGCCCGCCGCAAAAGCTGGAATGACGCGCAGGCCGCGTGCTTCGAGCGCGGCAATCACGCCGTCGTAATGCCCGGCATTGCCTGCAAGCAAGTACGAACGCATCAGCAAAATGCCCACGGTGCCACGTGCAGGCAGGCCTTCGGGACGCGGCAGTACGTGTACGTCTTCGCTAAAGCGTCCGGCCATGCGCGGGTGGTAGACACCGACTTCCGGGTAATCCACCGGCGGCGCGACTTTGACCGTACCGCGCAAGACTTTGCGCGGACCATCCGCACCCCGGTCGATGACGTGTCGCAGCAGGTTTAGCACGTTGTCGTCCGAACCACCTAGCCAATATTGCATGGTCAGGAAGTAGGAGCGCACGTCCTGCGCAGTGCCCGGAATAAAGCGCAGTATTTGCGGCAAGCGCCGCAGCATTTTCATTTGCGCGGCGCCCCCGGTGGCGGCTTTTTCTTTGCTGCCGCGCAATTTCTTGAGCAAGGCCATGGGGCCGCTAGCGGGCTTGCCCATGTCGAATTGTCCCAAGCGGGTGAGCTGGGTCACCTCGGTGGCGCTGGCCATGCAAATCATGGCGTCGCACTGCATGCGGCGCTGGCGCAAGTCATCGAGGATGGGCAGGAAGTGGTCTTCCAAAAACAACATGCCAGCTACCACGATGTCGGCCTGCGCGATATCGGCTTTGCAACGTGCAATTAAGGCCTCGTTGCCGGCGTATTCGGATGCGGCGTGCAGACTGAGCGATAGGCCTGGAAACTCGCGGCCCAGCGTATGGCGCGCGCGGTTGACCGAGCTGGCCAGATGCGTGTCCATGGTCACAATCACCACCTTGATCGGGGTGGTGTTGCGCAGCGCTGCGGCTTTACCGGGCGAAGTAAGCTTTAGCGTCATAGAGGGTCTCCACCGTAATTACCGATAGGCCGCGCTCGGATGCGTAGCGTTCGGTATTTCGCCGGGCTTTGCCGCGCACGAAGAACGGTATTTTTTTTAATTCTTTCTCGGCACCAGCGTCCCAGGTGCAGGCTCCGCCGGTGTTGGTTTTGTCAGCGGCCACGGTCAGCGTGACCGCTTCTTGCACGGTTGCTGGCGCCGCCTCAATCGCGACCACCACAGGCTCGGGCGCAGGCTGCATGCGCGCGGCGCCGCCTAGGTGTGATGGCGCGGCGTCTTCATGGAATTCGGAATCGCCACGGAACATGCCGATCAGGTGTTCTTCCAGCCCCATCATCAGCGGATGGACCCAGGTGTCAAACAGGACGTTGGCGCCCTCAAAGCCCATTTGCGGCGCATAGCGGGCCGGAAAATCCTGCACATGTACCGGGGCAGATATCACCGCGCAAGGCACGCCCAGGCGCTTGGCGATGTGGCGCTCCATTTGCGTGCCCAGCACCAGCTCGGGCTGCAGCTCGGCAATGCGCGATTCGATTTCCAGGTAGTCGTCGCTGATCAGCGCCTCGACACCATAGAGCTTGGCGGCGTCGCGCACTTCGCGCGCAAATTCGCGGCTGTAGGTGCCTATGCCGACGACCGCAAAACCCATTTCCTCGGCAGCCACTTTGGCCGCCGCCACGGCATGCGTGGCATCACCGAACACGAATACACGTTTGCCGGTGAGGTAGGTGGAATCGACCGAGCGGGCATACCACTGCGCGCGAGAATTCACCTTGGCCAACGCCACCTCGGGGTCCAGGCCGGCCAGGCCCGCGACTTCGCGCACAAAAGCGCGCGTGGCGCCGACGCCGATGGGGATGGTTTTGGTGAAAGCTTGGCCGTAGCTGCGCTCCAACCATTGCGCACTGAGCCTGGCGATTTCCGGGTAGAGCACGACGTTGAAATCAGCGTCTGCCAGACGGGCCAAGTCCGCCGGGGTGGCGCTTTGCGGGGCGACCACGTTGATGGCGATGCCCATGTCGGTGAGCAATTTGCGAATTTCGGTGAGGTCGTCGCGGTGGCGAAAGCCCAAGGCGCTGGGGCCCAAAATATTGCAGCTGGGAACGCGCCCTTCTTGCGGCGCTTGGCTGCGGGGTTTGGACAAATGGCGCACCAACTGGTAAAAAGTTTCGGAAGCGCCCCAGTTTTCTTTGCGTTGGTAAGAAGGCAACTCCAAAGCCACGACCGGCACTGGCAGATCCAAGGCCTTGCACAAGCCGCCTGGATCGTCCTGAATCAGCTCGGCGGTACAAGACGAACCCACCAGCATGGCTTGTGGCGCAAAGCGCTCGAAGGCCTGACGCGCGGCAGTTTTGAAGAGTTCTGCGGTATCGCCACCCAAGTCACGCGCCTGGAAGGTGGTGTAGGTGACAGGCGGGCGCTTTTGCAGGCGCTCGATCATGGTGAACAGCAGG